>CAMMWP010000082.1 GCA_946500615.1 uncultured Clostridium sp. | reverse complement strand
TACGGATAATAGGGGACATCTTTTCATTCGCTATCATCTAACCCTAAAACTTTCATTGCCCACTTTCAAAATCCAAAATACCATGAAATCAACGGATTCCCAGGTAGAGCAGAAATAACCCGGCAGATAACCCGTTTCCGCCTGCAACAGCATTCTTCACAGCCAGCATCATATGAAAGAGATTTTTTCTGTCCTTGTGAGGTGCTGTGGCTCCCCGTATGCCATTTTTCTGGTTGTGCTCGGAAAAGTATATCATAAAGCGAGTATTTCGGCTTGTTGGCCCAATTTGGAAATCAGGAATTTCAGCCCAAAAGGGTAAATTTCTCAGGGGCGAAATGTGTGCTGGTTAAAGGTCGGGTAGCTTGCCGCCACCCTAGCCCTTGGGGACATCGCCCAGCAAAATCGGGTGATATATACTTCAATTGAACAATATTGCATTTTACATTATAGGAAAAAATTAAAATATTTTATATATCTGAATGTTTCAAATATTCTTCACAATAATCATGAAGCTCTATATTCGAGTTGATGCTATTGCCTGAAGGAAGACTTATAATTTCACCTCTAATATTATTATTCCTCAAACCATCAATTAACTCCATTAATTTGTAAATAGTCTCATAGGTAACATCATTTAATAGCATACTTACATCATTGTACTTTGACACTTTTGACAAAGAAACATTGACCACAAAATCCTGAATTTGCTTGATTTCTTTCCAAAATAATTCTTGCTCACTTGTCAATTAAACTACCTCCTTTAATGGTATTTTTCATTATTTAAATATTCATATAATTGTTTAACATCTTTTGCAGATGGCGATGTGACACCTCCATTAGATGTTTTAGTTCCTACTGAGCCATATACATTTCCATTAGGCGCAACATTTCTTTGTGGTTGATGTACATGTGGAGAAACTCCACCATGTGACTCTGCGCCAAATCTTTTAAATACACCACCAACATTTCCATTGTTATTATTAAAATCTGGTGATTGAGTAGTTAATGATATTTCTAGATTGGCATTATTTCTTACATACCCATTTAACATTCTTTCTCTAGGCTGAGGATTATATCCTTTTGAAGAAAAACCTTGACCTGTATTAGATATTACTGAATCACTCGTTATAGCACCATTGTCTCTCTTATCCCTTGTTTTTATCTGTTTTGCTTGACCGGATTTTGATATTTTACACAAAAAATAAGAAAACAAGGTTATACTCCATATTTTTTATGGGCAACTAACCTTGTTTTTTCTAAGCTTTTTATTTTTTATACTACAGATTCTCTATAAATATTAAATATATCTATTTGTCTTTTTTCAAATAAATCTTCTAAAGCTTCAAATCCGTTTTTCTCTGAATAGGTCAATTCATTTTCAGATATTGGAACAGCAAGTAGCCACTCAATTATTTTATCATCAAGCTCTAATTCTGGAAAATCATTCTCCCATAAAAAAGGCTGTACAAAAATAATATGCTTCATATCTGTATCGATAATATATTGGTTTATTACATCATTGAAAACAGCACCTGGAAAACATTTATACTTGGAGTTAATGATACAAAATGCACACGTCGCTAATATATTTTCAATTTTACTGTATTTTTCATCAGCCACAAATATTAATTCTAATCTTAATGGTTTAGCATCAATCTTTAATCCTATACTATGCTCACTTGTTCCAATTGTGGAATAAAAATTTACTCCATTTTCTGGAATATCTTTTATCATCATGATATGCACTGATGAGCATTCATTATTATCATTATACCTCTTAAATTCTGGATTTCCGCCGACTATATCCATGATGTGACTAGCAATTTTTCTTTTTTGTTTTTTTGTATTCATAAGAACTCCTTCTCTCTATATATAATATTAGTCATCCCAAAAATTTAAATCATCAGGTCCTTCATATTTATGTGATACATTATCTTTTGGCAATTCTGGTCTATAGTGCTTAGGATTATTATGTTCATCCAGGAATTTCTTTCTTGATATGCCTCTTCTTTCTGCGCTTTCCCGATGCTTTTTAAATTCATATCCAGGCTTATGTCCCATATGCCAATTATCTGTTTCTTTAATTATCTTACCACTAGGTGATCTTACTTCTCCATCTTGACTTTCACTTACAGCTAATTCCCAAGTTTTTTTCTTAACACCTTTTCTATACCCAGATGGTCTCTTATAAGAAGTAGAATTACTGTTATTTTTAAGTTTTAAGTTCGACTTATTTCCACTTCCCTCCTTATCCCTTGTTTTTGTCTGTTTTGCTTGACCGGATTTTGCTATTTTTTCTCCTTCTTTTCCTTTCTTAATCCCGGTCTTCCCAACATTTCCTATCGCTTTTACGACTTTGGGAACTTTCGTAATCTTTGCCACAGGGATAAGACTTGCACCCGCTTTTAGCGTATCTAAGTCAGCTTCTCCACGGGCAATATCGGTTATCACTTCTTTTATGTCATAATAGCCAAGTAAATCTAAGATGAGATTTTCGTCTTTCTTTG
>CAMMWP010000081.1 GCA_946500615.1 uncultured Clostridium sp. | reverse complement strand
ACTTTGTCATCGGGCTATAATCTGCTTTTTATTTGGTAAAGAACTGTGGCTCTTTTCAATTCCACCTTTGGTGGAATCTGAAGTAATAAAATAAAGGTTATTCCCCTACAATAGAGCATTAACCTTTTAAATATTCCAATATAAATTTATTATTTCCGATTACCATCGTACACCAAATCATACGGATAATAGGAGATATTACACGACAAAGCCAAGCAAGAGCCTTTAGTTAATAGACCAGTCATGCCTTATGCTGTTCCATAAATATATTAAATTTCTATATCTCATCTTAATATAAATCCAAAAACAATCCTCTTCATCCCTTATTTGACATATATATACCCCCCCTCCCGTTGAATAAAATTCCTCTACAATTTCAAGTTTCCATTTCCCTGAGTTTACATTTCTAAGAAGTTTTTCAAACTCAATATCATACATAGAGTCAAAAAATATTTCTTCTGATAACTGATGTGTTCTTATTTCTTTGATAAAAAGTTCTTCATTATTATATCCCTCTATTACAATTTCAGCCCCCTCTGTACGATAATATTTATTATCCATATCTTTCTTTATAAACCCATAATCTGAAAATATAAGTACCAGTCCATTATCTTTTACTTGTATTTCTGAAACGGTGCAATCTGATAAAATAATATCTGGGTATAAATTATAACCTTTTTCTTTCCACATCATATTTGCTATCCTCTCCTATTCTACAGGTAAATTCCATCCATTATCCAATATCCACTCTTTAATTTTATTTGTAATATTGGGGCGCTCCTTTCCTGCATCATGCCGTGTACCATCTAGATTTAATGCCGATTCATTTTCTCCGAAGTGGATATGCGGCTGTGAATTCGGAATATTTGGATCGGATGAATCTACTCTGCTAATACCTTTAGGCACTTTTCCTCTCTTTACTTGTTGTTGCAGCTGATTGGGGCTTGTAGGCTTTTTAGTAGCACCTCTTCCTCCCTTATTCTTCGCTTTTGTCTGTTTTGCTTGACCGGATTTTGCTATTTTTTCTCCTTCTTTTCCTTTCTTAAATCCGGTCTTTCCAACATTTCCTATCGCTTTTACGACTTTGGGAACTTTCGTAATTTTTGCCACAGGGATAAGACTTGCGCCCGCTTTTAGCGTATCTAAGTCAGCTTCTTTACGGGCAATATCGGTTATCACTTGTTTTGCGTCTAATAGCCAAATAAATCTAGGATAAGGTTTCTTCCTCTTTTTTCTCTAGATGGATGGTATGACTTTGTCATCGGGCTATAATCTACTTTTTATTTGGTAAAGAACTGTGGCTCATTTCACTTCCACCTTTGGTGGAGTTTGAAGTAATAAAATAAGGTGAATTATCGTTATGATGATAACTAACCTTGTTCAAAATCTTTATTCCTATTTATTTTTGTTATTTCATGTGATTTTCTTCTATATAAATTAAAAAAGATGAATCATATCCTTATTAACCATTTATAGTTTATTAAAAAATTCGTAATTAAAAACACATTTTTTCTAAGTTGTCAGTAATTTTCTAATTCTTCGTTTAAATCTTCTACTAGTTTATCTAGAGATACTTTAATACTACTTCCATTATCCCAAAATATAGATACCCCATACCCATCCTTTTTCATTCCTGGAATCCATAATTCGAGAAAATCATATAAATCTATAGAAGATGCTTCATAACTTTCCCATCCATCTTTTGTATACAATTCTGCAAATTCTTTCTTAGGCCAAATAGGAAATGAAGGATTTCCCTCATTATCTTCTACCGAAGCCCATCCATCATCATATAACCCCCAAATTTCTTCAAAATCGACTACTTTTTTTATAAAATACTCATATTTTTTATTACTATTTGCAGATAATACGCCTAAAATTTCTTTACTATTCATTTCTTTCTTCCTCTTCCATAGTTATCCATTTTATGTTGTCTTTTATGTTCAGCAATTGTATTTAAATCACTATATTCATATCCAAAACCTCTTCTTGCTTCAAACCCCCGTCTATGAGCCATTTGATACCCTCGCGGAACACGAATATTTTTTCTTTTTCCACGTTTAATTTCATTGATATCCCTTTTTATTTCTCCTCGTAATGCAGATGAAACTTTTGGATCTTTAGCTATTTCTTTTAAACGTGTCTGTTTACCATTTCTTCCATTTGTTCGATATGGAATTGCCCTGTTTCCACTTTCCCCCCTATCCCTCACTTTTGTCTGTTTTGCTTGACCGGATTTTGATGCCTCTTCTTGATTAGGTTTAGATGTTGTTGTACCACTCTTACTACCTGCTTTTGATTGATTCCCTTTATTCTTATCAGGTTTTGGTTTGTCTTCCTGTGTAAACCGCTTCCAAACGGTTTTATCTCCTTCTTTTCCTTTCTTAGACCCGGTCTTTCCAACGTTTCCTATCGCTTTTACGACTTTGGGAACTTTTGTAATTTTTGCCACAGGGATAAGACTGGCACCCGCTTTTTGGTGTATCTAAGTCAGCTTCTCCATGGGCGATATCGGTTATCACTTGTTTTGCGTCTA
>CAMMWP010000080.1 GCA_946500615.1 uncultured Clostridium sp. | reverse complement strand
TTTTCATTATTAATGATTTAACTTTACATAAAAATGTCTCAAAGAGAAACGTCCCTAAATGGACAAAAACCCAGGAATGTCTCAAAGAGAAACGTCCCCAAATGGACAACCAAATGGACACCTAAAAGAACAAAAAACTTTAAGGACAACAATCCTTAAAGTTCACCTGTTTCAAATTTCTTAATGACATTAACTAGTTGAATTTTTTCGGCAGTTTGCACTTTACATGCTAACGTTTCTGGCGTATCTGTCGCTAAAACATCAACAACGGTTTGACTAATGATATTACCTTTATCATATTCGTTATTGATGTAGTGAACAGTCACACCACTTTGTTTTTCTTTATTATCAATAACTGCTTGATGAACATGCATACCGTGCATACCTTTACCACCATATTTAGGAAGTAATGAAGGATGTGTATTGATAATCGTATAGTTAGAAAGTAATTTATTGCCAATTAGTTTTAAGTAACCTGCTAAAACGATTAAATTAATGTCATAATGAGATAGAACTTCATATAATTCATCATCAATATCTTGATATTTTTTATTTTTAATAACATAAGTAGGAATATTTGCCTTTTTGGCTCTTTCCAATGCAAAAGCATCTGGATTATTAGAGACAACCAATACAATTTGAGAATGTAATTCTTTTTTATCAATGGCATCAATGATAGATTGTAGAGTAGAGCCATTGCCAGAGGCAAAAACAACTAAATGATACATAAAAACAACTCCTTAAATAAATTATGACTGATTGCATTTTAGCAAAAACATAAGCAAATGTCAAATTTAACAATAAGGAAGTGTTAAATCATTCAATCCTACGAATAAAAAACTAAAAATAAGGATAAAAATCAAAGAATTATGCTTGAAAATAGAATATTTATAGATAAAAATAAAACAATAAAAATTTAAAGGAACAATTTGGCATGTCCCTATTGTTCCAGAAAGAGAGTAGTGAAAGATGTTTGGAGAAAAAATAAAAGAAGAATGTGGAATTTATGGAATTTATGGAATCAAAAATAATGAAGATGTAGTAACACCTGTGTGTGTTGGACTGTCTGGTTTACAACATAGAGGTGAAGAAAGTTGTGGAATTGCAGTAAACGAAGATGGGGTGATTCATTTTCATAAAGATTTAGGATTAGTGTCTGATGTATTTACAAAACATGTTCAAAATTCATTACCAACAGGGAAAATGGCAATTGGGCATGTAAGATATTCAACAACAGGAGAAAGTAGAAAAGAAAATGCACAACCAATGGTAGTAAGACATAAAAAAGGAAATTTAGCAATTGTTCATAATGGTAATATCACAAATGCATTAGAACTAAAAAGAGAATTAGAAGATGAAGGTGCTATTTTTACAACAACTAGTGATACAGAAGTTATTTGTCATATTATTGTAAGAGAAAGAATCAAAACAAATTCAATTGAAGAAGCTGTAAAAAATACAATGAAGATTATAAAAGGTGCATATTCACTACTAATCATGTCACCACAAAAACTAATTGCAGTAAGAGATCCGCAAGGATTTAGACCATTATGTATGGGACATTTAGGAGAAGATATTGTATTTGCTTCAGAAAGTTGTGCATTAGATATCACAGGAGCGAAATTTGAGAGAGATATTGAACCAGGAGAAATTGTGATTGTTACAGATAATCAAGTGAAAAGTGAGAAATATATGCCAAATGAAAGAAAAGGAATGTGTATTTTCGAATATATCTATTTTGCAAGACCAGATTCAATTATGGATGGTATTAATGTTCATATTTTCAGAGAAAATGCAGGAAGATATTTAGCAAAACAAGCTCCAGTAGATGCAGATATTGTAGCAGGTGTTCCAGATTCTGGATTAGATGCTGCTTTAGGATATTCAAAAGAATCTAAAATTCCTTATGATATGGTATTTACCAAAAGTAAATATATAGGAAGAACTTTTATACAAAATGCACAAAGTAAAAGAAAAGATTTGGTAGCTTTAAAATTAAATCCTTTAAAAGAAACTGTAAAAGGAAAGAAAATTGTTTTAGTAGATGATTCGATTGTAAGAGGAACAACGATAACAAGAATTATTAGAACATTAAAGGAAGCAGGAGCAAAAGAGGTACATATTAGAGTGGCATCACCAGCCTTTGTAGGTGTATGTTATTTTGGTACAGATGTTGATAAAAAAGAAGCTTTAATTGCCAACAAAATGACAAAAGAGGAAATTCAAAAGGAAATTGGTGCTGATTCTTTAGAATATTTAAGTATGGATAGCTTAAAAGAAATTGCTAAAGATTGTAAAATAGATGACTTTTGTTATGGATGTTTTACAGGAACATATCCAATTGAAGTACCAGAAACACTTGAAAAAGACCGTTTTGAGAAAATTAAATTTTAAGAAAAAGGGAAATTGGGGACGGACTCATTTTTCCCTTTTTAATGTAATCAAAACAATATTTGTTACTCCCAAAATTGCTGTTATTCTAATATTATTTTATTATGTGAATGTTAAAAGTATTTTTAGATACAAAAAATTTCTTAGATTTCAATACTCTAAGAA
>CAMMWP010000079.1 GCA_946500615.1 uncultured Clostridium sp. | reverse complement strand
AATCAAAAGCAACCAAGCCATTCAAATAACGAGTGAACAAGACATCCAGTTTCAGACCTCCCAGTGTACACCTCACCGCAAAAGAAGAAATTTCACTTGAAGGAAAAAATAGCAGTCTTATTTTAGATAATGAAACCCATTTTAAAGAGAGTAAAGTTTCTGAATTGGGTATACCTGTACCGGTGATGTATCAGGAACATATGATGCCGAAGAAACAAACAAAGAGCCAGAAAGAGAGTGGAGAGAAAAAACTCACCACAAGAAGCGAGCAAACGGTTATAGTAGGTGTAGAGGCATCTGTAAAGAATTTAAAATCAAAAATGAAAGCCAAAAACGATGCAATAGAAGAAGCTAGAAAAAAATTAATTCAATCAGTTAAATCATATGAACCACCTATTCTTAAAGATAAAAAATTAAAGAAATTTGCATCGGATATTACAGGAGTTTCTGCGTTAGAACAAGTTATAAGTGGTGTTTCAAATAAACAAGTAAGTTGGAAAACAGCATTAGATGCAGCAAGCATTACACCAATAGGAAAAGTTACGAAATTAACAAAAGTTATTTCGA
This sequence comes from uncultured Clostridium sp., assembly GCA_946500615.1. GTDB lineage: Bacteria > Bacillota > Clostridia > TANB77 > CAG-508 > CAG-269. Next base: position 2,082 of record CAMMWP010000079.1, on the reverse strand, counting down.
AAACTAAGGGTGTAACTGTCAAATCAGTAAATAATATGGATGAATTTTTCAAGACAGCTTTTGGTAAATCCATTAAAGATAATGTAAAAAAAACAAAACAGCGATTTCATGAGCAATCGATATATGTGGTTACTAAGGAAGTTTCTCCTTATTTGAAAAAAGGGTATAAATTATATTTAGATAATCTTCACAAGGATCATTTAGAAGTTTTTGATAAAAACGGGAAATTTAAATTAGTTTTAAATTTAGATGGAACATTAAATCAAGATAAAACTAAAAAAGCTGAAGGAAGAAGTTTAAGAAAATAAAAGGAGAAAAATGCGATGAAAAATAATATAGAAAAAATATTTTTGATAATGAAAAATATAAATAAACAACATCATATATTTAAGACAGATGAGTTACAAGAAGAAGAAGAAAATATCAATGATTTACAAGATACATTGAAAAGAATAGATGCATTATTATCTTGTATAGATAAGAAGTCAGTGAACGGATATGATGATATGAAAGAGTTAAGAGACGATATGTTTCAATTGCATTTAATTTTAGGCGATCTGGAATGGCAATATCATATAATCCATGACGATATGGTTAATAAAGTAAGGGAATTTACTGCGTTAAATAAAGAATAAATTTAATAGAATGAAAGTGAGTTATCTAACTTATAATTAAATTGATATTTTTTGATAAAAAGGATTTTAATTATATTTTGATCTATATGATGGTTTACATATATCAAAAACAAAAAAGTTTAAGATAAGAATTTTAGAAAGTAAAAGGAGGAATACTATGGAAAATAATATAGAAAAAATATTTTTGATAATGAAAAATATAAATAAACAACATCATATATTTCAACTGGGGGAGTTAGAAGAAGAAGAAAAAAATATTAATGATTTGCAAGATATATTGAAAAAATTAGATGTATTATTATCTTGTATAGATAAGAAATTCATAAGTGGATACTCTATTGAAGAATTAAAAGATGATATGTTTCTGTTACATTTGATTTTAGATGCTTTAGAATGGCAATATGATCAAATTCATGAAATGGTTAACAAAGTATCGATATTTACTTTGCCACCAAATGTGAAAGAAGAGGATGCTTTGGCATTAAAAGATTCAGTCATTTTGGCATTAAAAGACTCAACCATTTTGGAATCAAAAAATTCAATCGAAATATATGAAAATGATATATATTTTATTGAAGCTATAAAAAATAAATTTATAATAAATGATAATTATAAGGGAATTATGATTTTTGACAATAAATTGAATTTAATAAAGAAAATGAAGTTATTCAAGGATTTAATTATAGAATTGTCTTTGAAAAATGAGAATAAGCTTCTGTTAATTTGTCCTGAAAATGATAGAATCATATATATTGATTTCGATTATTATCAATATCATACGATTTTATTGGGTGATGAATTTAGGGATTTTATATTTTCTCCATTATTTGAATGGGATGAAGATAAAATTATGTTATCTGATTATAATGGAAATTTCGCAAAACTAGATTTAATAAATTTAAAAATAAATAAAATTAATAAAAATACTTCTAATCTTTCTATTAAAAAAACATATGGAAAATTAAATCAATTTTATGTACGTAAAGTATTTGTGTTAGAGAAAAAAGCAATTTTAGAAAATAGATCTGAAAGGTTATGTTTAATAGATTACACAGAGGACATCACTCCAGTGATAGAAATTCCAAAAGAAGAATTTCATGATTTTGAAATAATGAATGAATATATAGCTGAAATTGGAGAATATAAGATTATCATTACGAATATTGAGAAAAGAGAAATTCACAAGTATTTTCCTGAAAAAGGAAATCGTTTTTTGAGAGGGAAATTTATGGTAGAGGGGAAAAGAACAGTATTTTATTTACTTATAGAAATGGAATTTAATTATAAAATGCGAATTGAAAAATATATATTATGTTCTTAAATTCTACCATACAACTTCCAAAGCTAGAAATCCAACTGTGCTAAGAAAGAAATTTTATTGGATAAATTGCCACACACGAAAAATAATTTTTCAGGAAAAACAAAAGTGTTGTATGGGCAGCATTAT
>CAMMWP010000078.1 GCA_946500615.1 uncultured Clostridium sp. | reverse complement strand
ACAGTTACTATGTTTCCTACAAATGAATATATTGAAGATATTATAAAAGCATATGAAGAACACAACTTTGATTTTTGTTGTATTGAATATGCTTTGGATAATATAAAATTTAATTATGAAAAGCATACTTAAAGAGTTAAAATAAAAAGTATATAAAAATTTTATTTCATTGACAATAATTTTTTATTCTGTTACTTTATGAATATGTAAGGCCTTACTAATATAAAACCAAATAAAGTAGGTGTTAAAATGTATCATGTAAGATTTAAAAATACACATTATGAAGCTGGATTACATTGGGGGCAAAATTTAAGAAAGCATGGAATGCTTATTCAAAATCAACATACTTTTCAAATTACAGATGAAAGAAAAGAATTTGCTAAAAAATGTATTCCTATCTATAAAGAATACTATCCTGAAATTTTAGATGAGATAAAAGGAGTTGCAGAAGGACAACAAAGTTCGTATGAGGATTTATATACTTTTTTATTAAGTATGTATTGTTTTGAATTTAGTAATCATTGTACTTGTTTTGCTTTTAAAGATGAAAAACATATTATATTTGGTAGGAACAGTGATTTTTTAACTAAATTAGAAAAACTTTATATGAATTGTTTATATAATCTGGAAAATGATTTTTCATTTAATGGAAATACAACAGCATTTGTTCAAATGGAAGATGGAATTAATGAATATGGATTAGCAATAGGTTTAACATTTGTTTATCCAAAAGTAAGAAAAGAAGGCTTAAATGCAGGAATGTTGGTAAGATATATATTGGAAAAATGTAAGACAACAAAAGAAGCGGTTCTATTTTTAAAAAATATTCCTATTGCTTCACAACAAATTTTAACAATAGTAGATACAAAAGGTGATATGGTTGTAGTAGAATGTAATCCATATTTTGTTGAAGTTATTAAACCAAAGGAAAATGAACAGTTTGTAGTAACTGCTAATAATTATAACTCATCAAATATGACAAAATATAGAAATGATAAATTTATTGATGATTGGAAATCCTCTGAAAGATATGATGTTGCATATAATGCACTTAAAATTCAAAATAATCATTTTTCACTAGATTGTGCAAAAGATATTCTTTCAGGTAAATATGGATTTATGTGTCAATATGATAGAAAGAATGGTGCTGATACTGTTTGGTCTGTTATATATGATGTGAAAAACAAAAAAATATATAGAGTTGAAGGAAATCCATCACGAAAATTATTTAAAGAAGATACTAGATTTAAATTTAATAATTGTTTAGTTTAAAAAATAAAGCGGTTAATTATTTTAATTAACCGCTTTTATATTTGGGAGGGTTCAATGAAATGGCACTTTACACTAATGAACAAATACAAAGAGCAAATGACTCAAGTCTTGAAACTTATCTTAGAAAAAGGGGCGAACAATTAAAACCTTCGGGAACAGAGTTTATATTGATATATACAGACAGCACAGGAACACACGATAGTATTACAATACGAAATAATAAATGGTATGACCATAAAAATGGAATAGGTGGATATCCAATTCAATTTATGAAAGAGTTTTATGGTTTAAATTTTAGGGAAGCATTAAAAGAATTATTATATGGTGAAGAACCTATGTTAAATGGTTGGACTGACTCTTCGGAGTCAGTTTCCAATCATAAAAAACAAAATGAATCTGTATACGAAAAACAAAAAATTCCTTATACAGAAATGTGTTCAGAAGAAAAAAGAGAAGTGTCTAAAAATACAAATGAAGAAATTAATATTCCTAAAAAGTCTGAATTCATTCTTCCTGTAAAAGCTAATAATAATGATAGGCTATTTGAATATCTTACAGAAAAAAGATATATATCAAAGGAAGTAGTAGCAAAGTTTGTAGATAAAGGATTGATATATCAAGAATCTAAATACGGAAATATAGTATTTCTTGGAACAGATGAAAATGGTGTGCCTAAATCAGCCAGTAAAAAATCAACATCTAATAATGGAAAGAAATTTAAAATTAAAGTTAAAGGTTCTGATACATCATTTGGTTTCTGTTGGAGGGGGAAAAGTGAAAGAGTTTTTGTATTTGAAGCATCTGTTGACCTTATGTCATTTATAACACTTTCAAAAGAATATTGGGAAAATGATAATTATATAGCTTTAGATGGACTTTCACCAAAACCATTATTAAGATTTATTGAAGAAAATAAAAATATAAAAGAAGTATATTTATGTCTGGATTATGATATTGCAGGAATAGAAGCTAATGAAAAAATAAATGATATTCTTGATGAAATGTATGGCGATAAAATAAACACAGTTATAATAAATCCGTTGTATAAGGATTGGAATGAGGAATTAAAAGCTAAAAACGGTAAAGAAGCAATAACGATACAGTTACACCCCAAAAAAGAAAGCTGTAAGAAAACTATTAAAAATCTTATATCTTTAAATAAAAATTATGAAAATAAGTATATAGCTTGGAGAAATGAAGGATATAAAGAAAATAGCATAAATTTTTACATAGACCAAATAAAAAAGGATTTTGATTTGATAGAGAAGATAGAAAAATCCAAAATCCCTAATAATGAAGATATAAGTATATTAAGGGGTGCTTTTTTAAGAATAGCTGATATATCAGCTTCTATTATCTGTAAATCAATAAAAGATGATTGCACTA
>CAMMWP010000077.1 GCA_946500615.1 uncultured Clostridium sp. | reverse complement strand
TCAAGTCCACCTTTGGTGAAATCTGAAGTAATAAAATAAAGGTTATTCCCCTACAACAGAGCATTAACCTTTTAAATATTCCAATATAAATTTATTATTTCCGATTACCATTGTGCACCAAATCATATGAATAATAGGGAACATCTTTTCATTCGCTATCATCTAACCTTAAAACTTTCACCATTGCCCAATTTCAAAATCCAAAATACCATGAAACCAACGGATTCCCAGATGAAGGAGGAATATTCTGGCGAATAACACATTTCTGCCTGGGACAGCGTTCTTCACAGTCAGCATCCTGGGAAAAAGATTTTTTCTATCCTCTATGACGCACTGTGTCCACCCATGTGTCATTTTTTCGGCTGCGCTCGGAAAGTAGCATTCAGCAGAGACTTTTGCTTGTTGGCCCAATTTAAGAAATAGAGGTTCCAACTCCAAATGCCAAATTTCACAGGGGCGAAATGTGTGCAGGTTAAAGATTGGGTGAGACAAAGCCATCTAAACCGTGGAATGTCATTTGACAAACCAAGCGAATACCTTGTTCTTTAATAGGATTTAGCGAATTTTGAGTTCTAAAGTACACCACAATAAAAGTTATAATTCAATCAATGTTTGTATTCCTTTTGCAAAAATCAATATTTCTTTTAATGATTTTGAAATAAATATCATTTCATTAATATCTAAATCATTAAATGCAACTGCATACACTCCAAATCCATTTTTCCCTTCAGCATATATTATAGTATTCCCATCTTCATCATCACCAATTGCTAGCGAATTTGGTACGTACTTTTGAATAAAATATGCTTCATTCATTTCGATACATCCATTAGCTCCCCATATTCTAATATACTTTTTATTTTGAATATTTATTTCAATCTCCGTCCGTTCTCGTATTAATTCTAAATATTCATTTGGTATTTTTATTGATGAAAATTTTAATAATTCATAAATTTCACTTTCTTTAGATGCATCGCAACTTGCATCTATTCTAAAATCTTTATTTAATTCCTTAATTATACACATTAATATTTATCCTTTCATATTGAACATTAAGTTTATCTAACATTTTATATTGTTGTTCTAACACACTATTAATTGTGGAATCAGAAAAACCTGCCTCTCTAAAATCTGAAACAATATATGATAGTTCATCTTGTAGGCTTGAACTCCACTTACCATTACCACTTGTGACACGAGCATCTCTTCTCTTATTTTGTAAATTCGATAAATCGTATGTGGCATTTCCATTCCAGTTTCTATTGTAACAGTTGGGGCTAATTTAGCGTCATATCCATATTTTGACAAGTTATCAATTGCCCATTGTTGTTGTAGCCCATGATGTGACTGTAATCTTCCACCATTTGGTCCTGTACCTTTTGGCTTTGGCAAAGAATTTTTATGTGTCTTATTAAAGAATACATATTTTGATTTACTGTCATTCCTTAAAGCCCCACTTTCAAAGTCCAAAATATCGTGAAATCAACGGATTCCCAGGTGGAGGAGGATATTCTAGTGAATAACACGTTTCTGCCTGGAACAGCATTCTTCACAGCTAGCATCCTGGGAAAGAAATTTTTTCTGCACTTGTGAGGTGCTGTGGCTGCCCGTATGCCATTTTTTCGGCTGCGCTTGGAAAGATGTACCATCAAGGGAGTATTTGGGCTTGTTGGATCGATTTGGGAAACAGGAATTCCAGCCCAAAACGGCAAATTTCTCAAGGTCGAAATGTGAGCAGGTTAAAGGCTGGGGGCTTTTCTCCACTTCAGCCATAGGGCATCACTCAGAAAATCCGGGTAGAAAAGTATTAACCTTAACCCTCTATTTATGAAGGAATCCTTTAATTAATGGATCTATGACAGATTTGGATAAGTGTTTTTGTTATATCGAATATTCTCTAACTTTACACTTAATCATATGCATCACCTATATATACAAAATCACTATTTAGCCAAAATAGACTTTTACCCTGGCTGTTAAACAACTGCCATAACAATTCCGTAAAATTTTTAGCAACAACAGTACATTCTCCAGCTATCCCATGTCTATCCCAAAAACTATCATAACACTTTCCTAATCTTTCTTTTGATAAATCAATAGTAATATAGTTGTTCTCAACATCTTTACAAATAATATACCACTCTGATGATATATCTTCCTCACAAAGTTCTCCAACAATTACTGGATTAGCTAACACCATTTCTTGTGGTCTTACAATTGTAAATCCATACTCCCTATCGGCGAATAGAGAGATACCGCCACAATTTTCGTAAAACACTCTCAAATCATCTGGTATCCTAACCTCTTCATTCAATAATGGTAATCCACAAGGACTATATACAATACAATCCGGAGTATTTTTGATTCTATCTAGTATCTTCAAAACATCCATTTTTAACGCCTCCTAATCTCCTAATGAATAAATGTATTTATTGAATTCTCTATAATAATTGTTTCTTGCTGACACTGGTACGTTTGCTGCATCAAACATAGCTTCTGATAGAGCTTGAATTTCTTTTGGTGATACATTCGTCCAATCAATTTTTTCTCCGACTTTTTTACCAGTTCTTTCATACAGCCAATCACGATATACTGCTTTAGTTGCTGCATGTTGTTCTGGTGTTAATACTATTGTTATCGATTTACTTGCCCTTGATTTGTAACCATCAATATTACGAGTCGCCCATATATCTAGCACACCATGATGATTCTCTAATCCTGGGGTTTTGTCCCCATAATCAACAATATCAAAGTTTTTTGTCTTACTTCCACCATCTCCCTTATTCTTTGCTTTTGTCTGTTTTGCTTGACCGGATTTTGTTATTTTACATA
>CAMMWP010000076.1 GCA_946500615.1 uncultured Clostridium sp. | reverse complement strand
CTTAAATATTTTCTAATTGAGAACTTAGAACATTTTTCATGATTCCACAAAGAAAAATTATCCCGTTTTTTTCATTTATAATGTCTTTTAAATAAATCTTGTTATCTTTGTATTCTTGTGGAAAATTTATATCAACATATATTATTTTCTTCTTATTAGGTATCCACATTCTATATTTTACTTCCGATTTTCCTACATATTTCTTTAAGAACTTATTTATAAAGCCATCTTCTTTAGACCACGTTATAAGTTCATAGTCTACCCACACTTCATTCCAAGATTTAAAAACAGGGAAATGAGCAAATATATTGCGAATAAATTTAAATAATTCACTAGATATTTCTGCTTCCATTGGTGGTCTTTCCTCTTTTATATATTTTATAAAATGATTTATTGGCTCGTATGTTAATAATTCTGAATAAATATTAACAATATTGATTATATAGAAAAAACGTGTTTCTTCTGAAATATTAAAAAAATCATCATTCATAATCACTTCATAAATGTCAAAAAATCTTGCATATGCAAGATTTAAAAATTTTAATTCTGCTTTGTTTGGTTTTATTTCATTCATAAGAAAATTATAACCAAAAAAGAGCAAAAAAATACAAACAAAATTTTGCTAATTTTACCATAAAAGCCTTATGTTTATAGTAAAATTAGTCTATGCAAATTTGTTTAAAAAAACTTAGTTATGAAAATATTGAATCTTCAAAAGAAATACAAAAATGGCTTAGCCAATTTAAAGAAGATGAAAAAAAGATTTTATATGATCTACTTTTACATCTTGTATTTATATCAAGAGACACCTTTTCTGAATGGTGCAATAATAAAATAGGGCAACTATTAAAAGAATACCCGAAAGAAAAATTTGCATTATATTGTGTAAGAGACCTTGAAGACAATTTTTATTGGGATGATGCTTCTGGTGAAATTGCTTTAAGAACTGTTAAATATCAAGGAAGCGAAGATTTTGTATGTTCAATTGTTGGTAATTTTGCAAAATTACACAGCAATTGCTACGAACATGCAAGTATTTCAACTTTAAAAAAACATAAAATCCATAAAATTATTTTTATTGATGATTCTATTGGTAGCGGAAGAAAAGTATCGACATTTTTAAAAAAGGTCTTTAATAATAAAACTTTTTTAAGCTGGTGGAATTATAATTTAATAAAGATATATATTATTTCTTTTGCGAGGACAAAAAAAGCAGAAGAATATATCATTAAATCTCTTCCCGGAATAGAACATTATACAAGAAAATACCCTAAAAGTAACAAAATATGTTTCATTAGCCGTATTGTTTATAGAAAAGATGATTTAGAAAAAAGATGGGGAAAAAATTATGTTGAAATTAAAAATCTTTGCGGAAAACAAACAGGTATAAAAAACAATAAGTATGGATTTGGGAAAGTAATGTCAAACATTGTTTTTTATCATAGTATTCCAAACAATATTCCCGGAATTCTTTTCCTTTCAACAGAAAACAAAGAAGCTTTATTTGATAGTTCCAGAGTTTTTCCTAAATGGTTAATTGATTTGTTAGCAAAGACAAGTACTTCAAATAAAATTACAGATAAGAAACTTATGAATGAATTTCTTATGCATATTAAACGAGGAATACGAAAAAAATCAAGTATTGCTTTAGCCATGGATTGCGACGTAATGATTGTAGATACATTAATAAATCAGGCAATAATATTAAACTTAATTGACAATAATTTTATTATTACCAAAGCGGGAATGGATTTTTTGAAGAAAAATAAATTTTGTAATAAAATAGAATATAATAAAAGTTTGTATATACCTAAAAAATGGTGTATTAATCAAGCTTCTGCTCAGCCGTTCGCTAATAATACGCGAACAGATTCAGATAATATTAATTATAATTTATCTGATGGGGGATTCGGATTGAATTCTCTGGAAAGAACTGACGAAATAACGGCAAAGCCGTCCTCTATCATTGAACCTATCTATCCATCGGGGTCTCGGGTGCGCTTCAATGATAAAGGTCATGAAGACTAAAGGAGTAGTGAGTGGAAGCTTGGTCAATACATCACTTAATAAAAGAAGCTAATAGACAAGGTAATCTTAGCAAAGAAAGTATTATAGATTTACAGTGCTATGCCCAAAATTTGATTAAAAATGACGTTCCTGTTATTTTTACATTAATGCATTTAGCATTTATTACAAATCTTAATTATGATTTTCTGTATGGAACAGTATCAAGACGTTTTGATAAATCAAATTATAGAATGTTTTCCATAAGGAAACGGAATGGAAAACATAGGTTTATTCATGCTGCAATAAAAAATTTGCATATATTACATAATTACATAAATAAAGAAATTTTAAAAAATATTCCAATTCATCCCTGTGCCTATGCTTTTAATAGAAATGGAGGAATATTAAAATGTGCACAGAAGCATTGTGGTTGTGAGTGGTTATTACAATTTGATTTAAAAGATTTTTTCTTTAGTATTACAGAAAGTAATGTATACAATGTTTTTAAATCTATAGGCTATAAAGATATTTTGGCATTTGAACTAGCTAGAATTTGTACAACTACAAGATTACCGCGTTCGTATAATATGCCTCGAAATAAAAATGCCTATAATTATAAACAATATAAATATGATTTGATTGGGGTATTACCCCAAGGAGCTGCCACGAGTCCCGCATTAAGTAATCTGGTAGCAAAAAATCTGGATGAAGAGTTACAAGAGTATGCGAAAAATCTTGGTTTTGTATACACAAGATATGCTGACGATTTAACCTTTTCTACAGTGAGTTTACCAAATAATTTATCTATAGATACAATAAGGAGGCAAATTATTAAAATTATTAGAAAAAATCATTTCATAGAAAATAAAGAGAAAAGTAGAATTGCTGGCCCCGGAGCAAAAAAATTAGTATTAGGTCTTTTAGTAGATGGAAAACAACCTCGAATATCGAAAGAAGGATTTAAAAGGATTGAGGGGTTACTATATATTATTAAAAAGTTTGGATTGCAATCTGTTGCAAAGGAAAGAGGATTTTATTCTACATATGGTTTAATGAACCATTTGATAGGACTTATGGCATACTTAAAAGATGTTGATATTGCTAAATATAACAAAATTGAACCTTTATTTTCTGAAATAAAAAGTAGATATGGTGAATTATTTTAAAAAAATATAACTATCTTCC
>CAMMWP010000075.1 GCA_946500615.1 uncultured Clostridium sp. | reverse complement strand
AAAATCGAGTTTTTCCTATTCAAGAACATCGCTTCGCTCTAACGATTGCACACAATTTTACTTACGTAAAATTGGCGCCGAACAATAACGCGGGCTTTAAAATGCTATAGATAGAGAAAATGTTTAAGAAAGCCCGCTATTGTTCTTTCTAAAATCTTATAAAAATAATCTTGAAATTAAATGATATTGTGATATAATGTGAACAGAAATTCGAAAGAAAAGAAGATAAGGTTGAAAAAATTAATTCTTTTCCAACCAGAGTGAAAGGAATGAAATCATAATGAGAATATTAGGAATTGATCCGGGATTTGCAATAACAGGATATAGTATTATAGATTATATTGGAAATAAATTTCACTTAGAAACTTCTGGTGCTATTTTAACAGAAGCCAAAACATCTTTTCCCTTACGACTAGAAAAAATCAATAAAGAACTAGATCATATCATAAAAATGTATCAGCCAGATGCAATGGCCATTGAAGAACTATTTTTCAATAACAATGCAAAAACAGCTATCAATGTAGCACAAGCAAGAGGTGTTATTTTAGTAACTGCAAGACAAAACAATTTGAATATATATGAATATACACCACTTCAAGTAAAGCAGGCTGTGACAGGTTATGGAAGAGCTGATAAAATACAAGTACAAAGAATGGTAAAAATGATATTAAATGAAGAAAAACTACCTAAGTTAGATGATGTGACAGATAGTATGGCAATGGCTATTTGTCATGCACATTCATCTAAATTTGCACAAAGGTTATAAAAAATCTGATATGCGGAGGAATTATGGTAAAAATAGAAGAATTAGAAAAAGAATTAAACCAAGGAAGTTTGAAAAATATTTATATCTTATATGGAGAAGAACTATTTTTATTAGAAAATGTATTAAAAAAAATAAAGCATTTATTTGGAGAATGTGTTAAAGGCATTAATTATATACCAATTGACGAAACAAACATTGGAGAAATTATATCTGATATAGAAACACCAGCCTTTGGATATGAAAAAAAATTAATAATTGCCAGAAATTCTGGAATACTAAAAAAAGAAGGAAAACGAAAAAATACCGAACTGGGAAAGATAAAAGATAGGTTGGCAGAATATTTAGAAGAAAATCATAAATTAATAGAAGAAAGTGTTGTCTTAGTATTTATTGAGGAAGATGTAGATAATAAAACAAACCTATATAAAACAATTGATAAGTTTGGAGAAATTTGTAATTTTGAATATCAGAAACCAATACAAATAGAGAAAAGGATGAAAGCTATTTGTCAAGCATATAAAGTTAATATAACAGATATGAATATAAAATACTTTATAGAGGTTTGTGGTACCAATATGCAAGAACTAATTAATGAGATTAGAAAATTGATTGAATATGCGGGAGAAAATGGAACGATTCAAAAACAAGATATTGATAGTTTATGTATTAAAAAATTAGAAAGTGTTATTTTTGACCTAACAGATAGTTTAGGAAAAAAAGAGACAGATAAAGCATTAAAAGTATTACAAAACTTAATTTATGCAAAGGAACCAATCCAAAAAATCCTTATTACATTGTATAATCATTTTAAAAAATTATATTTTACACAAATAGCTCTTAAGTGTAACAAAGATATCATAACAAGTTTAAATTTGAAACCAAATCAAACATTTTTAGTTAATAAATATAAAATGCAAGCAAAGTATTTTAATGAAAAAGATTTAAAGGCTATTTTGCAAAATTTAAGGGATTTAGATTATCATTATAAAATTGGATTAATTGATTTACAAATAGGACTAGAATCCATACTTTGCCGATATTGTTCTTGAATAGAAAAAATCGAATTTTTTCTATTCAAGAACATCGTTTCGCTCTAATATAGGAAAAACTTGATTTTTCTTATAAAATGTATAATAAATCCCAATATTGCTAAAAATAAGAATAAGATTTTTTAGCAAAGGTGATTTTAGGATGAAATTGAAAGAAAATAAAAGAAAAATATTTTTTGTAAGTATAATGGTGATAACAATGTTAACTGTTATTGCGTATATATTTCTTAGAAACAATGAAGTGGAAGCACTATCAAAATATGGCTCAAGAGGGAATGAAGTAACACAAATTCAAACAAAATTAAAACGATGGGGATACTATAATGGAAATATTGACGGAATATATGGTAGCCAAACACAAGAAGCAGTTCGTTATTTTCAAAGAAAAAATGGGTTAGCAGTCGATGGAATTGCAGGACCTAAAACTTTAGCAGCGATGGGAATAACAAGTTCATCATCAAGCACATCATCTTCAAGCAATAATAGTAATGTCAATTTGTTAGCAAGATTAATTTATGGAGAAGCAAGAGGAGAACCATATACAGGGCAAGTAGCAGTAGGAGCAGTTGTTATGAATCGTGTGAAAAGTAGTTCATTTCCGAATAGCATTTCAGGAGTCATTTATCAGTCGGGAGCATTTGATGCGGTGAGAGATGGACAAATTAACTTAACACCGGATTCTACAGCTAAGAAAGCAGCACAAGATGCCATTAATGGTTGGGATCCAAGTTATGGAGCTATTTATTATTTTAACCCATCAACAGCAACTAACAAATGGATATGGTCAAGACCAATGACAGTAACCATTGGAAGACATAGATTTTGCAAATAGAAGTATAAAATCTTCAAGTTTTCTCTATATTAAAAGAATGGGACGGCAATACTTTTTAGGTATGCCGTCCTTTTCTGTGTGGTCATGCAACAAAATGTGGATTTAATGTGGGAGTCAATCCCACATTCTTTATGAAACTTTTCAGAAATATGAGTAACTGTGTTTCATTTATTTCGGATTTTTCTCTAACAACTATATAATTAAAATTGCCAGATGAAAATAATCCAAAATATCCAATCGTTTCACCCTCAACTACAACGCGGTAGACTTTATAGTCTTCCAACAATGAAATCAAGGGAAAAGAAATTAATTCAAATTGCTTGTTTTGAGGAACAGAAATTGCCAATTCAATAGTTTCTTTTTTGCTTTTTTTCCGTTTTTTCCCCATGATAATACCACCTTTCTAAAATTTTGTAAATAAAGTATATAGGCAAAATCATATAAAGTCAATAAAAATAAAAAAAAGATTTGAATAGAAATAAACAGTATGTTAAAATGAAGAAAGAACAATAGCGGGCTTTTTAAACATTTTCTCTATTTATGATATTTTTAAAGCCC
>CAMMWP010000074.1 GCA_946500615.1 uncultured Clostridium sp. | reverse complement strand
TCTAATGGGATACTGTTCTACGCCTTATTGTGAACTAAAAAATAGTATGGGTTATATATGTCCATCCGATAATGAATCTTTTGGTATATCAATAGAGGAATCACTTTTTTTAGAGGTTCCAATCATAGCATGTCGCTGTCCGGGAACAGAAGAAATTTTACATAATGGTGATTTTGGCTTACTTGTGTCTAATAGTGCGGAAGGATTATTCGGTGGAATTTCTGAATTTATTGAAAATACAACTTTACGATCGATTTTAAAGCAAAAAGCTATAAAAGGAAAAGATTACTGGAAGATAAAACTTTTATCTTCCAGTAATTTTGAAAAGTTATGTCTACCAGACACGAATATCTAAATAATATGTATTAGGATACATTGTTTTATTCTTGAAGTACCAGTCGACATACTCTATCTCATTTACATTATGAAGATTATGATTAATAATTTTGCAGTATTCTCCAGTGCATAAATAAATTATATCTAAATTTTTTTGCAGAATTTCCGTGGCTTGTCGTATATCAGTTTTTATAATATATAAAACGGCAAGCAGATTGTTCAAAAGATATGATGTTCTACCATGTACAATTAAGTGCGCATCCAATTGCCCTTGAAACAGCTCAGTATATATATCGTCAACAAATGGATTTAACTGAGATAATTTATTAAACTCGGGAATAGAAATATATTTTAGAAGGTGACAGTAAGCTTTTCGTATTGAAGCTTTAAATGCTTCACTTAAAATTCCGTGTTTTTTTAAATCATTTTCAAGCCGTTCTAATTCTTGGATAGCATTATTATAATCCTTTTCCAGAATTGCTTGTAAAAAGATAATGTCTATTTCGCTTAATGTCTTTCTTCTATAATCAATATGTGCTGAAAAATTTTTAAAGCAATTCTTCTCAAGTTTTAGAGCCATTTGAGGATTCTGGATTCCAATTCCTCTAGCATAATCCATGTCCCATTCTAAAAGCATAGAATCGTATTTGGAAGAATATCTACACTTAGGAATAGATAAATGATATTTATGATAATCGTCATAGTATTGTTTGGCTAAATCATAATTTCCTACAAGAAAATATATCATCATAATACGGTTCATGCAGGTCGAATACGCAATGCGAATTTGTTGTGACGTTAAATTATTTTCATCATATATTTTTTGGATGCAATTTGAAAGATCATATTTTAAGACAATAGCTATTTCTATTAAGTCCTCTATTTCAAAGCGGCTATATTTATTATTAATCAATTCTGCAGACGCTCGTAAATATAATATAGAATCTTTTGGAGTGTTATTTTTTATATAGGAAAATACATCTATTGCTCTCCTCTGCGAATCACAATGGATTAAAGAAATTCCAAAATAAAATAAAGCTTCCAATGCATTATTGGAACTTGAAGGTCGACTCAGCATATCAAAACAAAATATTTCTCCATAAAGCATCGCTTTTTTGTAATAACCTTTATTTATGTACTCTGTTATCTTTTCTTTAAATTCAATTTTTAGATTTTTATACATATCAATATCATATTGTATTAATAAAGCCTGTACTTGAATTGTATCTAGTAATGGATCTAGAGAAAAATTTTTTAACATTAAATGCAAAATGCTTGCCATTTTCTTATCAGGTTGAATTTGAGCATTTGTATTTAAATAGGTATAATAAAAATAATCATAACATGGCAAATAGCGATTATCATAAGAAATAAGATACCCCCTAGTGCATAAAGAATCCAAAGTACTTTCATTAAATTTTAAAGCATGTAGAAGTTTTTTGCTAACACCCTTTTGAAAGTGATAAATTATATTAATAATAGCTTTCTCTTCTTTCAATAGATCAAAATCAAGATTTGTAAGATGATTATTAGTAATTTGGAGAATATAATTATTTATATTATTGGCCGGAAGTTTTGATTGCGAATTGTTTTGTATAAATAATATTAATTCACTAAGTAGTTGGGGCTGTTTTGGCATACTTAAAATGGTAGATTTATATGATAAATAAGTCATATCAATTAAATTTGCTTTTAGACTTTCAATAATATCATCCGTATTCATACCTTTCAATTCATATGACAAAATATATTTTTTAGATTTAAAGTATTCACCTGAAAAAAGTAGTATAGAATTACTATATCCATTTTTCAGTTGCAATAATATCATATTAAAAACAGTCTTTTCTTCTTTGGTAAATAAGTGAATATCATCTAAAAACAAGATATGTCGTCTTGCAAATCGAGAGTTCTTTATTATTCTTACAATTTTATTTTTACTTAAAAATAAAATTGTTTTTTGTGCAAGAGACGGATCGATACACCCATCAAAGAAATCCTCCAGTAGATTATCTGAGAGAATATTGTCAATATTGTTTTTTAGTAGCAAGTATTTATATGAAGTATAGAAATTTTTATCACCATGTTCAAAAATAAATCCATAATTAATAAACATTATAGCGCGGCATAGTTTCACGGAATTTATACCGGGATAATATAATTTTTCACACTGTATAACATGCACTACATATAAAGAACTGAATTCTTTGGCTAGTTCTTTCATTAGGAATGTTTTTCCATATCCTAACTTCCCTTTTAAAAATATTAAGTGGGCAACATTATCGGGCAAATTCTGCAGTGTACGATATATCTCAATTTTAATTTTTTCTTGCTGAGAATAAACAATTTGTGGATTTTTATTACATATAATTTTTACGTCTAAAGCATATCGTAAAATACTACCATTTTGCAACTGAAATTCTAAAGTAATTGGTTCAGTATTTGTACGAACTAGTTTAACTAGTACATGTCTTTGGTGTAAACCAGGGTTGAGATTAAAGGTTGTATCTTCTAAGAAAGTTAGGGGATAATTAAGGTTTTCTTTAATCATTACTTTTTCTTTCGTATTGCAAGATAATGTAATTTTTAAATCATATATATCTCCACAAATAAATTCTGCTTCAGTATAGGAACTTACGAAATGAGCATCTAATCGGCTGGTTAATGTTATATCTTCAATACATACAGCTTCCTCAATTTCTGTATGTGATAGTTTTTCACCAAAAAAGTATTCATATTTTTCGGGATGGATGATCAACCAATATTCTAGTTGTTTACGCGTAATACCAATAACATTAAAGCCGCATTTTCTTCCGACTTCATTCATACGATTATTTATAGTATGGGGTATAGTTCCATTAGTTATTATGAAGACTAATTTTACCTTTCCATCTAAAAAACCGGATATCATGGTAGGGTCAATATCTTGTCTTCGTAAAGATGTCGAATTTTTCTTATATTTTGCTTCTCCCCAAATATTATCTAAAATAATAGATGTAAAATCTCTATTACCATCCCAAGAACTTTTTGTTTTTTCCCATGAGTATTGCTTGTAGGTGCTCGATAAATATGATATAGCCAATTCTTCAAAAAAGGTACCAGCTAACTTATTGTTTCCTTTTCTTATATAAAGTTTAGCCCAATCAAACATTGTATTTCTCCAAAAAATATAAAGGATAACTGCATATTATCCTGCATT
>CAMMWP010000073.1 GCA_946500615.1 uncultured Clostridium sp. | reverse complement strand
AACTATAACATATGATAGACTTTTGTGCACTTTTGACTTTTCAGATACGCCCTAGTTAAAAGACGATATAATACTTGACTAAATATTTAGTCTAATATATAATAGGAAATGACTAAATAATTAGTCAATTTTTTTTTTGCAAAGTTATGAAAAAACTAATGAATCTGTTACCTTAATATGATGAAAATACAGATTGGTAAATTCTTAAAACCAAAACCAACCACCTTTCTGTTTTGTATAACAGATATCTGAACCTTCTGCTGGTACATGATGATTTAAAGAAGAATGTTAATGAATGAAATTGTAGTAAAACAGGAAAATAGTAATTGAATTTTTGCGGATTCCAAAGAGTGAAATTTTTTCTTGCTCTTATACTAGAACTTGAATGTAAGACCGTTAGTAATGATTGTTTGTGGTTGTTTTTCTGTTTGCTTTCTCTCTCAGCAAAACAGACGATAGGCAGAAGGGCAATCACAAATAGAAGATAGATGCTATGCAATCACAGTTCAGGTTTCAGAATCCAGTAAAATCCAAAGGTAATGCTGTATTCCCTGAATCCGAATGAAAGTTTCGTCTGCATGCCATTCATCAGATTGGAAATCCGCATTCTGTAATAAAAAATGGGAAGTGGAACGAAAAAACGCTGCAAAGTGATTGAGCCAACGCCAAATGGAAACATGAGAAACAGAGATATGATATTGCTGCAACAAAAATCGCTTTATTTTTCTGAGAGAACAAGCATTTTCAAAGTACAATATCAAAGCTAGAAGAATGATTTGTGGCGAAAATCGAAACCTTTTGAAGCATGCAGCAACGAACTTTGAGAATGACTTTTTCTTTAACAAAGGGGCGGCAATGGGAACCTTGATAGAATGATGTTTCTTTTTGGAAACACAGCGAAAGTGAATGTAATGTGGATACCGATGCCAAAGGAAAGTTTTTCTTCCACAAATCGGGCATACGGGATAACCAGAGCTTCGCTTGTTAGATTGTTTTTTGATTGTAACAAACTGATGATAGCAGTCACGACAAAGATATTTTTGGTTTCCATGCCGATCCTTTCCATATTTGTATATGGATTTAGAAAAACAGTGTGGACAAGAAATAACAGATTTGTTTTCAAAAGTAATTTTTATATTTATACATGATAACACCTCTTTCTTGGGAGTAAAAGAAAACTATGCTCATTTCCATAATATATCAAGAAAGGGAAGGTATCAATTCATATTAACGTAACAGAATCAAAGATAGTATGAGGAGGATATGTTATGAAAGTTATTTTGGTACAAAAAAAATTTAAGATAAGCATTATGATACTATATTGCCTTCTACTATTTATGTTTTATTTCAAAGGCTTTTTTATGAATCATATGTCTTTTGTGCAAGAAATATATAGTTGGAATAACTCTTATAGTATAGAAATGTTTAATTTTATTCCTTTTCAAAATATAATTCATTATATTTCTAATCCAGGGAGAAATGGTGGAATAGAATATTTGTTTACAAATATTCTGCTGTATATTCTATTATGGATACCAATAGGATATTTTGTTCGTGAGATTCAATTAGACTTTAAAAAGTCTATATTGTTTACTATTATCATTTTGATTGTAATTTCTTTATTAAAGGTGGCATTTTTAATTGGATTTTTTGATATTGATAAAATTCTTCTAGCATGTATAGGTTTTTGTTTAGGTTTTTATATCAAAAATAAAGGCAATCTAAATCGTATAAAGAAAGGAATGATTAGAAATGAAAATTAAAAAATGTTTTGCGTTGGTACTTTCCTTGTTGCTTTCATTAAGTAGTTTTTCGTTTGCTTTTGCGGCTTCTTCGGAGGATGAATATATTAAATTTAATGTTAATCAAGATGAAAGAATGGATTCTAATGGTGACTTTGAATTTTTGATTAGATCAAGTGTCAAATCTGATACTTTTAAGGCACAACAAGATAGTATTACAATAAAAGTATCGGGAAAAGTTTGGGATAGCAATACACAAAACTTCATAACAACATCAGATACTTTTACAGTTCAGTTATATACATCGTTGGGAAGAAAAGTTGGTAGTTTTACTGTTGATTGTGATGGAAAAGATGATTTTGCATCTTTTGATGTAACAGAAGGCAACAAATATTATATCAAGGTTGTATCAAATCAATCATATAGTGGTACTGGATATTACATTAAAGGGTATGGAAATGCATCTCCAGTAACAGTATTGTAAATTGTAAGTGGAAATTAAGTCTATATAAAAGCCTTTATAATAAAATAAAAACCTAACTTAATATAATTTTGATATGCTCCCTTTACAATAGACAAGTAAAATAATAAAAATTTGTTTATTGAAAAGGGGCATATTTTTTATAAGAAGATAAGCAAGGTTTGCTGTTGAAATCAAAATAGATATTGTTCTTAGATGTTTAAGAGGAGAAAGTCTCATAAAAAGATTTTCGGAAAAATTTTAAGCCAGAACTGGTTGATTTCATAGGCAATTTACATACAATAAAAGGTGTAGGAGGTCGATATTTTAATGAATTTGATAATAGAGATACTTATGTTTTTGTATCCAATGATATTGTTGATTTTATTTATGTGTATACTAGATCAAATCTTAAGTTCAGATTCATATAAGGAAACTGTTGAAGTGAATTGTTCAATTTGTGGAATTCAAGATTTGATTCCATATAAAATGAGAAAAAAATTGAAAGGGGAAAATGATACAGAATTAGCCAAAAAAGCATATAAGATATATATAAAACTTTTATTTGTTTTATTTTTATATTTAATATTATGGATTATATATATAGGAATAATAGTTTTAAAAATTTTTAATTTAATAGAGATTTCTCAGTTACTATCTGCAGATGAAATGTCTAGAATCTTTGCCTGCAGAATAATGAACATAATGATGATTTATTGGTTCTTCCTCACACCAATATTTGAAAAAATTCCTCGATTAAAGATTTTTGCTACAGTTGGATATAAAACGTTCAATTCTTTACGAGAAATATGTGATAAATTAAATGAAATATCGAAGAATTTAGTTATAAAAGTTGTTCCTTTTGTGTTATCATTTATCTTATTGTTTATCTATCTTTGTTTAGCAATATTTGCTTTCGATTTTATAAATCAAAAAATTACACTTTGGAATATGTTAATTGTATTCCTTCTGTACCAATATTTTCTGTTAAAAATTGGGTGCAAGATGATGACTCAGTGTAAAATTATAAAAAAATTGCCAATCACAAGACGATATTATAAGAATAGTATATTATATCTGAGGGCTAGAAATGTTACGTATTTGATTATGGTTTTTCTTTACGCAAATGCAGTTGATGTTAATATATCATCATTACCTATTCCGGCTGCTCTTAGTATACTATTCTTAATAGATACATATATCACACAAGAGGAAAATATTCAGAAAATGGAAAGGCAATAGAAAAATGGACAAAATTTTGAAGGAATACTACTTGGCTTCTACAGGTGTGTTATAATTTAAGGATATGTAAAACTTTTTCTGTAAATATATCATGAAAAGGTTCTTCTATGATAAAATATTATTTATAGGAGGACCTTTTATTATGGCAA
>CAMMWP010000072.1 GCA_946500615.1 uncultured Clostridium sp. | reverse complement strand
CCAAAATTTAATTCTTTTCCAACCGGATTTGTGCCTTAGGAAGGAATGAAATTAAAGATGAAAGAAAATATATCAGAGAATAAAAACATAGTAGCAAATAAAAAAAAAAAAATATAGTTATCATTTTAACCATTGTTCTTTTAATGATAGCAATAGGCTTTTGGTATTATAGAACAAATGCAAAAGAAAGAAAAGCACAAGAAATATTTGGGAACGAGGCATGTGAAGCAATATTACATATGACAACAATGGATATAGCAGAACATCAATGTAAAATTTGTGGAAATCAATTTAAAGATTCTTCCATGCATGCAGATATTTGTAAACAATGTGCAGAAGAAACAAGTAGATGTGAATATTGTGGAAAAAAATTATCAAAAGAATTAAAAGAACAAAGAGAAAATATAGCGCAAGACAATGAATAAATTTGTAAAATACATGTAAATTTACAATCAATAATAACCATATAAAAAATGAGATAGGAGTCATACATGGCAATATACACGATAGGAGACCTTCATTTATCTTTTAATGAAAATAAGCCAATGAGTGTTTTTGGGGAGAATTGGAAAGGATATGAAGAAAAAATAAAAGAAAATTGGATAAGCTCGGTAACTGAAAACGATTTGGTTGTTTTACCGGGAGATTTTTCATGGTCAATGTATTTAAAAGATACATATAAAGATTTTGAATATTTAAATTCTTTACCCGGAAAAAAGCTATTATTAAAAGGAAATCATGATTATTGGTGGTCTACTGTAAATAGTATGAGAAATTATATAAAAGAAAATAATTTTCATAATATAGACTTTATATATAATAATGCATATGAATTTGAAAATAAAATCATTGTAGGAACAAGAGGATGGGCATTTGGAGAAGATGCAGAAAGTAAAAAGATGCTTCATAGAGAAGTAGCAAGATTAGAATTATCTATAAAAACTGGCATAGAACAATATGGGGAGGCAAAAGAAAAAATAGCCTTTTTGCACTATCCACCAATTATTAGTCAACATATACAAAATCAAGAGATAAATGAATTTTTACAAATATTAAACAAATATGATATAAAACAATGCTATTATGGTCACTTACATAGTACAGCGATAAAAGAGGCCGTAGAAGGAGAATATTTTGGAATATACTTTAAATTAGTAAGTGCAGATGCTGTTAATTTTAATCTAGTAAAAATTTGACAAAAAAACGAGGAATTGATAATATATACACATGTAATGGAGGAGAAGAATGAATATATATCCAGATGCATATTTTAAAAGAGTAGAAGATATCACAATAGAATTTTTAAATAAAAACAAAATAAAAGCATTATTATTAGACGTAGACAATACACTCGTAGATCATACAAAAACAATGACAGAAAACGTCATAAAATGGGCAAAAGACTTAAAAGGGCAAGGTGTAAAACTATATATATTATCCAATTCTAATGATAAAGTAAAAATAGAAAAAATTGTAGAAAAATTAGAAATAGACTATCAACTTTTCGCGATGAAACCATTAAAAAGAGGATTTAAAAAAGCACAAAAAGAGCTGAAAGAGAAAAATGAGAATATCGCTATTGTAGGAGATCAAATTTTTACAGATGTTATTGGTGGAAATCGATGTCATATATATACAATATTAGTAGATCCAATAAAAGAAAAAGACTTTTGGTATACAGCATGGAAAAGACCGATAGAAAATAAAATAAAAAATAAAATAAAAAAACATACATAAAAGATAAAACCTTACAAAATAAGGTAAAGAAGTAGGAAAAAGGAGAAAACAATGTATTATAATGATGTACATATAGGATATTACCTAATAGTAGCTATATTAGGGTTATTTATAGGTCAATTGATTGATTGGGCAAATAAACGACTACCAGAATATAAAAAAGTTTTTTCATTAGATATATGTAAGGAATATAAAAGAAATTTTAAACCAAACTATATATTAATGTTATTAACATCAGCAATTTATGTAACATTAGTATACACTTTAGGAATAAAAGATACATTCATTGCAAATTTAGATTTAATAAAATTCTTAATTCTAACACCAATGTTGTTATCAGCATTTGTCATAGACTATAAATTACAAATCATACCAAACAGATTAAATTTAACAATTTTTGAATTTGGACTTGTATTTGCGTTTATCTATGGATTATCAGATGTAGCCATTACATTAAATATGCTACTAGGAATGTTAGCAGGAGCAGGTATCTTTTTATTAATTACCTTAGTAGGAGGATTATTCTATGGGAAAGAGGCAATGGGATTTGGTGATGTCAAATTAATGGGGGCATTAGGGCTTTATTTTGGATTATCCAATATAGTGGTCATCACATTAATATCTTTCTTAATAGGTGCAATTCTTAGTATAGGATTATTAATTACAAAACTAAAGAAAACAGATGAATATATACCATTTGGTCCATTTATTGTTATCGCAACATTTATCAGTATGTATATACCATTTGAAACCATAAAATTTGTACTAATGAAAATATTTACTTTGGGAATGTATCATTAACATATGAGTCATATTTTCTAGAATAAAAAATAAAAGAGTAAAAAATAAGGGGAGCTGGTACAATGAATCCTAAATTACAATGGTTAAGAAACAAAATGTCTAGTTTAGATTTACAAGGTCTAATTATATCCAATCCAATAAATATAAAATATTTAACCAATATAGAAGCAGAGGGTACATTGCTCTTAACAAGGAAAGAGAATATTTATATAACAGATGCTAGATATATAGAGCATGTTCATAGTACATTAACGTTATATGATGAAATTATTGTATATAATATAAATGATGTTTCAAAAGAAGATTATGAAAATTTCTTTTTGTTTTGCGAAAACGTCGGATTTGAAGAATATTATGTGACATATGCACAATATAAAGAGTATATGAGAAAATACAAAATAAATAGTCTAGTAGAAACAGAGCATATTATAGAAAAACAAAGAATGATAAAAGATGAAGAAGAAATTCGTAATATAAAAAAGGCATGTGAAATTACAGATAACTGTTTTTCCTATATATTAGATTATATCAAACCGGGAATGACAGAAAAACAAATTGCCAATGAAATTGACGAATATTACAAAGAACGAACAGAAGGAACATCGTTTGATACAATAGTAGCATCAGGTGAAAATACTTCAAAGCCACATGCTATTCCGTCAGATAGAAAAATACAAGAAGTCGATATCATTACCATTGATATGGGATGTATTGTCAATGGATATTGTTCAGATATGACAAGAACATTTTTTGTGGGAGAAGTTCCAGAATATATAAAACCAATTTATGATTTGGTGTTAAAAAATCAAACACAAACAACAGACGGTTTTAAAGATGGTGCAAGCACAAGGTTACTAACCAAAATGGTGGAGAATGATTTTAAGTTAAATGGATATGATTTAGTGCATAGTTTAGGGCATGGAGTAGGAATGGAAATACATGAAGCACCATATATCAATTATCGTTCAGATACACAATTGAAAGAAAATATGGTAATAACAAATGAGCCGGGCATTTATATTCCGGGAAAATTTGGGGTTAGAATAGAAGATACTGTACAAATTACAAAATTTGGTTGTATAAATTTAACGAATTCGGAGAAAAATTATATTGTCATATAAAATATATATCTATGCAAAATTATAATATATACCTTCCTAAATTCGTTTGAATTATAACCAAAAATAAGTTTCTGTTCAGATCTTCCCATTTGAGAGTAACTGTATGATATATTTTTTAAGGTTCTCGGCTACCCTCCAATTCCCGTTTAAGAAATTCTAATATCTAA
>CAMMWP010000071.1 GCA_946500615.1 uncultured Clostridium sp. | reverse complement strand
ATCCTTTATCACTTCCATTACAGAATGCTGGATGCACTATATATTTACTTCCTTTGTAATCTACTGTCTCTATTCCTTCATCTAATTTATATTTTACGCTTCCATCTGCTTTCCACATTCCCCATCCGTCATAATATCCAGTTGGTGTTGTAGATGTTTCACTACTATAATATGTGATTCTATACGCATATCTTGGTATCCATACAAAGTAACTTCCATTTGCTGTTTTTGCATTTGCCCATTTACTTGTTGTATTATCTTCTAATTTTCCGTCTGCTCCTCTATTTGATACACTATTGTAGCTATACCAATTTCCACTTGCTGTTCCGTCTTCTGTCCATGTTTTTGAATTTTCATCATATGTCCATGTAACTGGGGTCATACTTTCTCCATTTGATTCTAATATTGGTGCATTTGGTGTGCTTGATACCGTATTTGTCTCTCCACTTAACCAGATAATATCAATTGTTCCATAACCTGTTGAAAAACTAGTTGACGCATCTGCTACACTATCTTCTGTTGGTGTTGTTACTACTGTTACAATACATGTATCTGTATAACTCCCATAACTTACTGTTATCGTTGCTGTTCCTATACTATCTCCTGCTTTTAAGTTTATTGTATTTCCACTAACATTTTCTACTTTTACATATGTTGTATTTGATGACTCTGCCTTTAATTCTTCTTGGGCTGAACTATTGATTTTGCTTTCTTCTCTTGATACTTTTATTCCATTAGCATCTTTTGTTATCAAATAGTATTTTCCTTTTACTACGGCATAATATTGCATTCCTTCTGTATTTCCTTCATAGCTTACATTTATCACTGCTGTTCCATCTTTTTCTATTGTTAAACTATTACTATCTAATTTAATGCCTGTTATTCCATCTCCCGGTTGTGCATATATTTCATATCCTTCTGCCTGTAATTGACTTACGATATCTGCCATTGGCACATCTGTTAAATATGGATTATCTTTCATGAGTTTTGAAACATGAATCAAGTTGGCTACTTCTTCTATTTCTGCTAATTCTGTATTGATTGCTGCTTCATTTGCTTTTGACAATATTCCATTTTCTCCTGTTAATGTGGCAATGGTTACACCTGCTAAAATTAACAACACAATGATTGTAATAACTAATGCAATTAGTGTAATACCATTATTCTTTTCCATACTTTTTCTTTCTCTATTTTTCATTCTTTTTATTTCTTCCTTCCTTTGTTTCCATTACTTTTTGTCTTTTGCTTTTCTTTTTATTTTTGCAAATAGTATTTACATTTCTTTCCTTTTTTATTCCAATAATACTATTTATCTTTGAATGTTTTATTATTTAGAAAAATAATCTTATTTCATCTTTTCTTTTTTATTGTATCCATTTTATAGTATTAAGTCAACATATTGCCGTATTATATTTCTTGTTTTTTACTTAGATTTTAATACTCTAAGAATTTATATAATATTAAAAAACGTTGATATTCCATTGTTTTTTAGCATTTATCACATATATGTAATAATTATAATTCATAAAATTTTTTCGCTGTTTTTTTCAAAATTTTTTATGCATTTTTATTGACTTTACTATACTTTATTGCTAAAATTGAACTGTAAAAAGTCTTCTTAGAGTATTAAATTCTAAGAAGATTTTGTTTTACTTTTTAATTGCATTTTCACTTTGAATTGCAAAATTTAAAATTTCATATTATTTTATATAACAGATCGGAAAGCCTTATAATTTGTGCTGATTTTATATTTTCTCTTTGGCTTTCCGTAAATTTGTTCTGTGCCAATTTTATGTAAGTAAAATCATGTACAATGTGTTTTTATATATTAGAAAGTCAGCATAACTTTTCTAATATATGAAAAAGTGCATAAGTTTTATACAATTCACTTACACACTGTATGATTCTTTATTCTTATTTTAATTGATTCATAACTTCTTCTGCAAAATTTTCTTCTTTTTTCTCAATTCCTTCGCCTTTTTCAAATCTTGCAAATTCTACAACTTCTGCATCTTTTTGTTTTAATAATTCAGATACTTTCATGCTTGAATCTTTTACAAATACTTGGTCAACCAAACAGATTTCTTCAAAGAATTTTCCAATTCTTCCTAATACAATTTTTTCTGCGATTTGTTCTGGTTTTCCTTCATTCATTGTTTGTATTTTTAATATTTCTTTTTCTTTTTCTACTCTGTCTTGTGGTACTTCATCTCTTTTTACATATTCAGGTCTAGCTGCTGCAATTTGCATACATAAATCTTTTGCTACTTCTTTCTCTCCTTTTGCCATGTTAATTAAAACAGCTATTTTTCCATCGCCATGAATATATTTTTCTAATAAACCTTTTGATTCAAATCTAGCAAATCTTCTAATACTTAGATTCTCTCCAATTGTTGCAATTTTTCCTACTAATGCTTCATTTACTGTTTTTCCATTTTCAAACTCAGCTTCTTGGTTTAATAGTTCTTCTACATCTTTTGGATTTTTGTCCACAACTTGTTTTGCTACATTCATAACAAATGTTTTAAATTCTTCATTTTTTGCAACAAAGTCTGTTTCTGAATTTACTTCTACGATTGCTCCTACTTTTCCGTCTTCTGCTATATATGCTTCTACTAATCCTTCAGCAGCAACTCTTCCAGATTTTTTAGCTGCTTTTGCAATTCCTCTTTCTCTCAATAATTCAATTGCTTTTTCCATATCGCCATCTGTTTCTGTTAAAACTTTCTTACAGTCCATCATTCCAGCACCTGTTTTTTCTCTCAATTCTTTTACTAAGCTAGCTGTTACCATTATAAATTCCTCCTTTATATATATTGACAATTCTCGCTTTTTTTAATTTTCTTCACTTTTTATATAAAATCTTAAAAGCTAAAATTTGTCGGTGTTAAAAATTGCTTTGCAATTTTTCTGTACAATTTACTCTTTCGGTTGAATATGAATCATTAGGGTTTCATATTCAATAAAAAGAATAGAGCAGAAAAGCCCTACTCTTCTTTTAATTTTTATTCTTCTACTTCTTTATTTTCTTCTTCGTTTGCTACAACTTCTTCTATTGTTGTAGGTTCTCCATTTTCTGCTACTTCTTGTTGTTCTTCTTCTGCTTCGAAACTTTCTCCTTGTTTACCTTCTATTACTGCATTTGCCATAACATCTGCAATTAATTTTACTGCTCTAATTGCATCGTCATTTCCTGGAATTGGATAATCTAATTCTTCTGGATTACAGTTTGTATCTACTAATCCAATTACAGGTATATTTAATTTTTTAGCTTCTAAAATAGCTATTCTTTCTTTTTTAGGATCTACTAAGAAAATAACTCCTGGTAGTTTGTCCATTTCTTTAATTCCACCTAAATTTCTTTCTAGTTTTTCCATTTCTTTCTTTAATAGAATAACTTCTTTTTTAGGTAATATTTCAAATGTACCGTCTTGTTCCATAGCTTCTAAGTCTTTTAGTCTTTGAATTCTTTTTTGAATTGTTCCAAAGTTTGTTAGCATTCCTCCTAACCATCTTTGGTCAATATAGTACATTCCGCATTTTAATGCTGCTTCTTTTACACATTCTTGTGCTTGTTTTTTAGTTCCTACAAATAGAACTGTTTTTCCTTCTTCTACTTGTTCTTTTAAGAAAGCATAAGCTTCATCAAGTTTTTTAGAAGTTTTTTGTAAGTCGATGATGTGAATTCCATTTCTAGCTTGGAATATGTATTCTGCCATTTTAGGATCCCATCTTCTTGTTTGATGTCCAAAGTGAACACCTGCTTCAAGTAATTGTTTCATCGCAACTACTGCCATTTTTAATTCCTCCCTTTTTGTTATTTCTTCCATAAAGTTCTTTGTTTTTTAGGACCAATTTTGATTGGCACACCCTTTAAAACTCACTCTATGTGTTTAATACGCTAATTATTGTACCATGTTTTTCCAAAAAAAGCAAGCATTTTCACAAAAAAACCAATTGCTCTCCTATTGGACGTATATTGTAAAAGTAAAATCAAGTTTTAATATTAAATAATATATTTAACTA
>CAMMWP010000070.1 GCA_946500615.1 uncultured Clostridium sp. | reverse complement strand
CTGACTTAGATACCCTAAAAGCGGGTGCAAGTCTTATCCCTGTGGCAAAAATTACAAAAGTTCCCAAAGTCGTAAAAGCGATAGGAAATGTTGGGAAGACCGGATTTAAGAAAGGAAAAGAAGGAGAAAAAATATCAAAATCCGGTCAAGCAAAACAGACAAAAGCGAAGAATCAGGGGAGAGGTGGTGCAAGTAAACCGAATCAAGTACATCATTTTGCAACAAATAAAAGTAAAAAATATACAAGTCAGTTTGAGAATGTAACAAAAAAATATGGATTGGACTTAGATGATAATTGGAATAAAGAATTAATGCCACATCAAGGTAGACATCCTTATGTATATCATGATTATGTACTTGATAATATGAAAAAATTTGATAGGATTGCTAATGGGGATAAAACTAAGTTTTTAAAGCTCTTTGAGCAAATGAAACAAAAAATTATTGATAATCCAGATATGTTGTATAAAGAATACTGGCGTAAGAATAAGAAATAGATAGAAAGGAACTGAAAAATGCGTTATTACAAGTTAGTATATGATTATGAAAATGACGATAATTATGTTAATTGTGATATAGCCAATATTGGTAATATGAATGAATACATAACATCGAATGGAAAAGTAATTGATAAATGGGATGAGGTTGTATTTAAGTATGATTCATCAGAGGGGAATGTGTTAACTGATTGCCTCGCAAATGTGTATAGATGGTTCGTTGTTTCGGATGATTTTAGAAAATATACCGATGATATTATTGGAGAACAAGTGCAATACTTACCAGTTACAATAGTAGATAAGAGAACAAAAGCAGAAATAAGTACATATTGCGTAGCAAATATAGTAACACTTGTTGATGCGTTAGATTTGGAAAATTCTAAATATGATATTTTTGAATTGGATGATGAGAAAATTATTTCAGTTGAAAAATATGTATTAAAGCAGAACAAAATTTTAAAATGGAATATTTTTAGATTAAAGGGTGACACTATACCTATATTTGCTTCTGAATTAGTGAAAAATGTAATCGAAGATAAGGGGTTGTTAGGATTTCGGTTTTTAGAAGTTGACATAAATTAGCAGTGTTTATTATGTCTTCATATAAAGACGCGCATGTAAAGCAAAGGTAGCAGGGAGAGAGGGCTTTGAATATACCTACGATTCCTAGACCGTATTCTGATCTTCCTCCGCACAGACGGCAGGATACAGGAAAGCAATTCCTATGATGTGTACGGGCTTCTGCTTCAAACCATGGATGTGATGGGAAATGAGGCAAGGTAGGTTTTACCTACAACTTTGGCGGAAGGAGGACAAGAATCCGGACATGGGGTCAGGTTTCCCAGGAGTATGGTATGACGTCATGGGAAATATCACTGATCTGGTAAACGGAGTGGAGAACCAACTAATACTTTAACAGATGCTCAGAAAAGTCGACTGAAGGCACTAGAGAATACCATTAATGATTATTTAACAGAAGGAGATTTTAGTGGTACACTAAAGGATTTACAGGGGAAAGCCGTTCCAAATGGCAGAGGTAGATATTTTGACCATTTAGGTGAAATGAAAGGTTCTTATAAATCATTACAAAAAATTAAAAAAGCCCTAGAAGGATCTTTAAAAAATTCTAATCTTTCAGATGTAGATAGAGGATTGTTGCAAGAAGGATTGAATAAAGCGAATTCGTATGATTGAAAGAATAAATGAATTATTTAGACCATATGGAGGAATTGAATAGCAATGATAGATGGAGAAAGAAAAATAAAAGAGTTGTATAATTGTGAATATATTACTTCTGATAAAGAGCTATATCCATTGCAAAAATGGTATAATAAATTAATTGATAAATCAATTGATGAAATTAACACAGCAGATATTTTAAGAATGCTGCGCCAAAAAGTCTTTCCTAAACTGGCTATGTTGAAAGCAATAGAATTTTGAGGGATAATATTTTTACTGGAGAGTTATATGAGGGAGAATTGCTTGAAAAAATATCGGAACTTGATGCTTCATTTCTAGCAAACTACGCAGAAGACTTAAAAAGCATTTTAAAGAACTCCGTTGAAAAAAGCACATTACATATTTGGTCATACAATGAAGAAAAGGAAGAATTTAAGGAAATAGTAAAATCCATTCTAGTTAAACTTACATAATATTACTTTTTTCACACTAAAAAGTAGCAAGTTATTTATTTGTGTATTGATTCGCCCGGCTGGTCACAGCGGTAAGAAAAATCCTTTTAACTGTGTTGGTTGAGAAGAATACCATTTAGGGCGAAGACGTGTTATTCGCCAGAATATTTCTCCGCCACCTGGGAACCCATTGGTTCCATGGTATTTTGGTCATTTTGGATGGCGGAATCCAGCTCTTGGTAAAATTTGGGTGCGCTGACCAAGCCATCCAAAAAGAAAGAAGTCAGCTCTGACTCTGGAGCTGCTGACAGGCGTATGAAATCAAAAAGCAAGAAAAAAGACTTGACCTATCGTTTCTGTTCTATAATAAGACGGGTATATCAGTGGTATAAGAAGGAAAAACATTCTTTCAAAAGTTGACTGCTAGAATCTGTTTTTTCAGATTCTGGCAGTTTCTTTTTGTAATGATCTATCCAAAATCTGCCCTGCTTTTACACCACAGTTTACGAATCATATCTAATCTGTTTGGAATAACTTGCAATTCCCACCGCAAAAGTGATCAAACTTTCCAAAGTCGTAAAAGCGATAGGAAATGTTGGAAAGACCGGGCTTAAGAAAGGAAAAGAAGGAGAAAAAATATCAAAATCCAGTCAAGCAAAACAGACAAAAGCGAGAGATAAGAGAGATGGGGAAAGTAGAGATATATTACCGCGATATAATGAAAGAAAAATTTCAGATGCTCAATATAAAAAACTAAGAGATAGGACACCCTCTAAAGAAATGAGAGATAAAGTAAATGAAAATGTAGAGTACCTATGGATGATTATGCTTTACCAGAAAAAACGATAACTAAAAGATTAGAGGCAGACCATATTGTTCCAATGGAGAAAATAGTAAGAATGGATGGGTTTGATAGGTTAACAGAAAAACAACAGTTAAAAATATTAAATAATCCTGAAAACTTTACTGGTTTAAGTCGTTCAGCAAATGCTTCAAAACAAGATAATTATTTTAAAGATTATATGTATTATAAAAAAAGACAAGAAAGAGAAATTAAGGTTAATTCTAAATATAGGGAAGAAATGATAAGAAAAGAAGAGAGGTTAGAAAGAGTATTACAGAAACAAATAGATGACTTACTTCAAGAATAATGATTTTATTTATAGAAGGGAATAAAATTTAGTATGGATAAAAAATATGAATTCCTAAAAAAATATATAATGAAAAAAAATGGATACATCAGATTATTATCACTAAATGAGATAGATAATAATTTGATTTTATTACCTGAACCTTGGTTTCATATTTTTAAAGAAAAAGATATGAAAAAGAGAATAAAAATGATTTTGGATTTATGGAAATTACATGTAAATTCTGAAATGAGCAATACCATAGCATATTTAAATGATTATTTAGTAGAAGTTGAATTAATGGAAATTAACTATAGGTATTCAATTTTATATTCTTTAAAAAATAGAAATGGTGAAGTGCTTTATTATGAAGGTAGAGCTCCAGCTCAAGATTTTAAAAATCCAGAGTTAGAAAAGATATGGGATAAATTTCCTGAGAAAGTTAGGGATTTTTATGAAAATGTTCATAATGGATTTTACTACTATGCTAGTGGTTCTATGGGACTGGTTCCATTGGAAGAAGTTGTTTTTTTAGGGGATGATGATTTTGACTGGAGCATAGTTTCTGAAATCGAGGAACCTCTAAAAATTAATTTGGATACATCATTTGGTTTTTTTAGTAATGGGATAGGAACTTATGTAGTTATTGATTATACAAACTGTAATCAAAATAATGCTACTCTATGGTCTGCTAAAGAACAGCCAGAATATAACATTGATTTTTGGGATTGTATAGATGAGTGGACAGTAATAGGATTTGATTGAAATTATGAAATAATTTTATAGAAATAGAATTACTTGATTCAAACAAGGTTAACTCTTGGTTTACAGCAAGTAGCCTTGTTTTTTATTTTATTTCAGAAAGTGTAATTGATTTTGTGAAATCGGCATTTTGGTGCATAATGGGAAGAAAACATGCAGTGGGAAAATTCCAGAACCAAAGAAAGACGAAAATCTCATCTTAGATTTACTTGGCTATTAGACGCAAAACAAGTGATAACCGATATTGCCCATGGAGAAGCTGACTTAGATACCCTAAAAGCGGGTGCAAGTCTTATCCCTGTGGCAAAAATTACAAAAGTTCCCAAAG
>CAMMWP010000069.1 GCA_946500615.1 uncultured Clostridium sp. | reverse complement strand
CTCCCCGTGATTTGTAGTATACCGAGTTCCCTACAAGAAGAATTATAAAGAAAAAATAAGCTCAGGGAAACATTTTCATAACGTTTTGTGCCTGAGCAAAGCGAAAGGAATGGATATAAAGATGGAAAAAGTGAGGGCATTCTGAAAATGTTTTTCATTACGGTGGGGGTCGATCGGATTCTGACTATGGTGGAACAACTTTCTTACAGTCTTGCTGCTTTGGAAATATAGCTGGAAGAAACGATATTGATTTTTAAAAGATCAGTGGTTTATTTGGAATTTTCAGTTTTCTTCGCTTTATGAGCTACGATATCTCTGAAGCTAGTGAAAGAGATAGTCATAACTATAAATTTTTGTATGCCCATGTAGGTATAGGTAAGTGGTTAAGGGATAAAGGAGCAAAAAGTAGCACCTCATTAAAAAAGCTACTGTTGATTGGTTGAACGGCAAAGCAAAACCCATGAGAATTACTTTGACAGACAATGCACGCCCCTCTCATTTGTAGTTGCAAAGGCTGTTGACACAAATTAGAATGCGACTTATTTCCAAGAAGGAGAAATCGATTCTGCTGCATCTACCGTGTTATATATTATAACTGTTATGAGGAGTGTAACAGAGTAAAAAGGAAACAGAAAAGAAGCTCATTCACTTTTGGAAAATTTGTGCTTGGGCGAGGAAAAAGGGAGTTAATATGAAAAATGTTTTTTCTGTATTTAAAATTATAAAGATAAAAAAACATCATTTTATAATATTATCTATACTTGCTTTCTTTTGTGGTTTTGTCAATATTTTGTATATAAACTATGTTAAAGAATTGGTGAATAGTGTTATTAATTATGATATTAATATAGTAGGTAAATATATATTATTATTTGTGGTGTTTGCAATACTATCTTTTTTATGTAAAAGAATATATAACTATATCCGCATAGATATTCTTCTTAAAACTGAAAAAAATTTGAAAGTACAATATCTTGAAAAACTGACGGATGCTAAGCTGTCTAGCTTAGAAAATTATTCTGCATCTGAAATTTTAGTAAGATTTAATGAAGAGATTCATCAGATTGCTGCATTTGGTGTTGTATCATTATCCGACTATGTTGCCAATTTCTTTTCCTTGACTTGTATAATAATATATATCGCAATTAATAATATTTACCTACTTTTCTTTTTAGTGTTAGTACCGCCTATTATTTTCATTACGAAAAAATATGGAGATAAAAGCAAAGCTGAATATGAAAAAAGACAAAAGAATTTTGCACTTTTAAATAGCTATTCAAAAGATTTATTCGAGGGTTATGAAATAATACATGGTCTATGTTCTGAAAAATTTTTCTTAAAAAAGGATGAAAAGTATGAATCTGCACTCGTAAGGAACGAAAAGCAAAAAATAATTTATGATCGTATGTTTTGGCTTGCAAATATAGCAGGTTATCAAAGCGTCTATATTTTATTTTATGTCATAGGAGGAATTCTTGCGTTTAATGAAATGTTCGATTTTGGAGTGGTAGTTAGCTTGTTTTTGCTTTTGGATCCGCTAATAGATATGATTCAGTCGATTGCAGGGATTTATACGGAATACTATAAAACAAATGTGAATATTGCCCGTTTTTGTGAGATTATGGAATTGCCTGATTTTAATGGAAACAAGCAGCATAATATAATTAATGGAAATTCGGTTTCTTTGGAAAATGTAAGTTATAGTTATAAGAATTTGAAGAATGCAGAGCATATAAATGTATTGAATGATATATCTTTAAAATTTAGACTTAGTAATAAAATAGCGATAATTGGAAAAAACGGAAGTGGAAAAAGTACTTTATTAAAATTATTAACAGGTTATGATGATGAGTATAGAGGAAGTATAAAAGTAGGGAATCAAGAAGTTAGTGAGCTTGATACTGAAATTTTAAAAACCGTTTTTTCTTATTTGCCTCAAGAAACACAATTGTTTAATGGAACTATACAAGATAATATTGTTAAATTCATTGGAGAAAATATATCTGCGGATAAAGTAATGAATAATGCTAAACAGGCAATGATTGATGACCTGATATCTGATGCATCAAGCGTATGTAATATGCGAATTGAAAATGGGGGGCAGAATATATCAGTAGGTCAAAAGCAAAGATTAGGTATATTATTTGCTTTATTAAAAGAAAAGCCAATGCTTATTTTAGATGAATGCTTTTCAGGTATTGACCCTGAAAATGCTCAAATTATATTGAATAATATATGTACGAATTGTAAGTGCGGAATGCTTTTGGTTACTCATGTTGTTTATGAAGAAATCATGGAAAAGTTCGATTATATAATTGTTATTGATAAAGGGAAAATTCTTGCATATGACACTTATGAAAGGCTAAGAACTAATCCTATATATACAAGATTTCACAAGGAATTAAGTGAGGAGTTAATCGATGAAGAATAACTTTTGGGGTGACTATATTCGTTTATTAAAGCATTATAAATGTTTGGGATTCCTGATTATATCATCTGCAAATGAAATTGTACGTGGAGCGATAATGACTCAAGGCGTAGCTTGGGGCGTTAACTGGATTACTATGGGATGTGTTGAGAAAAATGAAGCAATACTAATCCGCGGTCTTCTTGTATTTACCTGTTCGATAATATATTCAGTCATTGTTGTTCACTTAAATTCTATTGCAATTCAGCATAAGATAGTTGAATTAAAAAGCAATTTGCGAAAAGATATAGTGGAAACAGTTTTGTATGGAGAATTTGATGTTGTTCGACAGTATGATAAAAATGATATATGGTATAGGTATAATAACAATATAAATGATATAGCGAGTTTGTTTGAAAGTATACAAAGTTTTGTTGGGAGTTTTGGAAAAGTAATAGGTGGATATATCGCTGGATTTATGTTTTCTTGGCACTTGACACTAATTTTGATATTATTTGGATTTTTGAAAGTAATAATTGATAAATATATAGTTTCGTCAATGTCAGATGTTTATAAGAAAAGGAATGATGATTCAGAAAAATTGTTTTCCTCATTAGCTCTGTTTATGAAAAATATCTATACTTTTAGGATGACAGCTGACAAGAAAAGAATTCTTGAAGAGTATGAAAGTGATCTTGAAAATGTTCGTGTGGTATCGCAAAAGGCCGAAATAATAAAAATAAATATGGATTCTATAGGAAGTTGTATTGAAATGGTTGTGGTGCTAAGCGTATTAGGTATTGGAGCTATTTTAAGTGTTAATAATATTATTACGATAGGTGCGTTTACGGCATTTATATCATTATATGATTTTTTTGTCAATCCATATAAATTTATAAGCAATTTTGTGAATAAGAAAAAAACACATGAAATTGGTTGCATAAATGTTATAGAAATACTGAACGTCCCTTTGAAGCATTCTGCTGAAAAAAATGAAATGTCAATACCGATGAC
Organism: uncultured Clostridium sp.; assembly: GCA_946500615.1. Classification (GTDB taxonomy): domain Bacteria; phylum Bacillota; class Clostridia; order TANB77; family CAG-508; genus CAG-269. The sequence goes on along the minus strand of CAMMWP010000069.1, from coordinate 1,052 downwards.
AAAATATTTCCTTGTATTAGAAAATGTAGATTTTGCGTATGAAAAGGGGAAAAAGGTAATAAGTGATTTGTCTTATACTTTTGAATCGGGAAAAGTTACATATATTACGGGAGCAAGTGGTGTTGGGAAAAGTACACTAGTAAAGCTTATAGATGGAATTCTTAATATTCAAAACGGGCAAATATATGTTAGAAATTTTGGCCAGAAAAAAAAGGAGCATATTGTTCCTGGCATGGTAACATATATATCACAGACCCCATTTTTGTTCTATGGAACAATTGCAGAAAATATTGCTCTAGAAGAAAAGAGAGATATTGATTATAGTAAGCTTAGAAATGCATTAAAAGATGCTGGAATTGAAGAGTTTGTTTATGATTTACCGGGACAAGAAGAATATATTATAGAGGATAATGGAAAAGGTTTTTCTGGTGGCGAAAAGTGCCGAATTGCTTTAGCAAGAATCTTTTATAAACCCACCCCAATAATTCTTTTGGATGAAATTTACGCATCTATTGATAATACATTAATCCCCTCGATAAGTTGTGCAATAAATAAATTATGCAAATTGAATTGCTGTATATTATTTATTACGCATCGAGAAGAATGGGTTGACCATGACTCAAATAGATTGATGTTAAAATAGCGTAATAGTAGTGGCCTTTTGACATATTTCTCTGTCAAGATATTAAGTAGTAGTATTAACTTTAGAAGTTGGTTTGACAGTTTATGTAGTCGTATTTATTGTCTAATCTTTTTTGAATGTTGTAGCATCTTTGTTTTTCAGCATACTTAGGTAATTCAAATATGCTAAGCAGACATTCTAGGAATATGACAATATTGTCCATTTGGGATAAAAGGACTTTCGGGATATACAAGAAGAAATGTCTGCAAAATATGGTCGGAACAGCTGTTTGTTTATCAAACTCTGTTTCGATCATATTTTGTCTTTCTTTTTTGAAGATTTGTAAACGTCAAATCCTCCGCCTGCCACTAAAGTCAGATTTAGTCTATACTTGAAAAAAACAACAGATTTTCTCAAGGAGGACTAAACA
>CAMMWP010000068.1 GCA_946500615.1 uncultured Clostridium sp. | reverse complement strand
CACAAATTTTACTTACATAAAATTTGGCGCCGAACAATAACGCGGGCTTTAAAATGTCATAAATAGAGAAAATGCTCAAAAAAGCCCGCCATTGTTCTACTAAAAATTTCTAAAACGATTCTAGTCGCATTCGAACCTTAAAAATCTACTATATGGATCCTCTTAGTTTGTAAGGTTTGAATAGTAACCCATATAAGTGAAAACGAGAAATATGTTAACAAAAAATTAAAATTTTAGTAAATTTAAAGAAATAAACTTTTTATGACAAAAAATGAATAAAAAAGAAACTATAAGAAATAATAAAAGTATAACAAATTAAAAAAACAAAAGGGAGGAAAATTATGAAAGCAACAGGTGTCGTAAGAAGAATAGATGACTTAGGAAGAATTGTTATACCAAAAGAAATTAGAAAAGTTTTAAGAATAAAAGAAGGAGATCCTTTAGAAGTATTTACAGATAGAGAAGGGCAAGTGATATTAAAAAAATATTCTCCAATTGGAGAATTATCAGAATTTGCAGCAGGATATGCAGAAACATTGTCAAAAACAACAGGGCATATTGCATGTATTACAGATAAAGATACCATTATAGCTGTATCAGGTGGTTCTAAAAAAGAATTTTTAGAACAAGATGTCAGCCCAGAATTAGAACAACTAATGGAAGATAAAGAAATATATACAAGTAAAGAAAATAGTGATGTTGCAATGCCGATTACAAAAAATGACAATAATGAGAGAAAATATAATGCACAAGTGGTATATCCTATTATATCAAATGGAGACACAATCGGAACAGTCATTCTAATGTCAAAAGAAGCAAATCAAAAAATGGACGATGTAGAAAAAAAGGTAGCACAATCAGCAGCAACATTTTTAGGAACACAAATGGAAATTTAAGACAATAGGGACGTGCTAAAATGGACAAAAATTGGATAAAAGTGACAGGCTGAACTGTAATGTACTTTACGCCTATGTAACTTAGCGTTTTACATTGTTTCCAATACAATAAAAAACAAGTTAAAATTAAATTCTTTTATTTTGATTTTAACTTGTTTTCTTTTTTTTGGAGTCAGACAAGCCAACGATATAATCAATAGAGGTATTGTAATAATTTGCAAGAGTAATTAAATGTTGAATAGGAATTGTTCGTTTTCCATTTTCATATTCAGAATAATATTGTTGTGATATGCCAAGTAAACTGGCAATATCTTTTTGGAGTTTATCATTATCTTCTCTTAAATCTTTAATCCTTTTAAACTTCACAATATCCTCCTTATATGCTAAATATAAATATATCTTAACAAAAAAATGAAAATACAAGCGATTACACATAATAAATTATGTGTCAATGAGGAAGGAGAATTTTTACATACTTAAATAACAATATGAAAGTGTGAATGGAGATTTATATTGTTCATGTTCAGTTCACAAAAAATTCACAAACTATTTTAGCAAAATGTATTGACAAGTGCTAAAAACGGGTATAATATATAGAAAGTTAGCAAACAAACAACAAGAGTGCTAAATAGTAAAAAACTGAACTAACAATTTAATCTAAAAGAGGTGAAATAATTGTTAGATGATAGAAAAAAGAAAGTATTACAAGCAATTGTAGAAGAGTATATTAATACAGCAGAGCCAGTTAGTTCAAATGCATTGATCAATCGTAATGGATTACAATATAGTAGTGCAACGATTCGAAATGAAATGGCAGACTTGGAAAAAGCAGGTTTTTTAGATAAAACGCACACATCCAGTGGAAGAGTACCTTCAGAAAAAGGATATCGATATTATGTGGATGAATTATTAAAAGAAGACGACATTAGCATTGAAGAAATTAAATATATCAGCGATAAACTAGAAACGAAAGTAAATGAAATTGAAGATTTAACAAAAATTGCAGCAAATACAATTTCAGAAGTAACACATTATACGACTGTATCCATTGGTCCAAAAGCCAATAGTCAAATGATTGAAGAACTAAAATTTGTATTATTAGGTTCAAGAATGATGATGGCAGTTATTTTAACAGATAGTGGATTGGTAAAAGAAACAATTATTAAATTTGATGAAGATGTGACAGAAAAGCAAATTGAAACTATCAACTATATGTTTAATAAAAAATTAAAAGGTCAACCAATTGATACAATTGATAGACCACTAGAAGAATACTTATATGACGAAATGATATATAGTGTGAATGTGATTAAGCCAATTATAGAACAAATCAAAAAAGTATTAGAAGAAGAAAATATTTATTTAGAAGGTGCTAATAAATCTTTTGATTTACCAGAATTTAATAGTTTAGATGTTGCTAAAAACTTTATAAATGTTTTAGATACCAAAGAATTGGTAACAGACATGTTGGATTCTGGATTTGCAGATGATATTCATGTGTATATTGGAGAAGAAAATCAAAAGAAAGAATTGAAAGATTTTAGTGTGGTAACTTTTAAACATAAAGTTAATGGAAAAGATTTAGGAACAATTGGCATTATTGGTCCTAAAAGAATGGATTATTCAAAAGTGATTTCTGTTATGAAATATATCAATAAAAAGTTAAAAGAAATGGAATAAATTTGAAAAATAATCATCATTTGGCCTTGTTGACCTTCATTTTTAATTTATTCAACGTACAACAGTACGCCTCACAAATTAAAAATTCGGTTGCCTAGCCAAATAACGATTCTTTTCCAAATTAGAAATTTAAGAAAGGTAGGGGAAAGAATGGCAGAAAAAAATGAAGAATTAGAAAATGATGTAAAAAAGGAAGAGAAAAAAGGAAAAAAAGAACAAGAAATTGTACCAAAATCAGAATATGATGACTTAGATGATAGATATAAAAGAATTTTAGCAGAGTTTGAGAACTTCAAAAAGAGAAGTGCAAAAGAAAGAGAAAACTTGTATAGTTCTATCTTATCAGATGTTGTAGCAGGAATGCTTCCAATATTAGATAATTTAGAAAATGCGGCTAAAGTAGAAACTAAAGATGAAGAATATAAAAAGGGAATAGAATTGGTATTAAAACAATTTCAAGATACTTTAAAATCTAAAGGCGTAGAAGAAATTAAAACAGTAGGGGAAACCTTTGATCCGGAATTACATGAAGCGGTAAGCAGTATTCAAGATGATTCTAAGGGAGAGAAAGAAATTGTTCAAGAATATCGAAAAGGATATAAGATGGGTACAAAGGTTATACGTCATTCGATGGTTGTGGTAGCCAATTAAAACAATTATAAGTGGCATCTTACTGCGTTAAACTGCATAAAAATTTTTTCGATGTACAAATCGTACTATCTCAAAAATTTTTACTTGTTTGCCTTGTAATATACCATTTCTAATTGTTTTAGAAATAAATGAATGAAAAGCAGCAATAAGGAGTCAACATGAAGCAGGAAATAGAAAGAAAATATCTGGTAACATATCTTCCAGAAGACTTAAAAATAGTAGAGGTATTGGATATACAACAAGCATTTATCTATAAAGATACCAACACAGTTATTAGAGTGCGAAACATACAAAACAAAGAGTTACATACAGAAGAATATATCTATACAATAAAAACAAAGGGAGATTTAGAACTTTATACAAAATCAAGTGTTGCCAAAGTATATGAAATAGAAAGTCATATTCAAAAAGAAGATTTTGATGAATTAATAAAAAAGAAAATTAGCAACATAATAGAAAAGACAAGATTAGTAATACCAATAGAAAACGACTTAAAAGTGGAAATAGATATTTACAAAAATGATTTGCAGGATTTGATAACAGCAGAGGTGGAATTTCCAAATGAGCACATGGCCAATTCATTTGAAAAACCAAAATGGTTAGGAGAAGAAATTGGATATGCTGAATTATCTAATTGGAGATTATCAAATATGACCAAAGAGGAGTGGAAGACAAAATTAACAAAAGAAATATTAGATAACAATAGAAAAATTCTTCAAAATTTGAAGAAAATATAAATGATGAAACAAATAAAAAAGTTTTACGATAGGAAACATTATCTTGTTATTAATTTTAAAATATAAATTTATTATGGGAGGAATTGAAAATGGGAAAAATTATAGGAATTGACTTAGGAACAACAAATTCATGTGTAGCAGTTATGGAAGGAGGAGAGCCGGTCGTTATACCAAATGCAGAAGGAAATAGAACAACACCATCAGTCGTAGCATTTTCTAAAAATGGAGAAAGACTAGTTGGACAAATTGCAAAACGTCAAGCAGTTACAAATCCAGATAACACAGTAATATCAATCAAAAGAAAAATGGGAACAGCAGATAAAGTAAATATTGAAGGAGATAATTTCACACCACAAGAGATTTCAGCAATGATTTTACAAAAATTAAAAGCAGATGCAGAAAACTATTTAGGACAAAAAGTAACACAAGCAGTTATTACTGTACCAGCATATTTCAATGATAGTCAAAGACAAGCAACAAAAGATGCAGGAAAAATTGCAGGACTAGAAGTTCTAAGAATTATCAATGAGCCAACAGCAGCAGCATTGGCTTATGGAATGGATAAAGAACAAGACCAAAAAATATTAATTTATGACTTAGGTG
>CAMMWP010000067.1 GCA_946500615.1 uncultured Clostridium sp. | reverse complement strand
TTAGCAACTGCATATTCTGAATCCCAATTTAACTTTGGTCTTTTTAAATCTACAATAATCATCAAGATACTTTGTAATATTCCCATTATTGTGGCAATTACAAACAAAACAACTAAAGTTAATAATGGGAGATGTAAAATATACTGTGCAATACCAAGTGAAATCATAATTGTTATAATATTCATAATGATATTAGGAATGATTTTATATATATACTGTCTATATAAAGAAACAGGTATATATTTCATAAATACTGCATTTGTTCCTTCTCTGGAAATAGCAGTTATAGATATGTATATAAACATAGTAAAAAATTGTATAATTCCTAATATAACACCAGCAATCAAAAATGAATTTATTGATGTATTTCCTAACATTTTTATAGTAGATTCAGCTATTCCTCCATCTCCATTTAAACTAGAATAGACAACGAAAACCATCAATATAGGAATCAAAATAGCTGGTAATAAGCATTGCAATAAAAACACTGGATTTCTAGCTAATGTTTTAAATTCTTTGCCAATATAGCTCTTATATAATTTACTATTTTGATATTTTTCTTGATTAATTTTTTTATTGGAGTGTGTTGAACTTCCCCCAAATAAATTCCCAATTAACCCTCTAAAATATAATTTTTGTGAAATGATTAAATATAAAACTAAACTAATTATTGTAATCACAGTAGTTTTTAAAATATTAATTGCTATAACAGATAATGAGCTTGTCGTTAATGCTTCTACCATATAATCTACTGTTGGTACATATCCTTTCATTATCTCTATCATACCATTTGCCTGAACAACAGCTTGTGCCATTTCCTCATTAGTTAAATTATCTCTTGTTCCACTAGTCGCAATCGATATAGCAATTACAATTCCAATAAGTAATATAGACGCAATTAATTGAAATCTATTTCTATTTTTGGTAAATCTAGCAAAACTCATAATAATCATAACAATTATACTTATTAACAAAATTGGTAATATTGGTAATAATATAACAGAGCAAATCATTGTAATATAATACAAAATTCCTGCATTTGTTAATACTCCATACATAACTAAAGGAATTAATCCAAGTAAAAATATAATAACATATTCAATAATCAACATTACCCCAGTTCTAGCAAGGATTATTTGATAGGGTTTAAGTGGTAATGGCAATATATATTCATTATCTTTTGTAAAATATAGTATATTAATACTTGAAAATAAAGTTTGAAAAATGGCTAATCCAAAAATCATAAATAAAATCATACCAACGAATATTGTTTCTTGATGAATAGATATTAATCCATCTAACAAATTATAACTCAAAAAAATGATTAATCCTGCAAAATATAAAAATAATATTCCATAAATCAATATTTTGCTTTTTGACTTTGATGAAATTCCCATCCTTGCATCCATATTAGAAAAGGAATTTTTTAAAAATATTTTTGTTAATTTTATAACCTTATCCATAAATAAACACCTTCCTAAGAATTATTTTTCTGTTATTTCTAAGAATAATTTTTCCAAGGATGTTTCTTCTTTGAATTTTTGTTTCATTTCATCAAATGTACCTACAAAAACCAATTTACCATTGTTTATAATTCCTACTCTATCACATAGTTTTTCTGCAACTTCTAATATGTGAGTAGAAAAGAAAACTGTTTTTCCAGATTTTGCGTGTTCTCGCATCATTTCTTTCAAATCATAAGAAGATTTAGGATCTAATCCTGTCATTGGTTCATCTAATATCCAATTTTTTGGTTCAGAAAGCAAAGCTCCACATATAACAATTTTTTGCCTCATACCATGAGAATAACTTTGAATTTGATTATTTAATTGATTATATATTCCAAACTTTTTTGTAAGTTCTTCTATTCTTTCTCTTCGCTTATCTTGTGGTACATCATATATATCAGCCATAAATAATAAATATTCAATTCCTTTTAGTTTTAAAAACATATCTGGACTATCTGGCACAAATCCAAAACTTTTCTTTGCCTCTAATGGATTGCTTTTTATACTTTTTCCATCTATTAAAATATCTCCCTCATCAATATTTAAGATTCCTGTTATCATTCTTATAGTTGTTGTTTTTCCTGCTCCATTTGGACCTAAAAAACCAAATATCTCACCATTTTTTATTTCGAGATTCAAATTATCTACTGATTTTTTCCCTTTAATATACGATTTAGAAACATTTTTTATTTCAATCATTACTTCTTCCCCTCACTTTTCTATCTTTATGAAATAAATATATTGAATACATAACTAATACTACAGCAAATATTATAATAACTCCTACCAATGCAAATGATACCAATGGATTTAAAAATGTAGATATTACAAATAATAGTCCCATAACTACAAAGAAATATGCTACAGGTCTTTTAATTTTTTCCCAATGTTCTTTCCTCATATATGTTAACTGAAATTTATTAGGTATCGTTTTGGGAAGATAATTTCCTAATATTGTAAATAGTATTCCTAAAGTAATACAAACAATCATTCTCATATCCAAGTTTATTCCCGTACCATAAGCTATCATTGTTAAATAACACACTATTCCAATAATTGGTATTATCCATTTATAAATTGAAATATATTTTTTATTTTGCCTTTTTTGTTCTAATAAATCACTAAAAATACAACAAACTATTTGTAATAAAGTCATAAATATAGGAATTCCAAACAAAGCAAATTCTTTTGGTGCATATTCATTAGGCTCATTATTTATTCCAAAATGTACTGCCATTTGATCTGGTAATTTTTCGTATAAAACTATTCCAAAAATTATTGGAATTATACAGATTAAACTTGTTATGATTAAAATTTTCCAATCAATTTTTTTCATTCTTATCTTCCTCTTTCTTATTATCATTATTTACAAATTGATAAACCCATACCAATATATCTTCAAAAACCGATGTATTAAGTTCATAGTAAATATAGTTTTTATATTTTTCTTCTCTAATCAAATCTACTCTTTTCAAATAAGACAAATGATAGGATACAGACGCATTGGTTATATTAAATTCCTTTGCTATATCTCCAGCTGTCATTTTACCTTTTTTCAGCATCTCTAATATATTTCTTCTAATAGGATCTGATATAGCTTTTAAGGTTTCAGAAATTTCAATAATTATCACCTCACTATTTAGACATTTGTCTAAATAGATTTTATCTTATTATATATATAAAGTCAATAACTATTTAGAAAGTTATCTAAATAGTTGTCAAAAGAATTAGTATAAAATCATACTAATTTCAGACTGTTGACAAATTAAATTTGTTAATAGTCTGAATCAGCTCTGATATTGAACTGACTTAATATTTTATAAATTACATTCTACAATATAATTTATAAAAGTGTATCCCTGAAATTACACTTGGTATTAAAATCCATAAAATTATTCCAATAGTTGCACATATTTCAACATCAAAGAACAAAGCACAAACAAAGGTTAAAACAGATATTGGTAAAGAAATAATCCCTACAATTTGATGAGCTATTTTCCAAGTAGATTCATCCCGAACAGTCCATGGTAACCTTAATCCAATATATTTATTATAAGGAAATTTATAAAAAAATGTTCCACTAGCTATAATTAATGAAATTATTAGTATAATAACAATTTCATTATTATAATTTTCTATATTAAATATATGTTGGGATATAATCAAAATAGGTATTGCTATGATAAGTAAATAATTAAATATTTTTATTACTTTAATTTTTCTATCATCTTTGCTTATATTAGTTAATTTATAAATATTTGAAGTAAAAAATGCTAATGTTATAATAGCGACTATTCCTATAATACTCATACCAATTATATTATTAGATAACACAGGTATAAACAAGCAAGTAGCTAGCAATATTAAACACAAAATCAATAAAATATAGTTCATTTTATTTTTATAATTAATTTCTCTCCTACAGCCTGCAAACAATTCATCCTTTGTAATTTTGAATATTTTACATATATCATCATATAGTGATGCATCAGGTAAGCAAATTCCATTTTCCCATTTTGAAACAGCCTTATAACTAACCCCTAACATTTCTCCCAATTCTGTTTGTGTTAAATCTTTTTCTGTTCTAAGTTCAGCAATAAATTTACCAATCTTTTTTTGATCCATAAGATCATCTCCTTTTCATGAATCAAATATACCATTTAATTAGCAATATTTATACCACTTAAAAGTAGAATTCAAATTATAATCGTATTATACAATTTTCGAAAGATAAAATATTCTCTTAAAATCCAACTAATCAAGGCTTATTTATTAATAATATTTGATAACAAATGTTGTTTGCTTTCCCTTTTTAGAATCAACTTTAATAGAGCCATTATCTTTTTCAATTATCGTTTTTGCAAGTGCTAAACCAATTCCTACACTATCTTTAGAAGAGTTTTTTCCTTTATAAAATCTCTCAAAGATATGTGGCAAATCTTTTTCATCAATACCTTCTCCATTGTCTTTAATAGTAATTTGTTTATATATTTTATTAGAGTCTATATCTATTGTAATAGTAGAATCATCTTTTGAATGTTCTATACAATTTTTTAAAACATTGGTGATTGCTTCTATTTGCCATTTTGCATCACATACAAGTTTAATATTATCTCGATTATTTACTTCAATATTTATGTTTTTTAATTCTGCCATCATTTCCACATTAGAAATAGCACTTTTTACAATATCATCTATGAACACTTGTTGTTCTTCAAATTTAATTACACTAGCATCAAACTTTGATAATTTTAATATTTCTCCAACCAAAGAACTAATATTTGTAATCTCTCTTTTTATATTTTGAATAAATTTTTCTTTTGTATTATTATCCATATCTGGATTATCTAAAATATTATCAAGCATAATATTAATTGAAGTTAATGGAGTTT
>CAMMWP010000066.1 GCA_946500615.1 uncultured Clostridium sp. | reverse complement strand
CTTCCACTTCCCCCCTTATTCTTTGCTTTTGTCTGTTTTGCTTGACCGGATTTTGCTATTTTTTCTCCTTCTTTTCCTTTCTTAAATCCGGTCTTTCCAACGTTTCCTATCGCTTTTACGACTTTGGGAACTTTCGTAATCTTTGCCACAGGGATAAGACTTGCACCCGCTTTTAGGGTATCTAAGTCAGCTTCTCCACGGGCAATATCGGTTATCACTTGTTTTGCGTCTAATAGCCAAGTAAATCTAAGATGAGATTTTCGTCTTTCTTTGGTTCTGGAATTTTCCCATTGCATGTTTTCTTTCCATTATGCACCAAAATGCCGATTTCATAAAATAAATTACATTTTCTGAAACAAAATAAAAAAACAAGGTTATTCGCTGTAAACGGATAGTTAACCTTGTTTATTAATTCTTAATTTCATTTTTTACTTCTGCCTTCTGACTTTCTTCATATTCTTTCATCTGTAACATTAACTCTTTAGGAATTTAAGTCAAGGATTATTTATCTATATTTCTTCAAACTCTTCCAACGATATCTTCAGATTCTCAAAAATTCTTCAGACATTTAATAAATGTACTATAATCTATGACAAGATTTCCAGTGCATCTTCAGATCCCAGATTCCATATAATCCTGATTGCACTCAATAACATCCAATTTAAACTATTTGTCATGTTCCTTTGTCATAATGTAATCTTTCTCCAGTACAATTCTCTGCTGCACCACACTTTATTTATTTTAAGTTTTCTTATTCTAATCTGTGTTATTTGTACACTAACACCACATAGTTTCTATTTCAAAATTAATGCTCATATTCTACACCAATTTATAAATTCACAAAAAATTAGGGATAAAATATAATTGTAAATATGTATTCTTTTATTGACTATATTTTTATTATCTATTCTTCAATCTCCTCTATATATGCTAAAAACAAATCTTGTAACTCACTATCAGTTGCAATACTATCTAAATACAATTTAGGTTCAACATCACATCCGCTAAGTGTACTACTTCCATCAATAATACCTAACACACTTGAAATAGTATCTATCATTATTAACTCTATAACTCTCAATAAATTTTCCTTCTTATCTTCAGCTAAATTACTATATAGTTGTAATGCACTTATCCAATATTTGTCAGTAGCATCCTCAATATTAGTATTATCAAGCAATCCTTTGTATTCTTCTATTCCTTCTTGGACTATAGTTTCATACAAACTTCTAATAAAATTTTCTTTCATTCTACTTCCTCATTTCTCTATACAATTTTTTATTCATTTCAATTAACTCTTGCAATTTTGAATTTGGAATATCAGGATAAACTCTTCTCAACTTCATTAAATCTCTTGCAAGCAATTGTCTTGCATTTGTTATTCCTTTAATACTTCTTGAAACTATTCCTCTCTCTGGATGCCTTTTTGTATGCCCTATTCTAGGAACATTTATTGCTGGTGCAGCCAATTCATCATATCCTTTAACAAATTTTTTCATCAATGCTTTCTGTCCAACATGATGTGCATCGTGTTCTTTCGCACCTTTAATATCATTATACGGACCTACTCTATATTTTTCATCTTCATAACTTCTTGTTTTCAGCTTGCTTCCACTTTTCCCCTTTAGGCGGGGATTAAAAGATATGAAATAAGGTTAGTTACCATTTCAATGATAACTAACCTTATCTATAACTACTTATTCTTTTCTTCTAAAAGTATTTTTTCAGACTATCTCCTTACATCTATTGCCTTTAGTAGATAGGTAATAAGCAGATTTACTTATAAAGATTAGATAGTTGAAAGTTCTAAAGTATAATTAACCTTTACCTTCAAAAGTTACACCAATTCTAATTCATCTGGTAAAAGAGTACATTGTGCTTTCGTACAACCTTCTTCATCAAAAACTTCAACCTCATAAGCTTCTCTTGGTTTCTCAAATACCATAACTATAACGCCTATCTCACCCTTTTTAATCTCTTCATCGCAGTCTTTCATAATTTTAACAATATCACATTCTTTAAATTTCATTATAATGTCCTCCAATCAATCTTTTACAAAAATTGTTGTCAGTTCTGGTATATTTAAATCTATTTTAATTATCCAACCAGTTCTAACATTTACCGTATTTCCATTAGATCCTGTAATCGGTATATCTACAGTGTATCTTTGCCCATATTGATCTAATTTTCCTAAAACTGCTTTACTACTTGGCAATTTATCATATATCTGTTTCATTAGATCATCAGCATTTGATTGATTATATCCCAGTGCACTTTCAAAAACCCTTGCTTTATTTCTGCCTACTGGATGCTCAGGATTTAAAGCATAACCTGTTAACTTATTAGGATTAATTACAGCATTATCAACACTCGGTAATGCACCTTCTATAACTCCCTTAAGTGTTCCTCTTCCTCCCTTATTCTTCGCTTTTGTCTGTTTTGCTTGACCAGATTTTGTTATTTTACATAAAAATAAAAAACCAAGGTTAGTATCCATAATTTACGGATGTCTAACCCTGATTCGGATTTCTGATTTTAATATAAGTCATACATAATTATTCCTTTTCTCGCTGTTCTCCTATACTGTATAAATAACTTATAAACTCATCAAAATCACTTGCAATAATTTCTACCTCATCATCATCCATACCTATGAATGGAACTTGCACGTACTTTCCTTCCAAATTAATGCCATATGCCATATTACCACCATCTGAACCTATAAGAATGATATCAGTTAAAAATTCATCAACTGCATAATCATTATTAAGTTCCTCGATATCTTTCATGCTCCAAAGCACCAAATAACTATTGGCACCAATCATACCACTTCCACTACTTAATACTGTTAAATAATTTTCATATTTCTTATATTTGCAACTTAAGGAGAAATCTAATTTATCATCTACTTTTCTAAATACAATCATTTTTTTGGCTGTTTCACTGTTCATCATTTTTTCCTTTCAGTTCTTTTAATTTTCGATTCCAGAAAATTGTATATTTAGCATATTCTTTTGGGGTAAGTGCAATCTTATTATCTATATTAGTTGGACTTCCTCCAAATTTAACCGGGTGCATTTCATGAATTTGTAGTCCATCCAACTCTGGATTCTGCTTATGCAAATTTCGATTTGTCTTATTAGCAAGTTTCCTGGCATTAGTATACTCATCACCTTCTAATACTCTAAAAGGACCTTTAGGTCTTGGAGCATCAGGGTATCCCTCCCAATTGTTAATATAAAATGAATTATCCCTACTCTTATCGCTTTTCTTTTTATTATCCTTAATAACCTTCTTATCAGTTTGAACCTTTTTAAATTTCTTAGACACATATTTTGGACTAACCTTTATTGTCTTCGGTGCTTTCGCACCAACTGTAACTGTCTGTCCACTCTTTGTGATAAGCTTCTTCCTTCCACTTTCCCCCTTATCCCTCGTTTTTGTCTGTTTTGCTTGACTGGATTTTGCTATTTTTTCTCCTTCTTTTCCTTTCTTAAACCCGGTCTTTCCAACATTTCCTATCGCTTTTATGACTTTAGGAAGTTTGATCACTTTTCCTGCGGGGATAAGACTTGCACCCGCTTTTAGCGTATCTAAGTCAACTTCTCCACGCCCAATATCTGTTATGACCTTTTTTGCGTCATAATACCCAAGTAAATCTAGAAAAAGGGTTTCTTCCTCACTTGGCTTTGGTATTTTCCCACTGCATGTTTTCTTTCCATTAAAAGCAAAATATCGAATAAACAAAATAAATCATATTATTTTGAATAAAAAACAAGGTTATGCTCCATATTTTCTATGGGTAGCTTAACCTTGTTTTACTTCTTAATTTTAATATAAAATCTATCCACTTATATTATTTTCCGTAGGCATGTAGGTAAAAAGATTAATTTATTCATATTAAATTATTTTTATAAAAATATTTTTAATTTAATTTTATATTTATGCATATTTGTTTTAAATTTACACAAAATACAAGATACCTCCTCTCCATTTTTTTGATATAGTATCACTCACTTCTAGTTCATCAAAACTTAGAAAATTTCCTAACCATAAAAAAACATAATTTTCACTTATATATTTCATCTCGTGATAGTCGCTCCCCAAACACTAAACTCATAAAAATATTCTGTTCGTTCAATGCATAAACCAAAATTAAAATCTTCTGTAACCAGTATAAAATCTCCATATCCTGCTTTAAACTTTGTTAACTCAAGAACTTTATCTATGTTACTAAATACTTTATTAATATGAATTAACACTGCTTCTATTTCATTTTCTCTAAAAAATAATAGCCTTCCTTTTTTCGTAGGCACCTCGATATTATCAATAATCTCATTTAACAATTGTATTGACTTTTGAATATTCTCCTTATAATCATCGCCACTCAATTGAATCTTATTTTTTTTGGTGTTGAGTAACGAAAATATTTTCTTACAAAATAAATCGTTATCTTCAATATCTAAAAATGATTTTTCTGTAAGATTCATGAAATTTAACTTCTTAATTAAATTCTTCCTTCTATTTTTTCTTTTTAATAATTCCATCTTTGTTTTTCTATCAACTCTCAAAGTAATCATCTTCCCTTCTTATAGCCAACAAAATCTTCTGGTGAATGTCCAGGATATTGATTGTATCTTCCTTTTTCTATCTAATGGACTGCCCTTTAAATCATCAGCCCCATGAAAATGAGAACCTCGACCAAATTTACCCTCTCTGTGCTCTATTATATATTTTTTCTTACCATCTACTTCAAATTCATATACTCTTCTATTCTCAGTTGTTCCATCATAAACATCAACAGGTTTTTTAAGCTGAGTAGAGTTAGGTATTCCTGCTCTTCTCTTTGCATCCCTAAATGCCCCATTTCTTGTTAGTACTTTGTCAACTTCATTTGTGCTCTTATTAACCGTTTTCAGCTTACTTCCACCATCTCCCTTATTCTTCGCTTTTGTCTGTTTTGCTTGACCGGATTTTGATGCTTCTTCTTGATTAGGTTTAGATGTTGTTATACCACTCTTACTACCTGCTTTTGACTGATTCCCTTTATTC
>CAMMWP010000065.1 GCA_946500615.1 uncultured Clostridium sp. | reverse complement strand
ATAGTTAAATATATTATTTAATATTAAAACTTGATTTTACTTTTACAATATACGTTCCCTTTTCTGTATAGCAATAAGTCAAGTAAAATTTGATTTTTTTATGTAAATATAGTATAATATTGTTAGTAACATTATTGTTGCACCTTTGAAAAGGTAAAATTTTCGGAGGTGTAAACCTCCGAACAATAATAAGGAGGATTTGGTAATGAAAAATTATTTTGAAATGAATGAAGTTTCACAAGAGGTAGCAGATAGCCTTGAAGAGCAGTTGTATGATTGCAAAGAAGACTGTAAAAAAGGTAGGCTGTCGGGAGATATGCTTAATTGCATTGTTCGGACAGTTTTAGACACTTTGGACAACTGGACACCAAAACTAACTACAGCTATGCGTTCAGAAGTCCTTGATTGGTTTCAGTCCGAATATGGACTTTGTCTGTAAACAGGAGGTACTAAAATGTTAAATCGTATCTGCATTACACCACAAAAAGGTTGTCAAGGTTTATCTAATGCACGGATTAAATCTGCATTCAAGAACATTTTTTCAGAAGAGCCTGTTATGATTCGCTCCGAAGGAAAGAATATTATTGTCCATACTCCGTTAGAGTTAAAGGATAAGAAAGTTCGCAGATTTGCTGATAAACTTGGAACTTTCACTCAATTTCAGGGTGGAAACAATTCTTTTTCATTCAAGTTGTAACCATTACCATACAGCCCCTCTCTTTCATTAAGAAAGCGGAGGGGCTGTGTTTTAGTTATAAAATTTATTTATAATCCTATAAATATTATATAAAATCTCAAATACAAAAATATTTTGTTCTTTTTCAGTTACTTCCATTACTTGTGCTGATGTCATAAGTAGATGCTTATAGTTAAGTAAATTTAAGAATTTTGTTTTGTTATAACTTTCATCAACAGTACACAATAATTGCTTTAAAATCTCTAAAATTTTATCATTTGTTACTTTTACATGATAGCTTTCTAGCATATCTATGCTTAATCTTAATTTATCTGCAAACTCTAATGTTTCAAAATATTTTACTAAATTTACTACTTTTTCATTATTACATTTTAATATCATAATCTTTTACCTCCATTTTATAATTCATAATTTCTTTTTTTAGTATTCTTATTATCAATAAAGTCAATATCTTCTTGTCTTAGAATGTTATCGCTTTTAAGTTCTTCATATACTTTTTTGTAGGTTTCACTTTTTGAATATCTAACTTTATTTTTTATAAACTTCATTAGATTGTTCCATAAATATTTGAATGGTTTTAATATATTTATTTCCTTTCGTTGTTTTGAAATAGTATTTTTTGCTATATCTAAATCTTGTGTTAAATCTCTTATTTCTGTATCTTTCTGTCTAATAGTAGAGTTTAGTTCTCTAACTTCGTTATTGTGTTCTTTTAAATCCTTTTCATATTCTTTAATAATAACATCTAAATCATTTACTTTTTTCATAGATTTTGTACTATCTTCTACATTTGAAATATACTCTTTTATAGTTGTTACTTGTTCTTGTGAGATAGTATAATTCTTTTTATTTACTAGATTAGGCTTTAAATTGGATACTATTTCTTTGATATTGTTACCATTTTCATTTACTAAATCTGTCTTTTTATTTGCTTGTTCTAGTAGTTTTTTGTTCTTTTCATATTGCCTTTTTACTTTATTATAGTTTTGCATTTGACTGACTGGAATATCTTGATTTCTTCCTTTTTCTTTTGTTTTGAGTTGGTAGTCTTGTTCATAAATTTTGTTAAATGATTTTATACAACAATTTCTCATTTTATCTTGTATTCTTGTTAGAGATTCTTTTGTAAATATTTGTGATTTTGCTACTTGTTTTTTCATTCCATTTTTGTATCCGTTCTTTTATTGGAATGCCAATTATATGAAGATGTGGACTTGTTTCATCAAAGTGAATTACTGCATTTGCGATTTTAAATTGTGGTACTATTGTTACAAAATCTTGTAGTTGTTCCTTATAAACTTGTACCATTTTATAGCAATATTCTTGTGTCTTATCTTGCCAAAAGTTCATATCTCCAAGTTCAATTATTAGTTCACAACATAAATCTCTATTAGAATTTTTAGATATATGCTCAAAGTAATTTTGTATTTTTCTATCTTCTCTTGTCTGCTTATTGTTGTATTCAATTCTTGCATTTTCAAACTCTTGTAAATATAAATTTTGAACATCATTTACTAAATTGTTTGTTCCATAAATTATAGAAATTAGTTCTGTCTTGTTGTCATATTTTCTTAAATTATGGTTATTGGCTTTTGATAATTGTGCCAAATTTTGAATAGAATTATTACTAAAAGAAGTTGTATTTGATTGATTAGTTTTTGCAATTTCTTTTGCTTTTTTAGTTTTATTTTTATCGTTTCCAAGATGTATAGAATAGGCTAACATCTCATTCATTTTTCATACTTCCTTGACAAGAGGATTTTGTCTTTCCAAATATCCTAACCCCCTATGAGTTTTGACAAGTATGTCAAAACTCGGGGGCTCTGCGAGGCAATAAATTTTCTTCCACTGGAATAAAATTTATTCAAATTAACTATCGCCACTTTCATTTTTGCCAAAGCAAAAACAAAACGTGCCACGTTAATTTTGTTTTAGAAAATGCCTACGCAGTTGTATAAGCAATAGCACCTATTCGTATATTTTCTTCTTGTGATGTTGGAAACGATTTTTCTTCTTTTACTGCCACCATTCTTATTAGCTTTTCTTTTGCTGTATCTAATTCAAATTCTACTTCTTTATCTCCATAATTTTTATTCAAATCCATTTGTGCTATTTCATAAAACTCTATTTCAAATTCTTTGTTTAATCTTGCTATATATTCGTCTAATTGTTGTTGATTTATATTTACTCCAGTTCTTATAAATTTTTCTTCTCCATTTACTTCTACTGGAGCATACACATCAAATATTCCATTATTGAAGAACTTTATCATTTGCTCAATATAACTACTTCTAAAATTGATTTTATCAATTTGCAAATACCCATTTTCATCTTTTATTAGTACGACTGATTCTATAAACTTTGAAATAAATTCTTGTTTCTCTTCTTTTGATTTTTTATTCCATTCTTCTTTTATAGTTTCATTTAAAGTATTATCTCTAATTTGCTTTTCTCTTTCTATGTCTCTGTCAGCCATTAGTTGCTGTGGGGAAAAGGTTATACTATTTAAATCTAAAGTATCTAGCTTTTTCTGTTCTAATATGCTTAGCTTTTCTTCTATAACTTTATAATCTTCAGAGAAATCTTCCATTTCTACTATGCCACTCAAATATGCTTTTTTAATTCTTTCTTTTTGCTTTTCTAGTAATTGTATTTCTTTATCTATTTTTTCTGTATTCGTTTCTTTTTTATCTGCTAAAACTGGAAGAAAATATTTTTTCACTGACATGTCATATTCTACTAAGTCTAATATAAAATGTTCTAAACATTCTTCTATTAAATCTTCTCTATAATATAACTTGCAATGTTCACAGTTGTAATACATATACTTTTTCTTTTTACCACCTGAGCCTTTGCATTTCATTATTCTATTACAGTTTGGACATCTCAATTTTTGAAAGAATAAATAAACTCTGTCTCTTGTATAAGCTCTTTGATTTTTCTCTTTCTGTATTTGTGCTTCTTCCCACATAGCACGACTAATAATTGGCTCAACAACATTCATATAGATTATTGGTTCTTTACCTTGTGCTTTTCCAATTTTCTTGTATTGTTCATAATCTCCCATATATATACGATTTTCTATTATTTTTTGAATATGGGAATCTCTCCATTTTTTGGGAGCTAATATTTGTTCTTCTTTAAAGATATTTGCTATTCGTTGAAAGCTTTTACCCTCCAAATACATATTGAATACTCTTATTACAATATCTTTTGTAGTTTCATCAATTACAGTTCTTTTATTACTATCTTTCTTGTAGCCTATTGGAATAGTACCGTGGTAAATGTCCAGATTTTATAGCACCATTTAATCCAAACTTTGTCCTTTCGCTTACTATTTCAATTTCTAATTGTGATAATACTGTTAGCATTCTTACAAAGAAACGTCCATTAGCACTGCTCGTGTTGACATCATCCCTATCGCACACCAAGTAAGTATTGTGCTTTTCTAATACTGCAATTAGTTCTTCTAAATCACGAACGCTGCGAGTAACTCTGTCTAGCTTGTATGCAACAATATAGTTTATTTTGCCTTTCTTCATATCTGCTAACATCTCTTGAAATGCTGGTCTGTGTCCCATATCTTTTGCACTTATTCCAGCATCTTCATACACTTTAAATACTTCGTATTCTTTAAATTTGCAAAGCTGTAATAGTTTTTCCTTTTGTTCTCCTAAACTAAATCCGTTCCCTAGCTTGATCTTCTGTACTAACTCTAATATAAATTCCTGCTACTTTCTTTTCATCATTCATTATTATAAATCCTCCTTCCAAAATTGATGATAGAAAGGCACTATAAAAAGTGTCACATAGCAATTTGCAATTAGCATTAGCTACTGACACTTTTAGAATTTTATATTTTATTTATATTAACTTATTTTTAATATCACAAATAAACCAATATAGTATAATTTTTTAAAAACTCTAAAATTATCAATGCCTTGCTATGTAATCTTGTAATTGAGATAACGGATATTTGTTTCTCAAATCATTCACATAAAAATAATCGTGTTCATTAAAGAATAAATACAAATTATTTTTAATCACTAATCTGTGGGGCTCTACATATGCTAAATTGCTATGTTCAATAACTCTCAATGAGCCTTGATAAATTTTAGGTTTTTCCTTTCCTTTTATTTTTAATCGGCATGCCCACTCAATTTTAGAATTTAGTTCTTTACTAATATTGATTTGTTTCTTAATTATGTTTAACATAATATCACACCTTTCTGAAAATTTCAATACTTAGGTACGAAAAAAATCGACCTTTTACAGTCGATTTAATCGTTTTTTCGTCTGGTGCGACGATATTATCCTTTGGTGCCTTGAACTGGAATCGAACCAGTGACACAAGGATTTTCAGTCCTTTGCTCTACCAACTGAGCTATCAAGGCATATATGCGAACTGTTGATTTTTAGTCCTCTGCTCTACTAACTGAGCTATGAAGCCATAACATAAAAATGGCGACCCGGAACGGGCTCGAACCGTCGACCTCTAGCGTGACAGGCTAG
>CAMMWP010000064.1 GCA_946500615.1 uncultured Clostridium sp. | reverse complement strand
AAGAAAAGACTATTGACAAAATTTTTTTATATACTTTGTCAACAATCTGAAAAAAATCCATAGTTTTATGGATTTTTTATTGTATAGGAAATGATATTTTAATCATGCCACTGTTGTTCTTGGGCAAGTTCAATTAATTTATTTAATAATTCATCATATTGTATTCCTACGGCTTCAAATAATTTAGGATACATACTAATTTTCGTAAATCCGGGTAACGTATTAATTTCATTAATATAAATTTGATTGGTCTTTTCTTCTACAAAAAAATCAACTCTTGATAATCCTTTTCCATCAATTGCTTTAAACGCTTTTATCGCTAAATTTCTTATCTCTTCTGAAATTTTCTCGTCTAGATCTGCTGGAATCATTGTTTTTGATTCCTCATTTTGATATTTTGCATCATAACTATAAAATTCATCAGCTGGTTTAATTTCTCCCACACAAGAAGCTATCACTTCATCATTACCAAGTACAGCACATTCTATTTCTTTTCCCTCTATCCCTTTTTCAATTAGAATTTTTTTATCAAACTGTGTTGCATATTGTATATGTTCTTGTAATTCTTCTTTATTTTTAGATTTATGAATTCCAACACTTGATCCAGAATTAGCTGGCTTTACAAATACGGGAAATCCGATTGTTTCTTCTACTATCTCTACTGCTTTTTGTAAAGAAATTGTTTCTTCATTGAGTGCTTTGTCTACATATACATAAGTATCTTTCGTTTTCTTTAAATATATGTATGGTGCTTGACAAATTTGTGCTCTTTCAAAAATCATTTTTGCATATGCTTTATCCATTCCAATGCTAGATGCTAACACACCACATCCTACATATGGCTTTTTTAATAATTCAAATACTCCTTGAACGGTTCCATCTTCTCCATATAATCCATGTAAAACAGGAAAAATGACATCTAACTTTTGTAGATATTCTACGATATTGTTTATTTCTTCGATATTACTTGGATTTTTATCCACCTTTATTTGTTTTGTTTCATTATATTGATACCATTTTCCTTCTTTAGATATATATATCGGAAAAATTTGATATTTCTCCTTATCTAAGTTTTGGAAAATGGAATTTGCAGACATGACAGACACTTCATTTTCTGTAGACATTCCACCAAAAATAACTCCTAGTTTTATTTTCATAAAAACGCATTCCTTTCTTAATATTCTTTTATTTCATCTTATCGTTAATTTCTTTATATGACAAGTATATACCATTATGTGTTTCCTTTATTATTTTTATTTTTTGCCTCTATCTTACTGTTTTTTAATTCTTCTACCATATCAAAAAATCGCATACCGTTTGATGCTTTAAACAAGACTACATCTTCTGGAGCAAGTATTTGTTCTAGCAATTTTACAATTGGCTCTTTATTTTCAAAATAATATATATTTTCTTGCTTAAAACCATTTGTTTTTGCTGTTTCTGCAATATATTTTGCATTTTCTCCACTACAGATCAAAATATCAATCATATTTTCAGATACAATTTTTCCGACTTTTTCATGCAATTGTTTTGCAAAATCTCCCGTTTCTAATATATCTCCTAATACAGCAATTCTTCTATTTGCCTTCATATGCTTCATGTACTCTATGCTTGCTCTTACAGATTCTACACTAGAATTGTATGCATCATTGATGATCTTAATTCCTTGTTTTAGTTCTGTTATTTCCATTCTGTTTTTTGTAAGTGTAAATGTCTCTATTCCTTTTTTTATCAATTCATTTTGTATGTGTAAGACTTTCCCAACTGTAATCGCACATAAACTATTTAATACAAAATGTTCTCCTCCAACAGGAACTTGTATTTTTTGTGTCACATCATCTATCCAAACATCAAATTCACTATTTTTTTCATTTAATACTATGTTTTCTGCTTGAATATCACTTTTGTGATAAATTCCATATGTTTGTATATTTCCATTATGTTTGTTATTTTCATACCAGTTATGTAATAAATCATTATCGTTATTTAGTATCAGACATGGATGTTCTGCTCCATCTAATATTTCTAATTTGGCTTTTAATATATTTTCTCTTGAGCCTAAATTTCCGATATGTGATGTTCCGATATTTGTAATAATGCATACATTCGGTTTTGCAATCTTAGATAATAAATGAATTTCTCCAAAATGGTTCATTCCCATTTCTAGTACCATTGCTTCTATATCTTCTGGCGCATTTAATATTGTAAACGGTAAACCGATATTATTATTGTTATTTCCTATTGTTTTTAATGTTTTATATTTTTGTTCTACTACATTTGCTACAATATCTTTTGTACTTGTTTTTCCTACACTACCAGTGATAGCAATTACTGGCACATTATATAAATTTCTTTTATAACTGGCAATTTTATATAATGCTTGTAATGTATCTTTTACCTTAATAATTATTTTGTCTTTGTACTGAATTAACATTTCTTCTGTAAAGTCTATGTTTTCAACAATAACCCCCATCGCACCATTGTCTAAGGCTTTTTGCCAAAATAGGTTTCCGTCAAATTTTTCTCCTTTTATGCCAATATATATGTCATCTTTTTTTATTGTTCTTGTGTCTTTTGAAAATCCTTTACAGTTTATATTTTTGTTTCCACATAATAATTTTCCTTCTGTACAATTGATAATATCTGCAATCGTTAATTTCATTTTTTCGTTCACCTCTTTTTTTCATTTTTTAAATTATATGATGAATTCATTATTTTTGCAACTCGAAGTGAAAATAAAGTGATAGTTCTCGGAGGGTAACCATATGATAGATTTTTAAGCTTCTCGGCTACCCTCCAATTGCCGTTTAAGAAATTCTAATATCTAAATCGTAACAATACCCGGAAACAGGACCCTTTACGACTTATATATAAGAATTTCTAAAACGATTCCGGTCGCATTCGAAGCTTAAAAATCTATCATATGGTTACCCTCCGAGAACTATCACTTTATTTTCACTTTGAGTTGCAAAACTTAAAAATTTATCATGTTTCCTATACAACAAATAAAGGCTATGCTATATCACACAACCTTTATTTGTATCAAAGAAATGTTCTATTTATTCCTATTTTACTGCTCTGTTTGCTATTTCAATTGCTTTAGAGACAATGTTTCCACAATCTTTAGAAGAAACATTTTCCCAACTTCCTCCATCTTTTTTTACTTGATCATATACACCTAATTCTTTTGCAATTTCTTCTCTTAAATTTTCAGAAATTAACTTACGATTTCTAGACATACTTCCTCCTAAAAAAATATAAATTATAAAACTGTATATACAACTTTACATTGTTAGTATTCACTTTTCTATCTAAAAATATTTTAGTAAAATTTTTATTTTTTTCCTTTTTTTATTTTATAATTTTTAATGATTTTTTCTATCATTTTTTGGCGAATTATGATATACTATATGATATATGACAAAAGGAGAATTCTATGGCTATAAAAGATATAAAATTAGAAGAAAAAATTGATAAAAAAGAATTTTATAATAAAAGTGAATTTCATCCAGTAGAAAATTATGATGTTTCAAATCATAAAAATGCTTTTTCCGAAACCACAAAAATATTTGGTATTTTATTACTTGTTTTTGTCATCTTACTTGTAATGGCTTTTTTGTTGTTTACTTTTTTAAATAGTCATAATCAACATATCATTTCTGGTATTTATATAAAAGGAATTGATGTTTCTAACCTTTCTATAGATGAAGCAAAAGAGAAAATTCAAAACTACATCCAAGAAAATTTGCCAGAAAATATTCATTTAGTACATAATGATTATCAAACCAGTATTCCTCTATCAGCACTTAATGTAAATTTTGATGTTGATTCTGCTGTCAATAAAGCCTATCAAATTGGAAAATCTGAAAATATTTTCAAAAATAGTATCACTGCCTTAAAAACACTCATTTCCAATATATATATAGAACCTAATTTTTCATTAGATGTAAATCAATTACAAATTGCATTGAACGACATTTCTTCGAAATTACCAGATACCGTGATTGAAAGTGGCTATTATATTGACGGAAGTAATTTAATCATCACAAAAGGCTCTGAAGGAAATGTTGTTGATATCAATCAAATGACTACCTATATAAAAAATGGTATTTTAAATTTGACTTTAAAGGATAGAACTTTAGATATTGCTACCATTTCTAAACAACCATCTGAGATTAATATAGAAACCATTCATAACGAAATCTATAAAGATCCTGTAAATGCCTATTATACACAAGAACCTTATGCTGTATATCCATCTGAAAATGGATTAGATTTCGCCATTTCCCTAGAAGATGCAAAAAATGTGTTATTAGAAGATAAAGCAGAATATAGTATACCTTTACAAACATTATATCCAAATGTCACAACAAATATGATTGGAACAGAAGCTTTTCCAGATTTACTTTCTACATATTCCACAAAATATTCTACGCGTGATAGAGATAGAACTACCAATCTACAATTAGCTGCTTCAAAAATTAACGGAACAGTTGTTATGCCGGGTGAAACTTTTTCCTATAATCAAGTCGTTGGAGAAAGAACCATTGCAGCAGGATATAAAGAAGCCCCAATTTATGTTAGTGGCGAAGTTGTTGACGGTTTAGGTGGCGGTATTTGTCAAATTACTTCTACATTATACAATGCCGTTTTATATGCTAATTTAGAAATCGTAGAAAGAAGCAATCACCAATTTGTCCCTTCCTATGTAACAGCTAGCAGAGATGCGACAGTTGTGTATGGATCAATTGATTTTAAATTCAAAAATAACAGAGATTATCCAATAAAATTGGTATGTTCTGTGTCAAATGGTATTGCTAAGTTTGATATTTATGGTTTAAGAAGTGACAATGAATATGAGGTGGAAATTTCTTCTTATGTTACAGGTAGCACATCTTCTTCGACTTATTCAGAGGCTTATAAAATTTTAAAACAGAATGGTCAAGTGATTCGTACTGAATTATTATCAAAAGACACTTATAAAAGACATTAGTGTCCAGTTGCGTTTAGTTTGGTCCAATTCATGTCCAGTTAGTTGTCCATTTAGGGACGTTTCTCTTTGGGACATTTGAGTGTCCAGCTAGGGACGTTTCCCTTTGGACATATTCTAAATTATTTACTAAATGTATATATTTAAAAAATTATGAGATGACGAATGCGAATGAAATCATATTAGAAAAAATTAAGGTATCTAATAGGAGAATCTCAAATTTTACTTTGAGAGGTGCCTA
>CAMMWP010000063.1 GCA_946500615.1 uncultured Clostridium sp. | reverse complement strand
AATCTTACACTTGATGTTAGTTTTACAAACTATATTTTACTTTTACAATTTACCTTTGCCTTACTTATATTTTTTAAAAATTGATATATAACTTTTTCAATATGAGCTAAACTCTCATAATGGGTAATAAATTTTCCATCATGTCTATGTCTTACATTACTTCTTATGATTCGTATTTGTCGATTAAATTCTCTTCGATATATTTCTGCTAATTTATTTTTGCTTAATCCCTGTTTCCATTTTTGTATAATTTCTTCTTCTTTCACACTAACACCTCTATTGTTAGTGTTTGCCATATAGAATTCGGATATTCAAATTTATCCTATTTTATCTTTACTTTTCAACTTTTATGTGATATATTTTTTATGTTGCCTATTGGTATTGTTTATTAGTAAAGGAGATTCAATATGAAATATCTTTTCTATTCTATAGTAGCTGCTTGTATTACGGCTATTATAATTGTCATCATTATGCAATTGGGAATAATGCAAATTATTGAAATTTCATTTTTGCTTTTCTTAGTTTACTGGATTGTAACACACCGTTCCTCATGATTTTTTTGCCCTTCGGGGCTCTTTTTATTAAATAGGAAAAATCGAGTTTTTCCTATTCAACAAAAAACAATATTGCACAGAAAAATCTTTACGCTTTTTTGAGAACTTAAAGATATATAGTTAAATTAGAAAAGTAGAGAAAAGTTCTCGCAAAGCGAGATTTGTCCTTGAATAGGAAAAATCGAGTTTTTCCTATTCAAGAACATCGCTTCGCTCTAATGATTGCACACAATTTTACTTACGTAAAATTGGCGCCGAACAATAACGCGGGCTTTAAAAAATGTCATAAATAGAGAAAATGTTTAAAAAGCCCGCTATTGTTCTGTTAAAAAAGCAAACATACCAAACAAAAAAATTTGGTATGCTCACTTTTCTATTATATTTCCATAATAATTGGTATGATCATTGGGTTTCTTTTTGTTTTCATAAAAATATAATCTCTTAAATTTTCTCTAGTTGCTGATTTAATTGTTCCCCAATCTCTAATGCCTCTTTCTTCGCATTTTTTAATTTCATGTCTAACAACAGATTTTACATCATCCATTAGATTTTCAGATTCTCTTACATATACAAAACCTCTTGAAATCACATCTGGTCCAGCAACCACTTCTCCTGTTGAAGAATCCATTGTTAAAACAATAACAATTAAACCATCTTGTGATAAGTGTTGTCTATCCCTTAACACTATGCTTCCTACATCTCCAACACCAAGTCCATCTACAAGAACTCTTCCACAAGGTACTGTTGTTGTAAATTCTGCTTGATGATCATTTAGTTCCAAAATTCTTCCATTTGACATCATAACAATACGATTTTTATCAATTCCCATGCTTTGTGCTGTTTCACTATGTGCAATTAATTGTCTGTATTCTCCATGTACTGGTATAAAATATTTTGGTTTTGCTAAAGCAATGATTAATTTTTGTTCTTCTTGGCATGCATGTCCTGAAACATGAATCGCTTCTAATGAACTGTACACCACTTCTGCACCAATTTGCATTAAATCATCAATAACTTTTGATACAAATTTTTCATTTCCCGGAATCGGCGTTGCAGAAATAATAACCAAGTCATTTGGTGTAATTTTTACTTTCCTATGGTCCCCAGCTGCCATTCTTGTTAATGCTGACATCGGTTCTCCTTGACTTCCTGTAGTAATAATTACCAAATTTTCATCTGGATAGCTACTAATCATATCAATATCGATAAAAATATTTTTAGGACAATCGATATACCCTAATTCTTTTGCAGTTTCAATCATGTTGATCATACTTCTACCACAGACTGCAATTTTTCTATTGTATTTTACTGCTGCATTTACTATTTGTTGCACTCTATGCACATTGGATGCAAAAGTTGCAACAACAATCCTTTTAGTACAATGCAAAAATAGTTTGTCAAATACTTCTCCCACAGAACTTTCTGACATAGTAAATCCTTTTCTTTCTGCATTTGTGCTGTCTGACATTAACGCTAAAATCCCTTGATTTCCTAATTCTGCAATTCTTCCAAAATCCATAATTTTTCCATCAATTGGTGTATAATCCACTTTAAAGTCACCTGTGTGTAAAACTGTTCCTGCTGGTGTTGTAATGGCTAACATAACAGAATCTGGAATACTATGCGAACTTCTGATAAATTCAATTTTAAAATTCTTCCCTAAAGAAATCGTTTCTCCTTGCATAATTTCATGTAATTCTGTGCTTCTTAGTAATTTATGTTCGTCTAACTTATTTTTGATTAAACCTGCCGTCAATTTTGTAGCATAAATTGGAATATTAATTTTTTTCAATAAATATGGCACTGCTCCTATATGATCTTCATGTCCGTGTGTTATAATTAATCCTTTTACTTTATCTACATTTTTCTCTAAATATGAAATGTCTGGTATAACTAAGTCAATTCCTAACATATCATCTTCTGGAAAAGATAATCCACAATCAACCACAATGATTTCATTTTCGTATTCAAAAACTGTAATATTTTTGCCTATTTCATGTAGTCCACCTAATGGTATGATTTTTAAATTTGATTTTTTAAAAAATGATTCTGTTTCTTTTTTCTTTCTTCTATTTGTTCTCACTTTTTTTATCTCTTCACTATTTGTTTCTTTTGCATAATTTTTCTCTTTTACGTAATTTGTTTCTTTAACCATATTATTCTCTATATTTTTTTGACTTTTTCTTCTTGTATATGGTCTCTTTTTATTTCCTCCTTCCCTACTAATATTTTTCACGTTCTTATTTTCTACCTTTTCTTTGTTTTTTGAATTCTCTTCTGTCATATAAACTCCTTTCTTGTTTTTATAATTTTATAAATTCTCAATTTTACTAAACTTATACATTTGGTTATTTTTCATACTAATGAAAATAAAACTTATTTATTTTTACTTCAAGTTGTAATCACAAAGTTTTATTATGTTTCTTAACTATATTTCTATCTTATTTTCCCGCACACCATCATCTTATTTCTTATGCTTATGTCTTAGATTTGTCTTATCAATCTCTTTTCTCTTATTTTTCTCTCACTTTTAACAAAGTATTTATTTAATAAAATCTCATATTCTTAGCACTTTTGCTAAATCACTTGTTATATTTTACTATATATTGGAAAAAAAGTCAAATCCTTCTTTTTCTCTTTTCAATGATATATATAATTTATCATAATCCCTATAGATTGTATGATAAACACATTTAACATATTAGATACCATTAAATTATTTGTTGCTTCAATAACCCCTAATATGTTTCGTTCTTTACTTTGCTTATAGTGCTTTTGTGATTCAAAAAAAGTAATAAACTCTGGAATGCTTGTGATAACCCCCAATAAAATTCCCAAAATAGATTCAGCAATCCCAAATGTTTCTGAAAGCTTTTTTAACACATCTCCTAGTGCATCTCCCACTATATATAATAAAATTCCAGAAATAATAATTGTTAGAATATATGCATATGTTTTTTTGTTCTGTGTTTCTTTTACCTCCTCTATCGTTTGCATTTTTTCTATTTCTTTTTCATAATTTTTCAAATATGTTTCATGCACCTTTTTTATTATCCATAAAAATATGAAATATATAATCATGAAACTTATCGCAAAATAGATATTAATATGTTGTTCATATCTCAATAAAAAAATAGGAATGATAATTGTAAAAATAGCCATTCCCAGTTGTATTAAGATTGCCTTATTTTTTATTTCCCTGTTATTTTTATTTACCAAAATGGATGCGATATACTGGATAAAATTAATTATGTTTGAACTAAATATATTATATAAACTAGTACTTGCTAACCCTTTAAAACTAGAAATTGTCACTGTTAAAAATTCGGGAATAGAAGTAGCTATTCCTGCAATGCTTCCGGTTGTTCTTGGTTTTAATTTTAAGTTTTCTGCCATTCCTCGTAAAGCTTTTGCTAATAAAAATTTTGAAAGCAATACGATTAAAATGGCATATATAAAAAATTTTCCTATTTCTATAATCATGTTTTTCTTCCTTTTATATCTATTCTGTTGTCATTTACTTTTCTATAATCCATTATACACAAATTATTTTCAATTTATACAAAATAGTTACCATTTAGGACATCCAGCTGAGAGTAGCCATATGGTAGATTTTTAAGATTCGAATGCGACCGAAATCGTTTTAGAAATTCTTATATATATATAAGTCGTAAAGGGTCCTGTTTCCGGGTATCGTTACGATTTAGATATTAGAATTTCTTAAACGGGAATTGGAGGGTAGCCGAGAATCTTAAAAATCTACCATATGGCTACTCTCAGCTGGATGCTCTGAATGGTAACCAAAGTAAATAAATTTACCGCTTTTTGTTGCCATTTACTACAAAATGGTATATAATGGCTTCGTATTGAAAAGGAGCGATGTCTAATGGAAGAAGTAAAAATTGGACGAGTTTACCGTCATTTTAAGGGAAACTATTATTTTGTAGAAAATATAGCTTACGACTCGGAAACGAAAGAAAGAATGGTTGTCTATAGACCTTTATATCCAAGAGCTGATGGACGCTCCTTATGGGTTAGATGTGAAAGTATGTTTTTGGAAGAAATTCCAGAAAGACCAGACAATATTACTGGTCAAAAAACAAGATTTACATTAGCAACAGATTTAGAAATAGATTATACAAAAAAATAAGAGGAGGATTTTATGATAGATATTAAATTTTTAAGAGAACATCCTAATGCTGTAAAAGAAAATATTAAGAAGAAATTTCAAGACCATAAATTGGTTATGGTTGATGAAGTAATAGAATTTGATAAAAAGAATAGAGAAGCACAACTTACTGGCGATAATTTAAGAGCAGAAAGAAAAGCTTTAAGTTCTCAAATTGGCGAATTGATGAAGGCTGGCAAAAAGGAAGAAGCTGAAAATATTAAAATACAAGTACAAGAGATTAATGCAAAATTAGAAGAAAATGAAAAACTAGAAGCAGAATATAGTGAAGAGATTAAAACAAGAATGATGAAAATTCCAAATATCATGCATGAATCTGTTCCTATTGGAAAAGATGATTCTGAAAATGTAGAAATTGAAAAATTTGGAGAACCTATTGTTCCAGATTATGAGATACCACATCATAGTGAAATTATGGAAGCTCTTAGTGGTTTAGATTTGGAAAGTAGCCGACGTGTTTCTGGAAATGGTTTTTATTATTTATTAGGTGATGTTGCAAGACTACATTCTGCTATTTTAACATATGCCAGAGATTTTATGATTAATAAAGGATTCACCTATTGCATTCCACCATTTATGATTAGAAGTGATGTAGTAACTGGTGTTATGAGTTTTGAAGAAATGGATGCTATGATGTATAAAATTGAAGGAGAAGATTTATAT
>CAMMWP010000062.1 GCA_946500615.1 uncultured Clostridium sp. | reverse complement strand
AAGGGTCCTGTTTCCGGGTATCGTTACGATTTAGATATTAGAATTTCTTAAACGGAAATTGGAGGGTAGCCGAGAACCTTAAAAATATACTATACGGCTACCTTTGGCTTGGAACGGCTGAACTGTAACAAGTTTTATTTTTAAAAGAAAACTTATAAGGCAAATGTTCTATATATAAAATCACCTTAATATACTTAAAAAGAAAAGTATATGAGGTGATTTTATGTATTATATCAAAGAAACTGACAAGCCTAATAAATTTAATGAAATATTTCATATTGTAAAATTAGAAAATGATACCATTGTATTACCAACAATAAAGACAAGTAAAAAAGAAAAAACGATATATAAATTGGCAGTAAAAACCAAAAAAATCTTAGACAAAACCAATAGCAAAAAATTGGTATTAAGTAAAAATATCAAACAGCAAGAGGAGTATGTAAACGATTTATATTCCTATGGATATGAAATTGTAGATGGCAAATGGTTATTTCAGTTACTAATTTTTGATGTATTAGAATATATCATAAAAAAATTAGAACTAAAAAAAGAGCATATAGGAATCGCCATTTTAGTAAATGACATTTCAGAATTAGCTATATATGTTATAAAAGAACTGGTAACAACCTATAAAAATGTAAAAATTGTGACAAACCATATTCATCAATTAGAACATATAGAAGAAAAAATAATAGAAGAATATGGTATATTTATGAATATTGGAAATAACAAACGAAAAATATTATCCAAAACCGATATAATTTTAAATCTAGATTTTCCTACAGAGGTAATCAATAAGTATCAAATAAATAGTAAAGCTACAATTATAAACTTTAGAGGTAATGTGAAAATAAAGAATAAAAGATTTGAAGGGTTAAATATAAACGATTATGAAATTCATTGGAAAAAAAGTGAAAATACGATCTTTTATACAAAAGACATGTATGAAGCAATACAACATAAGAACCAACCAATTGAAGACATATTAAAAAAAATACGACAAGATCAGATTCAAATCAAAGAGTTAATTGCTGTTAATACCATTATTTAGTATTCTATACACATCTGTATATTAGAACTTAAGGATTTATTAAAAATTTTAGGAAATGCTTTCCTTTTTTTATAAAATATACTATAATGTAATTGTCGATTTTTTAAAATTGACAGGGAGGTAAGAAATATGCCAAGTAATAATAGAAGAAACAATGAAGACGAAAAAACAAAAAAATATAAAATGCAAAATGCAAAAAAGAGAAGAAAAACAACTAGAACAAAAAAAGATGAAAGACCAACTAGAAGAGTAGATACCACAAAAGGGAAAAAAGGAAAAAAGAAAGCAAATAAGGAAGGTAAATTTTCATCAAGACATCCAAAATTAGCAATGGCGATAAGAATTGGTATTGTGCTTTTCCTACTATTATGTGTAATAGGTGCAGGAATTGTAGCAGGAGTATTTTTTGGACTATTTGGAGATGACTTTGAAATTACCAAAGAAGAATTAACCATTGGAGCTGCCAATTCAGTAATTGTAGATCAAAATGGAGCTGTTATTGCAAATCTAAGTGGCGATGAAAAGAGAAAGATTATTACACTAGAAGACATGGCAGACTATTTGCCAAAAGCTTATGTAGCAATGGAAGATGAAAGATTTTATGAACATAGTGGAGTGGATTTAAAAAGAACAGCAGGTGCGATATTACAAACAGTATTAGGGAATAGCTCTTATGGTGGAAGTACCATTACCCAACAATTAGTAAAAAATATTACAAAAGATGATGATCGATCTGGTATAGCAGGTATTATGAGAAAAGTCAGAGAATGGGCAAAAGCATACCAAGTAGAAAGAATGATATCAAAAGATCAAATTTTAGAACTATATTTAAATATCCTATATGTAGGAGGAGAAGGAAACTTACATGGTGTAGAATTAGGTGCTGAATATTATTTCAACAAAAGTGCGAAAGACTTAAGTTTAGCAGAATGTGCCTATATGGCAGGAATTAATAGTTCACCAAGCAGATATAATCCATTTGATGAAACAAAAGATAATACAGAATTAATTAAAAGCCAAACAAAAGTAGCCTTAAACAAGATGAAAGAATTAGGATATATAAATAGCCAAGAAGAATATGATACAGCCATTGCAGAGGTAGATGCTGGATTAAAATTTGAAAAAGGTGCGATTGCCACAACTTCTTCTTATTCATATCATACAGAAGCGGTGTTAGATCAAGTAATTGACCAAGTAATGGAAGAAAAAGGATGGTCTCAACAACTAGCTGAAAATTATGTATATAGTGGAGGACTTACTATACATGCAACAGTTGACACCAATATACAAACACAAATGGAAGAAGAATTTGCTAAAGATAAATATGTAGTTGCAGGAAAAGCGAAAGACGAAAAAACAGGAGAAAAGAAAAATGACCACTCACAAGCGGCAATGGTAGTGATTGATTATAAAACAGGAAATGTACTAGGAACTGTTGGAGGATTAGGTCAAAAGACAGAAAGTAGAGGACTAAACAGAGCAACCCAAAGTGTTAGACAAACAGGATCTTCTATAAAACCAATAGCAGTAATTGCGCCAGCACTACAAGAAAGGGTCATTACATCAGCAACAGCCTATATGGATGAAGAAACAAATTTTGGAGGAAATTATACACCAAAAAATCAAAGTGGTACATATAGTAATCAATCTGTCAACATACGATATTTTATTGCAAAATCTTTGAATGTACCAGCAGTCAAAATTATGAGAGAATTAACACCAAATAAATCAATAGAGTATTTAAACAAAATGGGGCTTAGTCATATTAATACAGAACAAGATGCTGATGTAACGTTAGCTTTAGGAGGAACAACAAATGGAGCAACACCATTAGAAATGGCAGCAGCATATGCTTCGATTGCAAATGATGGTGTATATATAACACCAACATTCTACACAAAAGTAACAGATTCTAGTGGTAATACAGTACTAACACCAAAACAAGAACAAACAAGAGTAATATCAGAACAAAATGCATATATTGTAAAATCTATATTACAAGAACCAGTAAAATCTGGTGGAACAGCAACATATTGTGCCATTAGTGGAATGGATGTTGCAGCAAAAACAGGAACAACAGACGATGACTATGATAGATGGCTTTGCGGATTTACACCATACTATGCAGCAGCTTGTTGGTTTGGATATGACCAACCAGAAACAGTGTACTATTCAGGAAATAATCCAGCAGGTGTTTTGTGGGATAATGTTATGACTTCAATTCATAAGGAATTGGAAAATGCAAGATTTAAAAGACCAAGTGGTATTGTAGAGCAATCTGTATGTAAAACAACAGGCTGTCTAGCAACAACAGGATGTAATAATAAATATACAGAAATATTTACACAAGACAATTTACCAGAACAATGCGAAGGACATGGAAGCCAAACAATCTGTACAGAATCAAATAAAATTGCAACAGAATATTGCTCACAATATTGTGAAACAAAACAAAACTATTATGGTGCTGTACTTCCAAAAGAAGAATTAAAATTATGGACCCCTGTACATGGTAAAGGGTCAACAGGAACAAAAATAGAAGAGACTTGTACATTACATACAAAGCCTAAGGAAGAAGAAAAGCCACCAGTTAATCAGACGCCAAATACCAACACAACAGGAGGCAATACAACAACAGGAGGAAATAATACAACAGGAGGAAATACAGCAACAGGAGATGGAAATACGTCAACAGGAGATGGGAATACAACGACAGATAATGGAAATACATCAACAGGGGATGGAAATACAACCCAACAATAATAAACATTGTACCTTAAGAAGGAATGATGGGAATCATGAAGATGTGAAAAAATTTTCACATCTTCATATATAAAAAAGCCAACAATTCATTGTCGAAAGGAGGATATATGGATATATATGTATACAATACATTAACCAAAGAAAAAGATATTTTTAAGCCAATTAATGAGAAAGAGGTAAAAATATATTCATGTGGACCAACAGTATATAAAGATGCAACGATTGGAAATATGAGAACAAATATCTTTCAAGATGTGTTAAGAAGAATGTTAAAATATAATGGATATACTATTAAACATGTTATGAATATAACAGATGTAGGACATTTGGTTTCTGATGGAGACGATGGCGAAGATAAAATGATTAAATCTGCAAGAGAAGAACATAAAACACCATTAGAAATAGCAGAACATTATACAACATTATTTTTTAATGATTTAAAAGATTTAAATATTGAAATTCCAGAAGTCATTTGTAAAGCAACAGATTATATTACAGAAATGCTAGAATATGTAAAAGAACTTGTAAAAAAAGGATATGCTTATGAGACTTCAACAGCCATTTATTTTGATGTATCTAAATTGGATAAATATCCCGTTCTATCTAATGTCAATGTAGAGGAACAAAAAGCTGGTGCAAGGGTAGATGTAGACCCAGAGAAAAAAAATCCATATGATTTTGCTTTATGGATAAAAGCTCCAGAAAACCATTTGATGAAATGGGATAGTCCATGGGGACCAAGTTATCCGGGGTGGCATATTGAATGTTCAGCCATGTCTAGAAAACATTTAGGAGAACAATTTGATATCCATACAGGTGGAATTGATTTAATTCCAACACATCACGAAAACGAGATTGCACAAAGTAAAGGTGTGTGTGAAAAAATACCTGCTAACTATTGGATACACGGGGAATATCTATTAATTAATGGGGGAAAAATGTCCAAAAGTTTAGGAAATGTATATTTACTGAAAGACATAAAAGAAAAAGGATATGACCCATTGGTTTATAAACTATTATGTTATACATCAAGCTACAGAAACAAATTAAATTTTACATGGGAAGGAATAGAAGCATCTTCAAAATCATTGGAAAGATTGAGAAATGGCTATCAAGCAAATAAAAATGGAAATGATAGTTTGAATGAAGAAGATAAAAAAGAATTGCAAAGATTAGAAAATGAATTCCATAAAGCAATTAATGATGATATGAATATGCCACTTGCCATGAGCTTTGTATGGGAAGTATTAAAATATCCTAAAAAATGTCCAGAAATTGCAGACTTGTTATTAAAATTTGATACAGTATTAGGAATCAAAATAGATAAAGAGCAAACAGATGAAAAACTAGAAATTCCAGAAGAGGTATTAAATTTGATAGAAGCAAGAAAACAAGCAAGGCAAGAAAAAAATTGGGCAGAATCAGATAGATTAAGAGAATTAATGAAAGAAAAAGGATATGAAATAAAAGATACAAAAGATGGAATGGAAATTCGTGCTATTGGGGACTGAGCTTTTTGATACATTATTAAGAAATAATAAGTAATATAGCAAAAATAGGACGTGCTGAATTATTCAATTTTGAACAATTTGGCATGTTTTTTTATTATTAAATTTTATTTTTAAAAGAAAAATCAACTTTCATTTTTCTCATATATGACATTTTTCTGTATATAACATGCTTAAAAAGTTTAAAAATCTTCTTAGAATTCAATACTCTAAGAAGTTTTTTTATAGGTCAATTTTAACAATAAAACATAGTAAAGTCAATAAAAAATATCAAAAAAATT
>CAMMWP010000061.1 GCA_946500615.1 uncultured Clostridium sp. | reverse complement strand
TACAAAAGCCTTCTAGGCTAAGAGCAAACCACCAGTTTTACTGGTGGTTATGATTGCGTATAACGAAAAAACATATTATAAATATGACAAACATATTACAGTTGGATTACAATATAGTTAAAAATGTTTTTTTTTGTATATTTGTGTACTTTTAGAGTAGTTTTATGTTATAATTATATATAAGTGGAAATGGATGTAAAGGAGTGAAAAACAAATGAAAACATATGAAATACCTAGAAATTATAAAGGTGAAAGTAGAATATTATACGTTTTTTCCACAAAAGCTTTAATGTATACAATTTTTGGTATGGGAATTGGATTAATATTTTATTTTATATTAAAATCCTTAGGTATGCAGTTTGCAGGAATTATTGTAGATGTTATTTTGCGGTGCAATTGGATTTTCTATAGGAACTTTTAAAATACCAGATAATAAGAAATTTGAGTTTGCAAAGAAAACTGGTGGAGAAAATATAGATGATGTTGCTAAAAGGTGGATAAACTTTAAAATGAAAAAAAATAGAGTGTATATATGGAAAGAGGAGGACATGAATCATGAGTAATAATCAAATAGGGAACTTTTTGACAATTAGTTTGGTCATATTGGTAAGTATCTTTTTTGTCTTATTAGTCACTCTTGTTATATTAATATTAAAAGACAAAAACAAAAACAAACCAAAGAATGCCCCAAATAGTAATTTACCAAATGATAATATGAACGTAAAAAAAGAACTTGACTATACCAAAAATTCAATTTTTTCTTTTATGGAATTTGATAAAATTGAAGATAACATGATAATCAGAAAAAATGGAAAACAATATATCATGGTAATTGAGTGTCAAGGTGTTAACTATGATTTAATGTCTGGATTAGAAAAGAATAGTGTTGAACAAGGATTTTTACAGTTTTTAAATACATTAAGGTATCCAATACAGCTATATATCCAAACGAGAACGGTTAATTTAGGAAGCAGTATTAATAAATATAAAACTAGGTTAAATAATATAAGGAATGAATATATGCGAAAACAGATGGAGTACAATTCAATGAATAATTCAGATGGAG
Source organism: uncultured Clostridium sp. (assembly GCA_946500615.1). Classification (GTDB taxonomy): domain Bacteria; phylum Bacillota; class Clostridia; order TANB77; family CAG-508; genus CAG-269. The sequence goes on along the minus strand of CAMMWP010000061.1, from coordinate 4,656 downwards.
AGTACACAACTCAGGAAATTAATAGTGCTAGATTTGAATTGATTAAAGTTCAGAATTTGTATGAATATGGATTGGATATTGTAAATAATACAGAAAAAATGAACTTGAATAAAAATATATTAAAAAAACATTATTATGTTGTCATATCGCATATTCCGGAAGAAAATACGAATGCAGGATACGATGCAGAAGAAATAAAAAATATGGCTTTTTCAGACTTATATACAAGGGCACAAGCATTAATAAATTCTCTAGGGGTTTGTGATGTAGCAGGAAAAATATTAGATAGTGATGAGTTAGCAGAATTGTTATATATAGCCTATAATAGAGACGAATCAGAGACTTATCAATTAGATTCAGCTTTAAAAGCAGGTGTGGATGAACTATATTCAACAGCTAAAAATGTATTAGATAAAAGAATGGAAGAAATAGATGCAGAAATCAAAGTAAAAGCAAATATTGAGGCAAATGATGCAGCTGTAGAGGCTATGATGAATCAAGATAAGGTTAGAAGAGCAAAACAAAAAGAAGAAAGAATGAATCAATTAATTGATAATATGGCAAAAAGTCTATTAGATGAGAATGAGCAATTACTAGGAGAAGATGTAGTTAAAGAAGCCAAAGAAATTATAAATCAAAAACAAGATAAATAAGGAGGAAGGAAAATGTTTGGTAAAAAAAATGAGCATGTTAAGGAAGAGCCAATCCAAAAAGAAAAAATGAGCTTTTTAAGAAAAAAGACAATTAAAGAATTAATTGCACCATCTGGAATAGATGCTAGCAATATAGATCATTTGGAAATTATATCGAATATAAAAAGATATGCTAGAAGTTTTTTTGTTTCACAATTACCAAGAATGTGTACTTTTCCAGAATTATTTAGAGATATGTATCTTTTTGGAGATATCAATACATCCATATTTATCAATCCGATTAAAGAAGAAAGATCACAAAATGAATTAAATAGAGTAATTAATGAATTAGAAACAGAAAGAATTGTAGCAATGGATAAAGGAAATATCAACAGGGAAAGTACAATCATGCAAAAGAGATTAGAAGCAGAACAACTAAGAGATGAAATTGCAGCAGGTTTTAATAAACTGTATGAAGCTTCTATTATAGCCACACTTTTTGCTTACAATTTAGAGGACTTAGATAGAGATACAAAAATGTTAACTTCTGAAATGTCGAAAACGTTAGTAAATATAAAGACAGCATGGGGAATACAAGAAGAAGCTTTTCAATCAAATTTGCCTTTATTAGAAGACAAGGTAAAAAAAGTACATACATTTGATAGAAACTCAATGGGAACTGTATTTCCATTTACGACCTCTGAGGTAGGACATGCAACTGGAGTTCCGATAGGATTTAATAAACAAACAGGAACCCCCATATTATTTGATAATTTTCATCCATCATTAACGAATTATAACATGGTTATATTTGCTAAATCTGGTGCTGGAAAATCTGTTACGATGAAAACATTAGTATCTAGATCATCGGTTCTTATGGGAATAGAAAGCTTAGCACTTGATGCGGAAGGTGAATATACGATTGTTGCTGAAAGTTTAGGTGGAATTAATGTTGTTATTAGTCCAAATTCTCAAACTGTTATTAATTTATTTGATGTAGAAGTAGAAAGAGTAAAAGATGAAATTACAGGAAGAGAAAGAACTGTACTAAATATTGAAAATAAAATAGAAGATGTTACACAAGCTTTACTTACAATGGCTAAGGGAAGTACCAGAAGTGTAGAAGTAAATGAGTTAACAAAACAAATTATTGCTGAATCAGTAGCAGAAGAATATGCAAGCTTAGGAATTACAAATAACCCTAATAGTTTATATAAAACTGCTAATATGGCATTAAGAAGAGACAATTTATTTGAGAAAGAGAAAAAAGAAATGCCAACTGTAGGTAGTTGGTATAAAAGAATTCAAGAAAAAGCAAGAGATAATAAGAATCCAGATTATCAATTCCATTATAGCTATTTATTAAAAGTTATGAAACAATATATAAGAGAATACGATGGGCAAATGGCATATTTTGACGGACAATCTACATTTGATTTATTAGAAGGAGCTCCATTCATTAATTTGGATATTTCACAATTAGAGGAAAGGTTTGCAAGACCACTTGCACAACAAATTTTGCTTTCATGGATATGGGAAAAATTTGTTAAGAAAAATAGTGAAGATAGAAAAAAAGCTACGCAAAAAAGAGTTTTAGTAGATGAAGCATGGATGTTGCTACCATATCCAGAAGCTGTAGACTTTTTAAACAAGATGGCAAGAAGAGCTAGAAAGAGAAATGTTTCATTAGCGATTATATCTCAAAGATTCCAAGATTTTTATGAAAAGCCAGAGGCACAAGCTGTTTTAACATCATCAGATACAAAATTATTTTTAGCTCAAGATAAATCAGAGATTCAATATCTGAAAGAAGTTTTTAAACTATCAGAGGGAGAAGCAGGATTTTTAGTTACATGTCAAAAAGGTGAAGGATTGTTAAAAGTTGGATCAGATACTGCTATCTTAAAAATAGTACCAACGAAAAAAGAATTTGAATTTGTGGAGACAAATTTAAATAGATTAGCAGAAAGAAAATAAAATCAATAGTTGGAGGATAAAATGAAATTTTTTGAAAATAAGAAAATTTGGAAGAAAGTAGTCATTATGCTTCTTTTGATAATATTTTTTCAATTTGGATTTGCAACACCAGTTAAAGCAGGTGACGATGGTAATGGAGGAATACTAACAGGACCAATTGTTGTATTCATTGTAGCCGTAGGGGATCGGCTTAGTTAATATAATGCATGATTTTATAATGGGACAAAGTGAAGTTGGTATACATATTGATTTGGATCCAGATACACCATGGTATGAAACATTCTTGAAAATTTTAGCAGCAGCAGTTGTAGCAATAGGAATAATTGCTTTGTTTATATTCGCTCCAAGTATTTTAGCAGGTATATGGACAGCAATTAAAGCTATTGGAACTTTTTTAGCTGCTACAGGATTAAGTTCTGTAATAGTGACAACAGGAGCTATTGTGACTGCTGTGACTGCATCTTCAATACTAGCATCTCGGATATATGGATAATATGTTTTTACCATTGTATTCATTTTCAGCAGAAGAAATATTTGAAGGAAAAATCTTGTTGTTTGATGTAGATTTTTTTAATCCACAAACACAACTAAAAGTATTGACACAAACTAAAGATGATAATGGAAATGTAACTGGAGAAAATGTATATGATATAAGTAGCGGTATGGAAACACTTGAGCAAGCATTAGCAGCAAATGAGAATGAAAGCGTAAAATATTATTATTATTTAGAAGATGAAAGTTTAGGAGATACAGAAGAAAACAGAGTTATTACATCAAAACAGAATACAGCATTGGATTTACAACCGCTAGTTAGTCAATGGTATATTGCTATAAGAAATATAGCTATTGTATTATCCATGTCAGTATTATTGTATATTGGTATAAGGATGTTACTATCTTCAGTAGCACAAGATAAAGCAAAATATAAGCAAATGCTTATTGATTGGGCAGTTGGTCTATGTTTATTATTCTTTATGCATTATATTATGGCATTTTCAGTAACAATAGTTCAAGCATTTAGTGACATTATAGCTACTACACAAGAATCTTCAATAGATAATCAAGTGGTATTATTGGAAGATGATGAAGATAAATATATGTCAGATAAATTAAAAGAAATAGGAATGGAAAGTTTCATAGATGATAGTTCAGATCCTGCACAAATTATATGGCCAACAAATTTAATGGGAATGATGAGGCTAAAAGCGCAAGTTAGTTATGGAGATATGGCGTTTGTAGGATATGGATTTTGCTATGGTATACTAGTGTTACTTACTTTATATTTCATTTATGTATATTTAAGAAGGGTATTATATATGGCTTTTTTAACTATGATAGCCCCCTTAGTTGCTTTGACATATCCAATTGACAAAATAAATGATGGGCAAGCACAAGGATTCAATAAATGGTTAAAAGAATATTTATTCAATTTGTTATTACAACCATTACATTTATTGTTATATACCATATTAGTATCATCAGCATATGAATTAGCATCAACTAATGTTATATATGCTTTAGTAGCAATTGGATTTTTAATTCCGGCTGAAAAATTAATGCGTGGTTTTTTCGGATTTGAAAAGGCAAGTACACCAGGTTCTATGGCAGGAGCTGTGGCAGGAGCATCTTTGTTAAATTCAGGATTACAAAAACTGTTACGTAAACCACCAATGCGAGGAAAAGGTGGGGGAAGAGGTGGAAAAGATTCTGATGATCAAGAAGAATCTTCTCCAAGAATAGGAGGATATAAAGGTGCTGATAATTATGTAACCGCACTAGAAGGAGAAAATAAAGATAAAAGTTCAGGAAATCTAGATGCCGGAGGGGCATCAGCAGCAGATGCGGCTGCATATAATCAAGAAGAAGATCCTGTCAAAAGAAAGGAAAGAGAAGCATTAGAAGAAAAAATTGCTGATGGACAATTAAATGAAGATGAATTAACAACAGAACAAAGAACTTTATTAAGAATGGAAAATAAAGAGCAAGGACAAGAACAGGAAGAAGATAAAAATATTAGACAACAAGGACAGCAACAGGAAGAAGATAA
>CAMMWP010000060.1 GCA_946500615.1 uncultured Clostridium sp. | reverse complement strand
AGCGATAGGAAACGTTGGAAAGACCGGATTTAAGAAAGGAAAAGAAGGAGAAAAACCGTTTGGAAGCGGTTTACACAGGAAGACAAGCCAAAACCTGATAAGAATAAAGGGAATCAGTCAAAAACAGGTAGTAAAGGTAGTACAACAACATCTAAACCCAATCAAGAAGAAGCATTAAAATCCGGTCAAGCAAAACAGACAAAAGCGAGGGATAAGGGGGACGGTGATTCCAAGAAAAGTGGCGTTCCAGTATCAGAAAAGACAAAAGCATCAAATGGATTAGATTATCAGTCAAATCCAAAGCATACACCAGGACAGCCGGGAAATAGACCTAATGCTGGAATTGAACCCCAAAATTCATTAGAGCTATTTGATAATTCTGTTCAATCAACTAAAAAACCTACTCAAAGATATGCATATGATGAATCAACAGCTATATTACATCGTTTCTTTAATAATGGTAATGGAACTTGACATTGGAGTGGTTCAACTAATCAGGGACAGAATTCTATAAGTGGGGCTGATGTACCAAATGATATTAAAAACATATTTAATCTACCCAAAAAAGGATGGTAAAAATGTTACTAGGAAATCCGTACAAATTTGCTGTTATTACTAAAACAATTAAAGAATGGAATGTGGATAAAACTTTTTGTAATGGAGTTTTACTATTCTGTGTGGATGGAAATATATTTCCAAAGGAAGTACTTACAGCGACACTTAATAGTGAATTAAATCCATTAAAAGAAAAGTTAGAAAACATTGCTATTAATGTTGAAATATTTAATATGGAAAAAGAGGCGGCATTTAAACAAATTTATAATGTAACATTTCCGGAGGATATTAACTTACATAATGATTATCAGTTTGATATAACTCCATTGTCATTTCCTGAAGATAATTGTTATATTTTTGCTGTTAGTGATGGGACTCAAGTTAGAATTTTAGCGGCAAAACTTAAGTATATTAAGGAAAAGTCAAGGCATATGCTTAAAAATATAAATATAAATGAAGTATTTATATCTGCTCAAGAGATGAAAGAAATTGCCAAGGCTTTAAAAATTGATTAATTATAATATTCACTCGAATCTGCTGAGCAATATCCCAAGGGCAGGATGGATTTCCCACCCTGCTTTTAACCTGCACGCTTTTCGATCCTGCCAGATTTAGCGTTTTGGGCTGGAATTCCTGTTTCCCAAATCGATCCAACAAGCCCAAATACTCCCTTGATGATACACTTTTCCGAGCACAACCAGAAAAACAGCACACAGACAGCCACAGCACCTCACAAGGGCAGAAAAAATCTCTTTCCCAGGATGCCGGCTGTGAAGAATGCTGTTGTAGGCGGAAACGAGTTATTCGCCAGAATATCCTCTCCACCTGGGAATCCGTTAATTTCACGATATTTTGGACTTTGAAAGTGGAACTGAGGAACTTGTTTATAAACCAAATGATGGAAAGCATAAGGGGACAGCCCGAGGAGATATAAGTGCTGATCCGTTTTGGAATAATCAGGTTGCAGGAAAAGAATCATTAAATAATGCATATTCTTCAAAAAACACAAAACAATTGTATAATGTTTATGAGGATAAGCTTGTAAAATTTCAGCCAGATAATGCAGGAACTTGGCATGCATATGAGGTAAGGAATCCGGCAGCGAAGGTTCCAGCAGATGTTTTGAGAAATATGAAGGATGATGGGTTAATAACAAGAGTACAGTATAATAAATGGATAAAAGGAAAATAATGGAGGTGTCTTATGTCAAGAATATTTGGTAATAAAGACAATTTCGCAATAGAATATGAGTTTATAGATAATCCCGAAAAGGTTTATATTAACAGTACATATGGTTATATTAAACTTTGGGTAAAAGGCACTGATATTTGTACTTATAACAAAAACTATCAACATGAAGGGGATATATATTATCTTGTAGAATGGTTTTGTGACAAAATAGAATATATATTAGGCTATGATATATTTCCATTATCTGTAAAAGGCAATACGGCAGTAGAATTAATCGAGAATGCCGACCAGTATGAAAGCGATGATATGTTAGAATTTGACTTATGGTATGCAGCAAAAAGTCGGTGGATTCTTAACCATTGTTGGTTTAATGCTAGGAATGGTGCAGTTTTGCCATGTGTATATTTTAGAAGATTTGAAAAATGTATTGAGATATCCTGGGATAATACTTTTTGGAGAAAAGAGGGTATTATATTTAGCTCAGAAAAAGATATACACATAGTGCAGTTTGAAGTGTTTTCTAAGATTCTAGCAGACTTTTTAATCTCGAGTGTCAATGATTTAGAGCAAAGAATTGGTAATGGAGAGAAATTAAAAGTTATGAAAAGGCAGATTAACATCTTAAAAGGTGATTAAATTCATCCGAAAATAATTTGCTAAACAAAAATCCATGAGGATATCTTTGAAGGTCAAGGTAAAATACAAAGCATTGAATTGGAGTTAGATTTATAAGTTTAAATTTTTCTTATGTAATTAAATAATGTTATATGAAATGGGGTTAGTTATCATTAAAATGGTAATTAACCTTGTTTTTTTATAATTCTAATCCCACCCAAAGAGGAAAGTGGAAGTGAGTCAGGAACGGTTAATGGGGGTGATTTAAGTTCTTCTAAATATATTGAACAGCTAGATAATATGTCAAAAAATAAAATTCATCATGTGATTAATGGAAGTAAAAATTCAAACCATGGCTGGAAAAAATTAGTTCCAGATAAAAATTGGAATGATATTAAAAATATTATTGCTAATGTAATGGATACTGGTGTAGAAGATCCATATAAATCTGTTTTTTCTAAAAAAGGAACAATAAATGGATTTAAAGTAGAAGTTACGTATACGAAATTGAATGATGGAACAATAAAAATCTCAGATGCGTGGGTAATTCAATAGAAAAGGAGAAAATTATGATTGAGAAATTAAAAATAAATTTACTACAAGGAAAATATAAGGATGCAGAAAAAATATGTGAAAAGATGTCTATAAATGATATAAGAGATATAATAATGACTATTGCTTATGACACAGAGAGTATATGTGCATATAGTTTTGTATAATATATGATACAAAGAACAAAAAAAGTGGAATGGATAGAGTTGGCAATAGATGTTATGTTAAATCTGTTATGTTTTATAGAGGGTGCATATTCTGTTGCGTTATTTCATACAAGAGAACTTCTAGCAATTACGAAAAGTATAGAGAACTTAGAGAGCATATTATTTTTTTATAAAATACCAGAAAAGTTGGTAGATAAGAAAGAAGCACAATGCATAGTAGAAGAAATCTTAAATATAGAACCAGATAATAAAGTTGCACTTGGAGTAAAGTACTAATCTCTTTCTAAATTTAGTTATACCATATAATTTAATACTTATAGTTATTTAATTTTTTTATAAATAAATAATTTTTATATGTTTATCTCAAAAATATAGAAGATAGATTTTATATTATATAAAAATTAAGAATTTAAACAATATTAACTATATAAAAATATGAAGCGCAACCTTGTTGTTCTATCATATATATAGTTTGGTAAACAATAAGGCGGATTAGCATGTCATTACTTCACGAGTTTTCCATAATTGAAAAGGGCAGTAGTACAAATTTTATTGATGCAAGTATGAACGCGGTATCTATTTCGGGCGAACTGATTTTGTATATCAATGATTCATTATACTGGATAGATACTTGCTGGAATGAAAAGGAGAAAAAGAAAGGATTAAGTTACTATAGCTACACGAAAATAAAGAGCAAAAACGTGAACAAATTCAAGCACATTTTGGAGGCTTGGATTGCATTGTTTGATATAGCTCCAGATAATTTTGCACTGAAAGGAAATTATTTACTAGAAGAAGATAAATATGAAAAAAATTATATATTCAAAAAATAATTATTATCCCAACTAGAATCTTTAAGAACTGTTTGTATAGATGCAATTAATCATAATATGAATATTCTTCATAATGACATTTGAGTTCTCGCCCGGCTTTGCCGAGTGAAGTCCCAGGGACCGGGGTGGCGAAAAGCCACCCCGCTTGGAGAGGTTTACACAGGAAGATAAGCCAAAACCTGATAAGAATAAAGGGAATTGGTCAAAAACAAGTAGTAAGAGTGGTACAACAACATTTAAACCTAATCAAGAAGAGGCATCAAAATCCGGTCAAGTAAAACAGACAAAAGCGAAGAATAAGAGGGGAAGTAAGACCAATGGAAGGACTTTTAAATCGCAGTATGATATTCCAAAGAATAACAAAGGATATACTAAATCTAACCTTGAATTAGGAAAAAAAGTTCATAAAGAATATAAGGCAGGAGATGTAGACAACATAACCAGATTTAAAGAATATGTACTTCCAAGTGGGAAAAGAGTTGATTATATTGATTTTGAAACTAAAACAGTATATGAATTGAAACCACATAATCCAAATCAAATTAGAAATGGAAAGAAACAATTGCAGAGTTATCTTAAAGAAATAGAGAGCGTATTTGGGGATGATTGGACATCTGTTTTGGATACTTATTAAAGATGAGGAGCGTAGCAATGAATAATACTGAGTTTAAGAAAATATTGCAAATTTGCACAAGCGAGATAGGATTTGAGTATTATAAGAAGAACTATTATTATCAATCCGAAAAATTGATTGTTGTTATCAATACTCAAAAGTCAAATTATGATGATAGCTATTACGTCAATTATGGTTTTTGTGTAAGAGATATTCATGATAACTTAAAATATCCTAAAATCAACGAATGTGATATTATTGGGAGATTTATAAATAACACAAATGATAAGAAAGAATATGAATTTAAATTATATACAATAAGTTCTGATAAATTGATAAAATGTTTTGATTATAATATTAGATATATTATAATACCTGTAGTTAATGAGGATATAAATAAATATTTTGAACTGTTTCCCAAAGCAATTTATACAGCAAAGCGTAATCTAAAAGAATATCTTGAGAAAATCAAATAAAAAATGGAGAACTAATACATTTTTTTCATGAGGAGGAAGTAGAGAATCCAAATACTATGGAAAATATGTTCATTTTAGCAGAAGATATTTTTCAGTTTTTAGATAATTTATACGAGGAATAGTATATTATTCATTATTTAAAAAACAAGGTTAGCTATCCGCAAATTATGGACATTAACCTTGGTTTTTTTATGTAAAATAACAAAATCCGGTCAAGCAAAACAGACAAAAGCAAAGAATAAGGGGGAAGTGATTCTCAGGAAAAGATTTTGCCAAAGGAATCATCTCATATTAGTGCCCGAAATACTCTAATAGATGAACTTGATAAGACAGGGGCATTCGGAAATGGCTCTGACTCTTATATTGGACGATTAAAATCCAGCTATGGGTATGGAAAACAAATAGGGAGAACATCATTAGATGGAAAAGTTAGATGGAGATTGGACTATGATTCTGAAATGGAGGTTCACTACAATATTGAAGATTTTACGAATGGAAAAGGAGTAAATGCAAAGAAGATAGTAATACCGATAGATATTAATTATGATGAGTATAAAGCAATAATTGATTTGTGGAATAGGAGATAGAAGATGAACGAAATAATAAAAAAACGATATCAAGAATTAAAAGACAGAAATAGCAATTTTGTTAGAGAAAAAAAGTGGGAAAGTAATGCTTTATTGCAAGAGTGCTTGTTAGCATTAGATAATAATAAAAAGATCCTTACTATAGAGCAACAGCAACAGATATTAACCAAATTTAATTCTGACTTGACCAAATTAACAGATAGTTATAGAAAAAAAAGCATTAAAACGATTCAAGAATTATTGCCACAATGGATAAATAAGTCAGTTTATATCATTTGGGATAAAGAAGATTTGCCTATAATACAAACAGATTTTGAATGTGCACTAGATAACATTGATGATATTATTGCAGTGGCGTTTGAAACATGGGTAGTTGCAATAGAAATGAACCAATTTATACAATTTAATACTAGAAATAAAATTGTTGAAATTTCTTTAGAAGATGATTGATTAGCAGATCTCGCCTGGCAAAGCTGGGCGAGATCCCACAGCTACGATAACATAAAACCATGTCAGCCTTTACCCTGCACACATTTTGACCTTGAGAAAGTTGCCCTTCTGGGCTGAAATTCCTGATTTTTAAATCGGGGCAACAAGCCCAAATACTCCCTTGATGGTATATCTTTCCGAGCGTGG
>CAMMWP010000059.1 GCA_946500615.1 uncultured Clostridium sp. | reverse complement strand
GCTTTTTAAACATTTTCTCTATTTATGATATTTTTAAAGCCCGCGTCATTGTTCGGCGCCAAATTTTACATATGTAAAATTTGTGTGCAATCGTTAGAGCGAAGCGATGTTCTAGAATAGGAAAAACTCGATTTTTCCTATTCTAGAACAATAGCGGGCTTTTTAAACATTTTCTCTATTTATGATATTTTTAAAGCCCGCGTCATTGTTCGTGTGCCAATTTTACGTAAGTAAAATTGTGTACAATGGTTGATGTTATAGGAAAATCTTTGATTTTTCCTATAACAGAACAATAGCGGGTTTTTTTGAGCATTTTCTCTATTTATGACATTTTAAAGCCCGAGTTATTGTTCTGCGCCAAATTTTACGCAAGTCAAAATTTGTGTGCAATTGCTAGAGCGAAGCGATGTTCTTGAATAGGAAAATTCTATTTTTCTTTTGAAAATAAAAATTGTTTTTTTTCACTTTGAGTTGTGAAACTTAAAAGTTGCATAGTGTTTCCTATACAAGAAAAAGAGGTTGAAAAATAATTGTAATTCTTTTCCAACCATATGTACACCTTAAGAAGGGAATGAGATAAGCATGATAGATTTAGAAAAAGATGTAAAATATATAAAAGGCGTTGGACCCAACAGAGTAAAACTATTAAATAAATTAGGGATATATACATTAAAGGATTTAATTACATATTATCCAAGAACCTATGAAGATAGAAGCAAGCCAAAACATATTGCAGAATGTATAGATGGAGAAGAAGTGTTAATAGAAGCATATGCAAGCGGACGAATAAGTGATGTAAGACTTAGAGGAAAAACCATGCAAAAATTAGTCATTAGAGACGAAACAGGTGTAGCAACAGCAGTTTGGTTTAACCAAAGTTATTTAAAAAATAAATTTGAGCAAGGAAAAAAATATACATTTTATGGAAAAATAAACAATCAGTTTGGAAGAATTACTATCAACTCACCTGTTTTTGATGAAGAAGGAAAAACATCTAACACAGGAAAAATTATTCCTATCTATCCATTAACATTTAATTTATCACAAAATACCATGAGAAGAATTATGGAAAATGGCATAAAAGAAGTAGAAGGCAAGTTAAATGAGAGTTTGCCAGAATATATATTAAAAGAATACAAATTAGAAGGAATCAATGAAGCAACAAAAAACATTCATTTTCCACAGGAATTTAAAGACTTTAATGTTGCAAGAAATAGACTTGCTTTTGAGGAATTATTAACCATGCAATTAGCTTTACTAGAACTAAAAAATAGTTATATAAATGAAGAAAAAGGAATCCAGTTTAGTAAAGATGTACATATGTCAGACATGATGCAACAATTACCATTTCGTTTAACCAATGCGCAAAGAAGAGTATTAGAAGAAATTGATAATAATATGGAATCTGATAAGTCAATGAACCGACTATTGCAAGGAGATGTTGGTTCGGGAAAAACAGTTATTGCTATGTGCGCAGCATATAAAGCAGTAAAAAGTGGATATCAAGTTGCCATTATGGCACCGACAGCCATTCTTGCAACACAACATTTAGAAAATTTTAAAAACATACTGGATAAATTAGATATCAAATGTGAGTTGCTAATTTCAGCCATGACGAAAAAGAAAAAAACAGAACTGTTAGAAAGATTAAAAAATGGAGAAATAGATATCTTAATAGGGACACATGCCTTATTACAAGAAAATGTAGAATTTAAAAATTTAGGATTAGTTGTAACAGATGAGCAACATCGTTTTGGTGTAAAACAGAGAACAACCATTGTTGAAAAAGGACAAAATCCAGATGTATTGGTTATGACAGCAACACCAATTCCAAGAACATTAGCTTTAATATTATATGGAGACTTAGATATTTCCATTATTGACGAATTACCGCCAAACAGAAAAAAAATCGATACATTTGCAGTAACCAAAGGAATGGAAGATAGAATAAATCATTTTATCAAAGTACAACTAAAAGAAGGAAGACAAGCATATATTGTATGTCCATTGGTAGAAGAAAATGAAGAGTTAGATTTAAAATCAGTAGAAAAATTATATGAAAAATGTAAAACAGAAATTTTTCCAGAATATAGAGTAGAATATATACATGGAAAAATGAAAGCAAAAGATAAAGATGATATTATGTTGAGATTTAAAAATAAAGAGATTGACATATTAATTTCTACAACTGTTATCGAAGTTGGTGTAGATGTACCAAATGCTAATATTATGGTCATAGAAGATGCCCAAAGATTTGGGTTAGCCCAATTGCATCAACTTAGAGGTAGAGTGGGAAGAGGAGAATATAAATCCTATTGTATTCTAAAATATGAAGGTAAAGGCGAAACTGTTAGAAAAAGAATGAAGGTTATGTGTGATACCAATGATGGTTTTATTATTTCAGAAAAAGACTTGGAATTAAGAGGATCTGGGGATTTTTTTGGAACGATGCAACATGGACTTCCAGAATTTAAGATTGCTAATCTATTTGAAGATATGAACATTTTAAAGGTGGCACAGGAAGTAGCAATTAAAATTATTGATAAAGATCCAAGACTAGAAAAAGAAGAAAATACAAGATTGAAATGGTTAATTAGAGATAAGTTCACAAAAAGAATAGAAATATAAAGTTGAGAATTTATGTAAATTGTGATTAATAATGCTATGTCTTAGGACATGTGTACCTATTAACGGGAAGTTATTTCCCAGTTTCACGAAAGAAAAGGAGGGCACAGATATGTGCAGAGTAAATTTTTTAAAGGAAATGAAGCAGAGAAGAGGTTATGCAGAAATGCGGATGCTTTTCCGAAGGAGTAATGTCAATTTTTCCTGCAAGGGAGAGCAATTTCTTGAAATAGCTGTTATGAGCTACTTAGAGAATCCTGCTCTAACACAAAAGGAGCTTATGCTGATTGCAGAGGAGAATGCTCCAATGCAGTTTGCAAATGGAATTTCTATGTATTCTCTAATGCTCGAGTCTCTTCAAAATGTTTATACTCACAAGAGTAGAAAACTTGATGATGAAGGGGCTGTCATGTTATATATTTCAAGTATAGCGAATGAAATCAGAATAAATGCTATTTCTTCTCTTTAACTTCAAGGATAAGGCGGTTCTTATTTTTAGACATCCTTTTGTTATTAAATAGATAAAAATAATGGAATAACAAAAATGAAAATGTAAAAAAATGTAAAAACAATATATATTAAAAATAGACTTTTGTAAAAAAATAAATATAAACAACTGTAAAATATTGTAAAATAGAAAAAATTGAGGCAGAGTAACTTTAGAAACAATCAAAGCTAAGGAGGAAAACAATGACAAGCGCAGAATACATAGTATTAAAAGAAGAAAGTAAAGCACGGTCAGTTGCATCACAATTGGGTTTACGTAGAGATCTAAAAGGAACTTATATTATTCAAGAATTTGTAATCGGCAAAAAGAAGACAGAAAATTTAAATGATACAGAAATTGAAGATGTATTATATTCTTGGGAAGCAAGACATTATGTACCAATAGCTTTTATCAATTCAGAGAAGGGTTTGCAAATGAAAGTAGATAGTATAAAATTAAACTGGAAAGACGAGGAAGAAGAATCTGAATACAAAAGAAGAAAAGTAAAACACATAGAAAAATACGTGAAAACAATTCAAGGGTAAGAATTAACGAGTCATGAAATAGGTGTCAAAGGTTTTGACACCTATTGACTTTTTTAGAAAAACATATTAATATATATCTATAAATTGAGAAGGATGTTGATATATATGTTTCAACTAATTATAAAAATAATTGGTTTAACAATGGTTTTAATAGGGGTTATTCTAATATATGATGCAAGAATTATTACTAAAAGGTTTTTTGGATTTGGAGATCAAAATGAGGGGGCTAATGGATTAAAGATTTTGGGCTTTATTTTAGCAATCGCAGGAGCTTTGATTGTCTATTTTACTATGTAGTATTTTGAAGGAGAAGATGGCTTGAATTTGATTTTTAGATTTGAGATAATTTAATAAAATTTTAGTTTTTAATACATTGAGTAATGAAATCAATTTAATATGGTCTGAACAATATTCACAGTAATAAATAAAAATATGAAAATTATCAAAAACTATTGACAATAAAAATGAGTTTGTGCTAATATATTTATTGTTAGTTATATATGCGGATGTGGCGGAATTGGTAGACGCGCTGGTCTTAGGAACCAGTGCCAACGGCGTGGGGGTTCGAGTCCCTTCATCCGCACCAAAGGACATAATCGTCGCCCAGACGAGGAAACGATTAGATCGACTGTAATAGGTCGATTTTTTTTATACAATAGGAAAGTCATGCTTTCCTATTGTATAAAAACGCTTCATGCAACAAATGCACACAATTTTACTAACGTAAAATTGGTGTAGAACAAATTTACAGAAAGCCAAAGAGAAAATATAAAATTAGTATAAATTATATGGCTTTCCAATTTGTTCTGCCAATATAATATTTCACATCAATTGTAACAACAAGTATAAATTTAAACGAATTTTCATATTATTGATAAATATAAATATCAATGATATAATAACATCAATAATTAATAAAAGGAGGAACTAGTATGGAAGAAAGAATCATAAAACCTTTCACAATGTGGAGGCATTTTAAAGGAGCAAGATCATTTGTAATTACAGTAGCACAACATAGTGAAACAGGGGAAAAATTAGTTGTTTATCGTTGTATGGATAATAATGGTAAAACAAATCACAAAGATGGCATATATGCAAGACCATTAGAGATGTTCTTATCAGAAGTAGATCACGAAAAATATCCAGAAGCTACTCAAAAATATCGTTTTGAAGAAATCATAGATTAATTGAACACAGTACAAGTTATACTAAAAGAATCGTTTTGTACAATTTCCAAAATATAGTATAACAAACGTAAATTATAATAGCAAAAAAGGAGGAGCAATATGGAAATTGGATTTTATGCAGGAAGTTTTGACCCGTTTACCAATGGACATTTACATGTAGTAACAAAATCAGCCAAATTATTTGACAAAGTTATTATAGGAATTGGTGTTCACCCAGATAAGAAAAGAAGATATGATAAAGAGCTTATGAAAAATGCTATACAGAAAGTTATTGAAAATAGAAAACTTACCAATGTATCTGTGGTTTGTTATGATAACCTTTCTGTTGATGCAGCATTAGAGCATAATGCGACGCTCTTAGTAAGAGGAATTAGAAATGGTATGGATTATCAATATGAAGAAACCTTGGCATCTATTAATGAGGAAATTTCAGGATTAGATACTATGTATATTCGAGCAGGCAGTTTGGGAAATATTAGTTCAAGTATGGTAATGGAATTATTACAATATGAGAAAGATGTATCAAAATATTTGCCAGAAGAAGTTATGGAAATTATTAAATGAAGCGTAAAATAAGATGGAAAACAAGTAGAATTATTTTCAAGCATAATAGAAGAGGAAGTAAACAAATATATTTATCAGAGATACAACAAATAATAGTAATGATGCAATAGAACAAGAAGAAAATTCTGATAAAAAATACAAGTCAATTAAAGATTGGCTTAGAGCTTATATTCTAACAATGTTTTTCAGATTAATTGTTGTGGCTATAATAGTATGTTTTATGCGAATATGGTAAAATAGATTTTGTTTTGAAGTTAAAGATAAAAATACAGATATAAGAATGTAGGGCAATCCTATTTCTCAATATCTGTATTTATCTTTTTTCTTTCAAAATTTTATCACATATTTTATTAATAAAAGAGGTTAGAGATTCTTGCGTATAATCGTTATCAAAAGAGAAATCAAAAGACAAATTAGAATAATTTAGTGTAGCAGATTCTCTTTTTTCAAGGTACTCTTGAGAAATGTGGTCTCTTTCTATTATTCTTTTCTTTCTAGTGATATCATTTGCAGTAATCAATATTTTAAGATCACACATATCCCAATATTTTACTTTAGGAAGTAAAGCCCAATCAAAGATAAAAAATGATTGCTTTGGCAATAAAATTTTATCCAATTGGTGTTCCATATAGTTCCAAGTGATATCTGTCAAAATCTGCATTTTATGTACATCATTAAATACAATGTTACCTAATTTTTTTCTGTCTATTTTTTTATTTTTATCTAACAGTTCATCACTAAACACATTACAAAGTTTTTTTGCAATGGTAGGATTTGAAGTTGCTTGATGTCCAATTTTATCAATATCTACATATATTCCATTTATTTTTTTAGCTAAGGCTAAAGCAAGTGAGGATTTACCGGTTCCTGTCTTGCCAGTGATACCAATTAATTTCATATAGAAGTCCTCCTTGAATATTTAGGAAAATTATACCAGTTTAGATAGAAAAATGCAATAAATTAAATAATTTGTTCTGTGCCAATTTTACGTCGTATATTGTAAAAGTAAAATCAAGTTTTAATATTAAATAATATATTTAACTA
>CAMMWP010000058.1 GCA_946500615.1 uncultured Clostridium sp. | reverse complement strand
ATATATGAATTTGAATTAAGACAAAAACAGGATGATAAAACAGAAAGATAAATTATAATTTTGATAAAATGGTTTGCATTGAATACCCATAAAAGTGTGCTAAATGTAGTTCAAACATTTAGCACCAACAATTTATTTTTTAAGGAACTACTTTTAAGAGGGGAGTTCCTTATTTTAATTTTCTAAACAGCAATATCTTTGTTTTTCCAAAAAACGAATACATAAATCAATAAAGTATTTTAAACTAATTTTTCTTCCATCATAATCTTCAAAAATCTCATAAATAACTTTAATATCAGTATTATCCAACATATTATTTAAAGATTTATCCATTACAGATCTGACACCCTTATAATTCGCAACTTCATTTTTTTCAGCAACTTTTATAATCAGATCATTCATATCTAATAACAAATCTTTATCAGAATATGCTAATAATATAGCATCCTTCAAATAAATTGTTCCCTTAAAATAAGAAGTTAAACCAATTTTCCAAAAAATATCATCAATATTTTTTTCAATATCTAAAGTATCTTTTAAACTATCTGTAATTAGATTAACGGCATCTAATATAGAAAAATTAGTTTGTTTCTTGCAGAAAAGACAGTGATGTTCTTCTTTTTGATTAATAATATTGGCTATGTGTTTAGAATCGATTACCAGAATAATGATATTTCCTTTATCTACTCGATTAATTGCATTCTTCAGTATGTTTACACAAAAGGAAACTGAAGTAATTGAGTCCAATACTATTAAATTTTCTCTTGGTTTGATTTGATAAATAAAATTATTTAATTTATCAATGGGTACATTTACTATTTCGATTTTTGATTCATTTTCTAATGCAATATTTGATAAGCTGTTAAATAAAATATCATTATTGTTGGCAATTATTACTTTGATGCTCATAATAATTCCCTCCTAATAATGTATTTGACATTATTTTACTATAAATTACCAAATAATACAAGTAATTACAGGTGGGGAGTATATTATACTTTTTCGACAAAATATTCCGATTTTTTCTGATTTGTTCCGATTTTTTACGATTTTATGACAACTTATCAAAATCATTATATGATTTTGACTAGGACAAGAGTCTGTAAGGTTAAGGAAAGTATATTAACACACAACAGATAATAACTGTGAGATTCAAAAGATAGTGTGAGAATAATATGCAAATTAATTCTTATAGACTCTTTTTGTGTTAGGGGGATTTAATATGGTTGATATTTAATTTTATATGTTTTTAAAGAAATAATCTAATAGTTAGTAACTTTCTTTAAATTTTTCAGGCTTATGTCCAATTTGAAAAGATTGGAGAAATGAAAATGAAAGATTATAGAGAGAAATCTAATTATGAAGAATTATTTTTACAAAATGAATTTAAAGATGATATAGTTTTTGCAAGATTTATAAATTATATGCAAATGGCTTTATATCACAAAAAAATTAATTATAACAAACATCAACAATTCTTATTGAAACAAGAACAAGAATTAAATTATAAGGGATGGTCTGTGCTATCTGATGAAGATATCGCAGATCATTCTTTTTTTGATTTAAGTAATGATTACAAAGAATTAGAGATTGCAATAAGTAAACTTACTGATAAACAAAGATATGTAATTGTCAATCATTATTATAAAAATCAGCCACTTGGTAAAATTGCCAAACAATTAAAGATGAATAAAAATGCAGTATATCAGTTAAAAGTCAGAGCACTTTTAAGTTTAAAAAGATTTATGGAGGATTGATAGATATGAATATTACTAAATTTTATAAATTATTACTTAAAGCAAGAAATGATGAGGCAGCACTTGTTTTAGTTATAAATAAAATAATGCCTATGATAAACAAATATGCACAAAACGATAATAAAGAAATTGATGATGATTTAAGAAGTATTTTAATTGAATATGCAATCAAAGTAATTAAAGATGAAAATTTTGCTGATAAATTAGCAAAAGATTAAATTTTAAAAAATTTTAAATTTGCCCGTAAGATTTTCGGTTTTCAGTTGCTGTTAAAGGTAGGAAATAAAAATTTCTACTTTTGACAGTACATTGAAAATTGAATACGGATTCATTAAAAACGTTCTATTATTGGAGCTAGTTCAAATGAAGAGACAGAACTTCATACTTAAATATAAGTTAGCCACTTATAAGGCGATGATAATAATAGTTATAATGATACACTTGTTTAGTCATAGCACGAGCGAGAAAAAACCGTCCCACGCATTGAGAACAAGTCTGCTAGTAGCAGATAGGTGTAATTCCTGTGAATGATTTAGCTAGTCATATTTAATGAGTAAAATAGAAGTTAAAAATTGGAGGCAAATATATGTTAGATATTATTTCAATGACAACTTTACTAATGATTACATTTATTTTAGGATTAATCACATTTTTAATACTTTGTATTATTGTAGGTGGAAATTCTAATAAAACAGAATATGAAAGAAAAATGGAAGATGAGGAACAAATGAAATATTTAGAAAATTATAAAAATAAGCAAATTAAAAATAGGCAGAAGTGATTTGTCTATTTTTTTAGAAAGGATTTAAAAATGAATAATAAAAATAAATATTCTCCTAAAGAAACTTTAGGACTATTAATTCTTGCAAATAAAAATGTAACTTTTAAAGAGTTAGACAATTTGATTTTGTCATTAGAACAAATTTTGTTACAAAGAAAACCAAAAAAAGAAATTTTAGAACAGATAAATGTTAGTTTAATTTCTAAAATAGAAAATTATTGGGAATTAAAAAAATCACAAGTAATAGCTTATGCTTATTTAGTGTTTAATCACTTTAGAATTTCATGTGATGAATTGAATGAAGATAATATATGCAAAAATTTTATTTATCAAATGAAATTATATTCTCCAGATAATGCTGTTGAATTTGTAGAAAGAAACTTTAATATAGAACTGGAGGCAAAAGATAATGAGTGATGTATTAATTTATACAGTTCAGGAAGTTGCAAAAATATTGCATTCCAGTCCTAATTATATATATTCACTTATAGATAAAGGGTATTTACCAGCAATAAAATTAGGTAGTATCAAAATTTTAAAAAGTACACTTGAAAAATTTTTATTAGAAAATGAAGGAAAAGATCTATCCAATATTAATGATATAAAAAAAATTCCAACTAATATTTCAAATGAGGAAGATACATAGTGGGTTCAGTCAATGTAAGGAAAAGAGGAAACACATATCAATATTATTTTGAGGCTGCTCCTGTTAATGGAAAAAGAAAACAAATAAGCAAATCAGGTTTTAGAACAAAAACAGAAGCATTAGAAGAAGGTAATATTGCATATAATGAATATTTGACTACTGGATTGAATTTCAAAGAACAAAATATTTCGTATAGTGATTATTTAGATTATTGGATAGAAAATTATTGTAAAACTAATCTAAAATATAATACAATTCAAGCTTATCAAACAATAATAGAAAAATACTTAAAACCTGAATTAGGTAAGTATAGATTAACAACTCTAACAAGTGTTAAATTACATTCTTTTATTACTGAATTATGTTCAAAATATAATTTTTCAAGATCATATTTCTCGAACATTTTAAAAGTTATAAAAGGCTCATTTAGAGAAGCATGTAATGTATATGGATTTGTTAGATATAACCCAGCAATGACATTAAGATTGCCTAAACTAGAAAATAAAAAGAAAAATATAAAACATGTGTATACCCAAGATGAAATAGACAAAATACTTACAAGATTTAAAGATAACGATGTATTTACTTGTGCTTTTTTAACAGCTTGTTATACAGGAATGAGAACAGGAGAAGTATGTGCATTAACCTGGAATGATATAGATCTAAAAAATGGAATTATACATATAAAGCACAATGTTTATGATAAGAAAAAAGATGAAAAGGGAAAATGGTATTTAGGAAGCACGAAAACAGAAACTGGAGATAGAAAAGTATATATAAGTAATACATTATTAAATGCACTAAAAAACTATAAAAGAAAACAATCTTATTTGAAAAAAGTATATGGTTCAAAATATCATTATTACCATTTAGAAGAAGTGAAAAATAGTTATGGAAAAGTAATTGAATATAGAATAGTTGAAAATGAAAATCATCTTCTTACTTTAAATACATTAAATTTAGTTTTTACAAGAGAAAATGGTTTGTATTCAGGAACAGATATAACAAGATACCCTTATAAAATCATACATCAAGAATTAGGAATTAAAAATTGTCGATTTTACGATTTGAGAGGAAGTTATGCTACAAGAATATTAAAAAATGGTGTGGAAATAAGAGATGTTGCAGATATATTAGGACATAAAAACATTGAAACAACAGAAAACTATTATATCTCTAGTTCAAACGAATCAAGAAAAGATGCAAATGATATTTTTGAAAAGGTTATACATTCAGATATAATTGATAAGATTTCCAATTATAAATATTAATCATTACATTAATTTGATAAATTCGGCTAAAAACGTTGCTTTTTTTTACCTTTATTATTATAATATTTAAAGTAAATAATTAAGATTTATGTGTATAAAATGTTTAATAATTACGAAACCTCATTAAGATGTCAATGACATCATTTTGACAGCAGTATATAAATATTATAAATATTAAATGTATAATAAATACTATTTATATTAAATGTGCTTTGTCTAGTTATATCAACAAAAATAAATAATATTTATAATATGATAAATACTAATAATATCGCAACTGCTTGAACATGTGGAAGTGGGAAGAAATATAAAAATTGTTGTGGTAAGAATGATTAATATCAATACTTTGAAAGATTTTATAAAAATGAAAAAATGTCAAAGAAATAATTTGTCACCCAAAATATAAAATAAAAACTGAAATATACTGAAAAATAAGGAGTGTAACCTAGAAAATTTGGGTGACACTTCTTTTCTGTACTTAAAAAAGGAAATGGTGGAGGTAACTATTGGAAAGAATTACTTGCGAGAATTAAAGATATAAGATCGTCTGAAAAAGTATTTATAGACAAGTTCTTGATCTATATGCAACTGCTGTAGATTATGATCCTAAAGATAGTAAATCAATTGAATTTTTTAAAATTGTACAGAATAAATTGCATTATGCTACTCATGGACATACTGCTTCAGAAGTAATTCAAGCTCTTAATATAATTGCAACCCATATGGATACAATGGATAAACATATGTATGAAAGTGAAAAGAATATATAAAACAATTTAGAAAATAAAATTTTAATTGAGAAAATCAAAATTTATGATATAATATAAAAAGAAAATATATAAAAGTGATATATACAAAACATACAATATGTATAGATAGGAGAGTGATAACATGATAGAATTAGAAGAAAATTCAAGATTTCTAAAAACATTAGAAGAAAAATTACAAGATTTGGGTGAGTCACTTTGACATTTCAAAATTAGAAACAGAATTAAAAGAATTAGAAGTAGAAACTTTAAGAGAAGATTTTTGGAAAGATATAAAACATTCCAACAAAATCTTATCAAAAATAAAAATAATCAAAAATAAAGTAACAGAATATAGAAAAATAGAAAATGAAATACAGAATTTAAAAGAATTAACAGAATTAACAAATTTAGAGCCAGATGAAGAAATTGCAAAAGATATCATAAAAAGCACAAAACTTTTAGAAAAAGAATTAGAAAAATTAGAAATAGCTACCTTATTATCTGGCAAATATGATAGTAATAATGCAATTGTAACCATTCATCCCGGAGCAGGAGGAACAGAATCCCAAGATTGGGCTGAAATGTTATATAGAATGTATACTAGATGGGCAGACAAAAATAAATATACTGTAACTGAGCTAGACTATTTAGAAGGAGAAGAAGCCGGAATAAAAAGTGTTACATTTGAAATTGTAGGAGAATATGCTTATGGATATATGAAAGGAGAAATGGGAGTCCATCGTTTGGTCAGAATATCCCCATTTGATAGTGGAGGAAGAAGACACACATCATTTGCTTCTGTGGAAGTTTTACCCGAAATTACAGACGATATCGAAATAGAAATTAATCCAGATGATTTAAGAATTGATACCTATAGGGCTTCTGGAGCAGGGGGACAACATATCAATAAAACATCTTCTGCTGTAAGAATTACACATATGCCAACCAACATAGTTGTAGCCTGTCAATCTGAGCGTTCACAAATACAAAATAGAGAAACCGCTATGAAGATGCTAAAATCCAAATTATTTGATTTAAAAGAAAAAGAACATAAAGAAAAAATAGAAGACTTAAAGGGAGAACAGAGAGAAATCGCTTGGGGAAGTCAAATTCGTTCATATGTTTTTTGTCCATATACTATGGTAAAAGATCATAGAACAAATTATGAAGTGGGAAATGTAGATGCTGTCATGGATGGCAAAATAGATGATTTTATGGAAAGCTTTTTAAAATATTCTCAATAGGAAAGGATTACTTTCTTTTGAAAATAAAACTTATTATTTATATATTAGGAAAGTCATGCTGACTTTCTAATATAAAAAACACATTGTATGAAAAATAAAAATGGTAAATTGTAAAAGTAAAATATAGTTTGTAAAACTAACATCAAGTGTA
>CAMMWP010000057.1 GCA_946500615.1 uncultured Clostridium sp. | reverse complement strand
TTCAAAAGAAAAGATTGTTGAACAAAATATTTTTATATACTTTGTCAACAATCTGCAAAGAGAATACTTGAAAAGTATTCTCTTTTGTTATACAATGATACTGTCCGTAAGGAAAAATAATAATGTTAATCACAAAAAAACATATTTAGCATTATTATAATAATAAATAAAGCGTATAACGCGTGAATGGAGGAAATAATTATGAGAAAAAAAGTAATTGCAGGAAATTGGAAAATGAATATGCTTCCAGATGAGACAATTAAATATATTGAAGAATTATCAAAATTGGTAAATGAAACACAAAATGAAGTAATTTTATGTGTTCCATATACTGATTTATTTTATGCCTTATTAACAGCACAAAATACCAATATCAAAATAGGAGCACAAAATATGCATTATGAAGAAAAAGGAGCCTATACCGGAGAAATATCAGCCAAAATGTTGAAATCTATCAATGTAGAATATGTGATCATTGGGCATTCAGAAAGAAGACAATATTTCAATGAAACAGACGAAAGTGTCAATAAAAAAATAAAAGCAGCATTTGCCAATGGATTAAAACCAATTGTATGTGTGGGAGAAACATTAGAACAAAGAGAAGCCGGAGAAACAACTGAAATGATTACAAAACAAACAGAGCTAGCATTAGAAGGCTTAACAGAAGAACAAGTAGAAAATACCATTATCGCATATGAGCCAATTTGGGCAATAGGAACAGGAAAAACGGCAACAAGTGAAGATGCTAATAACTCAATTAAAGATATCCGTAAGAAAATTGAGGAAATATATGGACAAAATGTAGCCCAAAGCGTTATAATACAATATGGTGGAAGTGTAAAATCTAAAAATGCAAAAGAACTATTTACCATGTCCGACATAGACGGAGGACTCGTTGGTGGAGCAAGTTTAGATCCAGAAGAATTTTCAAAAATTGTTAACTTTGACAAGGATTAATCTTGCATATGAAAAAAGTGATTTTGCATATATATAAAACACTTAAAATAAGAGAAAAGGATGGTAGATGATGAAAGATAAATTAACAATGCTAATGATATTAGATGGGTTTGGAGACAATCAAAACAAAGATGGAAATGCGATTAAATTAGCAAAAACACCTAATATTGACAGACTAATGAAAAAGTATTCAAATACAGAAATTTATACAAGTGGATTACATGTAGGATTACCAGAAGGACAAATGGGAAATTCAGAAGTAGGACACACAAACATTGGAGCAGGAAGAATCGTATACCAAGAACTAACGAGAATTACAAAATCGATAGAAGATGGTGACTTTTTCTCAAATCCAGAATTTATTGCAGCCATTGAAAATTGTAAAAAACATAACTCTAAATTGCATATTTTAGGATTATTGTCAGATGGAGGTGTCCATAGCCATAACCGTCATTTATATGGACTATTAGAAATGGCAAAAAGAAGAGATTTTGAAAATGTATATGTACATTGTTTCTTAGATGGAAGAGATACACCACCAGCATCTGCTGAAGGATATATTGTAAAATTAGAAGAAAAAATGAAAGAAAAAAATATAGGAAAAATTGCAAGTTTATCAGGTAGATTTTATGCAATGGATAGAGATAAAAGATGGGAAAGAGTTCAAAAATGTTACCAAGCACTTGTTAATGGAGAAGGTATCAAAGCAGGAAGTACAGTAAAAGCCATTGAAGATTCTTATCAAAAAGAAGTATTTGATGAATTTGTAGAGCCAACAGTTATTTGTAATGGAGAAGATCCAATTGCTAAAATAGAGAAAAATGACTCAGTTATTTTCTTCAACTTTAGACCAGATAGAGCAAGAGAAATTACGAGAGCATTAGTAGATCCAGAATTTGATGGATTTGAAACAAAAAAAGACTTAAATCTATATTATGTATGTTTCACAAGTTATGATGAAACTATGCCAAATGTACATATCGCATTTAAGAAAGAAGCTTTGCACAATACATTTGGAGAATATATTAGCAAATTAGGATATACACAATTAAGAATCGCAGAAACAGAAAAATATGCACATGTTACATTCTTCTTTAATGGCGGAGAAGAAAAACAATATGCAGGAGAAGATAGAATATTAGTACCATCTCCAAAAGTAGAAACATATGATATGAAGCCAGAAATGAGTGCTTATGAAGTAACAGATAAAGTAATAGAGGCAATCAAGAGTGATAAGTATGATAGTATCATATTAAATTATGCTAATACAGACATGGTTGGACACACAGGAAGCTTAGAAGCAGCCATTAAAGCAGTAGAAGCGGTAGATGAATGTGTTGGAAAAGTAGTAACTTTAGTAGAAGAAAAACAAGGAAATTTAATTATAACAGCAGATCATGGAAATGCAGAGCAAATGATAGATTATAAAACAGGAGAGCCACATACAGCACATACAACAAATCCTGTACCAATTATATTAGTAACACCAGATACAACTTTAAAATTGAAATCGGGTGGAAAATTAGCAGATTTAGCACCAACTATGCTTGATCTAATGCATCTAGACAAACCAGAGGAAATGACAGGAGAAAGTTTATTAGATAAGGAATAAAAGGATATGTTAAATCACACAAAACAGATAAAAGAAATGTATGAAGAAATCCAAAGAAAATTATTATATATGATACCAGAAAAGTGGGAATCCATATATTTATATAGTTCTATCATAGAAGATGGAAAAAAAGAAAATACAGGAGAATTATTTTTCTATTATATTCCAAAGGGGATTTTTAGAAAAAATCCTGTAAATGTTTATGAAGTTCCAAGCAAATTTAATATTGATGAAAAACAATACCTAGATTTGGTAAAAAAATTGTATGATGATATCAAACGTTTAAGAGAAGAATTTAAAAAAGAAGAAATAGAAGAAATGTGGAGTAATCTTACCATATCTATTACCAATATGAAATTTCGAGCTGAGTACCATTATGAAGATCTAGTCAATAATGCATTTAATAGTTATGAACGTCATGTAATATGGAGATATAAATATTTGGGAATTGGACCTGAACAAGTTTCAAAAAAAGATAAAGACATATTATTTCGTTATTTTAACGGAGCAAAAACTTTGTCTGAAATAGAAGAGTATAATGCAGGTATCTATATTGAACAAGATACAAAAAATATAATAGAATATAATACCCAAGAAGATGAACTTGAAAATGATGGTTATGTGAGAGAAGATGAGATACAACCTAGAAAAATGGAAAAAAAATATAACCAAATTGAAAGTCATAAAATAGAAAATAATTGGGATGCCAAACTTCGAAAAAAAGAACTAACCCCATGGAGTCATGATAATAAATTTATAGAACACTATAGAAATAATAGACATTATGGTAGTTTCCATGACAATACAAACATACAAAGTCAAGCAAATAGAAGTCAGATATTAAATGAAAAGCAATATGATAATAGAGAGTTGACAATTGAAAGAATGAAAAAAGTAAAGGAAGAATTACAAAACAAAAAAATAAATACAATACAAAATAGAAGACCTAATCAGAAGATAAGAAAATTAGAAGAAGTAGTTACAAAAAAGAAAAATTTAAAAAAAGAAGAAACAAAAGAGGAATATTATAAACCAATTAGAAATCAAATATTGTTTTCAGAAGATGAAGAAAATGAAGAGTAGAAAGGTTTTTAAATTTAGGTAAGTTTACCTAAAATGATATATACAAATCAAGTATTGAAAGGAGCAATGAAAATGATTTATTCAAAAGAATTAGAAGAAATGTGTGTTGTAAAAAAAGGAGTAGACCATGGGCCAGCACCAATTCCAGAAGAGGGAAAATGGGTAAAAGCAAAAGAAATAAAAGATATATCAGGTTTAACACATGGTATTGGATGGTGTGCACCACAACAAGGCGCATGTAAATTAACTTTAAATGTAAAAGATGGTATCATTCAAGAAGCATTAATTGAAACAATTGGATGTTCTGGAATGACACATTCAGCAGCTATGGCTGGAGAGATTTTAACAGGAAAAACATTATTAGAAGCATTAAATACAGACTTAGTTTGTGATGCGATCAATACTGCTATGAGAGAATTATTCTTACAAATCGTATATGGAAGAACACAAACAGCTTTCTCAGAAGGAGGGCTTCCAGTAGGAGCAGGTCTTGAAGATTTAGGAAAAGGTCATACTTCACAAGTTGGAACAATTTATTCAAGTACTTTAAAGGGACCTAGATATTTACAATTAACAGAAGGATATATTGTTGAACTAGGATTAGATAAAGATGACCAAATTATCGGTTACAAATATGTTCATATGGGAAAAATGATGGATAACATCAAAAAAGGAATTGAACCTATGGAAGCTATCGAAAAGGCTTCAGGTACATATGGAAGATTTGATGAGGCTGTTAAGAAGATTGACCCAAGACAAAATTAATGAAAATCAGCAATCTGCACATTTTTAATAAAATATCCAAACTTCGATGTACAAAAGTACACCTTCAGCTTGTATATTTTATGAAAAATGCACATCTTACTAATTTTCATTAATTTGCGACTAAAACAAATGAAAAGCGGAATCTTGCGTTGTCAAACTGCATAAAAATTTTTTCGATATACAAAAGTATTATCTCAAAAATTTTTATTTGTTTTCCTAGCAATATACCACTTTTGCTTTGTTTTAATAGATGAGCATTTTAATAAATTTAAACTTGATATTATGGGGGAAAAATGAAATTTGGATTAGATGAAAAAGTTGTAAAAGATATCATATTTATATTAAAAAAGTATAATGAAGTAGAAAGTGCTTGTATCTTTGGTTCAAGAGCAAGAGGTGATTATAGAAAACAATCTGACATTGATATTGCCTTATTTGGAAAGAATCTTACGAATACAATTAATACCGAGATATATTATGAAATTGATGACTTATACTTACCTTATAAGATTGATTTAATAAACTTTAATAGTTTAGGAGAAGAAGATAAAATAAAGGATAGTATTTTGAAAGAGGGAGTTGAAATATATGCCAAGTAATGTAATAGAAAGTTATGAAACATTTAAAAAAGCATATAGTAAGCTGAAAGAATTTGTGGAAACAGATAATGGTACAGAAAAAGATAGAGCAGCAATTATAAATGCATATCAATATACTTTCGAACTTTGGTGGAAAACCTTACAAAAATATATGAAACAAGAAGAAGTATTAGATGAATTAGGACCAGGTTCAGTTATCAGAACAGCTTTTCAATATAATATCATAGAACATGGTGATGTATTTATGGCCATGTTGAAAGATAGAAATTTAATAACCCATACATATAAAGAAGATGTTGCAGAAGATATACACCATAGGATAAAAGAAGAATATATGATAGAATTAGAGAATTTTATAAAATATTTTGATGAAAAAGTCAAATAAGAATAAGGAGGAAATAAAATGGCAGTAACATTTGAAAGTTATGAAAGAAGAATCGATCAAATAAAACCAGTAATGGAAAAATACGGAATAAAAGATTTTGAAGATGCATTAAAAATATGTACAGATAAAGGATTTAATCCATATGAAATAGTAAAAGGAGTACAACCAATTTGTTTTGAAAATGCAGCATGGGCATATACACTAGGAGCAGCAATTGCTGTTAAAAAAGGTTGCACAAAAGCAGCAGATGCAGCAAAAGCAATTGGAGAAGGATTACAAGCTTTCTGTATCCCAGGTTCAGTTGCAGATGATAGAAAAGTTGGATTAGGACATGGAAATCTAGCATCAATGTTATTATCAGAAGATACAAAATGTTTTGCATTTTTAGCAGGACATGAAAGTTTTGCAGCAGCAGAAGGAGCAATTGGAATTGCAAAATCAGCAAACAAAGTAAGAAAAGAACCATTGAGAGTAATCTTAAATGGACTTGGAAAAGATGCAGCACAAGTTATTTCAAGAATTAACGGATTTACATATGTAAAAACAGACTTTGATTTCTTCACAGGAAAAGTAAAAGTAGTAGAAGAGATTAAATACTCAGATGGAGAAAGAAGCAAAGTAAGATGTTATGGAGCAAATGATGTTAGAGAAGGTGTAGCTATCATGTGGATGGAAGATGTTGATGTATCTATTACAGGAAACTCAACAAATCCAACAAGATTCCAACACCCAGTTGCAGGAACATATAAAAAAGAAAGATTAGCAGAAGGAAAGAAATATTTCTCAGTAGCATCAGGTGGAGGAACAGGAAGAACATTACATCCAGATAATATGGCAGCAGGACCAGCATCATATGGTATGACAGACACAATGGGAAGAATGCATTCAGATGCACAATTTGCTGGAAGCTCATCAGTACCAGCACATGTTGAAATGATGGGATTAATCGGAATGGGTAACAACCCAATGGTTGGAGCATCAGTTGCAGTAGCAGTTGCAATCGAAGAAGCAATGAAATAGTCTAATAGGGACAGGTCAAAATGAACAAAAAATGTCCAAAAGGGACAGACTCAAAAATTCATAAATAAGAAAGAACGTTAAGGATAATACCAAAGCGTTCTTTTTATTTATTAAAGAAATTGAAAAAAATCACATAATGTGATATAATGCAAAAGATTAGAAGGGAATAAATAAAAGATGAATGTCGAAAAATATATAGTGGATATAAAAATAAAATTAAAAGAGCAGGGATATGCAGGTAAGTTAATTGATTATCAAGAGTTACAAGAACTATACAAACAAT
>CAMMWP010000056.1 GCA_946500615.1 uncultured Clostridium sp. | reverse complement strand
TTGGTGTTGATGCCGGTCTTGTTGGTGTTGATACTGGTGTTGTTGGTGTTGATGCTGGTCTTGTTGGTGTTGATACTGGTGTTGTTGGTGTTGATGCTGGCGTTGATATTTCTATAAACATATTGTTAGGCAATAATTGTTTTAATTTGTTACTTACATCTAAAAGTTCATTTACAGAAAACAACTCATTATTAACTTCATCTAATTCTTTGTCTCCTTTTTTATACCCTTCTGCTTCAAGCTCTTCTTTTCGTTCTATCAATATATTTTTTCTAGTATTATAAACTTCTATTTTTCTATTTAATTCATGTAGCGGCATTTCCCTTACTACATTTTCGATTATGTCTAGTTCGTTTTGTAAGTCATCTAATTTTTTAATATGTATAAGCAATTTTTGCATTTCTGCATCTTTTTCTGTAAAGCCCTCTGCCTCTAATTCATCATATCTATCCTTATCCTGATTTTTAGTTACCTCATAAACATCTCTTCTTCTAAGTAAATCATTGTATGTCATTTTCTTTAAGTCTGGCGCTAATAATCTTACTTTAATAATTTCTCCTAATAAATTGTTTAATTGCTCTTTTTCCATTATTTTTCCCCCTTTTATACATATAATACCATTTTATCATAAATTATAGCATTTGTCTAGAATTTTATGTGAACTTTAATTATTTTGATAAATTGCTTTATTTTTTAAATATGTTTCGTCATTTTTATTTATTTTTCCTGCTTTTTCATTATATTCGTAAGCTCTTTGTATATCTCCCAACCAATAGTAGCAGACACCTACACAAATATTAGAATAATAATTATCGTAAATCGATTCAGCTGTATACTCTAGCTCTAAAGCCTTTTTATACCAAAAAATTGCTTCTTTCCACTTATTTTTTCTAAAAAATATATCTGCTATTCTATTCAAGCAATCCTTTTCAGGAATTTGATTTTTTAATATCAACATTAATGTTTCCCACTCTTTTGACTCATTCCCTAATCGTTTATAGCAATCTGAAAGTTCTATAAGAGCTGAATACAATAAATCTCTTCTTTCATCATATTCATCGATATATTTATCAATAAATTTATTATACTCATTTATTGCCTTTGGTATATGCTGTAAAAAATATAGTTCTTTTGCATAACAATATTCTTGTCTATCATCAAATTGCATATGTTTCTCTATCATTTCTTCAAATATTTTCAAATTCCTATTTACATCTTTTATTTCATGTTTTTCATGTGTGATCATTATATCTGTGTCTACTATGTTTCCCGTAGGTACAATTACCTCATGTATTGGGCTTTGCCATTTATAGTTGTTTTTTCTCTTAACAATTCTTTCTCTTCTCTGAATAATTAGTGGATTTCCATTTTCATCTTGACTATAATTATATAACATGGTATATACATCTACTGTTCCATCCATACCATTTTTTAATTCAATTAACTTTTTCTTATCCTCTTCTTTTACAACATCATCTGCATCTAGCCAAAGTATGTATTCCTTTGTTGCCTTAGAAAAAGAATAATTCCTTGCTTTTGCAAAATCATTAACCCATTCAAAGTCATAAATTTTATCTGTATATTGACTAGCAATATTTTTAGTTTCATCAGTTGAACCAGTATCTACAATAATAATCTCATCTATAATATCGCTTATACTGTTTAAGCATCTCTCTATAACTTTTTCTTCGTTCTTTACAATCATACATAATGATATTTCTCTCATTTATTTCTCACCATTATTATTTTAACAATATTTCCTCTTAATAGCAATATTGTCACTTTATTTTAATATTTATGTAACTATTTTGTAATGAATTATAACAAATTTTCTAGACTTCTCTGTGCCAATTTCATATATCTTTCCTTTTTATCCTTTATCTTATTTCCCTCTAAAGGTGGTAAAATCCCAAAATTTGCATTCATTGGTTGAAACTTAGCATTTGGTGTAGAAATATATTTTGCCAAACTACCAATAACTGTATAATCAGAAAAAGAAATTTTATGCATGTCATGTTTTTCTTGTTGATATTTAAAATCTCGTACTGCATTTAAAGCCGCAACCATTCCAGAAGAAATAGACTCTACATACCCCTCTACTCCTGTAATTTGCCCCGCAAAATACACATTCGTATAACTTTTCAAAGAATACGTTTCATCTAATAGCTCTGTAGAATTGATATAGGTGTTCCTATGCATTACCCCATATTTTATAAACTCTGCGTTTTGTAAACCGGGGATCTTTGAAAAAACTCTCTTTTGTTCTCCATACTTTAGATTTGTTTGAAATCCTACCATATTATACATTGTCGCTTGTTTGTCATCTTGTCGTAATTGAACAACAGCATAAGGTCTTTTTCCTGTTCTTGGATCATCAAATCCCACTGGTTTTAAAGGTCCAAATCGTAGTGTATCCAATCCTCTTTTTGCCATAATTTCTATTGGCATACAGCCTTCAAATATTTCCCTTTTTTCAAAATCATGTAAAGTTACGACCTCTGCATCGATTAATTCTCTTACAAAAGTTTCATATTCTTCTTGTGTCATGGGAAGATTAATATAACTTTGTTCTTCTTTTTCCTCTTCTAACCTCTTTTTCCATTCCTCGATAGTTTCTTCTTTTTTCTTTTCCTGTGCATATCTATCCCCATAAAAAGCAATCTTAAAATCAATACTATCTTTATGAATGATCGGTGCTGCTGCATCATAAAAATATAATTTATCTTGACTGGTTATTTTTTGGATATTTTTTGCTAAATCATCTGATGTCAATGGTCCTGTTGCAATAATGACAATTCCTTCTTCTGCTATTCTTTCAATATCTGTTATTTCTTCATGAATCACTTCAATGTTTTCGTTTTCTTCTATTGCTTCTGTTACTTTTCTTGAAAATATTTCTCTATCAACCGCTAAAGCTTGTCCCGCAGGTACACTTGTTTCATCTGCTATTTTGATTAATAAGGAATCCAGTTTTCGTAGCTCTTCTTTTAATAGCCCACATGCATTGGTTAATGCATTAGATTTAAATGAATTGCTACATACAATTTCTGCTAAATTTTCATTGCTATGGGCTGGTGAAAATTTACCAGGCTTCATTTCATATAATTTAACTTTGATGCCTCTTTTAGCAATTTGATACGCAGCTTCTGTTCCTGCTAATCCTCCACCTACTATAGTTATATAATCTTTCATCATTGTATCCTTCCTTTATTTATATATTTTCAATCAAATCAAGTACGATATATAAATATTTTATGAAATTACGAATGTAAATGGAAGAATATTATAAATTCTTGTATTATCAAGTAGGAGAATCTCAAACTTGCTTTGAGAGGTGCCTGCTTGGTAATATTAGAATTTGTATATTCTGCAATGCAACCGAGTAATAAATAAAATATTTATATATCGTACTTGATTTGATTGAGCAAAATTCTACTCTTCAAACAATCTCATAATATCTTCTTTAGATAATGTGTTAATAAATGACGTTTTTGTACTAAGCATATTATCAATTAATTGTGCCTTTTTTTGTTGTAATTCATAAATTTTTTCTTCAATTGAATTTTTCGTAATTAATTTATATACTTGTACATTGTTCTTCTGTCCAATTCGATAAGCTCTATCTGTTGCTTGATTTTCTGTAGATACATTCCACCATGGATCATAATGTATTACCATATCTGCTCCTGTTAAATTCAATCCTGTCCCCCCTGCTTTTAAAGATATTAAAAACACACTAATCTCTGGATTTTCATTAAACTCATCCACCAAATCTATTCTTTCATCTATCTTTGTTGCCCCTGTTAATTTAAAATATTTTATATTCAATTTTTGCAATTCTTTTTCAATGATTGGAAACATAGAAGTATATCCAGAAAATAACAAAATTTTATGATTCCCCTTGACGGCTTCTTCGATAATTTCCATACATTGGTTTAATTTACTACTTTCACTTGTATAATCCTTTATAAATAAACTTGGATGGCAACAAATTTGTCTCAATCTTGTTAAAACAGATAATATTTTAATATGACTTCTTTCAATACCATTTAAATTAATTTCTTCTGCCACTTCTTCTCTTGCTTGAGCTAGATAAGAAATATATAAATTTCTTTGTTCTTCTTCCATTTCATTATGTAACACTGTTACTGTTTTTTCAGGAAGCTCTGTTAATACTTCTGTCTTTGTCCTTCTTAAAACAAATGGTTCGATTAACATTTTTAATTTGTTTAAAGCTTGTGTATCATTTTCTTTAACAATTGGTGTTTCATATTGTTTTTTGAATTTTTTGTATGAAAATAAATATCCCGGCATAATATAATCAAATATTGACCATAACTCTGCTAATGAATTTTCTATTGGGGTACCTGTCAAAGCGTATCTTGTTTCTGCATTTATCTTTTTAATTGATTTTGCATTTTGGGTATTACTATTTTTTAAATATTGTGCCTCATCTGCAATGATATATCGAAAGTAATAATTTTTTTCTTTATATAATTCTATATCTCTTTTTAATAAGTCATAAGAAGTAATTACTAAGTCATATTTTTCAATATCCGCTATTTTTCTTTTTCTTTCTGATAATGTTCCATTAATAACTAATGTCTTTAGTTCTCCTGCAAATTTATCTGCTTCGTTCTGCCAGTTTAATGTCAATGAACTTGGGGAAATAACAATACTTGTCCTTCTTTCTTCTTTTGCATTTTGTGCATAACCTAATATGACAGATAATATTTGAATTGTCTTTCCTAATCCCATATCATCTGCTAAGATTCCTCCAAATTGATATCTGTCTAATGTGTTTAACCATTTGACCCCTGTTTTTTGATAGTATCTTAATGTGTTTTCCAAAATCGGTGGGATTTGAATAGCGTCATCTATTCTTTCTTTGTCTAATTCATTGACTAATTCTTTATATGATTCGTTTTTGATAATTTGCTTTCCTTTGGTTTCTTTTAATAAAGATTCTAAATATAAGCTTCTATACATTGGCAGGCGGACTTCTTCTTCCTCAAGAGCTTTATAATCTATATCCATTCCTGTTATTAGCTTATCTAAAAATTTTATGTCTTTATTGTCTTCTAACTCTAAGAAGCTTCCATCTCTTAATCGATAATATTTCTTCTTTAAATTATATTTTTGCATGATGGCTTCTAATTCTTTTATGTCAATATCTAGATTTTTTAAGTCTATAGAAAGCAAATTATTTTCTATTTTAACCCCTATGCTCCCCATTTTAGGTTGCCTAATTTGTTTTTTCTTGAAGTTTTCTGTTACTAGTACCTCAAAGTTTTGCATGTAATATTGTATATCTTGCGTTAAAAATCTATAAATTTTATCATTGTCTGGTAAAATGAATCTTAGATTTTTTATATCTAACATAAAACCAGTTTTTCTAAATATATTTAGTGCTTTTGTTTCTTTTATCATATTTCTTGGTATATCGATCTTTTGCTTTTCATCTAATGGATTAAATTCCTTATTTCCATAGCAAAATGTTATTTCTGCTACTAGATAATCATGACTATCAAAATCTAAATATACTTTTGTGATTAACGTTTGAGGCTTATATTTTTCTATCTCTTCTTCTGTCATATTTTCTAATTTGATTGCATTTTTTACTTTAGGGATAATCACAGAAAATAGTTGTGACAACTCTTTTTTTCCTAATAGAACTTCTGTCATATAATTTTGTCTGAAAATTTCTAATAGTTTTAAGTTTGATTGCTCAAATTTTTTGTTGCATCTGTATAATTTGTTTTCATCCAAAATATAGCGATATTGCTTTCCTTTTAATATGGAAATCTTGTATATTTCAATATTTGGTATCATTTCATAATTATCTTCATCTTTTTTTATTAATTTAAATTCTATATTGGGTTGTTCTTCTGTAAATTCTATTTCTACTTGATTATATTCTTTCTGGAATTTTACCTTTTGACCTTTTAATATTTCAAATAAATCATCCATTCCACTATTGCTTAAAATAATGTTTGTTTCACTTAGTGCATTTCCATAAAAACGATAATTGCTATTTGAATTTGAATTCGCATATTTGATAATTTCAGCATATTTTAGTAAAAAGTCTAACAGTGGTAAACTTTGTTCTTCAAAGCTTTCTCTTGTATGTACAAATTGAAGCTTTTGACCATATTTATATAATTCTTTATTTAACATTCTTGTATAAAATTCTGATAGACTTTTGATTTTATACATCTTTTTATTTCCTATTTTAAACTCTACTCTCATATCTCCAGTAAATTTGTCATAAAATATTTCTGGTTCTAATTTAATGCTTCCTTTTTCTTTTAGTGCTGTTTCCTCTTCTTCTATTCCTTCTACTTCTTCGTTATAAAATATATTGACAATTTGTTTAAAGCCTCTATATTTGTCATAACTAGATGCTGGGATAATGACATCTGTTAGCTTGTCCTCGATTTTATCGATTTCGTTTTGTTTTTCAAAATCTGTAGAAAATTCCATAATTGTTGCTAGTGTGTGTTTACATACTCCATAATTTGTATGATAGTCTTTACATGTACAAGTTATGTCTTCTATTTCCCCTTTAACTACTGATAGATATGTTGTATATGTTTCTTCTGCATTTATTTCTGCTTTTATGTCAAAGTTTAAGGCGTTTTGATATATATAATCTATTATTTTTACTTGTTTTTGCTTTTGATACATATTTGCTTCTTTTTCTTTATTTTTACCTGCATCATGGCATAAGTTTTCTATTATATTTCTATTTACTAACATGTTTTTTCTCCCTCTCACTTGGCAAAAAATTATATAACATTTTTTATTTTTTTTCAAGTGTCTGAAGAAAATGATTTTGATGATTTTGATGAACAATAGCGGGCTTTTTTGAGCATTTTCTCTATTTATGACATTTTAAAGCCCGCGTTATTGTTCGGCGCCAATTTTACGTAAGTAAAATTGTGTGCAATCGTTAACGCGAAGCGTTTTTTATACAATAGGAAAGAGTAACTTTCCTATTGTATCAGATTGTTGACAAAGTATATAAAAAAATTTTGTCAATAGTCTTTTCTTTTTTC
>CAMMWP010000055.1 GCA_946500615.1 uncultured Clostridium sp. | reverse complement strand
TCATAGCTAGAAGCTTTTAGAACCCCCTGTAAAACAGGGGGTTTTCATTATCCAAGAAAGGACCTAAAGAGTGTGAACTCTTTGGGTCCCTTTTCCTTTTAGAAAAAAAGATTTAAAAAAGAAACTTTTCTAATGAATTTTCAAGATCAGTTATCTGATTCATTAATTCGTCAGGTATCGTAATATATTTTCTCCTGCGGTCATAGATTTCACAATTAATTAGGGTATATAAAATAGCAATTGCAATTGTGATATCTCTTGTTGAGTTCAACTTTACATACGAAGGATGGATTTCGGCATACATTGATACATCTTCCATTTCTGCTCTTTCTAAGTCTATCGCAGACAAAGCATGACGGAGACTATGTAACGGAATATATTTTTTCTTCTCTTCACCAGTCGTTTCCTTCGCGTCCTCAAGAAAATTTTTCAAATTCCTTTCTAACCGTTTTTTACATCTCCTAATTTTCTTTAATTGCTTTTTTCTTCATTTTAGGCTCCTTTCAAATTCAAATCCAACCAGTTACTTTGATTAGGTTTTTACCAATCTTTCTGATTATACTATAAATTTACATAATTTGCAAGAATACATATGATATTAAAGTTCAACCTTTCAATAATGATAGTGCTGGTAGGTATATATAAATGATTTCATTACGAATGTGATTGGAAAAGTTTTAGAAAATGTTAATTCATTTTATGGAAAATGTTCGCGCTTGTCGTGAAAGGGTGCCATAAAATGAATTTACAATTTCTTGAACTTTGTATTGAGCCGAGTAATAAATCCTTTATACATACTTGCCAGCACTATCATTATTGAAAGGTCGAACAGTAACTTATGATACAACATAACATGCAAAATTACGTTTCCTTTATCAACACATTTTCATCCCCAATAATCCATCTAAAAACCTCTAAAATATCTTCTGTCACATACATTTGACCACAAGGTTTCGTTTCTTCAGCTACTTGAACAAAAACAGGCATATTATTTTTATCACCATTAAAATACTTAATCGCACCTCTTAATTTTTTCTTTTCTTCTTCGTTTGCATCTGTAATATTTAAAACCAACACCTTATGTTTTTGTTCTCCAAAATCTTTAATATCATTGGCAACAATTTTTGTAGCATCATCTTCACGAATACTCAATCTTCCTTCTACTAATACAATATTTTCTTCTGTTAGGCTTGAACCTGCTTTTATATATGCATTTTCAAATACAATAATTTCTGCTTGTCCATATAAATCTTCAATCGTAACAAAAGCCATAATCTTATTATTTTTCGTATATTTCTTTTTGATAGAAGTAATAATTCCTGCATATTTTACATGATCCCCATCAGAAAATTTAGGCTTTTCTAGATTCATTTCTGTTCCATCATATTGCATAGATGAATTTTGTTCATCAATTTCCTTCATTTGCAATGTATTGATATTGGCTTGTTTTTCTATTTGGTCTCTTAATTTTTCTAATGGATGACCAGATATATAAATCCCTAACATTTCTTTTTCGATAGATAATAAATCTTTTTCTGACATTTCTTCATGTTCTTCAAACACATATTTCTTTTCATTTAGTTCTTGTTTTTCTTCCTCTGAGCCTAAATCAAACATAGAAACTTGTCCCGAAAAACCTTTCTTTCTACTGCTTTGAATAGTATCTACAATATTTTCAAAAGATGCAAGTAAAGTACTTCTCGTTTGTTCAAAATAATCAAATACACCTGCTTTTATTAAACTTTCAATACATTTCTTATTAACTGCATCATCTGCTATTCTTTCACAAAAATCAGTAAACCCTTTATATTCTCCATGCTCATTTCTTTCTTTAACAATATTATCAACTGGGACAGTTCCCACATTTTTGATACTTCCTAGTCCAAATCGAATTTTTCCATCTTCAACCGTAAATTTCGTACTACTTTTATTAATTTCTGGTTTTAAAATTTCGATTCCTAAGTTTTTACATTCATCAATATATTGTGGAATTTTATCTAAGTTTCCTAAAAAGCTATTTAAGGTTGCTGCCATAAATTCTGCTGGATAATATGCTTTTAAATAGGCTGTTCTATATGCTACAACTGCATAACAAGCAGCATGTGATTTGTTAAATGCATATTTTGCAAATTCTGCCATTTCATCAAAAATTTTATTGGCTGATTCTGCGTCAATTCCATTTCTTACACAACCTGGAACAATAACATTTCCATTTTCATCTTCTTGTCCATTGATAAAAACTTCTCTTTCTTTTGCCATGACATCTAATTTTTTCTTACCCATGGCTCTTCTTACTAAGTCAGCTCTTCCTAAAGAATATCCTGCCAAATCACGAACAATTTGCATAACCTGTTCTTGATATACCATACAGCCATATGTTACATTTAAGATTGGCTCTAGTCTTGGATGGGTATATTCGTTATGTCCCGGATGTTGTTTTCCCTTTATATATCTTGGAATTTGGTCCATTGGTCCCGGTCTATATAAAGAAACACCAGCAATTAAATCTTCTAAGCAGTCTGGTTTTAGCTCTTTCATGAAATTAGTCATTCCTTGTGACTCGAATTGGAAAATACCACAAGATTTTCCTTCTTGCCATAATTTGTACACCTTAGGATCTGCCATCTCTTTGTCAAATTGTACATCCATTCCTCTATTTTCTTTTACTAAATTGATAGTGTCTTGGATAACCGTTAATGTTCTCAATCCTAAAAAATCCATTTTTAATAATCCTAATTCCTCTAAAGTGGTCATAATAAATTGCGTAGAAATTTGATTGTCTCTTACATATAAAGGTACATAGGTATCTACTGGATCTTTGGTAATAACAATTCCACATGCATGGGTAGATGCCTGTCTTGGCATTCCTTCTAACCCCATGGCAATATCTAATAGATTTTTTACTTGTGTATCATTTTCATATTTTTCTCGTAATTCTATATTTTGTTCTAAGGCTTTTTTTATGGTTATATGTAATTCATTTGGTATCATTTTCGCCAAGGTGTCTGCTTCTGCATAAGGAACATCTAATACTCTTGCTACATCTCGAATAACCATTCTGGCAGACATGGTTCCAAAGGTAATAATCTGCGAAACATGGTCATGTCCATATTTTTCAGATACATAATCAATAACATCTTGCCTATGTTCATAACAAAAATCGACATCAAAGTCAGGCATACTAATTCTCTCTGGATTTAGAAATCTTTCAAATAGTAAACCATATTGAATTGGGTCAATATCGGTTATTTCAATGGCATATGCAATAATCGAACCTGCACCAGACCCTCTTCCCGGTCCTACTGGAATATTATGTGTTTTGGCATAATGAATAAAGTCCCATACAATTAGGAAATAATCCACATACCCCATTTTTTTAATAATACCAATTTCATATTCTGCTCTGTCTAATATTTCTTTACTTGGATTTTCTCCATATCTCTTTTTAATTCCATCATCACAAAGTTTTTTGAAATAATCATAATGGGTTGGATATTCTGGTGGTACATCATAGTTGGGTAATATGGTATGTCCAAATTCAAATTCTACATTACATTTGTCTGCAATTTTTACCGTATTTTCAATGGCATCTGGAAATGCACTAAAATATTCTGACATTTCTTCTGGGGATTTTACATATAGCTCATCTGTATCAAATCGCATCCTATCTGGATCACTCATTCGTTTTCCTGTTTGAATACATAATAATACTTCATGGTTATAGGCATCTTCTCTTTTTAAGTAATGAGCATCATTTGTGGCTACTAATGGAATATCTAATTTTCTTGCTAGTTTCACTAATTTTTGATTGGCTAATACTTGTTCTTTGATTCCATTATTTTGAATTTCTATATAATAGTCTTCTCCAAAGATATTT
Source organism: uncultured Clostridium sp. (assembly GCA_946500615.1). GTDB lineage: Bacteria > Bacillota > Clostridia > TANB77 > CAG-508 > CAG-269. The sequence continues at coordinate 3,337 of CAMMWP010000055.1, read as the reverse complement.
TTATGCCATAATGCCACTTCTTCTGCTTTTTCTTCTTGCCCATTCAATAGCGCTTGATTAACAGCTCCTGCTAAACATGCACTTAAGCAAATTAAACCTTCATGATATTTCTCTAATACTTCTAAATCAATACGTGGTTTGTAATAATAACCATCCACAAATCCAATAGAAACCAATTTACTTAAGTTTTTATACCCTTCATTATTCTTGGCTAACAAAATTAAATGGTAATAATGGTTATCTATATTGGGTTCTTTATCAAATCTACTTCTAGGTGCTACATATACTTCACATCCTATAATTGGTTTGATTCCCTCTTTTTTACAAGCTTTATAAAAGTCAATTGCACCATACATAACTCCATGATCTGTTAATGCCATTGCCTTCATTCCTAATTCTTTTGCTCTTACTGGTAAGTCTTTTATTCTGTTTGCTCCATCTAATAAACTAAATTCACTATGTATATGTAAATGCACAAAGTCTGACATGTTTCTTCCTCTTTTCTTTTTTTTTGCTTTTTTTGCATTATATCACAATTTTTAAAAATGTCCAGTTGGGTGTCCAGTTGGGGACGTTTCTCTTTGAGACATTTTTATGTAAAGTTGTTCTTGCTTTATCATAATTAATTATTTATTATATTAAAATAAACTATTTCTCTTTTTTCATTATTAATGATTTAACTTTACATAAAAATGTCTCAAAGAGAAACGTCCCCAACTGGACACCCAAATGGACAGCTATTTTTGGATTTTCCTTCCGATAACTGCAAATCTACCATCTTCTACATAATAGGAACAAGTAGATAGTGTAATTAATTGGTCTCCAAAACTTGCTGTTGCATCTATCGAATATAATGAAGCATTTTTTGCATTTGAGATAAACTGATTATATTCTTCTTCTGACTCACTATTGATAAAATAATAGTAACGAAACACATTTTTCTCAGACTTATAATATACTCTTGATTTAAAAACAGAAATAATTTCATATTCTGCATCTTCATCTATTGTTGTAAAACGAATGATGGGGTGTTCTTTATAAAAACTTTCTTTTTCATATTTTAGTAATTCTTGAAACATCATCCCATTTCCCAAATTATGTCCATACATTAATAAATTATTACTTGGTATATTCCAGTTATAATCTGCATTAAGAAAAATTGAACCATTCTTACTTTTTTCTTTTTTATAATTATGTGTCATATAATAACGATTATCTGCACCTTGTAATACAGGATAGTTTATGTTGGTATTTTCAATCTCTAACCAACCTACTATATCTGCATTTTGCTCTTTTAATTGTTTTACTTGTACCATTCTTTCAGTTTGTTGCTTTTCTTCTTCTATCTTCTCTTCTGCTACTTCTTCATTTTTTGTAAAATTTTGTGTTTCTTCATTGTTTATTTTTTCTTTTTCATATATCTCTATTGCATTTAATAAATTACTTTGTGCTTTTGCTTCTTGTTTTATTAAAAAATATTTTATGATGTAAATAAGAGATAATATAATCAATATAGTTAGTAAAAGATAGATTATCTTATGCATTCTTTTACTACTTACTTTTCTATCATTTTTCATTATGATTGTCTTCCTTTAAAAATATTGTATTTTAGATTTTATTTTGTTGTGTTTTTAGGTATTATATAAGGATAGACATTAGCCTATCCTTTTATATTTTTCTTTTTGATAGAAACCATAATAGTTGATGATACTACAATCATTAATACAGCTAATCCTAAATAGCTTTCAGCACCTGTCTTTGGTGTTTCGTCTTTTTCATTTACTTCTGGTACAGTTGCTTCTGTTATAGAAATTTTTGCATAAATCGTAGTATCTGCATTTAATGGATTGTTAAAATTAAATTCTGTTGTGTAGTTTGCATCTGTATAAAATCCGTCTATCTTTTCACTATCTTCTAATACGATATGGGATTTTACTAAATCTGCTGTAATCATGGTTCCTTTATTCGCTGTAAATCGGATTTCTTGTTCATTTGCAACAATTGTTACAATAACTTTTTGTTCATCAGCATTTCCTGTTACTTTGTCTGGTACAGTTGCTTCGGCAATTACATTATTGTATTGGTCTGTTAAAACAATACTATTTTCTGTTATGGCTACTTTATTCGTTGTATTTGGTGTATTCGTAACTGTGAATTCTGTTAAACTATCATTTTGAGCAACGTTTACTACATTTTCTGTAGAATCTGATGTTAAGACACCATTCATTGTTAATGTTGGGTTGTTTGTTGCAGCTGCTCCTTTTCCAAGTTCAATACCATTATTCGCACCTGTTCCATTATATCCTAGATGTAAATCGATGACTTCTACATTACCACCATTGGCAAGAACACCACCATATTTAAATCCTGTGATTGAAACATTATTTAAGATAACTGTTGCTCCATCATATGATTGTACACCATATTTAGGTCCATTTTGTAGATTAACATTTTTTAATGTTAATTTACCAGCAGAAAATTGTGCTGTAAACATTGTTTGATTTCCTGATGTAGATGTCCAACTACTAGCACCTGTAATTGTATATCCATTACCATCAATTGTAATTTGTTTTTGAATAACAATTGGTGCTGTTACTATTATATTGTTTTGTAAAGTAATGGTTTCTCCATCACCTACACTTGATATGGCACTAAGTAAAGAAGCTTCATCTGTGACAGGTGTTGCAGCCTTTGAGAAACTTGGTATAATAAACATAACAGCAAGAATTGCTATACAAAATATAATGAATTTTATTGTTTTATTCATTTTTTCACCTCCATTAAAACTATTTTTTCCTGTTTTTCTTTTAATTATTTACAAAATTTCTAATTAAAATTTTCCAATTTTTAAATTCTTTTTTATATGTGTAAATTTTTGTAAATTGTAGTTAAGTGGAAACCTGTGAATTCTCAAATACAAATTAACAAAAATTCCACCTTTCTTTAGCCTAATTCATATTTTGGACAAAAAATTTGGACTAGACTGGTAAGACTAGTCCTGTAGGAAGCAATTCGCTTGCAGTGTCTTTTCCACATAAAACGAATTGGCTTCCTACCTGTTTTACTATTTAGTTTTAATTTTGTATTACTATCTGATTTGGTTTTAGCAGGTCTCAGTGCTACTAATAAAGTGTGGACCTAGAGCCAGTGCTACTATTACTATAGTTCGGATAGAAGTCGTTGCGACTACCTGCTCTAGTGTAAGTGCTATTCGTATCATTGTAAAAGCCTCCGGCATCTTACTCGAGAGTCGATAGAGTTGGCCTCTAATGTCCAATCATATACATTTCCAGCTAAATCATATATATTTTTTACTCTGTAATTTTCTTGATATCCG
>CAMMWP010000054.1 GCA_946500615.1 uncultured Clostridium sp. | reverse complement strand
AAGAAAAGACTATTGACAAAATTTTTTTATATACTTTGTCAACAATCTGAAAAAAGAACATTAGCTTTTTCTAATGTTCTTTTTTTTGCATTGTCCTTTATTCTGCTCTAGCAAATATAATTAATCTTTTACTACTATCATCATTACATGTAGATAATGTAACTTCTGGAACGCCTCCTGTATCTCTAGAATAAAAATCTGCATCTTCAGGTGTTGTTTCAAATTTATTGTATATTGTATATGTTAATCTATTTTTTGAATTATCTGTTATATAAATTTTGTCTCCATTATTTAATCTTTTATTTTTAGAGAAGAATAAACCATTTCTATAATTATGTCCAACGATAACTGTATTTCCTACTTGGTTAATTCCAGCTCCATAAAGCATAGCTACTGAAGTTTCTAATGAACTTTTACTTACTTTTTCTAATATTGGGTATTCTAAATCAATTGCTGGAATTTCAATTGTTCCTACCACATTAAATCCTTTATATGTAGGCATTTTATTTGCAGAGCTACCAGATACTGTATTTGTTTTTTCAATACTGTCTATTGGGTTTGTTGCATTTCCTGTTTCATTTGTTGTATTATCTTCTTTATCTTTATCTGATTCTGTTCCTTCTGTATAGTTTTCAACAAAAGCTAAGGCATCATTTTCTAGGAAATATTTTTGATACCAATCATATCCTAAAAAGCCTAATAGTCCTAAAATTGCAACAATTACAACTACTAATATTATAGTTAATACTGTACTATATTTACTTTCAAACATATCTTTTACCTCCATAAAATACTAAAATTACACTACTTATATTATAGCATAAATATAATAAAAAGTATATAGTTTTCCTGAATTTTGATGATTTTGAACGATTTTAGAGACGGAGAAGTCAATACTCATACCTTACAAGCTGAGTAGTAACTTTTCCGTCCCTAAAAATCATCCAGTTAATTAGATATTATTGAACATATGTGTTTAAAGGCTTTACTCTATAATTTAGTTCTCCCATTTCTTCTGTTGGAACATAACCTGCTTTTGCATTCATAACATCTGGTATTCTATTAACAACAGAAGCACATGTTAATTCAACTGTAGAAGGTCTATTTATTACCAATGTTGTATTTGGCTCTCCTTCAATTGTCCATTCGTTTTTGTCAAAATCTTCTTTTGAATATACCTTTCCTATACATTGTGTTTCAAGTGTAATTCCCTCTTCTGTTTCAGTTGTAACAACCGCACTCATTCCTGTTGCCATTCCTGCCTTTACAGTCATTCCTAATGTTGCTGAATCGATATCTTCTTTATATGTTTGTGGTACTGTTTCTTGAGTTTGTGATTTAACCGTTAATCCTAATTTTGCACATAACCATCCATTTACATTCCACATATATGATGGTAAATATTCTCCCTTATTAATCATGGCTTGTCTTTCTTCATTCGAAATTCTATCAATTGAAGCTACTTGTTTATCAAATTCTTCTAGGCTTAAACCTGCTCCATGTGCTTTTGCTAAAGCTATTCCATAATCTTCAACATTATAGCTTGAACTTCCTTTTATTTTTGTAATTTTTTGTGTAGATCCTGCCATGCTAGATATTAATTGTCCCCAATATATATCTTGGTATCCACTTCCTGTTATAGTACAATTTGTACTTTTTGCCATTTCATTCAATGCATTTGTTACTGTCGGATTAGAATTGGCTGGATAAAATGCTTCTTCACATGTTGTTATAGCATTAATTCCTAATTTAGCACATAGCATCAATGCTTCTTCAACATCGGCAATTAAACTCATTGTTGTTACAATGGCTATATCTGGGTTTGTTTCCTTTAACATATTTTCAGCATCTTTTACGCCTACTACTTTTATTCCTTTTGCTTCACATCCCATGATTTCTCCAATATCTTTTCCTATAACTGCCGGATTTACATCAATTGCTCCTACAATTTCTCCTCCTTTTTCGTATACATATCGCATTGTATATACACTCATTTTTCCTGTACCATATTGTACAACTCTAATTTTTCTATCCAAAGAAAACCACTCCTTTCTATTATATATAATTATAGACCTAAATCTATACAATTATACATTTAAAAAATCAACTTTTCCATTCAAGAACAATAGAGGGCTTTTTAACATTTTCTCTGTTTATAACATTTTAAAGCCCGCGTCATTGTTCGGCGCCAAATTTTACGTAAGTAAAATTTGTGTGCAATTGTTAGAGCGAAGCGATGTTCTTGAATAGGAAAAACTCGATTTTTCCTATTCAAGAACAAAATTCATTAATTAAATTTGCACAACGTTTTGATGCTAATTTCAAATTTTCATCAAATGTTGTTTCATTACTTCCATTTGGAATATCTGATATACATCTAAGACTCATAAAAGGAATATCATCTAAGTAGCACACCTGTGCCACCGAAGCACATTCCATATCTACTACATCAGCATTAAATTTTGCATTAATTTTATTTTTCATTTCAATTTCCGTACAGAATATATCTCCAGATGCTACAATTCCCATCTTTATGTGATACATTCTCTCATCTATATTTTTCATCATATTTTCAAAAGCTGATACTAAACCTCTATCACATATAATTTTATCTCCTACTCCTGTTATATAGCCTTTACTATGTCCAAAAGCTGTTATATCAAAATCATGTTGAACAACATATTTTGCAATAACAACATCTCCTATATTTAATAAATAATTAATTGCACCTGCTGATCCAGCATTAATAACAAAATCTATATCAAAATTATCTATTAATATTTGTGTTGTTCTAGCAGCATTTACTTTTCCAATACCACTTTTAATTAATACACAATTTCGCTTTTGTATTTTTCCAGTTATAAATCTTAAATTGTATATCTGTTTTACTTCTGTATCTGTCATTAAATCTAATATTTCTTGTCTTTCTTCATCCATAGCAACTATAATACCAATATATTTCATCTGATATTCCTCCCTTCTCTTTTTATATTGACATTATATTATATTTTCATATTTTTTTCTACCCTAAAAGAACAAATAAACAAAAAAGAATGCCTTTAACGACATCCCTTCTTTATCATAATTGGAAACTATTTTAATTCAACAACTGCTCCAACTTCTGCAAATTTAGCTTTTAATTCTTCTGCTTCTTCTTTAGAAACACCTTCTTTAACTGTTTTTGGTGCTCCATCAACTAATTCTTTAGCTTCTTTTAATCCTAATCCTGTAGCATCTCTAACAACTTTTATAACTTTTATTTTTTGATCTCCTGCTTCTGCTAATACTACATCAAAAGATGATTTTTCAGCTGCTGCATCTCCGCCAGCTACTGCTCCAGCTGCTGGTGCAGCTGCTGCTACTGCAGATACTCCATATTTTTCTTCTATAGCTTTTACTAAATCAGCTAATTCAACAACTGTTAAGCTGTCGATTTCTTCAATTAATTTTTCTATTTTTTCCATTTTAAAATCCTCCTAAATATTTTTTAGTGATATAAGTTCACTACTCTATTTTCAAATAATTAAGCTTCAGCTGGTGTTTCTACACTTTCAGCTCCTGCTTCTTTTTTTATTCTTACTTGATCAAGTGCAACTGCAACTTTTGAAATATTTCCAAGTAAAGCTCCAGCAAGCATTGATAATAATGTTTCTCTTGATGGTAATTTTGCCAATGTGATAATTTCTTCTGCTGTCATTACTTTCCCCTCAATAACGCCACCTTTTATTTTATAGTAGTCATTATCTTTACTGAATTTATAAATTGCTTTTGCTGGTTCTAAGTAATCTTCATTACTCATAATAACTGCTGTTGGTCCTATTAGTGTATCATCTAAACCTTCAATTCCACATTCAGCTAATGCTCTTCTTGTTATGTTATTTTTTATAACTGTATATTTTGCATTTACATTTCTCAAGTCTGTTCTTAAATTAGTTACATCTGTTACATTAATTCCTCTGTAATCTGTTAAAAGTATAATTTTAGCTTCTTTCATTTCAGCAGCTAATTTAGATACTTCTTCTTTCTTTTGATTTAATATTTTTTCACTTGCCATTAATTTTCACCTCCTATTATATGATTTTATATGATATCAAAACAATAACACACTTTACATCCTTACCGAGGATATAAAGTGTGCATATATCAATATATACTTCTTTATAGTAACCTCGGTAGGGCTTAAATTGCCTACTGTCTTTGGCTAACATGTTTTCTTATTTTTGATTAATAAATACACTTGGTCCCATTGTTTTAGCAATTGCTACACTTCTAACATATTGTCCTTTTGCTGCTGCTGGTTTTGCTTTAATAATAGCATTCATAACAGTTTCATAGTTTTCAGCTAATTTTTCAGCACCAAATGAAACTTTTCCAAAACCTAAGTGAATAATGTTTGTTTTATCTAATCTATATTCTACTTTTCCTGATTTAATTTCACTAATTGCTTTTGTTACATCCATAGTAACTGTTCCAGATTTAGGGTTTGGCATTAATCCTTTTGGTCCTAATACTTTTCCTAATCTTCCTACAACACCCATCATGTCTGGAGTTGCAACAACTACATCATAATCAAACCAATTTTCATTTTGGATTTTTGGTATTAGTTCTTCTGCTCCAACATAATCAGCACCTGCTTTTTGAGCTTCTTCTGCTTTTGGTCCTTTTGCAAATACTAATACTTTTTGTGTTTTTCCTGTACCATTTGGAAGTACCACAGTACCTCTTACTTGTTGGTCAGCATGTTTTGAGTCAACACCTAATTTAACATGTAATTCAACTGTCTCATCAAATTTTGCTTTTGGCATCTTTTCAATTATTTCTAATGCTTCTTTAATATCATATTCTTTTGTTTTGTCTACTAATTTTACACTTTCTGCATATCTTTTTGACATTTTCATTTTTTAACCTCCTTTGGTATTAACGAGCAATGCTCTCCCAATTAATTTATTTTATTATATTTTTTAAAAACTTTATCTTTAAAAGTAGTATATTATGCATTTTTATATAATTTGTCAAGATGAAGGCATACAATGGTACGTCGAAGTTTAACAAATTATACGAAAATGTGCAAGATACTGCTTTTCATTTAACCTTTATTTAAAAACAAATCAAAAGTAGTATATTGTGTATTTTTATAAAATTTGTCAAGATGAAGGCGTACGATGGTACGTCGAAGTTGACAAATTGTACAAAAATGTGCAAGATGCTGCTTTTCATTTGTTTTAGTCTATGACAACAACACCCATAGACCTAGCAGTACCTTCTACCATACTCATAGCTGTTTCTAATGATGCAGCATTTAAGTCTGGCATTTTTTGTTCAGCAATTTCTTTTACTTGTGCCTTTGTTATTTTAGCAACTTTGTCTTTATTTGGTTTTCCAGAACCTTTTTGAATTTTAATAGCCTTTTTAATTAAAACTGCAACTGGTGGTACCTTTGTTATAAAATCAAAAGATTTATCTTTATATACTGTTATAACAACTGGTATAATCATTCCCGGTTGATTTGCAGTTCTATCATTAAATTCTTTAACAAATTGCATAATATTAACACCACTTGAACCCAAAGCTGGACCTACTGGTGGAGCTGGTGTTGCTTTTCCTGCTTCTATTTGTAATTTAATAATATTTGTAACTTCTTTTTCTGCCATTTTAATGGCACCTCCTTCTTTTTCTTAACAGGGAATTCATTTTTTATCTTTGTCCTTATTTTTAGATTTTTTATATTGATAAATATTCTCCCTAAAATATTTCTTTTATTTGATTTTTTGAACTTGAGAAAATTCTAATTCTACTGGTGTTTCTCTTCCGAACATAGAAACCAAAACTTTCACTTTATGCTTTTCTTTATTAATTTCTTTTACTGTACCTGTAAAACCTTCAAAAGGACCATTCATTACTTGTACTTGTTCATCTATATCATAATCAACATTTATGGATACATCTTCAAATCCCATATTTCGAATTTCTTCTTCTGTCAATGGAATTGGATCTGTTCCTGAACCTACAAATCCTGTAACGCCTCTTGTATTTCTTACAATATACCAAGATTGTTCTGTTACAATCATTTTTACTAATACATATCCCGGAAAAACTTTTTTCAAATTTACTTTTCTTTTTCCGTCTTTTATTTCTATTTGTTCTTCCATAGGAACAACAATATCAAAAAAATAATCTTCAAGTTCTCTATTTTTTATTGTTTTTTCTAAGTCTTTTTTTACTTTATTCTCATACCCAGAATATGTGTGTACTACATACCATCTGGGTCTCATATCATAATCTTTTTGAGACATATATAAAAGCCTCCTTAATAAAACTTATTCTGCATTATTTTCGCTATTATTTTGATTTTCCTCTGTTGTTTCATCTGTTGCATTTTCAGTGTTTAGTTGATTTTCTGAGGTTTCCTCTGTCATATTTTCAGTATTTGATTGATTTTCTGATGTTTCATCTGTTACTTGATTTTCTATTGTGTTACTATTTTCACTAGTTGTAGATTGCATCGTTTGAACAGATTCTTTTATTTTATCTACCCCATATTTATTCAATGATTCAAAAGCAAAGTCTAATATAAAAACGATAATTGCAGTTATTAATACAATGGTAATAACAGCTATGGTATTATTAACCAATTGTTTTGGGGTTGGCCAAATAACTCTTTTTAATTCTGCTTTTAAACCTTTAAAAAAACTTTTTTTGTTTTTATTATCTTTACCATTATTTTCTTTATTCGTAACTTTTTTTTCTTTCTTAGCCATTTTATATCCTCCTTAAAATAGCTTGTCAACTATTTAGTCTCTTTATGTGTTGTACGTTTTTTACAGAATTTACAATATTTAACTATTTCTAATCTATCTGTATTGTTTCTCTTGTTTTTTGTTGTTGTATAATTTCTTCTTTTACATTCTGTACATTCCAATGTTATATTTTCTCTTGGACCTTTTGCTGCCATTTACATACACCTCCGAATTTTACATTACTTTTTTAAACGATGTGAACGTATGTCCGTAATATACATACGCTTAAATATTTTACCATCTTTTCCTTGATATGTCAATAATTTTTTTATTTTTTTGCAGATTTCTTCCTACTATTTTTTCTCTTTTTTTGAACAGAAAATCCAAACTTTCCAAGTTTCTTACCCATTGCATAGTAATGGCCATTTGCATAAGCAATCAAATTACACTTAGATATGTCAAAAGCTCCCTTTTCATCTATATATTGCATATCTGCGTTAATTGCTAATACTTCTGCTATAAACACATGATGTGTTCCCATCTCTTTTACTTCTATTACTTTACATTCGACAGATACTGGACTTTCCTTTATCATTGGGCAAGTCACGAATTTTCCTTTTTCTTTATGTAAGTGCATTTCTTTGAATTTATCTACCTTCGCACCTGTTTTCACACCACACCAATCTGTTGCTTTTACTAACTTCTCATTTGTGAGATTTATAACAAATTCTTTTTGTTTTTTAATAAGGGGATATGAATACCTTGTTGGCCTAACTGCAATATAGACTGTAGCCGGATTTGTATTTAAAATTCCTGTCCATGCTACTGTAATAATATTAGATTCTTCCATTGTTCCGCAACTTACCATGACAACTGGTAGGGGATATAAAAAAGTTCCCGGTTTCCACGTAATTTTACTCATTATTCATCTCATTCCTTTCACTAAATAAAATCTGGTTGAAAAATAAACAATCCTACATATTTCTAAGTTCTGCCATTTATCATATCATTACTCTATCATAATAATATGTTTATAACAATAACGTCGCATGCACTAAAAATCAAAAATTAGCATACTTGTTTAAAATATACTAATTTTTAATTTTTCATTTGCTAAATCTTTTAAATATGTTTTTATATATTAGAAAGTCAGCATGACTTTCTTTTGAAAATAAAACTCATTTATTTTCACTTTGAGTTGCCAAATTCAAAGTTTCATATTGTTTCCTAATATAAAAAAAAATCTAGCAACAACCTATCTTCCCAGCAGGGTAACCCACAAGTATTTT
>CAMMWP010000053.1 GCA_946500615.1 uncultured Clostridium sp. | reverse complement strand
CATTCCATTGGTATCATTAATTGGTTTTGTTCATAATATTTAAATCCCATTTTATACCTCCAAAATCGATACTTTTTACAATTGAATTATATCATTAATGTATTGATTTTTCAGCATTTCTCATACTTTTTATATCAAAAAATCCAACTCTTATCGAGCTGGATTTTTTGTTTCTTGGGCTCCTATTTTAAGACACCCTCTTTTCATTATCCAATTAGGTTGATTTTGTATCTTCCGTTCAATAAAGTTCGAACAGAAACGTCATTGGAGCGTTTTGAGAGATTATTTGCGAAAAATATGCCTATTTTTCATAGTGTTCCTCCTACATTTTGCTCAAAAAAATAATTAACTCATCAACTGTTAAAATTAGTATAACATATAATAAAAAAACTGGCAACTAATCTTTCCTACTAGTCACCTTTCATTTTTCTTTCACTATCTTGTAAATTCTTCTAACATTTCACTTTTTTTGTCTTTGTAAAATATTTGACAATATACTTCCATCTTTATAATCAGCAACACAACAAAAATCTACCATACCATCTTTATTTAACATTTTATAAATATCAATACTGTAATTATAATATTCATCATTTTGATGTGGTTGATGAACAAAAATTGCTTTGCCACCATTATTATGTATAAATTTCATAGCTGGTAAATCAGTAGAGCCATCTCCTATATAATATACATTACGACAATCATTTTCTTGTCTGTTATTCTTTTTTAGTATATCTTGAATTGCTAGTATTTTTTTTTCATCTGTCATTACATCACCAATTCCAGAAATCAAACCACTTTTATTATGTTGTACAGGGGTACCATAGATACCTTTGAAATACTTTGCTATTTTAAGATTACCTAAAAATTCTTTTAATCCTCCAGAAACTATATAATTTTTTGAATATGATTTTTTTAGAAAATCTATTAAACCCTGATTATATTTAATATATTGTTCTCCTTCCATAAGTTCTTGATAAGAAAGTGTTGCGTTATTGGTAACAAGTAAATCATTAAAAAACCCAAAAAATGTTTCAAGACTATTACCATCATGCACTTTTCTGTATTCTGTAAGTGCTTGTTCTAAATTATCATTTCTTTTTTCGCCAATATATCCAAATTTCTTAACCCATACCCAAAACTTTGGCCATGTTTCAGTAGTTAATGTTCCATCAAAATCAAAAATATTTATTGGTTCTATATTCATTAAGTTCCACCTCCAACCCTATATTTTTATTATATATAAACTGAAAGATAATTGCAATATTATTTTTGGTATTATTGATATTTTAAATAAAATTTTCTCTTTATCTACTTTATTTATATAGAGCGATATTCTTACAAGTTACGAACTCTCTTGTTCCCTTTCTAAAGGTATTATATATAATTTATTGTTGAATTTCAATAGTTTTATGGAAATTCTAATTATTTTGTAGTATAATGTAGTCAAAATTTAGATTTTTTATATGGAGGTAGTTTATTATCAAAATATATTTAACTTTATAGCAAATAATACAGACTTTATAGATACTATTTGTACAATACTTCTTCTTATACCAAAAGTATAATAAATTAACTGATTATGAATTAGAATGTTTTCCACTATTTTACGATCTCGCTAATGCAATGGGAATACTTCAAATCAGTTATTTGAATAGCTTAGGAGAAGCATCTAAAGAAGATGAATTTTGGTTAGATGAAAGCAAAAAAAGGGTTGAGCTTTAGCACACCAACTTTTTGGGAAAGTATTATTCAATAAAAATTATTTCAAAAAGCCCATACTATGATTCTAGTTAAATCGTAGTATGGACTTTTATGTATGTATTATATATTAATGATTTTTTCTATAATTTTCATATCTTCTATTCTGTTAATTCCAAAACATTTCTTGCCTAAATCTTTTATAGAAGCTCCTAAATGATATTTCAACAAAAGCTCTCATTATATTAACACTGACTTTTACAGCGATTTCATTTTTTAAAACTCCAGATAACATTGATATTCCTTGCTCAGTAAAAACATATGGTAGGTATTTTCTTGTTACTTCTCCATTATTTACTTTTTTGTTTAAGGTTCCAAACTGGAACCTTAAATTTCGAAACTCTGTTTCTGTTAATTGAAAACAAAAATCTTCTGGAAATCTTTCTATATTTCTTTTCACAGCTTTATTTATATTTTTAGTTGTATAATGCCACATCACTATCTAGCATTACTTGTTTACCTCTTATTGTATATATTAAATTTTTTATGTCTTCGATAACTAATTCATTCTGAATTGCTAATTTATTTTCTTCCATAATTTCACATCCTTTATTTACTCTTTATATTTTAAAACATTTGTTCTGTATTGTCAAGACTTTTGTAATTTTTAATTTTAAAATTTATACTATTAAAAAGATATAATGTAACTCTATTTTGTTCTGTTGAATCCATTTCCATAATTTTGCTTGATACAAATATTATATAAGGATACTTTGAAAAATTAATAGTAGTAGTTCTGTATTCAATATTGATTTCTTTTAGCAGGTTATCAAAATATTTATACATTTCTTTTTTGTTGTATTCTAAATTTGTATGGCTATAATTATCACACATACATATTGCTAATCTTAATTTGTTTTCTAAATCCATATCTTTTATCTTATCTATTACATAATTTACTTTTTCATCACTCATAATTTTTTAATTCCTTTCAATTTTTATTTTTTTGGGGTATGGGGTGTAAATCCCATATTTGAATTTGTGCGGGAGTACAAATTCAGTGCTTGCTGGGACAGCAATTTGTATTTGTTAGGAGTACAAATGTAGTACTTGCTAGGACATAAAATTCAAGTTTTCCAAAATTCATTATTTTTTTATCCAAATATTTTATATATTCCTTGCTATTTTTTAATATAAATTCTTCTGTATATCTTATATTTTTAATTTCAATATTATACTTTTCATCTCATAAAATTAACCTCCTTCATATGTTTCCTAACTAAAATGCATTTTTGCAAGATAAATTCTAAATTTTTTTAAGTATTAGAAGGTTAGATTTTTAGTTCTATGAGAATTTGTTTAATTTCTTTAAAATTATATTTTTGATTATGCTCTTTAATATAGAATGGTTTATTAGCTATCTCGTTTACTTTGTATTCTAATATTGTAAGCATTATTGGATATGTAATTAAATATTCAGTTGGTTCAATAAATTGCAGATTAGTAGCCTTTAAATGCTTAATTTTACCATTTTTAATTATATAATCATAATCTTTACTAATTTCTAATATTTTATCATTTGGTTTTTATTCTTGATTCACCTTAAATTCAAGCATAAAAAATGTCCTCCTATCCTTTGATAAGAGAACATTTTTATATTTTTATGAAGTTCAATTCATCTTTTCTAAAAGAACAATAGCGGGTTTTTTTAAATAATTTCTTTGTTTATAATATTTTTAAAGCCCACGTTATTGTTCGGCGCCAAATTTTACGTAAGTAAAATTTGTGTGCATCCGTTGTGCGAAGCTTTTTTAATACAATAGGAAAGGACAACTTTTCTATTGTATTAAAAAAACAACCTACAAACTTTATAGGTTCGTAAGCTGTTTGAATTTGGAGCAGGTAGTGGGAATCGAACCCACGTCATCAGCTTGGAAGGCTGAGGTTCTACCATTGAACTACACCTGCATTACTCCTAACATTTATAAATTATAAAGTTTTTTCTTAATCTTGTCAATACTTTTTAAAAAATTTGCAGGGAAATTTGTGAATTTATCTGTTTTTTATTTACAAATTTCCACAACTAATATACAATATGCTTGTACAAAAATAGATTTATATAATATTCTCACATAAAAAAGATAAAAAATGGAAACAATAAGAAAAAACTTTGGAGGTAACAAATGAAAAATAAAAATGAATTAAGTTATAGAGACTTAAAAATGAGTTGTCCTACGGATATTTTTAAATTTGAAACAACAGAAGAATTAGATTCTATCCAAGAAGGAATTGGGCAGGATCGAGGAATTAAAGCTTTACAGTTTGGCATCCAAGTCGATGTCAAAGGATATAATTTATATTTAGAAGGACCTAGTGGTGTAGGAAAAACCATGTATACTAAAAATTATTTAGATAAAGTCGCTTCTAAACGAAAAGTTCCTTCTGATTGGTGTTATATATACAACTTTGATAATCCAAACGAGCCAATTGCTGTAGAGTTGCCAGCAGGTCATGGAAAAGAATTTAAAGAATCCATGGATGGTTTCATTAAAGAAATTAAAAAAGATATAAAAAAGACATTTAATGCAGATGATTTCGAAAAGGAAAAAGCTCTCATTAAACAAGAATATGAAACCAAAAGAGCTGCTTTACTTGAAAAATTAAATACAGATGCTGCTAAATATAAATTTGCTGTAAAATCTGCACAAAATGGAATTTATATGACACCTATCGTAGATGGAAAGCCTATTGAAGAAGAAGAATTTAATAAATTAGATGAAACAATTAGACAAGAATATGAACAAAATTCTTTAATTGTTCAAGAACAAATTATGAATGTGATTGGTCAGATAAAGGAAATTGAAAGACAATCTGATAAAAAAATATCAGAATGGCAATCTAATATTGCTCTTCTAACAGTTAATGTTCATATAAATTATCTAAAATCTAAATATAAAAGAAACAAAAAAATCAACAAATTTTTAACAGATGTTAAACAAGATGTCTTAAAAAATATTTCGACTTTTTTAGAAGATGATACATCGCAAAACCATTCAAATGGTCAACAAAATCCTGTTATGAAGAAACCAGATCCTACTTTAAATTATAGAGTTAATTTGTTTGTTGATAATTCTAACCGTGAAGGTGCTCCTGTTATCATGGATACCAACTATTCTTATCATAATATTTTTGGATCACTTGAATATGAGAATTATTATGGTTCTTTAAAAACAGATCATACCATGCTAAAAGCAGGATTAATGCAAAAAGCGAATGGTGGTTATATTATTTTCCAAGCAAAGGATTTACTTTCTAATGGTATGTGCTATGAAGCTTTGAAAAAAGCTTTGAGAGTAAAAAATATTGGAATTGAAAATACTGCTGACCAACGTTCTTCTATGGTGTTAGTATCTTTAAAACCCGAACCAATTCCATTAAATTTAAAAGTTATTTTAATTGGAAATGCAAATATCTATCAAACTTTATTGGCAATGGATTCTGATTTTAGAAAACTATTTAAAATTAAAGTAGAATTTGAAGATGATGCTCCTATAACAGATGATAATTTAAATAAATTAGCCAGAATTGTTCATGGTTTTTGTGCTTATGAAGAATTACCTCACTTAGACAAAAATGCTATGGCAAGACTTGTAGAATATGCATCTAAACTTGCTGGTAGTCATCATAAAGTTTCTACACGTTTTGATGATTTGACACAAGTAGTTGGTGAAGCTGCCACGTGGGCAAAACTATCTAAGTCAAAAGTGGTCACAGAAGATTTTGTTCAACAAGCATTAGATGAAAGAATTAATAGAGTGAAAAAATATGATGCTAAATATATGGAAATGATAAAAGAAAATTCTTTATTAATTAATACTTCTGGATTTGAAGTTGGAACTTTAAATGGTCTAACAATTATGAATATTGGCGATTATAGTTTTGGAAAACCTGCCAAAATAACAGTTAATACCTATACAGGTCAAAATGGAATCGTAAATATAGAAAGAGAGGTCGAAATATCTGGACCTTCTCATTCTAAAGGCGTGCTTATCCTTACAGGCTATTTAGGTGAAATGTTTGCACAAGATATTCCTTTATGTTTAACTGCCAGTATCTGTTTTGAACAATTATATAATGGTGTTGATGGCGACAGTGCTTCTAGTACAGAATTATATGGACTACTTTCTAGTCTTTCAGGAATTCCTATCAATCAATCCATCGCTGTTACTGGATCAGTCAATCAAAAAGGTCAAATTCAACCAATTGGCGGTGTAAATGAAAAAGTAGAAGGATTTTTCCAAATTTGTAAAATGCGTGGTCTAACTGGAGAACATGGTGTTATGATTCCTGTTCAAAATGTTGACAACTTGCAATTATCTGATGAAATTATCGATGCAGTAAAAAATAAACGATTCCATATTTATGCCATATCAACCATAGAGGAAGGAATTGAAATCTTAACAGGCGTACCTGCCGGTAGAAAAGATAAAAATGGTAAATTCCCTTCTGGTACAATTAATGATTTAGTTTATCAAAAATTAAAAAAATATGCAGAAATAAATTCTAAAAATGACACCAATCGTTAGAACGAACAATGACGCGGGCTTTAAAATATTATAAACAGAGAAAATGTTTAAGAAAGCCCGTTATTGTTCTACAATAGGAAAGGGTTACTCCCTATTGTATAAAAAGACTTTACATCTATAATCGTGTAAAGTCTTTTTATATAGAAAATTTTCATTGTTTATTCTTAAAAGATATTTTGTAAATTAAAAGAATATTTATATTCAATATGTTCTAGTATAAATATGCCTTCATTAATTTCTTTCATTGCGTTCTCGTAGTCTTTTAATTCTGCGTATATTTTTATGCCTTCTAAATTTTTTGCAAATTTTTCAAGTTCATCATGTTCTATATAATATGCTAATTTGGAAAACTTATCATTCCATTGCTTATCTATTTTTTCGACTTTTGAATGTATTTCCTCTTCATTTGTTTCTTCATTTTGCATTGTCCCTTTC
Organism: uncultured Clostridium sp.; assembly: GCA_946500615.1. Taxonomy (GTDB): domain Bacteria; phylum Bacillota; class Clostridia; order TANB77; family CAG-508; genus CAG-269. The sequence goes on along the minus strand of CAMMWP010000053.1, from coordinate 1,412 downwards.
AATTCTCTTAACTGATTATTAATATCTTCTATTGAACGCACACTATAATTTTGTGTTATTAGATTTCCGACGACTATTCCTGTTATAATAATTATACAAATTAAAAATTCTTTTAACATTCTATTTTCCTTCCTTCTTTTGGCAGAAAAATTGTCCTTTTCCATCAATAGTAACAACTAACGCTTCTTCTGGCTTCATTTTAAAAGGTACCAACTGTTTTTCAAGCCACTGATAATTCTTTCCTAGTTTTTGCAAGTTTTCATACATTACTTTTCCATCTACTACTAAATCATAAGGTATTCCTTCATATTCTGGCTCAATATTAAAATCTGCTGGTATTGTTCCTCTTTTTTCTGGTTTTTGAATAACAGTCACTTCCCCACTTGTTTCTAGAATAGCATATTCTACATCTCCTAGATTAAAAATATTAGCTCGCCTTAATCTTTCCTGTAATTCATTAATGGTAAATCTTTCTTTTTTTAATACTTTTTCATCGATTTTTCCTCTATATACCAAAATGCTTGGCTTTCCACATATAAATTTTCTTAACTTAACACTTTTTATATTGATTACAGAAATTAATAAATGCATCACTAACAGTCCTAATATAGGAACAATTCCATTGAATATTGGTATTCCTATTTCTGTCATTGGAATAGATGCCAAATCTGCAATCATGATGGAAATTGCTAATTCAAATGGTTGCATTTGGCTAATTTCTCTCTTTCCCATTAATCTCATGACTATTAATACAATTATGTATAAAACAATTGATCTAAAAAAAGTTATTAACATACAAACACCTTCGTTTTTATTTTACAATTATATTTTTTACAAATTTTCTTGCTTTTATTCTTATTTTTGAATAATTTTTTATTTTCTGCAAATACTATTTTCAGACCTAAAAAAATACATTATGAAATTCAAAACTAAGGAGGTTATATTCTATGTCAGAAGCAAGAGGAACTAACACTAAAACTGGAACATCGACTGTTTGGCAGGTAGTTGGTAGATTAATTGTTGCTGCTATTGTTTTAGCCGTCACAGCCTTTTTTACACCGGGTTTTAGTATTAATAATTTTGCTACACTTATTATAGCTGCTGTTGTGTTAAGTATTATAGACTATTTAATTGTTAAATTTACAGGTTTACATGCCAGTCCATTTGGTAAAGGATTTGTAGGTTTCGCATTAGCTGCTATTACATTATATGTTACGCAATTCTTTGTAGCTGGTTATTCTATTTCTTGGATGGCTGCTATAATAGGGGCATTAATTTATGGTGTTGTTGATTATTTTCTTCCGGGAAATCAATCAATGTAGCCATGAAAAAAGAACATTAGCTTTTTCTAATGTTCTTTTTTCAGATTGTTGACAAAGTATATAAAAATATTTTGTTCAACAATCTTTTCT
>CAMMWP010000052.1 GCA_946500615.1 uncultured Clostridium sp. | reverse complement strand
TCCGATTTGTTCTTGAATAGGAAAAATCGAGTTTTTCCTATTCAAGAACATCGCTCCGCGCTAACGATTGCACACAAATTTTACTTACATAAAATTTGGCGCCGAACAATGACGCGGGCTTTAAAATGTCATAAACAGAGAAAATGTTTAAAAAGCCCGCTATTGTTCAAAAGGGACAGAACTATTTGAAAAATTTAATTTTAATATAAATAAAAGGAGAGAAAGCTTTGAAACCAATATTTATACAATATCCAAAATGTTCTACTTGTCAAAAAGCCAAAAAATGGTTAGAAAAAAATCAGATTTCTTTTCAAGATAGAAATATTGTTTTAGAAACACCAACAGAAAAGGAACTAGAGACATGGATACAAAAAAGTGGATATGAAATAAAGAAATTTTTTAATACAAGTCGGATTAAAATATAAAGAATTACATTTAAAAGAAAAATTACCAACCATGTCAGATGAAGAGAAAATAAAACTGCTTTCTTCTGATGGTATGCTAATAAAAAGACCATTATTAATTACAGAAAACAAAATATATGTTGGCTTCAAAGAAAAAGAATGGGAAGAATTAAAAATAAGGTAAAAACGGATTATATAACAAAATTTAAACTTCGAATAATGAGGGAAGGAATGAAAAAAATGGCAAATATGATAGATAAATTAATTGATAAAATTAAAGAAACGAATAACCCAACTGTTATAGGGTTAGATCCTAGATATGAAATGATACCAGAATGTATAAAAACTAAGTATGAAACAACATTAGAAGGTGTAGCAAAAGCAATTGTAGAGTTTAATAAGGCATTAATTGATGAGATTTATGACATTATTCCAGCAGTAAAGCCTAATGTTGCATTTTATGAAATGTATGGTTTAGAAGGAATGAAAGCTTTTGAAGAAACTTGTCAATATGCAAAAGAAAAAGGCATGCTAGTAATTGCAGATATAAAAAGAGGAGATATAGGGAGTACAGCAAAAGCATATTCAAATGCATTTTTAGGAAAAACGAAAATAGGCGAAAAAGAAGAAAGCATCTATGATGTGGATTTTGTAACATTAAATCCATATATGGGAATAGATGCAATCAAACCATTTATGGAAGATTGTCAAAAGTATGATAAAGGCGTATTTATTATTGATAAGACATCAAATCCATCTTCTGGAGAATTACAAGACTTAAAATTAGAAACTGGAGAAGAAGTATACACAAAAGTAGCAAAACTTGTGGAAGAATGGGGAAAAGATTTCAGAGGACAATATGGATATAGTAGTATTTCAACTGTTGTTGGGGCAACATATCCAAAACAATTAGAAGATTTAAGAACTATTGCACCACATACGTTTTTCTTAATTCCGGGATATGGTGCACAAGGAGGAAAGGCAGAAGATATTGCTTTAGGTTTTGATGAAAATGGAATTGGTGGAATTATTAATAGTTCTAGAGGATTAATGTGTGCCTATAAGTCAGATTTGTGGAAAGGTACTTATGCAGAAGAAGCGTTTGCAAAAGCTACAAGAGCAGAGGCAATAAGAATGAGAGATGAGTTAAATAATGCAATAAAACAAAGAAAATAACAAAGTTTATAAAAAACGAGGAAGTCGAAAAATGTATTACTGGAAAATTTAACAATTACAACACAAGATGCAGTAAATGCTTATAAAAACAGAAAATCAATAAGGAGGTAAAATATGCCAAAGCAAGTATTAGCAAAGTTAGTGCAAAAAGAAGAAATTATTGAAGGAATTTACAAATTCAGTGTAAAAGCAAGTGAAATAGTAGAAGATGCAAAACCGGGAAATTTTATTGAAATTAGAGTAACAGACCAAGTAGAACCATTTTTAAGAAGACCAATTAGTATCTACAATCTAGACAGAAAAAATGGGATTTTAGAATTTATTTTCCAAGTAAAAGGAAAAGGAACTCAAATTTTATCTAGAAAAGAAATTGGTGATAAAATAGATGTGATAGGTCCATTAGGATATGGGACATTTAAAACAGATAAATATCAAAAATTGGCAGTAATTGGTGGAGGAATTGGAATATTCCCATTATATGAACTTTGTAAAGAAGCAAAAGCTGAGAAAAAAGAAGTATCTTGCTATTTAGGATTTAGAAATCAAGACTTTGTCATGTTAGAAAAAGAATTTGAAGAGGTCACAGACAAATTAATCATAACGACTGATGATGGAAGTTATCAAAATAAAGGATTTGCTATTGACTATTTAATAGAAGATATGAAAACACAAACATATGACTGCATATATGCATGTGGGCCACTTCCTATGTTAAAAGCAGTTCAAAAATATGCACTTGAAAATAATATAGAATGTCAATTATCCTTAGAAGAAAAAATGGGATGTGGATTAGGTGTATGTTTAGGGTGTGCGGTAAAAACAGCAAAAAGTCCAAAAGAAGTACCAGAATATTTCCATGTTTGCAAAGGCGGACCAGTATTTAACGCAAGAGATGTAGAGATTTAAAAATGGTATACCATATTGTCAAAATATAAAGAAACTATAAAAAGAAAGAGGATGAAAATGCCGGGATTTATGATACATATTGCAATTGCAAAAGAATATGCAAAAAAACATCAAGAAGAGATAAAAAATATAGAGGAATTTATAGAAGGAACCATTGCTCCAGACTATATTCCAATAGAAAATAAGCATATCTCAAAAAGTATGACACACTATGGGATTTGGGGAGATTGGACAAGAGATGATCAAATCATTCATTTAGATAAATTCTTGCAAGATGAAAGAGTAGATTTACATACAGCATATTGGAAAGGATATTTCATCCATTTGCTAGCAGATGACTATTTTGACAGAATCTATTTTAGACAAGAGGCAAAGCGAGCTAAAAAAAATAAAGAAACATTTCATCATGATTATGATTGTTTAAATTGTAAAATCATTGAAAAATATAAATTAAAAACGATAGAAAAGATACAAAAATATATGTGCTGTATAGAAGAAACACCAAAATATTTAGATATAGATAAAATCATACAGTTCATAGAAGAAATGGCAAACATAAATTTAGAAGAAAAAGAGAAGTTTTATTGTATGAAAAGCCACAATCGCTAGCCATTTGAGATTTTCTCCTTACAGTCGAAAACTCAAATCGGACGAGAACAAATTAAAGAAAACATATGAATTATTAAAAAGAATTTATAATAAAAAGGAAAGGAAGAAAATATATGAATACAAAGGTCAATTTTGCAGGAATAGAAATGAAAAACCCTGTAACAGTAGCTTCTGGTACATTTGGTTATGGAAGAGAATATGCCGACTTTTTTGATTTAGGAAAACTAGGTGCTATTATTACAAAAGGAACTTCACTAAAACCGAGAAATGGAAATAAACCCTCAAGAGTATGTGAAACACCAAGTGGAATGTTAAATAGTATTGGGCTTCAAAATCCGGGAGTGGAATATTTTGCAAATAATGATTTACCATTTTTAAGAAAATTTGATACAAAAATTATTGTAAATGCATGTGGAAGCTCTATTGATGAATATGTAGAATTATGTAAAATATTGAATAATTTAGATATTGATGGTGTAGAGTTGAATTTATCTTGCCCAAATGTGAAAGAAGGTTGTATGGCATTTGGAAATACTTATGAAGGTGTAAAAAGAGTAACTAGTGAAGTAAGAAAGGTGTTAGATAAACCGCTAATTGTAAAACTAACACCAAATGTTACAGATATAGCAGGAATTGCAAAAGGTGTAGAAGATGGTGGTGCTGATGCAGTGTCATTAATTAACACATTATTGGCTATGAAAATTGATATTTATAAAAGAAAACCCGTTCTTGCAAACAATACGGGAGGATTATCGGGACCAGCAATTAAACCGGTTGCTGTTAGAATGGTATATCAAGTAGCACAAGCAGTAAATATTCCTATCATGGGATTAGGCGGAATTGTATCTGGTGAAGATGCTGTGGAATTTATGTTGGCAGGTGCAACAACTGTTTCAATAGGAGCAGGTAACTTTATAGATCCATATACAAGTATTAAGACAATTGAAGGTATTGAAGAATATATGAGAAAATGCAAGATAGATGATATTAATGACATGATTGGAAAAGTTGAGATGAACTAGAAAAAATAGGAAAAATAGAAAAGAATACTTGAAAAGTATTCTTTTTTGGTATAGAATAAGAAAGGTCAAATGAGACTAAAAATAAAAGTCAAAGACTTTTAAATATAAAGGAGGAATTTTTATGTCAGTAAAACTAGGAATTAATGGTTTTGGAAGAATTGGAAAATTATCATTCCAAGCAGCATTAGCAAAAGAAGGGGTAGAGGTTGTAGCAGTAAACGACCCATTTGTTACAGCAGACTATATGGCATATATGACAAAATTTGACACAGTACATGGAAGATTTAATGGAACAATAGAAGAAAAAGATGGAAATTTAGTAGTAAACGGAAAAGAAATAAAAGTATATAATGAAATGGATCCACACAACATCCCATGGGGAGAATTAGGTGTTGAATATGTATTAGAATGTTCAGGTGTATTTACAACATTAGAAAAAGCACAAGCACATATTGATGCAGGAGCAAAACAAGTTGTAATTAGTGCACCTTCAAAAGATGCTCCAATGTTTGTTATGGGAGTTAATAACACAGAATATAAACCAGAAATGAACATTGTATCAAATGCATCATGTACAACAAACTGTTTAGCACCACTTGCAAAAGTTATCAATGATAAATTTGGTATTACAGAAGGATTAATGACAACTGTACATGCAACAACAGCAACACAAAAAACAGTTGATGGTGCTTCTAAAAAAGATTGGAGAGGTGGTAGAGCAGCAGCAGCTAATATCATTCCATCTTCAACAGGAGCAGCAAAAGCAGTTGGAAAAGTTATTCCTTCATTAAATGGAAAATTAACTGGTATGTCATTCAGAGTACCAACAGTTGATGTTTCAGTTGTTGATTTAACATGTAATTTAGCAAAACCAACAACATATGAAGAAATTTGCAAAGCGATGAAAGAAGCTTCTGAAAATGAATTCAAAGGAATTATCGAATATACAGATGAACCAGTTGTTTCTTCAGATTTCGTTTCAGACCCACATACATCAATCTTTGATGCAACAGCAGGAATCATGCTAACAGATACATTTGTAAAATTAGTAGCTTGGTATGACAATGAATGGGGATATTCAAACAAGTTAGTTGACTTAGCTTGCTATATTGCATCTGTAAAATAATAAAATAAATTAGATAAAATACTTGATTTACCTCTAATCATATTGTAAAATAATGGAAATATGGTTAGAGATATTTTTATGTTTTTAAAAGAATTTTTGGAAAGTAGCTTAAGGAGAAATGCATATTTGAGTTTAGCAATGATAAAATATGAGCCAACAGAAGATATTAGATATGTTGATATGGGATATAGTCCAGAAGATGAATATTTCACAAAAATGACAAAATACTATATTATAGAATTACAAAAATTCAAAAAGAAAAAACCAAAAGTTGCGGACTTATTAGAAAAATGGTTATATGTAATTGGGGGCGATACAAAAATGATAGAAGAATGTAAAAATGAAAATGAAGAAATCAAAGAAGCTGTAGAACAATTAACACAAATGAGTGCAGATGAGTATGAAAGAGAATTATAAAATTAATATTACCACTTGAAAACTGGAAAAAAATGCTATACAATAGAACTGTTGCGAGAATAGTTTCGATATTAGAACCGAATAAAAACGGAAAATTCGGCAAGGCTATCAATATAAAAGATAGAAGAAAGGGAGGATTCATTATGAATAAGAAAACTGTAAAAGATATTGATTTAAAAGGAAAAAAAGTATTTGTTAGATGTGACTTTAATGTACCAATGGATGAACATCAAAATATAACAGACAATGCAAGAATTGTAGGAGCATTGCCAACAATTCAATATTTATTAGAACAAAATTGTAAAATCATATTAGCATCACATTTAGGAAGACCAAAAGGAGAATTTAAACCAGAATTTTCATTAGCACCAGTAGCTAAAGAACTATCAAGATTATTAGTGCAAGACGTTATTATGGCAAAAGATGTTATTGGAGAAGATGCTTGCGAAAAAGCAGCTAATTTAAAAGAGGGAGAAATCTTATTACTTGAAAATGTAAGATTTCATAAAGAAGAAACAGATAATGACCCAGAATTTTCTAAAAAATTAGCTTCAATGGCAGAAATATATGTAAATGACGCTTTTGGGACAGCACATAGAGCACATAGCTCAACAACAGGAATTGCTAGCTATTTACCAGCTGTATCTGGATTTCTAATCGAAAAAGAATTGCAATTTTTAGGAAATGCTGTAAACAATCCAGAAAGACCATTTGTTGCTATTTTAGGTGGAGCAAAAGTTTCTGATAAAATTGGTGTCATTGATAGTTTGTTAGAAAAAGTAGATACGCTAATGATTGGTGGAGGAATGGCATATACATTTTTCAAAGCACAAGGATATGAAGTAGGAAATTCTATCTGTGAGATGGACAAATTAGATTTAGCTAAAAATGCTATGGAAAAGGCAAAACAAAAAGGTGTTAAATTTATGCTTCCTGTAGATACGAAAGTTGGTAAAGAATATAAACCAGATACAGAAAGCAAAATAGTAAGCTATAAAGAAATTCCAGCAGATTGGGAAGGATTTGATATTGGTCCAGAAACAATTAAGATGTTTAGTGAAGAATTACAAAATGCAAAAACTGTTGTATGGAATGGACCTTTAGGACTATTTGAATTTGAACAATTTGCAACAGGAACAAATGCAATTGCAAAGGTATTATCAGAAATTACAGCAACAACAATTATCGGTGGAGGAGATTCAGCAGCAGCTGTTAAGAAAGCAGGATTAGAAGATAAAATGACACATATTTCAACAGGTGGTGGAGCTTCTCTAGAATTTTTAGAAGGAAAGAAATTACCGGGAATTGAAGCTCTAATGGATAAATAGAAACAGCAGTAGCATGCACTAAATTTTTGATAAAATTAAGAGAGGAACATGGTTTCCTCTTTATTGATATAGTTAAAGTTAGATAAGACAAAAAATACAAGGAGGAAGGTTGAAAAATAATTACAATTTTGGCGTCGTTAAACTTCATTTGAAATTTAATCAACGTACAAAAAGTACGCCTCATAAATTTCAAACTTGTTTGCCTAGCCAAAATTTAATTCTTTTCCAACCGGATTTGTGCCTTAGGAAGGAATGAGATTAAAAATGGAAAAGATTCGATATATTACATATATTCCAGCTGGAAATGATACCGCTTTTGTTCTAAAAAGAGGATATACACAAGAACAGAAGAAAAAAATTAATGATGCTATTATGAAGCAAGAAAGTAATATAGAGCAAGTTGGATTTGTGGAAATTGGAAAAGAAGCAGAACTAGAGATGGCAGGAGGAGAATTTTGTGGAAATGCAACGAGAAGTGCAGCCTATTATTATCTAGAAGGAAAAACAGGAGAACTGACATTAAAAGTAAACGGAAAAGATTATATAACAGCAGGAGTGAATCAAAATCATGAAGCATATTGTGAAATTCCTTTATATAAAGGAACAGAGAAAATGTGTGAACAAAAAGAAGAGGGAATATATCAAGTAAGAATGCAAGGAATGGTAACAATTGTAATAGAAGAAGACAAAGCAAAGCCATATTTGCAAGATAAAGAAACCATAAAAGAGGAAGCGAAGAAAATAATTGAAAAATATCAATTAATGAATGAAGAAGCTGTCGGTGTTATGTTTTTAGAAAAAGAACATGCCATGTTAAAAATCAACCCAATTGTATGGGTAAATTCTATTGATACCTTATTTTATGAGACCGCTTGTGGTTCTGGAACAACAGGTGTGGGAATTGTACAGGCAATGAAAGAAAATGCTGATCAAGAATTAGATATAAAACAACCATCGGGTGAAGTGATAAATATAAGAATTGAAAAAGAGGGGGAACAAATAAAAAGAGCGGTTATTTCTGGAAAGATAAAAACAGATGGGAAAATAAAAGAGATAGAAATTAATTAAAGAATGATATAAAAAATATAAAGTAAAAACAAAATCTTCTTAGAATTCAATACTCTAAGAAGATTTTTTACAATTCAATTTTAACAATAAAAGATAGTGA
>CAMMWP010000051.1 GCA_946500615.1 uncultured Clostridium sp. | reverse complement strand
AAGTGATATAGACGATAAAAATGTAATTAAAAATAATATACAAGCAATGATAAAAAATAAATTTCTTTTTGATATACCAACTTATATTATTACTTCGCAAGAATTAGAAGAATTGATAAGCCATAGTCCAAACTGGTGGGGAAAAGACAATAAAGAGATATATGATAATATAATATTTATTATCCCACCAACTACTTATAATGAAGTTTTTGATACAATAGGCTCTCCTAACGAATATGAAAAAATACAAGAATATAAAAACAATATTTTCTGGTCTTTTGATTTAAAAAATTATAGAAAATCTAATTGGTGGAGCAAAACAGCAAGTACAGAAATAAGTGATAAAATTACTATAAGAACTGCTAATACTATGAGAAAAATATTAGAAATATGCAAAAAATAAATTACATTTTATGGAGGAATTATGATTAGATCAAATATTAAAAAGCAATTTTCTTGTGATAGAAATAAGTTGTGGAATATTATTACAGATAATTCTAATTATGCTTGGCGAAGTGATTTATCTAAAATCGTAATTATAGATGACACACATTTTGTTGAATATACTACAAATAATTTTCCTACATATTTTACTATTACTGCAAAAGAAAAATTAAAAGAATATAAATTTGACCTAAAAAATGCTAATTTAAAAGGTAGATGGATTGGTATTTTTAAAGAACTTCCAAATGGTAATATTGAACTAGATTTTACTGAAGAAATAGAAGTAAATAGTTTTATTATGAAATTGTTGGCAAAGTCGTATTTAAAAAGTCAACAAAAAAGATATATGAGAGATTTAGAAAAAGAGTTAAATAAATAGTAATTTATAGGGGAGATTATTTTTATAATTTCTCTTTTTACTATTGACAAAGCTAATTTAATTAGTTAAAATCATAATGTAATTAGTTACGGAGGATAATATGTCAAAAAATAATGTTAGTGATGAGCTTATTATTGAAACTTCTGCTTGTATAGCAAATAAAGTTGGATTAGATAATTTATCTCTTAAGATCATTGCTGAAGAATTAAATATTAAATCGCCATCTTTGTATAATCATATAAGGAGTCTTGATGAAATAAAACAAAGGCTTATGGTGTATGGTTGGAAGCAAATGGAAGAAAAAATGCTTGATTCTGCTGTTGGGGTATCAGGATATGAAGCATTAAAGAATATGTGCTACTCTTTTTATGATTATGCTACTAATAATAAAGGAGTTTTTACTGCTATGCTTTGGTATAACAAATATGAAAATGTCCAAAAAGAAAATGCTACTACAAGACTATTTAATATGTTATTTAAAGTAATGAAGTCTTTAGATATTAGTGATGATAATATAAATCATATTATAAGAACATTAAGAGGTTTTTTGGAGGGATTTTCTTTACTCGTAAATAATAATGCTTTTGGGAATCCAATATCTATCAAAGAAAGTTTTGACTTATCACTAGAAATAATTATGAATGGCATAAAATCATTAGAAGGAGTGAAATAAAATGAATGAATATGTAAATTTAACTTTAGAAAATATTGAAGATGAGCATATCTGTTGTGCAATCGGAGATAAAAAACATCAAATAGGTGTTAATAGTAAAAAGGAATGGATTAAAAGTAAATTAGAAGATGGACATATTTTTAGAAAATTAAATGCTAGAGGAAAAGTATTTATTGAATATGAGCCAATAGAAACTGCTTGGGTGCCAATAAGTGGTAAGAATTATGAATATATTTATTGTTTATGGGTAGCAGGAAGTTTTAAAGGAAATGGCATTGCTAAAGAACTACTCGAATATGCAATAAATGATTCTAAAGAAAAAGGTATGAGTGGTATATGTACTTTAACTTCTAAAAAGAAAAAGCCTTTTATTGGAGAAAAAGATTTTTTTATTCATTATGGTTTTAAAGTTGTTGATGAAATAGATGATTATGAATTATTAGCACTTCAATTTGATGATAATGAAACACCTAAATTTAATGATAATGCAAGAACAATGAAAATAGATAGTGAGGAATTTACAATCTATTATAGTAATGAGTGTCCTTATGTAGAATATGAAGTAAAAGAACTAACTGAATATGCAAAAGAAAATAATATTAAGATTAACTTCATCAAAATTGATTCTTTGGAAAAAGCAAAAAATGCACCTTGTATATTCAATAATTGGGCTAACTTTTATAAAGGGGAATTTATATCAAATACTATATTAAATGCTAATTCTTTTGAAAAGTTGATTAGTAAATAAAATGGAATTTATTGAGATTAAAACAATACTTACAAAAGTAAAATACGGATCAGAGTGGTATGGCATTGATTACAATATGAATTTATATAGAGGCTGTCCTCATAGGTGTATTTACTGTGATTCACGAAGTAATTGTTATCATATTGATAATTTTGACATTGTTCGTGGAAAAGAAAATGCTTTATCTATTTTGGAACAAGAATTATCTAAAAAAAGAGAAAAAGGTGTTGTTGGAATTGGATCAATGTCTGATACTTATAATCCAAAAGAGTTACAATATGAACAAACAAGAGGAGCATTAAAACTTATATCGAAGTATGGTTTTGGTGTTTCTATTGATACGAAAAGTGACTTAATTTTAAGAGATGTTGATTTGTTAAAAGAAATAAATGAAAAGAATAATGTTATCATTAAATTTACTATCACAACACCTAATGACGAATTATCAAAAATAATCGAGCCAAATGTATGTGTATCTTCTAAAAGATTTCAAGCTATTAAACAATTAAGCGACAATGGTATCTTCGTAGGTATTATGCTGAATCCTGTTTTACCATTTATAACAGATAATGAAGAAGATATAAAAGAGTTAGTTAGACTTGCATATAAAAATGGTGCTAAATTTATTCATACCTTTATGGGAATGACTTTAAGAGAAAATCAAAGAGATTATTATTTTAACAAACTAGATCAAGACTTCAATGGTTTAAAAGAAAAATATATTAAATATTATTGTAACAGATATAATTGTATAGTACCGAATTATAAAAGATTATATAAGGTGTTTACTGATGAGTGTAATAAATATGGAATATTATATGATATGAAAGACATCATTAAGGCATATAAACAGGAAATAAAAAGGAACGAGCAAATAACATTGTTTTAGAAAGACAAATTACAATTTATCGAGGAGGTCAACTTAATATAGTTAGTTGGTCTTTTTTGTTGTGAAAGAAAGGAAGAATTATGATAAAGATTATTTTAATTGCAATAGGAGTGTTCTTATTGCTTTTTTTATATTGTGCTTGTGTTATATCAAGCAAGTGTTCAAGAGAGGAGGAAAAAGATGAACAGTTTAGAAAGATACAAAATGTTATCAAATGAAGATAAATCTAATTTAACAATTTATAGTATTTATGACAGCATTTATGATGTTGCAAAAAATGAAGATATTAATATAAGTGATGATATAGTTACTGATATTAAAGAACTAGCTTATGACTTATATCTTGATGATGAATATATGAATTTATCTGCACCTCAAATTGCTTTTTTCTTAACAGAGTGCTATGCAAAAGATAATTCTTTTATCGATAAAGTTGCTGATATGGATTACTCTGATATTTTACAAGCAATTGACAATGATAATTATGACTTTTATAAAGATGAAATGGAAAGATAATTATGTTTAAAAAGTTTAAGATATTATGGAGAAATTTTTGGGGCAGTAGATACTGGATATTTGAAGATGAAACTTTAACTAAAGAATTACTTATATATCATAGAAAAATATATGTTAAGGAAATAAAGGAGGGAAAATAACATGGATTTTTCAAAATTAAATTTAGAATTTGCTAATATGCAAAAGACAGTCGAAGATTATAACAAAATAATTACTTTGATTAATATGAGGATTAAAGATAATTTAAGGACTGTCAGTAAATACGAAACGAAAATGAAAAATACAAAAAATAAATTAGAGAAAGATTTAGCACATTTATATATAACATCAATTAAATGTGAAACTGAATTTTTAGAAAGTTTAGTAAAGGAGGAAAAAACTAATGAACGAGAATCAGGGAATACTAAAAATGTATAATGAAGAAGAAGTAAAGCAAATACTTAATAGTAAAGAAAGATTGGTTTTTATAGATAATGGTAGTGAGGAAATTGTTGCTAGATATGAAGATTTACCAGATATTATTGTAGATGTAAATGAAAAACTTGGTCATACCGAAAACCTAAAAGTATATGATTTTGATAACCCAAACATTGATAAGCCTATTTTAACAACAATAGGTTTCTTTTTAGATAAATGTGATCCAGATGTAAGAAAAGATATTATAGATAGGTTAGTTGATTTACAAACTGGAGTAGAGAAAGTAAAAGATTATAAAGTAATTGATGAAGATATGCTAGATGATGTTATGAATGAATTAGATGAAGAAATGGAAAGATAAGTATGCCAATTCCTTATATTATCATTTTAGTTATAGTTGTATTAATAATTATCTTTTTATATTTTATAGAGCCACTTATAACTAGGCAGAAAATCAAAGATAATAATGAACATGGTAGTGCTAGGTGGTCAACTTTTCAAGAGATTAAGAAGAACTTTAGAAAAGAAAAAATAAGTAATATTGTTGAAAGTGGTTTTCCAGTTTATTATTCAAAGGATAATAAATATGTATGGTTTGATATGACAACACCTCATTGGATTTATCTAGGATCAACTGGTAGTGGTAAAAGTGCGACAGCAGTTATTCCAGAATGTAGTTTTATAGCAACTGCTAAAAATAAAAAGAGTGTTTTTATTACTGACCCAAAGGGAGAAATCTTTTCTACAACAAGTAAGATGTTTAAAGATAATGGTTATAATGTATTTACATTAGATTTTAGAAATCCAGAGTTTTCTAATCATTCTAATTTACTTGAAACTGCAATAAATGAATATGAACTTTTTGATAAAAACGAGAAATTAAGTGATAAAGAAAAAAATGAAGAACTAAAAATTAAATATAAAAATGAGGCAATAACACATTATGCAGGGTGTAATCAAATAGTAAATGATATATGCACTATGATTATGGCTGATAAGACTGCAAAAGAGGCTTTTTGGAATAATAGTGCGAGTGATTTATTATATGGTATTATTTTTTTATTTTTAGAAGATTATGCCGATGGAAAAATTAAAAGAGAACAAATAACATTAACATCTATGAAAAAATTTCAAAATAGTTCCATGACTGACAAAAACATAAAATCATTAAGAAAATATGTAGAGGCAAAGCCTTATGGATTTAAAAGTAAAGATAAATTGATACCAATTATTTCTACTAGTGAAAACACTTATAAAAGTATAACATCAATATTCAATGAAAGAATGACTCTGTTTGATGATGTAAATGTAGAAAATATAACATCAAATTCTGACTTTGATTTTGATATATTAGGAAAAGAGCCAACAGTATTATATTGTTGCATACCAGACGAGTCAAAAATATATTATACTTTAGTATCAGTAGTAGTATCTTTGATTTATAAAAGATTAGTATTGTTATGTAATCAACAATCTAATAAAAGGTTACCAGTTGAACTTGTATTTTTACTTGATGAATTTGCAAATACACCACCTTTACAGGACATTGAAACAATCGTATCAGTAGCTCGAAGTAGAGGAATGTATTTTCAGTTTTTCTTACAAAGTTTTGCTCAACTTGATAATTTATATGGTAAAGAGGTTAGCCAAATAATACAAGATAACTGTGGGCTTGCTTATTTAAAAACAAATACACAAGAAACAGCTGAAGCAATTAGTTCAAGACTTGGAACACATGGAGTAGAAACTACATCATTAAATTATTCAATGAGTTTGCTTAATAATAATGGTAGTAAAGGTACAAGCCTAATTTCAAGAAGATTATTAACTGCTGATGAAATAAAGCAATTACATTATAAAACTATTATATTTCCAACAATAGGTTATCCAATTTTTCGTGATACTGTAATCTACCAAAAATTTAGTTGTTATAAAAAGGGATTTATTGATAGAAAAATAAGACCACTTGAAAGACTAGCAAATACATACTATACAGTAGAACAATTAAAGGCTAATGATAAAGAAAGTAATCAAGAGCCTAAACTTGATACTGCTGAATCTAAAATTAAGACAAAGTTAGTATCGATAATAAATGAGGTATTAAAAGTCTTTGGCAAGATTGATTTTAATGTTGAATACGTTAAAGATGATAATAACATCATAGCCCAGTTGTATCTAGCACCACCATTATCAACTAACGATCTAAAAGAGTTAGAAGAATTAAGTAGTAAATTAGATTTTTTCTATAATGCTATATCAGATAAAGGAAAAGTTAATCGTAAAAATAGAAACTCATTAATTGAGGTTTTTTTAGTTAATAAAGAAAAAGAAATGTGAAAGAAGGTGTAGGAATGACTAATATTGGAGATTATATTGCAAAAGCAAGAATAGATAAAGGCTATTCTATGAGAAAACTGGCTAGATTAAGTGGATTAGATAATGCCACAATATCTAAAATAGAATCTGCTAAAATCAAAAATCCGAAATTATCATTAATAAAAACATTATGTAGATATTTAGATATTGCTTATGAAGATTGTCTTTATGTTATGCAATTAGGTGCAACTTATAATCCTAATAACAATATTTTAATGAATTATTATAATAATATTTCTGATGATGAATTAAAAAGCACTTATAAAAATATCATAGGTAAAATAAATGAATATGATAAAATTTTATCTTATTTACACCAACAATTTAATCAAACTGATGATAAGAAATTATTGATAGATACAATAAAGTCTTATGAATATGAAAATAGAACTAATAAATATATTAGAAAAATTTTAGAAGAAAAAATACTTAATAAATATTTGAATAGTTAGGAGGGTTAAAAGTGAATAAAGAGTTTGTAAATGATTTTTTTAATATAAGAGATGAAACTTTAAAAGATATTCAAGATAATTCTTATAATTGGAATCGCTTTATTATCTACTGGTCTAAAATACTAGATGATTATAGCATTGATAATGTTCTTAACTTATATTCTTATAATTCTAGTGGTAGAGTTTTTAAGACCTTTGATGATTGGAATAGTGAGGAAATTGGTAGAAGAATAAAACCTAAAAGTAGAGGAATCCCAATAATTGTTAATGATGCAAAAATATATGTATTTGATATTAGACAAACTTATGGTAAAGAATATAGGACTTGGAATTATAATCACTATATTGATAAAGACATTTTAAATTATTATCAAGATAGTTATAATATTGAAAATGATGATAGTAAAACATTATATGAAAATTTTTATGATACGTTTTATGAAATATCATTAAATCAAATAATGAATAATTATAAAACAATGTCATCAGATGAAGTGGAGTTCGTTGCTAAAACAATGACTTCACTTTTTTTAGCGAAATCTAATTTTAATATAAATAATCTTCCAACAGTTTATGAAATGCTGGAAAATATGGAAACTGATGATATTTTAAAGTGTATGCAGATAGCCAATAAAGAAACTGCAAACATATATAATGATTTTATAGAGAAAACTGATAATCTTATTTCCATACAAAATGTTATTCGGGAAAATGTACTTAATCAATTTAAAGAAGATACATTTATAAGTGAAGAACAAAAGCAGAACTTTATATCATCAATAGAACGAAATTCATTCTTTAATAGTGAGCATATTGAAAATATCTATAATGGATATGTTACTAGATATGAACGTGCTTTTAAGAAAATGGTAAATAATATTGTAGATGAAATAACTACTGAAAGCAATGTAGAAAGTATTAAAGAAACTAAAGTTGATGATAGTGAGGAGATTAATACTGATACATCTTCAATAAGTGATGAAGAAAATGTTAGAGAACAAATGTCATTATTTGCACCTAGAGAAGAAGAACTCGCAAATAAAATATGTGATATTTTCAATTCTTTTGATACAAAATACCAAAATACATTTGAAATTAATAATGTGGAATTACAAAAGTGGGAACATATTAAAAGTAAAAAGAGAAATTTATCTATTATTTTAACAAGTTCTTTGATAGGAGAGTTTGCAGATAGAGATAATAGTTTTACTTATTTTAATAGTGATAAAACTGATGAAATAAAGTTAAATAATAGTATTGCAAATAATTATTTTTTACAAGAATTATATAAAGATAAAGATTTTTCAATATCATTTACTCCTAGTATGATTCATATATATTGGCATAACTTTGATGATAAAACTTTTGATATGAATATTCCTAGTACAAAACAAGTAGATCAAAGTGAGATAGATAATCAAGAGTTAGAAAAAATTGATAACGAAATATCTGCAATAAATAATGATAAAGAAATTGATTATAAAGTAACAACAGCTGAAATAATACCTACTCGTGATGGTATTGAAACGAATGTTATAG
>CAMMWP010000050.1 GCA_946500615.1 uncultured Clostridium sp. | reverse complement strand
ATAGCATTTTAAAGCCCGCGTTATTGTTCGGCGCCAATTTTACGTAAGTAAAATTTGTGTGCAATTGTTAGAGCGAAGCGATGTTCTTGAATAGGAAAAACTCGATTTTTCCTATTCAAGAACAATAGCGGGCTTTTTTGAACATTTTCTCTGTTTATAACATTTTAAAGCCCGCGTCATTGTTCGGCGCCAAATTTTACGTAAGTAAAATTTGTGTACAATGTTTTTTATATATTAGAAAGTCAGCATGACTTTCCTAATATATTAACGCAAAAGAGACTCCAAATCGAAGTCTCTTTTCCTATATTCATATATTTATATACTAAAATTATTTTAATTATTTTTTGTTTACTAAATCTTTTAATGCTTTACCAGCTTTGAATACTGGAGCTTTTGATGCAGGTATTTTGATTTCTTCTTTAGTTTGTGGGTTTCTACCTTTTCTAGCTGCTCTTTTTCTAACTTCGAAAGATCCGAATCCAACTAATTGAACTTTATCTCCTTCTTTTAAAGCATTTGTTACAACTTCTACGAATGCATTTACTGCTTCTTCAGCTGCTTTTTTTGTGTCACCTGTTTTTGCAGCTACTGCTGCGATTAATTCAGCTTTGTTCATTTAAATTACCTCCTATAAGTATAATGTTATGTACTTTTATTGCTTAGAATGGCAATAAATGTACTACTATATAAATTTATTCGCCAAAAATAAATAAAATCCTTCTTTTTTTCTGAAAAATTAATATATTTTTAGCTTTTCCAATATCATGCAAATTTTATTTCCTGCTGGCAACATTTTTATTTCTTGTTTTGTAAATACTCGTAAAGCAATCAGTGCTAAAGCATAAATAATCATTGCTAATATAATTGCTATTATTGTAGCCAATTTTTCTGTAATTATTCCTAAAAGTAACGAATATGTAAAATATGAACAAACTCCCATAATAATCGTTGCTAATATTGGCTTTATGACAAATCTCTTAACACCTAATTTTATTTTTATCACTTTCTTTAAGGCTGCAATTGATATCACAAATGCCACTAAATGACATGCTACTGAAGCGATTGCTGCCCCATTAACACCGATAGAAGGAATTGGAACCAAAATTAAATTTAATATTAATTTTACAATCACGCCGGCATCCTAATGCCATTGCTGGTACCCTTAATTTTCCATATCCTTGTAAAATGGAATTAA
Source organism: uncultured Clostridium sp. (assembly GCA_946500615.1). Lineage (GTDB taxonomy): Bacteria > Bacillota > Clostridia > TANB77 > CAG-508 > CAG-269. The sequence goes on along the minus strand of CAMMWP010000050.1, from coordinate 7,273 downwards.
TTGTTTGATCTAATATTGTAAAAATAATTGTAAATGCACTAATTTGTAATACCAATTCTCCTGAACTCGCATTGGGATATAATAAATTTAAAATTGGGCCTGCAAATATACACATACCTACCGTACACGGAAGTCCTATCAACATAGACATTAATAACGTAAAAGTTGATTTTTGTTTGATCGATTTATAATCTTTTACTGCTTTTGCTGCTGATATTGCTGGAACCAATGCTGTCGCAAAAGCCACATTAAAAGATAATGGTAAACTGGTTAATGTATCGACTTTTCCTCCTAATATTCCATATTGTGATATTGCCATATCTTCACTCATAAACTGTTTTAAGCTTCTTACTACTGTAAAAGAATCTATATTTTTATTTAATGAAGACATAATAGCTGTTAATGCAATAGGAATAGAAACCAATAAAATCTTTTTTACAATATTTCTTACTCTATCATATTTATAGTTTACAGTTTCTCTTATCTCAGAAGCAATTTCTCTTCTTCTTGTTTTATAGAATAAGTACAAATAACCAAATCCTACAAAAGTTGCTAGTGTTGTGGCAAGTGTTGCTCCTCCAGCCATCCATACGGTTGAAGTATTTGAAATAATCGCAACAATTTCTACTAATATAATGGTAAGGGTTGTTTTAAAAATTTGTTCTAAAGTTTGTGATCTTGCAGTTACTTTTAAATTTTGTCTTCCGTTAAAATAGCCTCTCATAACAGATGAAATTGCTACGAAGAATACCGCGGGTGACAGTGCTACCATCGTCATCTCTGCATCTGGGATTTGTAACCATTGATTTGCAATTAATCCTGCCCCAAAAAATAACATCAAGCTTCCTACTAAACCAATTACCGCAAATGTTGCAAATGCAATTTTAAATATTCGATAAGCACCTTTGTGATCCCCTACTGCAACTCTTTCTGATACTAATTTTGATATAGCATTTGGTACACCTGTAGAAGAAATCGTTAATAGTACTGCATAAATTTGATAACTTGCTGAAACAATTCCATTTCCTTGATCTCCAAATCCTTCTCTATTGGTTAAATATAAATTATATACAAGTCCAAGCATTTTGATGAGCAACTGTGAAAATATCAAAGTTACGATTCCTTGAATAAACGTTTCCTTTTTTCTTTTAGGAGCTCTTTTTTCTGCTGTTTGGGTCATTCAATACCTCCTGTTTTATTTCATTTTTATTTATATCATACTTACATCTTCATTTTTTTAATAGCTTTCATTAGATAAAACTAGATGTTTCTTTTTAATTGTACGAATTAATTATAAGTTTAATTACTAAATTATTCAATACTTTTATTTTTTTTTATTAAAAATATTGACATTTTCGCATTTTTATATTAAAATTATTTAGCATTATGTTAAAATATGATTTAAATATAAAATCTCTCCCCGGTGGTTTTAGATTTAAATTTCATATATATAAAAAATATAATAAAAATAGGAGGGTATTATCATCATGAATAATACAACATATAGCGCAAAAGCAAATGAAGTAGAAAGTAAATGGTATATTATTGATGCAGCAAATAAACCACTTGGTAGAGTTGCCACAGAAGCTGCAAAATTATTAAGAGGAAAACACAAACCAACATATACACCTAATATTGATATGGGTGATCATGTTATTATTCTTAATTGTAAAGATGTTATCTTAACTGGTAACAAATTAAATCAAAAAATTTATAGACATCATTCTGGTTACATAGGAGGAATGAAAGAAGTTCCTGCAAAAGTAATGCTTGAAAAAAATCCAGAAAAAGCTATGACATTAGCTATCAAAGGAATGTTACCTCATACACCTTTAGGAAGAAAAATGGCTAAAAAATTAAGAGTTTATGCTGGTAATGAGCATGAAAATCAAGCACAAAAACCAGAAGTATGGGAGGTAAAATAATATGGCTAAAAAAGAAAATGTAGTTTTTTATGGTACAGGTAGAAGAAAATCTTCAATCGCAAGAGTTAGACTTGTTGAAGGTAATGGAAAAATAACAATTAATGGTAAAGGTATTGATGAATTTTTCGGATTAGAAACTTTAAAAGTTATTGTTAGACAACCTCTTACAGTAACAAATACAACTTCTAAATATGATGTTATTTGTACTGTTAAAGGTGGAGGATTTACAGGTCAAGCCGGAGCAATTAGACATGGTATTGCTAGAGCTTTAAATGAAGCTAACCAAGAATACAGACCTACTTTAAAAGTAAACGGATTCTTAACAAGAGATCCTCGTATGAAAGAAAGAAAGAAATATGGTCTTAAAAAAGCTCGTAAAGCTCCACAATTTAGTAAAAGATAAAAAAATACAAACCTTGGATATCTTATTCCAAGGTTTTTTGTTTAAATCTTCTATTTACTATATTCCAGTTCACAATATTCCAAAAAGCTTGAATATACTCTGGTCTTTTCGTATGATATTGTAAATAATAAGAATGTTCCCACATATCTAAAACTAATAATGGTTTACATCCCCATAATGTCAAATTTTGATGCTTTTCGCATTGTAAAATTTCTAACTTTTCCCATTTAGGCACCCACACCAACAAGCACCAACCGTGAAGCTTCCACAGCTTTACTTGCTTCTGTAAATTGTTCTTTAAATATTGTATAGCTTCCAAAATCTTTTATGATTTGCTTCATCAGCTCTATATCTGGCTCTGTTGGAATGGCAGGACCCATGTTTTCAAAAAACAGTTCATGTAAAATTGCTCCTGAACCATAAAAACTCAAATCTTTTTCTAAACACTTTATATTGGAAAAATCATTTTCTAATCTTGCTTTTTGCAATTTTTCTTCCGTTTTATTTGTATTATCAACATATCCTTTATACAAAATATGATAATGTAAATCCAATGTTTCTTTAGAATAGTATGGCTCTAAAGCATTTATTGGATATGGTAATTCTATCATTTTTAACATAAAAAACCTCCTAAAATAGTATATTCCATTCTAAAAGGTTCTATGCATCTATTCTACAAATTCCAGTGCATCATTTCTATTAATTCCTTCTATATTGTAATACGTATCTGGTACAGTTCCCATAATTACATTTTCTAAAATTAATACTTGGTTTGTAATGTCTTTTGTCATATCTCTAAATGGTGTTAATATACTTACTTCACATTTTACTTGTAGATAGATTCTATGCAGTGTTTGATTAATTCCTTGTGCAATAAATTCACTTCTTAAATCTGTTTCAACATTTCCTACAGTAGATATTTTTATTTTTATTCCCGGCCCTCTTCCTGCCAATAATTTGATACCTGTAAAACTACCCAATGCGATTTCTATATCTTTTCTACCTTGTTTATCTAAATCCTCTTGTATTTTTATGGCAACATCTGAGATAATTTCGTTAATAGGAATTACATTTGATTTTATCATTGTAATATTTCCATTGGCATCTTTTTCTACTGTGAATAATTCATCATAAGTATGTTCTCTCATTACATTTGTTGCTTGCTCATTCGATATCATTGTTGCTAAGCTTTTTGCTTGTTCTTCACATAAAGTGTCAAATATAGGATATATTGCATCTAACATCACTTTTACTGACACGATAACTGTTGTGACAAAAATAAATGTTATTGCTATTTTTCTTTTATGTTTTAAATTTACGATTCTGTTTGGAATTGGTATTTTGCTTCTTGAATAAATTTTAGGCATAATTTATCATAGAAGTCTGCTCACTACTCATGCCTTTTCTTTTATATCTTGGTATAAATAATTTTTGGCCCGGATAGATGCTATCTGGATTTTCTATTCCATTCACTCTTACAATATCATCTATTGTACTTCCAAATCTCTTAGCGATATTCCATAAAGTATCATCTTTTTTGACTATATACATAATGATACTATAATCTTGTTCCTCTCTTTCCCCATTTGTTTGAATTTCATCAATTGTATTGATATTGACATTTCTATCCATTATACTATTCATTTTCATTTGAACATTTACAAAAACTTCTCCATTTTCTTGTATAATAAAATCTTGATTAATAATCTCTACATCTGTGTTCACATTTAAATTTTCTCCATCAATTACATTATCAATTGTATATTCAAAAGGAACATTTTCTCTTTTTGTTACTATTTGCAGATCTTCTCCCATTAACATGAATTTTAATTGTAATTCTCCCTCATACATGATTCTATTTGTTTCCTTATTTTGTTTAATTAACATAGGTACAATGTCAACATCTACGATTGTTCTTCCTGTTAAATCTTCTATCATGATATTTTCTTTTATTTCTTTTGTATCTGTTACTTCTTTTCTTTCTGCAATTGTTCTAATTGTCCTTTTATTAAACTCTATATTTTCAGATGGACTATATAAATCTTGAATCACATTAATATTTTTCTCTTCATATACTGTTGTTCTGACCCCAATCTCCATTTCAATATATACAGAATGTTCCTCTACACTATTTGGTTTTAGAATCACATTTCGTACTTCATAATCTGTATCACAACTATTTCCCTCTGTTACATCTGGTATATCTATGAATCCTATAATAGGTATTTTGGATGCAGTTTTGTTGATTCGATTATCTTCTGTTAAATAAATGATTTTTACCTCTGCTTCTGCTTTTGTTAAAACTTTGTTATAACTAATTTTTACATCTTTATTACATATATTGACATCCATTTTTAATATTTCTACTAAATTGTCAATGGTATCTATTGAAATATTATCTTTTGCATATATTTTTGTTTCTCCACTTCCGACTAATGAATTAACCATTAATTCCTCTTGTAACATTTTTATCTGCTCTGTATTTTGTAGGGTATTCACAATTGATATTTCTTCTTTTGAAAACACTTCTATGATTAATTCTATTGTCGCTTTTATCGATAGTTTCCTTTCATTCATGACTTTTGCTTCTATTTCTTTGACATTTGCTTTTATATTTGTTTCCATTTCACTGGTTATATTAGAAACATGAATTGTTTCAGATAGATCTAAATTTGCATTTATTCCTCTGACTCTTTCATTCGTATCATCTGTCATATACATAATGCATGTATCTACTTTTCCCTCAATTTTTACTTTTTCATCTATTATCTCTTTTTTATAAATACATACAACCCCACTTGTACAAATTACATTTAAAATATCTGGTTTCGCATCTGGAACAATTACATCACCTTCAACAAATATGATTTCTTTTTTTGTTGCTATTTTTTTATTTACTCGTAAGTTTTCTTTTATTGTATCTACAACCATTTTTTACCTCCTTACATTTTTCTTTATTTTATATATATGAAGGTTTTTTCTGATTTATAACATTATAAAATAAAAAAAAGAAAACCTTTTTCAAGTTTTCTCCTATACTTCAGTTGCTTTTCTTCTTTTTAAGTTTACTGGTGGTGGAATTAATGGACTATATGAATCTCCGTCAAACACTTCCACTTCTACTGTCCTTGTTAAAACATCTGTATAACTATATGTTACATTTCTATTATTTTCCTCATATTTTACTACAAAAATATTAGGATATGCTTTCTCTATTGTAGCTTCTTTTTCAAAGGCCTTACTTCTTCCTAAAGATCCTTTTACAATTATCTTTTGTCCCACTTTTTCTAAGATGTCAGTCTTTAGATTTGCTATGTCATTTTTACAAATCATGCTATCACCTACTCCCTTAAGATAGGTTGATTATAGCATTTTTGACATAAAATGTCAAAAAAAGTACTTGAGCATAAAATCCATGTAACCTTTTATTTTGAAGGGTTACAAAGTTTTTTACTCGCTATATTACTTTTATGTTACAATTATGTTACAATTGTATTTCATTTCTTTCTATTTTATAATTCTATACATCTTTCCGTTTGCGCCTATCCCGTTAATTCCCTTTTTTCCGTCTCTTAATTCTCTTTCTATGTCTTCTATTGTAATATATTTATATTTTTCTGTTATTGCAACTTTCTCAGCTACAATTAAAGGATCTATAAAATCTATTAAAATTCTTGCTGGTGAAGAAGCAAAGTTAGCACCTGCTGATATTAATGCTTCAAAATAGCTTTGACATGCTCCTGCAAATATAACTAAATTTTGATTGGTTTCGTTATCATATATTCTGGCTTGTTTTACTGTTTCTATAAAATATTTTGAATTACGATAATTGTATATATCATTATATCTTGTCGTACTTTTTATCATTCCGTCATGCCCTGTTATAACTAATATATCTGGTTTATATATTTTTAATAGGTTATATACTACTTTGGGTTGCTTATATTCTGGTATATTTTTTACAATGGCATTTAGTCCTAATTTTTTATAATATCGATAAGATTTTTCACTATATTTTTTGTCTCCATCTAAGTGTAAAATTTTTCCTGTTATGACATATTTATTTCTATTTATTGGGTTTAATTCTTCTATTTTTCCTTCTATCTTCTTTTGTATAAATTGTAGATCTTTTTTTAATCTTTCTTCACTTACAATTTCTAGGTCATTTAATTCACTATCTGCTTCTACTCTTTCTACAATTCCTATTAAAATAGCTATTTTTGTATTTTTTGTATTAATTATATTTTTTACTCTAAATAATATATCTTTATTATATGATTTTCTAGCTACAATGTCTCCTGTTTTTACCTTTTCCATATTTTATCACCTCAAAAATCAACCTATTATATTCTATGTCGATTTTTGTAAATTGGTGATTTTTGTTTTTTCTTTACATCTTTTGCTCATGTAAATGACTATATTTCATTTTTGTTGCCATCCCCCCTCTTATATGCCTCTCTGCTTTATTTTCATCTAAAATTTTTCTTACTTCTATTGCTAAGCTTGGATTGATTTTCTTTAGTCTTTCAGATACATCTTTATGTACCGTTGTTACTTTTCGTAACGGTAGAATTTTGATTTTTTATATCATCAAAATTTGTAATTACCATAGGGCTACTTCCAATTTCATTTAGTAATTTTAATCTTACTTCTATATTTCCTTCACTACCTACTTCAATAACATCTATTATTGTTTTAAGCATTGAATTTGTAATTGTTTCATTATTTAAAATGTCATCAACTGTACTTATTGTCTTTGTAAGTTCTTTTTCTAATACATCTTTTTCTTTTATTTCAGAAGTGATTAACTTTAATTCCCTTTCTAATCTTGCTATATCTTCATTTAATGGATTTGTATATTGTTTTAGTTCCTGCATATTGATTACTTCATTTTGGAACATTTCCATATATTTTTGTTTTTTAACTGTTACTTTTTCTATTTCTT
>CAMMWP010000049.1 GCA_946500615.1 uncultured Clostridium sp. | reverse complement strand
GTTACGATTTAGATATTAGAATTTCTTAAACGGCAATTGGAGGGTAGCCGAGAACTCTTAAAAATATCCCCTATGACTACCCCCCTCAGATTTGAAAAGACTAAATCGTAATGATGGACACAAAATCCCTTTAATTTTCTATTTCTGAAAAATATTCATTAATTCTATTCATTAATTCTTGTTTTGTTTCTTCCATTGTCATGCCTTCTACTTGTGCACCTGCTAACGTGATATGTCCTCCACCACCTAGTTTTTCTAATATAACTTGCACATTAATATCTCCTATTGATCTTCCACTAATACAAATTTTATTACCTGTTTTTCCCATGACAAATGATGCTGTTATATCACTAATTGTTAACAATTCATCTGCTGCTTTTGCACATATTAAACTTGCTTCTTTATCTTTCTTTTCGTAAGTAGCAATGGCAATTGTATTGTTTACAACTTCTGCCTTTTTGACAATTCCGGCAATTTTATTAAAAGTATCTAGGTTACTTTGGAACCATTTTTTTACTCTAATAATATTCACACCACATTTACGCAAATATGCTGCTGCTTCAAATGTTCTAACCCCTGTTTTAAAAGTGAAATTCTTTGTATCCATCATAATTCCGGCATACAAGCTTTCTGCTTCAATTGTTTTTAAGTCCACTCTTGTTTCTGCATATTGTAATAATTCGGTCACTAGCTCTGCTGCTGAAGATGCATATACTTCTTGAAAAGTTAGTGTTGCATTTTCTATATAATCAGCACTTCTTCTATGATGATCTATGATTACTTTTTTGTCTGTTCTTTTTAATAGTTCTGGTGCTTCTACATAAGTAGATTTATGTGTGTCTACAATAACTAATAAAGTTTCATTATCTACATTTTCTTCTGCAACTTCTTTTGTAATCAGTATATCCTCATATTCAGCTTCTTTTGATAAAGATTCTTTAAAACTTTGCAAAGTATTTGTTTCATTACTGTCTATGATATATGCTTTTTTTCCTAAACTTTTTGTTAATCGATAAATCCCCATACTTGATCCCATAGAATCTATGTCTGGGTTGGTATGTCCCATTATCATAACTTTGCTTGCATCTTTTATTAAATTTTCTAGTGCATGTGCCACAACTCTTGCTTTTACTTTTGTTCTTTTTTCTACTTCTTGTGCTCTTCCACCATAAAATTTATAAATTTCATTTTCTCTGATAACCGCTTGATCTCCACCACGTCCCAACACAACATCCATTGCTGCTTGGGCAGATTTGTATTTTTCTTTATCTGTTGTTCCATCATTTGAAACGGCTATACTTAATGTTATTTGCACATTTTCTTTTGTTTTAATTTCTTTTACTTTATCTAATATTGTAAATTTATCATCTTTCACTTTTTCAAAATATCTTTGTTCAAATAGATACACATATCTATCTCTATCAGATTTGATTAAAACACCATTTGTTTTATCTGTCCATTCATAAATACATTTATCAATTTCTGCTGTTACTTGTGGTTTTTCTTCACTTTCTAATTGTTGCATGGTTTCTTCATAATTGTCTATCATAATAATGGTAGCACATGATTTAGAATCTTTATATTCTTCTTTTAATTTTACAATCTCTGTTTCATCTATAAAATATAGCATCATCATGTATTTGTCATCATGTTTTTTATCATATGTTTTAGAATGTACAAATTTTCCTAACACTTTATAATTTTTGTTATTTAATTCTAAATGTTTTAAAATTTCTTTTTCTTTTGAATCATCTTTTTCTGTTTCTTTTATATCTGATTTTATGTCTTCTATTAGATTTGTCAAATATTGATTAATATCATATCCTTTAAATTCAGATATGAATTTTGCACTTCTCCATATAATGTTTCCATTAGATTCCATGATAATTAATGGAAATGGTGAATTGATTAAACTACTTTTGGCTGCTGTGTCTACAGATAATGTTAAATCTTGCAATGTTTCTGATATTTCACTTTTTCTTCTATTATTTGCATAGTATGAGTAGGCAACAATTGCTATATATATGCATATCGATGGTACTACCATATTGATATTTTCTATGCAAATAATGATTAATAATATGAAAATAATGGCTAAATATATTTTTGTTTTTGATAATAATTTATCAAAAGCTTTTCTATTGGTATTTTGCATACACTATCTTCTCCTTATAATTATTCTATTATATTTTACTTGGAAACAGCTATTTTGTCAAGTTTTTAGGATTATTTGTATCTCTTTCTGTAATTCATTTTACTGTTTATAACAAGAATACATATTGGGCTTTAGTTAGTAATCAGTCCTTCTAATCTGATGGTAGTCATATGAAATACTTTTAAGAGTTCTTCTCCACCATCAGATTGGAATGGCTGAATGGTAACAGGCTTTACTCTAACAATGAAAAAATCCTATATTAAACCTAGATTTTTTCTTATTGCTATGATATAATTTTAAAAAAAACAAAAGAGGAGGCTTTTTATGTATAAAAGGTTCTTTAAACAAGAAAATGGTGCTATTACTTTATTTGTTCTATTAGCAATGCTTTTTTTTATCATTATCATATTTAGTATTTTTATGATTAGTAGTAATAAAAAACAATCTCAAACTTCAGAAATAGACAAGATAAAAGAAAGATATGGAGATTCTGTTAATAATATCGACCAACTGTATAATGAAGCTTTGACTGAAAATTTATCTAGTTTATTAAAAGTAGGGGACTATGTAAACTATACTTACGATACAGTGGCAGATGGATATAACTTATTAGCAACAGAAAGTGGATATGCAAATAATCAGACAATAAGTCAAACAAGTGGATTAAAATGGAGAATTCTAAATATTCATGAAGATGGAACCATAGATTTGATAGCAGATATGAGTTCCTCAAGTCAAGAAGTGACTTTTAAAGGTGCATTAGGATATAACAATGGTGTCTATTTATTAAATGATATATGCAAAAAGTTATATAGTAATAGTCATTTAGGAATAACAGCAAGAAGCATAAATTTAGAAGATATAGAAAACCAAATGAATGATGAAGGGATTATGGCAAGAAATACATATAATAATGGAGTACTAACATATGGAAAAGCTAAAACATACACTGGAGACAATACGAATTATCCAAACTTATATGCACAAGAAAATGGAAGTGGAATTAATACAGAAGAAACAAAAAAAGATGGAATCAGTTCAAGTGAAAATGGATACACAAGCCCAACAACACAAACTTCCACTAAAGCAAATAGCCTAACAGTAACACAAAGTTATTACTCTGTTAATAATATTGCATATTTTGATAATAGTGAAGTATATGATATATTGTTCAATACAGGATTTCATTACTGGCTAGCTTCTCGTTATGCTAATTGTTTTTCAATTAATGTAGCCTTTGGATTGCGCTCTACGAGTGGCCCTTTCCTTGTGTTTGATTCAAACGGTGGTGTTATCGGTAATGCTTTCTATCACATTCGACCTGTGGTTTCTTTAGACTCTGATATTCAAATTACAATTGTAAAAAATCCAGATGGAAGTAGTATAGAAAATATGCATCAAATTAAAGGAATATATGAATAGATTTTAAACTCATAAAAGAATCCTAGAAATAAGATTTCTGTTTTTATTAAATTAAAAAGTTGCCAAAAATAATTTAGCAACTTTTTTTAATTTATTCCATACTTTCTGTATCAGCAACTTGTTCTAATTCTTTTTCTGTATTAATATGAATATTTTGATATTTTTGCATACCTGTACCTGCTGGAATCAATTTACCAATAATCACATTTTCTTTTAATCCCATCAAGTCATCAACTTTACCTTTAACAGCTGCATCTGTAAGAACTCTTGTTGTTTCTTGGAAAGATGCTGCTGATAAGAAACTATCTGTTGCAAGAGCAGCTTTTGTAATACCAAGCAATACCCTTTTTCCAGTTGCAGGTCTCTTTCCTTCTGCAATCACTTCATTGTTTTTATCTTCAAATTCATACATATCCATTAATGAACCTGGGAACATATCTGTATCACCATTATCTTCGACTCTAACTTTTTTAAGCATTTGTCTACCAATCACTTCAATATGTTTATCATTAATATCAACACCTTGATTTCTATATACTTTTTGTACTTCTGAAATTAGGTATTCATATACCCCTTCTGGACCTTTCAAAGTTAAAATTTCAGCTGGATTAATTGAACCTTCGATTAAGGCCTGACCAATTTCTACCATATCCCCTTCTTTTACCTTCATCTTTGATCCAAATGGAATTGTGTATGATTTTGCGTTATCTTTACCTGTAACAATAACTTCTTTCTTTTTCTTTGTTTCTTTGATTTTTACTTTACCTTCAATTTCTGAGATAATAGCAAGTCCCTTTGGTTTTCTAGCTTCGAACAACTCTTCAACTCTTGGAAGACCTTGTGTAATATCTGCTACACCTGCAACACCACCAGAGTGGATGGTTCTCATTGTAAGCTGTGTACCCGGCTCACCAATTGATTGTGCCGCAATAATACCAATTGCTTCACCAATAGATACTAAGTCTCTTCTTGCTAATCCCATACCATAACATTTTTGACATACCCCATGTTTTGAACGACATCCAAGAACAGAACGTACTTTTAGTTTTTCAATTCCTGCTGATACAATTTCATCAGCAATTTTTTCTGTAATCATTGTATTGGTATCGACAATTAGTTCTTTTGTTTCTGGATGATATACATCTTCTATCACAAATCTTCCTAATAATCTTTCTTGCATTTTTTCAATTACTTGTTGTCCATCTTTGATGTCATAAATAATAATTCCATCATCTGTGCCACAATCATGTTCTCTTACGATAATATCTTGTGATACGTCAACCAATCTTCTTGTTAAGTATCCAGAGTCAGCTGTTCTTAACGCTGTATCTGAAAGTCCTTTTCTCGCACCATGTGCTGATATGAAGTATTCTAGAGCATCTAGTCCTTCTGCAAATGATGATTTAATTGGTATTTCTACCGCTTTACCAGTCGTACTAGCCATTAATCCACGCATACCAGCGATTTGTCTTAACTGGCTCATATTACCTCTCGCTCCAGATTTAACCATCATATAGATTGGGTTTAATTCATCAAAGTTATCTTCCATCGCATCACTAACTCTGTTTGTTGTATCTTCCCATACTTTGATAACTTCTCCATAACGTTCATCGTTTGTGATTAAACCTCTTGCATATTGTTTTCTAATATTTTCAATCTTACTATCAGCTTCTTGTAATAAACCTTTCTTTGCTTCTGGCACTTGTACATCGCTCATTGAGAAAGTAATACCTGCTAATGTTGAATATTTAAATCCTAATGCTTTGATATAATCAATTACTTCTGCTGATTCTGTTAATCCATGTGTTCTAATCACTCTTTCAATGATATTTCCCATTGATTTTTTCATAACAGGGAAGCTGATTTCATATTGGAATGGATCTTCTTTTCTATCAATAAATCCTAAATCTTGAGGAATTCCTTGATTGAAAATAATTCTTCCAACACTGGTTTCTACTTTCTTTGTTTTGATTTCTCCATCAATTTCTTTTGAAATTCTAACAAAGATTTTTGCATGAATGCCTACTTCATGATTTTCAAATGCCATTAACGCTTCTTCTGGATCTTTATAGTAAGTTCCCTCACCTTTTTCTCCATCCAATACCATCGTCAAATAGTAACTTCCTAAAATCATGTCTAGTCTTGGTACAGCTACCGGTTTACCATCTTGTGGTTTTAATAGATTGTTTGTAGAAAGCATTAAATATCTTGATTCTGCTTGTGCTTCTGGTGATAATGGTAAATGCACAGCCATTTGGTCACCGTCGAAGTCAGCATTAAATGCTTCACAAACTAATGGGTGAAGTTTGATTGCTCTACCTTCTACTAATACTGGCTCAAAACTTTGAATACCTAATCTATGTAGTGTAGGTGCACGGTTTAACATAACTGGGTGGTCTTTAATAACCTCTTCTAATATGCCCCATACTTCTGGTCTTAATCTTTCTACCATTCTTTTTGCATTTTTAATATTTTGTGCAATTCCTCTTCCTACCAATTCTCTCATAACAAATGGTTTGAATAATTCTACTGCCATTTCTTTTGGAAGTCCACATTGATAGATTTTAAGTTCTGGACCTACAACGATAACAGAACGTCCTGAATAGTCAACACGTTTTCCAAGTAAGTTTTGACGGAAACGACCTTGTTTTCCTTTCAATAAGTCTGATAAAGATTTTAGTGGTCTATTTCCAGCTCCTGTTACTGGTCTTCCTCTTCTTCCATTATCAATTAAGGCATCTACAGATTCTTGTAACATTCTTTTTTCGTTTCTAACAATGATTTCTGGTGCTCCTAATTCTAGTAGTCTTTTTAATCTGTTATTTCTATTAATCACTCTTCTATATAAATCATTTAAGTCAGATGTTGCAAATCTACCACCATCTAATTGTACCATTGGTCTTAGCTCTGGCGGAATAACAGGAATGACATTCATAACCATCCATTCTGGTCTATTTCCCGAAAGTCTAAATGCTTCTACTGTATCTAAACGTTTTACAAGTTTTACTCTTTTTTGTTCACTTGCATTTTCTAATTCTTTTCTAATTTGTTCTGCTAATTTTTCTACATCAATTTTTTCTAATAATTCTCTTAAAGCTTCTGCTCCCATTTTTGCTTTAAAAGAACCTTTACCATATTTTTCTTCTGCTTCATGATATTCTTTTTCATTTAATACTTGACAATTTTCTAAGTTCGTTGTTCCTTTGTCAATAACTACATAAGATGCAAAGTAAATAATTTTTTCAAGATTTCTTGGTGAAATATCCAGCATTAAAGCGATTCTACTTGGAATTCCTTTAAAATACCATATATGTGCAACTGGTGCCGCAAGTTCTATATGTCCCATTCTTTCTCTTCTAACTTTTGATTTGGTAACTTCAACACCACATCTATCACATACGATTCCTTTATATCTTACTCTTTTATATTTACCACAATGACATTCCCAGTCTTTTGTTGGTCCAAATATTCTTTCACAGAATAGTCCATCTTTTTCTGGTTTTAATGTTCTATAATTGATTGTTTCTGGTTTTTTTACTTCCCCTTTTGACCATTCTCTGATTTTTTCATCTGATGCAATTCCTATTTTTAATTTATTAAAAATATCTAATTCGTCCACTTTATTTCCCCCTTGAACAATAGGGACGTGCCAAAATGGACAAAAAATGTCCAAAAGGGACAGACCCTATTACTTATTAATATCTAAAACATTTAGGTCTGTCCCTTTTGGACATTTTTTGTCCATTTTGGCACGTCCCTATTGTTTCTTTTGGGTAATTCTAAAACAGGTAAAAAGGTCTAGCCACTGCTGGTGCAATTCCTTCTTGTCGCCTCTTTTCTTTTTAGAATTTATTTAATTACTTTGTTTTTTATTTTTCAAGCTATCATAAAAGCTTTTTCTATATTCTTCTATTTTTTCATAATTTACAATACCAATTTTGAAAATAATTTGTTCATTTGGTATTTTATATATTATATCTGTTTTTACTAAGCTATCTTTATGTAATTTCATAAAAATTATAAGGTTCAGAATTTTCATTTAATACATTTTCAATTTTTCCTTTATGCCATTCTTCCTCAACAGGATATTCTTCAAATGCACTTTTTAACTCTTTAACTTTTCCATGTTTATATGCTGTTTTTAAAAAATCGCTTAATTCTTTTTGCATAGTTAATCTCCTTTCCATTCCATTTTTTTGTCATATCAAAGGACTTTATTTAATTACTTTATAAGTGAACAATTGTACACAATTACTCACTTTATACGAAAATCTTTGGTTTTCCTATTAATAGAAGCAAAAGTAATATATTGTGCATTTTTATCGTTTTTTCTTTTTAGAATTTATTCAATTATATTGCCATTACATTGTCTGGATGTACTTGTTCTTCTTTTGCTTTCTTTTTAAAACATAGTACATATTGCCCATTAGGTAATATTCTAACTTTTGAATAATATCTTAAGTTAGTTATAATTCTTTCAAATTCTTGTTTTATAATATGATTTACTTCTCCAATGTTTTGTATTTCATATTTTTGCATATATCTTTCAGCTACTAAGCGTCGATTAAAAATTTCTCCATCTTTAAATCCTTCTTTTATTACAGTTAGTAGCTTTCTATAATTAGATTCTTCATCTACTCTTTCTACAAATGTTGCCATGTTTCCTCCATTCTCGTATTCATAGTGTCATTTTTTACTCTTTTCATAAACGAAGCAAAAATAGTATATTTTTATCTCATTTCTCAAAACGAAATAAATTAGGTATATTACTAGGCAATTCGGGAAAGAAAACTGGAGGTGTACTCTTTTGTACATCGAGGATTTTCTTTTTCGAATTAACGACGTAAGATGCCTGATTTATTTTGTTTTAGATGATGTCATTATCATTATCCAAATTATCTTCCGCTAGATCACTATCAAAGAACATTTCATCATCTTCATCATCTAACCCTTCAAATAAATCATCATTGCCATCATCTAATGATTCTTCATCTTCTAATAAAATATCATCTTCTGTATTTTCTTCTGTATAGCCATCATCTAATGATTCTTCATCTTCTAATAAAATATCATCTTCTGTATTTTCT
>CAMMWP010000048.1 GCA_946500615.1 uncultured Clostridium sp. | reverse complement strand
ATTTTAATGATGCTTTGTACGGAATAAGACAAAAAGTAATAATAAAATACAGTCTTTTTGATTTAAGCTATATCAATATTTATACGATGTCAGGCAAATTTTTGTGCCGTGCGGATAGAATTACTTTAGCACACCCATTAGCCCATTATACAGGTGAAATAGAAGACATAGAAGATTACAAACAAAAAATACAAAAGCAAAAACAGCTTAAAAATAAGACAATAAAAGCCTGCAAGGAATTTTTAAAGATTGAAGATTTAGAAATTTTAAAGTGTGATATTGGGGATTATGACCAGAGGGGCGAAAAGGCTACGTGCAACCTTATTGAGAGCAAACATGCAGAAGAAAAAGAAGAAGTTCATACAGCAATAGTATCTTTAAAAATTAAGAAAACAAAAGAAAAACCTCAAAAGTACAATCCAAAAGTTAAACCATTATTTAGAACTAGCAGAGAAAAATATGAATATCTGATGAAATATGGGTGCACTTGTAATAAGGATAGAGCTTGGCTTGCAAGCTATAAGAAATCTAAGGAGTATTTGGAATATGAAACCCAAATTTGTACATACTAAGAATGTTAAAGGATTTATAAACCTGATTCAAGATTTAAAAAATAAACCGGAAAATATTACAAAAATTGGTTTGGTATATGGTAATGCTGGATTAGGCAAAACAAAAACAGCTTTGTATTTATCTTTTCAATTTGATTCAATTTATATCAGAGCAACTAATAAAATGACCACAAAATGGTTTTTAGAAGAACTTGCAAAAGAACTTGACGAAATTCCAAGATTTTTTACTGCTGATATTTTTAGACAATGTGTAAATGTGCTAAAAAATAAGCCTCAAATGATTATAGTAGATGAAATTGATTATCTTTTAAGTGACTTTAAGACAATAGAAACATTAAGAGACTTGCACGATGAGACTGGAATTCCAATTGTTCTGGTTGGAATGAGTTTAGCTAAACACAAGTTAAAAAAGCATACACATTTATTTGATAGAATTTCAGAGATTTATCAATATACAGAATTTGAATATTCAGATATAAAGCAAATTGTAGACGAAATTTCAGAAGTTGATATGACAAAAGAAGTAATAAGCGTTATTCATCAAAAAGCAAAAAGTTTTAGAAAGATTGTTGAAATGATTAACACATTAGAAAATATAGCTCTAGTAAATGGAATAAAATTGATTGATAAAAATATAATTCAGGAGGTTTTTAGATGACTGATAAAATTTTAAAAATAGCCAAAAGACTCAAAACATTTACTCTTGAAGATATTGTTATGTTTACAGGACTTGAGATTGATATAGTTAAAAATTTTTTAGATCAGTCTGATAATATTCAAAAATTCAAAAACGAATTTGAATATGTCGGAATAATACAAAAAGAAGAAACATTTAAAATAATTGATAAAAATATTTTGTCCCAAAATTCTGATATAACTTTAATTGATGCCATAAATTTATTTATGGAAATAAAAAATTGTAAACTATCGTCTTGGTCTAAAAAAACTTATAAATCATTTATTAATTCTCAAATACTTCCATTTTTCAGGAAATACAAATTAAAAGATATAACAATACAAGATATTGAACAGTTTAAATTGAGCATGAAAGAAAACGGGATAACAGAGAGAAGAATTAAAAATGTTTTAGCATTACTTAATCAAATAATTAAACACTTTCAAAAAGAGGGTATTATTGATAAAACGTGTTGTTTTGAAGTCAAAAGAGTGAAAAATATATCAAAAAGAGAAGTCCAAATACTATCCAATAAACAACTGAAGCAATTATTTCTGGTTTTAGAGAAGCGTTATCCTTATCTTTTACCATTGGTTGAGAAAATGATTATAACAAAACAGCCCTTAAACAGTATTTTAACAGGTGATGAAAATAAAAAAGAAATCCTGAAACGAAGAATTAGAAAAGATTTTTATAAGGTAAAACAGCAACTAGGACTAGAAAATTACATTATTAATGATTTAAGGTTCTGTCAAAAATGTGTAAATAAGCCTTAAAAGTCGTGTAAAAAATGTGTAATTATATATCAAAAGTGCTGTAAAAAATGTGAAGTTTGTAGTAGAATATTTGTGTTATAATGAGGGATTTAAGCATGCAAAGATACGCACTAAAACATCTGATTAGTTGGAAAAACAAAAAAAATCATAAACCATTGGTTATACAAGGCGCAAGGCAAGTTGGTAAAACTTGGTTAATTCAGGAATTTGGGAAAAAGTATTATGAGCAAGTTGCATATATTAACTTTGATGTAGATTTAAAAAGCAGAGAGATTTTTGATGTCGACTATGATACTGAACGTTTAATTATGGATATAGGTCTTGCAACAAAGACAAAAATTAATGCGGAAAATACTTTGATAATCTTTGATGAAATTCAAGAATGCCCAAGAGCCTTAACTTCACTTAAGTATTTTAGAGAAAATGCTCCTCAATACGATATTATAGTTGCAGGAAGCTTGTTAGGTGTTGCTTGTCATGAAGGGACGGGGTTCCCTGTTGGTAAGGTTTCATTTATGAATCTTTTCCCATTAAGTTTTGAAGAATTTTTATTAGCAATGGGAGAAGAAAGGTTTGTTGAACTTTTAAATAAAAAAGATTTTAAAACAATAAAACTATTTAATAACAAGTATGAAAAGCTCTTAAAACAATATTGTTATGTTGGAGGAATGCCTGAAATTGTACAAGATTTTGTTGAAAACAAAGATTTTGAAAGTGTTAGAAATCTGCAAAAAGAAATTCTCTCTGCTTATGAAGAAGATTTCACAAAACATATTCCCGCTAATACAGTTGCTAAAATAAGGTTATTATGGAAATCTATTCCGGCACAGTTAAGTAAAGAAAATAAGAAATTTATATATGGAGCAGCAAAGGAAGGAGCTCGTGCAAGAGATTTTGAAGCTGCTTTGTCTTGGTTAATTAATAGTGGATTAGTATACAGAGTAAATAAAATTACAAAACCGGATTTACCAATTACTGCTTACGAAGATTTTAACTCATTTAAGTTATTTGTGCTGGATGTTGGTCTATTAGGTGCAATGACAGATTTACAAGCAGATACGATTATTGATGGTAATCGTATATTTGAAGAATTTAAAGGTGCCATCGCCGAACAATATGTTTTACAACAATTTAAGACAATTAAAGATTTACCGGTCTATTATTGGTCTAATGAAACCAGCAGGGCTGAAATTGATTTTGTTATCCAAATAAAATCTGATGTTGTTCCTGTTGAAGTAAAGGCGGAAAGGAACTTACAAGCTAAAAGTTTGAAGGTTTATATGGAAAAATTTAAACCCAATTATGCAATAAGAACGTCAATGGCAGATTATAAAAAAACGGATAATTTAATTGATTTGCCTTTATATACGATTGAAAATATAACTCAAGGAGATATAAAGTGAAATTAAATAAAATAGCTATTAAAAACTATCGTCAATTCCATAATACTGACATCTGTTTAGATAATATAATTTCAATTTTAGCAGGACCTAATAATAGTGGTAAAACATCTTTAGTTGAGCTTTGCCGAAACCTTTTTGAACAAAACTTTTATAGTATAAATTATTCAGATATTAATGTACATAGTTATTATAAAAACAAATTAGAACTTATTGAAAAAATTATTGATATCTATCAGAAGAACAATTCTAAGAATATTTTTTCTGATGATTTGGAAAAAATATTCTTAGAATATGTTGTAAATTCAATTGAGGTGCAAATTCAAATTGATTATAATGAGCAGGAAGATATTGTAAATTTTGCAAATTATATGATGGAGCTTGATATTGCAAATAATAGTTTTTATTTTATATACAGGTATGAATTTAATAAAAAAATTTTTATAAAACAAATAGTAGAAAATTTTGAAAAATTCTCAAAAGATATCCTTCATTATAATGAATTAACATCTCTGTACAATTCTTCAACAAAAGAGGAAGAAAAAAATAAAATTGAAGAAAAACAACAGTCTGCAAAAAATTGTATAATAGATAGATATTTTAATGAAAGTTTTGAAAATAAATTTTATTTCTGCGATAAAGAATATAAAAATGAGATTAAAATGGACAGCTCTGAGTTTAAAAGCCTATTTCATTTTATAAGAATAAATGCAGATAGAAATTTATCGGATGAAAAGTCAAATAATAATTATTTAATTAGCCAAAATCTTTTAGACATAATTTCAAATGATGAAAATTGGCAAAATTTAATTAAAACAGTTCCAAATGATATGCTAAGTTTATTTAAAGCGACAAATATTGAGAGTGAAATAATAAAAAAATCAACAGACTCTTTAAATCCAATAATGGCAGAACTAGAGCACACAAAAGATTGTATTATTGGATTGCCACATCTCGAATTGAGCTTAACAGACGAAAATATAATTAAATTTATAAAAAATTCAACTATAGCAAAATATAAATATGATAATTATGTCTTCGAAGAACAAGTACAAGGTCTTGGTATAAGCAATTTAATATATATGCATATACAACTAGAAAAATTCAAAAATGAATTTAATAATAAAGTAATAAATTTTTTTGTTATCGAAGAGCCGGAAGCACACATGCATCCACAAATGCAGAGGGTGTTAATTAAATACTTAAATGATTATTTTGGTAATCAGAAAATTCAAGGGTTAATAACAACACACTCAAATGAAATAATAAAAGTTAGTGAAATGCAAAAAGTAAGAGTTATTCGTTCTAGTGAAACACTATTATCAAATAAAATTTTTGATTTAAATCAATTCATAAATAATTTATCAAATGAAGATGCCGTTCAGTTTTATTCTCTATTATTTAGAATAAATTATTCTGACCTTATTTTTGCAAACAAAATTATTATGTATGAAGGTGATACTGAGAAAATGTTTTTGGAAAGAATCTTGAATCTTGATAGTTATAAAAATTTGAGAGAACAATACCTTTCCTTTGTTCAAGTTGGAGGTGCATATTCACATAAATATAAACCATTATTAGACTTTTTAGAAATAAAGACTTTGATATTTACTGATATTGATTATGAAAAATCATGTATAATAATTTCAGATATATTGAATTCTGAGACAACAAACGAGGGTTTGAAATCATATTATGACGGCTCTAAAGAGGCATTAAAAGTTAAAGATTTATACGAATGGCAGCAGAATAATCCTAATATCAGGCTGTTTTATCAAACAGAAAGAGATGGTTATGGAAGAACGTTAGAAGAAGCTATATTAAATAAAAAATTGGGTATTAATGTTGAGGATGTAAACGACAAAAACTATTGGAAAACAAACAAAGAAACTAACAATTTAATTTTTAGCATACCAAATAAGAATGCGGAAGGTCAAAATATTGACAATGAAATAACATCAAGAGATATAGTTAGGGCGACAAGTGATAACAAGACGGATTTCATGTATTCAATTATTTTGCAAAATGATGATAAAATAGTCGATTTTATTCCAGACTATATTAAGGAGGGATTAAATTGGCTAATGCAATAAACAATAATATGTTTTTAGTAAATGCTCCTGCCGGAAGCGGAAAAACGACTTTTATAAAAGATAAAATTAATGAAATTGTCAGCAATGACAAAGATTGCAAAATACTGTGTATTACATATACAAATAGAGCAGCTGATGAATTAATATCAAAAATTAATTCAAAAAATGTAAAAATTTCAACTATTCACTCTTTTGTATCCGAATTTTTTAAAATTTATTTTTCTAACAAAGATATTATAGAACTTTATTTTGAAACATATAAAGGGGATATTCTCGATAGAATTAATAATATATCAAATGATGAACGAAATGAAATAGCAAATCAGAAATATAAAGAAGAACATGAGGGAAATTTAAGTTTTGAATATTTAAAAAACAATACTAAATCAATCTCATATAACGAATTACCCTTCAATTCATTATATTATGGCGGATTATCTCATGATGCACTACTTTCTTTTGCGGAAATATTACTGGACAAATATCCTATAATCAAAAAAAGATTATCCTCGTTATATAAGTATATTTTTATTGATGAATATCAAGACACTTCAGCTAATATTTTAAGATTTTTCTATAATGCTGTAAAAGATTCACAAACAACATTATTTTTATGCGGTGATAAAATGCAACAGATATATAAAAACTATGATGGTACTTTTGAAAATGAATTATCTACATTTAATAATTCAGATTTTCTACTAAGAACAAACTATCGTTCATCACAAAGTATTGTTACAGTATTAAATAATATATATAATGATCCTTCTTTTGTTCAAGAGGTTTCAAATATTCAAAAACAAGGAAATAAACCGCAAATTTATATTGCCGAAGATGTTAATTCAACTTTAAATGCTATAGAAGATATAACTCCCAAAATACTTAAGCTTTTTATATACAATAAAGATCGCTTTGAAAAAATAGGTGCTAAAAATTTATATGAAAAAGTTTCAGATATGGAAAAGTACTCATTTGGTAGCAAGAATAGTCCGGTTGATGTTTTATTAACAAATGATATTGATAATCCTGACCCATTATTTAGACTTCTTTTTGAAATAAATGATTTTTTAAAAAAATATAAATTAAAACAATATGGACTGCTTGTTCAAAAAATTAACAATAAAAAATCCAAAATATATAACAAAGAGCTATTAAAAATTAACAAACATGAAGACAAGAAAAATTTTCAAAATTTAATAGAAGGTATTTATAGCAAGTATAATGAGGATATTTTAATTATAGATTTTTTAAAATTTCTAAATGACAAGCAATTTTTATTAAATTCTGTAACTGAAAATTATTTTGAAGGTTCTGAAGAAAATGAATACTTAACAGTTTTAGAACAAAGCATTGAAGAGTTTAGAAAACTTTGTGAATATATAGAAAACCCAAAAATTTCAACACAACATGGCGTAAAAGGTGAAGGACATGATGAGGTTGTATTTATTGCTGAAGATTCAACGAGAAACCCATATGTAAGAATGTATGATTTTTTTGAATTACTCGCTAAAAATGAAGTTCGCTATAATGAATTTGAAAAATTTTATTATGAATATGTGAAAGATATTAGAAATTTTGAATATTTGAATAATATAAAACTTTCTGAATTAAAAAAGGATACATACAATCAATATGTAAATTCACTAAATGAGCTCTTGCAAAGTCTAAATCAAAAATATAATAACAATGTTTATTATAATTTTTTCTTTTCAGATGCATATGCATCATATTTATCGCGCCCCGGAGTAACAAAATTTAATAATGCAGTTAAAATAAATAATATTTTTGGGACTTTAATTGCATATAAATTATTTTATGTAGGCTGTTCTAGAGCAAAGGAAATATTAAAGGTAATTGTTGAACGTTCTAAGATTGACAGTTTTTATAATGAATTTAAAACAAAAATGCAACAATTGGGATTTGATATTATAGAATAGTTGACTGAAACTGTTAGTTTTTTCCGTAATTGGTTAACAAAATGTTATGTTGATTTTGGCATAACAAACAAAAAATCAAAATACATTTAAGCTTCCGACTTATTTCCGAGTAGAAAACTAGTATTTCAAATGGGACATTTTTGTCCTTTATTTAAAATCGCTATAACCTTATCAGTGCTTAAATTTCAGGTAGCTTATTTGAATTTTTGTTGGATTTTGAGAGACAAAAAGAGTAGCAAAAGACCAATTTGAGTAATTACAGTCAATTTGAAAAATATCGCTAATATTCAAACATACTGCCTAATTGAGGCTATTATTCTACAACTCAAATGTCTCATTAAACCTTATTAAATTTTTTAGCCTCTTGTTTTGCTGATAATTTCATTAAACATAAAATTAAATCACAAATAGCTTTTGCTCTTTCTTCCTCTGTTGGGTTTGAATTGTCAAATTTAACAATAAAATTCGGTTTCTTTGTTGTCATGATTCTTCCTTTCATTTTAATTCGCCTGATAATTAAAATTTTATTAATTATTTTAGGTTTTAATTAAAATATGCTATTCTTAAAGCACTACAATTATAGGAGCTTTTATGACAATAGATGACAATATCAAATCTAAAATAGAGTCTATTTCCCAATGTATTGATAATAAATTTCCACGAAACATTATTTCAATTTGTGAAAAATTAAATATACAAGTCCAAGAAACAAGTCAATTACCAAACAATACATCTGGATTAATATACAAAAATAAAGAAAATTCTGGTTATAGTATTTTAATTAATTCAAATCAATCTGCTGGTAGAAAATCTTTCACTATTGCTCATGAATTAGGACACTTTTTACTACATAAAGAAATTTTAGATAAAGATAGTGAAATTGTATCTGTTGCAAAAGGTGTTAATTCCGATTCTCCTGTTTATATTACAAGACAAGATATTACAGCTACATCATCGCAAGAATACAGAAAATTAGAAACAGAAGCTAACAAATTTGCAGCTGAAATTCTTATGCCAGAAAAAGAATTTCTTAAACAATGTATATGTCAAAATTCAATTGATGATATAGCAAGTTTTTTTGGAGTGTCAATATCTGCAGCAACAATTCGTGCAGATAGATTGGGTGGGTTATATTTTCTATGATGAATGATAATGATGAAATTCAAAATTTAATTAAAGCTTTTGATAATTTAGCCAATGCTGCCAAAGTTACCTCTAATGACATTACCAATCCAATAAGAAAACTTGATTCAAAGGATTTAGCAAATCAATTAAAAAATGAAGCAGCTAAAAATTTTCATAAAAGAAGAGAAAGATTATTCGATTTTTTGACTGATTCTTTAATAAATTTTATGAAAAGTTTAGCAATTTTTCTCCCTGTTGTAATTGGTCTGTTATCATGGGGGTGGGCTAAACATAACGGTTATCCAGATGTGGCAAACGAAATAATTGTTTTGTCAAAAATGTTTTTTAATATGTTTATTGGTTTCTTATTGGGGAATTTTTTAAATTCACTATTTAAAAAGAATAATTAAGCAGTTCTTCTCAAATTTATACAATCAATCATTCTTCCAAGTTCAAACATTTCAAAAGTGCGGACTTTTTCAATAAATTTATTGATTATAAGTTCTAACTTTGTAACTTCTGCACCACCAATAAAATGAAGCCAATTATGGCTTCATTTTATTTTAAAATAATTTTCT
>CAMMWP010000047.1 GCA_946500615.1 uncultured Clostridium sp. | reverse complement strand
AAAGTATAACTTATTCCTGTTTTTTCATCTACAATTTCCTTTTTCAATTCTTTACTATTCATAACAAACCTCCTAATTATTTTATAACTAAGCCTAATTTTACAACTGGATTTTTCTTTGCTAAGAAAACTCCTTTAATTTCAATACTTTTTGGAATTATGTGTAATTTATTTCTACCGTTCTGGAATGTTACTTCGGTGTGTACTGTGCTTTTGCTAATTCCAAATTTTTTCGCTGCACCTCTTACTGTATCTTTTGAATCTATAATATATTGTGCAAGTTCTATTGCACGTTCTTCAATGGATATATCTTTCATTTTTTCTAACTCCTTTTACTTGGAATATTTTGTTTAATTGTATTCCTATGTTTTATGAGTTAGAACTTTGATTTTTGTTCCGTAAGATTTTGAGATCTTTTATCCAAACAAAAAATTATTCCCTTTGGTTTGGGAATACTATTTTTTATACAATAGGAAAGGATAACTTTCTTTTGAAACCTACAACAGAATAATATCCTTAATTACTTCTCCTGCTATAATCATTCCAGCAACAGATGGTACATAAGAAATACTTGCTGGCACATTACTCTGTTCTGCATATTTTATTGGTTCTTCTTTTGAATATACTACTTTTAAATTTTGTATGTTTCTTCTCTTTAATTCTTTTCTCATCACTTTTGCCAATGGACATACTGACGTTTTATAAATGTCTGCTACTTCAAACTTAGTTGGATCTAATTTATTGCCTGTTCCCATACATGAAATAATAGGAACATTTTCCTCTTTTGCCTTTTGAATTAATTTTAGTTTTGTTGTCACTGTATCTACTGCATCTACTACATAGTCTATGGTAGTATTAATCAACATCTCTTCTCCACCTACTACATTTTGTGGCATATATGTTTCTACATTTACCTTTGGATTAATAGATAAAATTCTTTCCCTCATACAATCCACTTTCCATTTTCCTATATTCTCAATAGTTGCATGAATTTGTCGGTTTAGGTTACTAGAAGATATTATATCCTTATCTACAAGAATCATATTTTCTATTCCTGCCCTAATTAATCCTTCTACAGCAAAAGAACCTACGCCACCTATTCCATACACGATTACTTTACTCTGCATTAATTTTTGTACATTATCTTTTCCAATTAATCTTTCTGTTCTTGATTTCCACTCTTCTTCCATTTGTCTCTTCTTTCTTACTTTTTATTTTTTAATTCTAAAAATTTGTCAAATAACTTTTCACTATATTGTCTCTGTAAAAATAATTTTGCCACTTTTTTAACTATCTGTATATTTGCCAAACTGCCATCCTTAAATTCTAATCTAATCTTATAACTAATTAAACCTTTCTTTAATTTTTTCACTTGCATGTCTTCAAACTTTATACAAAATCCATTTTTTATGGACTTGTTAGTTAATTTTGATAATTCAAAAAAATATAATTTTTTATCATCAAAGTATAAAATATATGATATATAATTTGATAATGAACCATATCCATATAGCAAATATTGTTTCATTGTTGGTACCATTTGTGCTAATAGATAATTTTCTTCTTTTAGATGATTCATCTTCAAAAATTCTCTGATTGTTTCTCCATTAAGTTTTTTCAAATTAAATTCTTTTACTTCTATTTTTTCTCCTTCTATAACTACTTCTTCATCTGTTGCTTCTATTGCCATCTTCTCTTTTAAATTATAAACAGCTTTTTTAGCACTAAAAAATCCGAATAATTGCTCCTATCGTATATATTAGTGCTAGTATAATATTAAATCTGAAATTTAAAAAATATATCACTATATATATGATTATATTTTCTATCATAAAATACTTTTTTAAAGACTCTTTAAATAAAACTTTTTTGCTCTTTTTAACAATTTTTCCTGTGATAATTCCACCTAACAAAGGTGATAAAAAAAGCATAAAAAAGGTAGGAATATATGCACCATTTGTACTATATAGTATCATGATTGTTGCAATCATCAATAATTCTGTAAATACAATTAATGAACTTCCATATCTTAATAAAAAAGAACTTTGTGTTGTTTCTATTATAATCAACTCCTTTTTGTTTTTTCTTATTTTATACTATCCTACTCGTTTTGTAAATACTTTCTGGTCTTCTCATCATAATTTCTAATTAAGGGAAATTACAGTTCAGACCTTCCTAACTGTAACTAGAGAAATCTTGATTTTCATCAAAACTTTATGATGACATTGATTATTTATGTCTGCTATTATATAATCTATTTATTAGAAACATATAAATAAAAGGAGTTTTTAAATGTTACAAATTCAAAATATAAAAATACGAAAAAACATCTCTGACGAAGCAGTTATTCAAACCATCTTAAAAGCACATCATATAAAACCTTCAGACGTAGTCGATTGGCACATTGTAAAAAAATCAATAGACGCCAGAAAAAAGTCAGACGTTCACTTTCAATACACAATTGAAATCGAAGTAAAAAATGAAAAAAAATATCCACATATTCCAAAAACAAAACCACTAGACATCGAAAAAACAATAAAAAGCACTATTAATCCAAATGCACTTTCTTCCTTAAAAACAGAGCCTTCTCCCATCATTATTGGAGCAGGACCTGCTGGACTATTTTCTGCTTTAACCTTTGTTCAGAATGGAATATCTCCTATTATTGTGGAGCAAGGAAAAACAGTTGAAGAAAGAAAAAAAGATGTTGACCATTTTTTGCATCACAAAATTTTAAATTTTTCATCTAATGTACAATTTGGTGAAGGTGGTGCTGGTACTTTTTCCGACGGCAAATTAACAACTGGAATACACAACCCTTTATGTCAAAAAGTATTAAAAGAGTTTGTCCATTTTGGAGCGCCTAAAGAAATTTTGTATTTAGCTAAACCACACATTGGGACTGATAAGTTAATTCAAGTGATTCAAAACATGAGACATTACATATTATCAAAAGGAGGAACTTTTTATTTTCATACAAAATTTATTGACTTTACGATAAAAAATAATACCGTACAATCTGTATTGTTGAAAGATTTAAAAAACGATTCTATTTTTGAAGTTCCTACTACGAAATTAATTTTAGCTATTGGTCATAGTTCTAGAGAGACGTTTGAATTATTATACAAAAAAGGAATACAAATGGAGAAGAAAAATTTCTCAGTAGGTGTTCGAATTGAACATCTACAAGAAGACATTAATTTAGCCCAATATGGTAACACAACCACTTTAAAATTACCACCTGCTGAATACAAGTTAGCCTATCATTCTCCTTCTGGTCGTTCTTGTTATACATTCTGCATGTGTCCGGGCGGTACTGTCATAGCTTCTTCTAGTGAAAACCATACTATTGTCACAAATGGTATGAGCAATTATTTAAGAAATGGTACAAATGCCAATTCCGCTTTACTTGTCAATGTAACACCTAATGATTTTATCGATACGTCTCCTTTAGCTGGTATCTATTTCCAAAAAGATCTAGAGGAAAAAGCCTTTGTACTAGGTGGCTCAAATTATCATGCACCTATTCAAAGAGTGGAAGACTTTTTGAATCATAAGCCGTCTTCTTACATTGGTTCTATTACGCCTTCTTATTTACCCGGATTTACGCTGGCTAATCTACATGATATTCTTCCCAAATTTGTATCTACTACTTTAAAGGAAGGCATTTTGTATTTTGACAAAAAATTACATGGTTTTGCAAATCCAGATAGCATTTTAACTGGGGTTGAAACGAGAAGTTCCTCTCCTGTTAAAATTCCTAGAAATATAAATGGAATAGCCAATATAATTGGCATTTATCCATGTGGTGAAGGTGCTGGATATGCAGGTGGCATTATGTCTGCTGCTGTAGATGGCATTCATACAAGTTTATCTATTTTAAGGACTACTGGTTAGTCCTTATTTCTTTTATAATATCTACTAAATTTTCTACTAAATAGTTGACATCTTCTTTTGTATTTTCATCTCCAAATGTAACTCTTAATGTTCCTTCAGCATAGTCACTTGGCAATCCAATTGCTGTTAATACATGTGATGGCGAGCTACTTCCAGAAGAACAGGCACTACCTGCTGAAGCACATATTCCTCTTTCATCTAATTTCATTAACAATTCATTTCCATTGACGCCTTTAAAAGATATATTGCTATTTCCCGGCAATCTTTTTTCCATTGTTCCATTGATTTGAATATCTTGTATCCTATTTTTTATTTCTGAAATATACATGTCTCTTAACTCACTTAATTTTTCTATGTGCTCTTTCATATTTTCTTTTGCTATTTTACATGCTTCTCCCAATCCTACCATTCCGGGAACATTTTCTGTTCCTGCTCTTTTGTCTCTTTCTTGATGTCCACCTTCTATTAATTTTTTAAATTGTATTGATTTATTCACATATAGAGCACCGATTCCTTTTGATGCTCCTATTTTATGACCTGATAATGATAACATATCGATTTGCATTTTTTTTACATCAATTTCTACATTTCCACAGGCTTGAACAGCATCTGTATGAAAAATAATTCCCCTTTTCTTTGCTATCTTTCCAATTTCTTCAATTGGCTGTATTGTTCCAATCTCATTATTGGCAAACATAATGCTACATAATACCGTATCTTCTCTAATAGCATTATTTAATTCTTCTAGTTCTATCATCCCTTCTTTATTAACATTTAAATATGTTACTTGATATCCTTCATCTTCTAATCTTTTACAAGTATGTAATATAGCAGGATGCTCTATCTTGGTGGTTATCATATGCTTTCCTTTATTGTTTTCTAATTCCATAATCCCCTTTAAGGCTGTGTTGTCACTTTCTGTTCCTCCACTTGTGAAAAAGATTTCATTTCTATCACAATGAATTAAATTTGCTACATTTCGCCTTGCTTCTTCTACACCTATCCTTGCTGTCCTGCCTAATTTATATAATGAAGATGGATTCCCATATTGTTCGATAAAATAGGGAAACATTTTATCTAACACCTCTTTTTTTACCTTTGTTGTCGCTGCATTATCAAAATATCTTATTTTCATTTCTCATCTCATTCCTTTCACTTTTAAAGGCTTTATACCATAAAAAACTTCTACCCTATTTTATGCGAATTTTAATAAATTATTTCTTTTATTTTATTGATTTCTTTCATTGCTGTTATATATCCATATTGATAACAACTATCTAATTTTTTTACATCTAACAACCCTGTTTTATCTGTTCCAATTGTTAAAATATAATCACTTTGTTTTAAATTCTCTTCTGATATTTTGTTTCCCATTAAATCGATTGCTCTCATCGCAATATCCATATAATTACTTGTTTCTCCTATATCATCTGCTTTAAAATTAACAGCTAATACTTTATCAATTCCTTGCTTTTTTACTTCTATCACAGGTATATTATTTAATGCTCCTCCATCTAGAAATTTATGTTCTCCAAAATCACATGGGCAAAAAACAGCTGGAAAACTGCTACTTGCCCTTAATGCTTTCCCTATACTAATATCCATTATATATTTTCCATAAACATTTTTTTCTTCTGGCATATGATTTGTAAAAATATATTCTTTTCCATTTCTTATATCTACTGCTGGTATCGATATAGGAATTTTATTGATATCTGAAATTTTATATATTCCTTTTGCTTTTGCCAATGTATTAAAAATGTCTTCTATCTCTTCACCCTTTCGTAATCCAGAACTTTCTTTATTAAAGATATTTCGCACTTGATAAATTACTTGGTTTATACCACTTCCAACGATTTGTTTAGAATATTTTTTGAATAATTGATGAATGTTATCTGGTGTATATCCTAATACATATAAACCTGCAATAAGCGCTCCTGAACTAGTTCCTCCTATAGCATCTACTTTTATTTGATTGTCTTCTAATGCTTTTAATACACCTGCATGTGCAATTCCTCTAATTCCTCCACCCGATAAAGCTAATCCTAATTTCACTTTTTCACCTTTTCTCATCTAATTTTATATAGTATTGCCAGTTTTCAAATTTTTCATTCATTAAATCAATCGGAAAGCCTTAACATTTGAATAACTTTAACTTTTCTCTTTGGTTTTCCGTAAATTTGTTCAGCGCCAATTTTACGTTAGTAAAATTGTGTGCAATCGTTAGCGCGAAGCGTTTTTTATACAATAGGAAAGGGTTACTTTCCTATTGTATAAAAAAATAGACTCAAAATTGAATCTATTTTGTATAATAAAACTCTCCATATCCATATACTACTTTATAATACGCTTTAATAAATTGTGGCTCTGTTTTCACATTAAAAACATAAGTTGGTTGCACAATGATTTCTCCCTCGCTGTTCACAACACCCCATTTTCCATCTAATGCAATTCCTGCATAACCATAAGAATTTATATCGGTTGTTTTATCATATATATAATCTACTACTACCTTTCCAGATTTATCAACAAATCCCCATTTTCCATTCTGAGATTTTGCATATATTGGATTATCTAATAAAATCTCTGTATTCTGTTTTTCATTTCCATTTAAATCAAAATACTTTGTTTCTGAATCATTATATATTTTAATATAGTTTTTTTGTGTATCTATGATTCCATTTTCCATCTCACATAATGGTTGTAAATTTTTATTATACATTTGTATCGAATTGTTTTCTGATAATCTTGTTACGATATAATCTGTATTTTCTAATTTTTCAATAGAATCATATTTTGTATCTATTATCTTTTCTCCTTTGTCATTAATAACGCCTACTTTTCCTCCTGTTACAGAAACAATAAAATAATTATCATATAAATAATCGATATACGTATAATTTTCTGTTGTTCGTTTTTTTCCTTCTTTATCGATGATACTATATACAGAACCTTGTGAATTGTCTATTTGAATTTTATAATTTTCATTTTCTGTTTCCAATATATAAATGTTACTATCTATATCTGCTTTTGTTCCATCCTTTTTATATGCTTGCACATTTCCTTCTACATCAGTTGTATATATATACATACCTGTACTGTCAATTTGTGTAAATTCGATTGGTATGATGATATTTCCGTCAAGTGTTGCCACACCATATTTTTTGGTTTTTTCTAGTGTTACTGTCCCATTTTCACTATTATAAAAAATCGATTGATACTCATTTTTTATTATCTGTTCTTTATTTTTATACATTCCATATTGCCCATTTTGAGCAGTTATTAAATAAACATCGTCATTATCTTTTATGTCTGTCATTCTAGATATTTCATTATACTCTGTTTCTAATACGACCTTTCCTTTAACATCTACATATCCATATCTATATCCATTTTCGGTTGTATTAGACACAATATATCCTGCATTTTTATATCCTACATCTTCTGTTGTATAATTATCTACACTTATTTGATCATATTGAGCCTTTACTAATTCATTTCCTTTGTTATTGATAACGCCATATTTTCCTTCTACCTTTACTAGTAATTCTCCTTCTTTATATGGCAATCCTTCTATAGATTCATATACTGGTTTTGTAATTGTTTCTCCTTGTAAATTGATTAAGCCTACTTTTCCATCTTGCTCATAAGTTAAAATGTTTTTTTCATACATAACATCACTAGCGATATTTTTCAATTTAATTGGTTGTATATGGTTATATTGTGCATATATTTGTTCTTTATTTTGATTGAATATTTTCGTCTCTTCCCCTGTATAACATATAAAGATTGGCTTTTCTGGATTTGGAATGACAATATTTGTATATTCTGGATTTATGATAGTATCTCCATTTTTGTCAATGACTCCGTAATTCCCCTCTTGTCTTAATATGAAATATTGATAATTCTCGATACTGATTTTCTCTATTTCGTATTTTCTACCATTTTCTTTTACTTGTTGATATGCAAACCATCCTGCTATTCCTATCATGATTAACAGTAGTATGATTATTATCACTATATATTTTTTCTTCATATACTTTCCCTACCTTATTCTTCTTTTTCTGTTTCTTCTTCTGTTTCTATTATATTATTTTTACATGCTTTTACTTTTAATATTCTCTTATCTTCATATTCTTCTATTTTATATGTTACTTTTTTTGTTTCTATAACAGGCTTTTCTTCATCTTCTGGTATTCTTCCCAATTCTTCTTGTAAAAATCCTGATATGGTATCATAATCCCCTTCTGGAATATCTGCATCTAATAATTTATTAACATCATAAACTGGCAAACTTCCTGCTAACATATACGTATTTTCATCAATTTTTTCATATTCTTTTTCTTCTTTGTCATATTCGTCATATATGTCACCTACTAGCTCTTCTAGTATATCTTCCATAGTGACTAATCCTGCTGTCCCTCCATATTCATCCACAATGATAGCAATTTGCATTTTGTTTTTTTGTAATTCTTTGAATACTTCATTAATTAAACGATTTTGTGATATGAAATATGCTTCTTTAACAACATTTTTTACCTTAAAATTCTTTTTATTGATGTTTTTTAAGACATCTTTTATATATAAAATTCCTTTAATCTCATCAATGGTTTCGTCATATACTGGTATTCTACTATAGCGATATTCTTCTTTTGATAATTCGTTCATCAATTCATCATTACTAATACTGATGTCTACTGCAAATATGTCTTTTCGATGTCTCATAATTTCAGATACAGTTATATCATTAAATTCGAACACATTATTGATTAGTTCTTTTTCTTCCTCTTTAATGGTTCCTTTTTCTTCTCCTTGATTTACCATCATTTTAATTTCTTCTTCTGTTACGGTTTCTTCTTCATTTTCTCCTACACCAAATAATTTAGAAATAGCATTTGTCACAACTGTTAATAGTTTTACAAATGGTGCTGTCACAATAGAAATTCCTCTAATAACTCCTATTGTAGCAAATGAAATCTTTTCATAGTGTTTCATTGCTAATCGTTTTGGCACTAATTCTCCAAAAACCAATGTGAAGAATGATAATATAATGGTTATGATAATAATCGATATGCTTTTCCATACACCTATACTAATTGCTGGTATCCAACTATTTAATACTGGTGCTAACATATCTGCAAATGTTTCTGATGCAAATGCACTTGATAAAAAACCAGCTAATGTAATTCCTATTTGAATCGTTGCCAAGAATTTGCTTGGCTCTTTTAACATTTTTTCTATTTGTTTTGCTTTTTTGTTTCCTTCTTTTGCTTGCTTTTCTATTTTGGCATCATTTAAGGATATAAATGCAATTTCACTTGCAGCAAAATAGGCATTTAATAAAATAAGTATCACTAAGACAATTAGTTGTGAAAACATGAATATTCGCTCCTTTTGTTTTATTCTTTCTTTTCTTTCTTGTATATTCTACCAAAATTTATTTTTTTATTCAATAGTTTTATATCATTTATGTCCATTTAGGTGTCCACTTATGTCCATTTAGGGACGTTTCTTTTTGGACAAATTTATTATGGAAAATAATGTTGTTGCATATAAATATGAAAGAGCCTAGTAATAAAAAATATGTGCTGTAAGAGATATTATTTTTATATTATGAATAATTTCATAATAATCCCTATACTGTATCTAATATAATCATAGAGGGCGTCCTAAAATAGGAGCCCAAGAAACAAAAAATTCAGCTCGATAAGAGT
>CAMMWP010000046.1 GCA_946500615.1 uncultured Clostridium sp. | reverse complement strand
TATGGAGCCCGGACTTTCCTCTCGTAATTCCTTTCGGAGATTTACCAGCGACTATTCAATTTACTCTATTTGCTATTATATCATAAATTATTAATTTCTTCTAGTAAGTTTTTATATTTTATTAAAAATATTGCATCATTTTGTAAATCAACAGCATTTTTTAATTCATTCAACATAACATACCCTTTATTAATACTAGATTGTTTCCCAGCCTCAATCCCTGTATTTGTTAATAAGGTTGCATATGTGTTAACGGCATCTGTTAGTTTTGTGCTTATGGCTGTCCAGTCTTTTGTATCTAACTTACTATATGCTTCAAATACATTTTTCTTGATGTCTAATACTGTTTTATATAATGTGTCATCTGATATATGTTGTGCAAATTTGGGAATATATTGATAGATTTTCGTTAAATTGTCTAAAGTTGCTTGCTTATTTTCCTCTTGCAAACTTACTGTTAAATTGTCTAATTCTTTATTGAAATTTAAAATATCTTCTTGTGTTACATTTTGTTTATATAAATCTAGTGTTATGGTTGAAATAGAAGTATACATCAGTTCTAATTCATTTTTGCAAGCTGTCCAATCAATATCTCTATTACTTGTTAAAATCCCTGCTTCTTTCATTTCATAGTTTTCGCCTTTATTGGTCGTATCTTGATTTTGTGCATCTGTTGAAGTTGATGTGTCAGAACTAGCCCCTTCACTACCTTGTCCACTTTCAGAAGCTCCTTCGCTACTTTGTCCATTTTCAGAAGAATTATTTCCACTTCCGCTATTTTGTGCTGATTTGGATTCTTCTATTTTGGTTGTATAAATTTTATAATTTCTTGTTTCTATATTGTTCATATTATTAAATAGGTCTACTAATTTTGTGTCTAAATATCTGATTTCTGAAACGACCTTTTCCTTTTCGTCTTCACTATTATCTTGTTTAGCACTGGTATATACTGTTAAGGCTAATATAACTAATACAATTAATAAAACAATATATGAAATAATTTTAAATTTTTTCAAAAAAATCCCTCCATATTATTTTTCTTTTGTATTAGTATTAGCAATTTTTGCCCACTTTATTCCATGTATAAAAATGAAACATTTTTTTATACTAAATAATATATTAACTTATTATGGAGAAAATTATGTATGTAACGGTTCATTTATATAGTGATAAATATGGCGAATTAAATACCTTTCTAAGTAAATTTTATAACACGGATTTAGAAATTTATGAGAATTCGCATTGGGAAAAAAAATATACGAATCCAATTGAATTAGCAGAAATTGTAGGTGTCTTTTTAGATAATATGGAAGATTATTCTATTTTAATGTGGATTTGTCTTGATAAAAATATGTATATTCATATTAATGAAAAAAATGGAAATGAGATTATAAAATATTTATATGAACGTTTTCCGTATTGATTTTTCTATACCTCAAAAAAGTTAAATCTACAGTTTGTAAATTTAACTTTTTACCTCAGTCATTTTCCATAATAATCGTTACAGGTCCATCATTTAATAGACTTACTTTCATATCTGCTCCAAATATACCTTTTTCCACTGTAATATCATTTTTAGCACATTCACGGCAAAAGTATTCATATAATTCCTCTGCCTTGTCTGGTCTAGCAGCCTCTATGAAAGATGGTCTATTCCCTTGTGAACAATCTGCATATAGTGTAAATTGAGATACAATTAATAATTCGCCATTCACATCTTTTAATGCTAAGTTCATTTTTTGGTTTTCATCTTTGAATACTCTTAATTTACATAGTTTTTTTACTAGATAATCTGCATTTTCTGTTGTGTCTGTATGTGTGACACCTAATAGAACTAAAAATCCTTTTCCAATGCTTCCAACAATTTTACCGTCTACTGTTACTTCTGCTTCTTTTACTCTTTGTACGACTATTTTCATTCTACCACCTACTATTGTCCTATATTTTTCATTTCTTCTTCTGTTATATTTTGTGCATCTGGATTAATTTCTATTTCTGTTGTTTTTTCTAGATTTGTTTGCGTTTCTTGATTTGTTTCGCTATCTTCTTTATCTTCAAATTCTTCTACATTTTCTTCTTGTGGATTGACTTCTTTTTCTATGACTTCTACTGCTTTTGCAGGCTTTGCATCTTCTTGTTTCGCACCACATTCTGGACAAAATTTCATTTCTTTATTGATTTCTTTAAAACATTTTGGGCATTGTTTCTTATCTTTTAAGTCTAAGCATTCTTGTCTGAT
The DNA here is from genome assembly GCA_946500615.1 of uncultured Clostridium sp. GTDB lineage: Bacteria > Bacillota > Clostridia > TANB77 > CAG-508 > CAG-269. The sequence goes on along the minus strand of CAMMWP010000046.1, from coordinate 7,526 downwards.
TGTTTCTATTTCATTACTCATTTCATCGATCTGTTTACATTCTTCTACAAAATTTTTTTCGATTGAAATTTCTTCTCCTGCAATATGCTTTTCATATACTTTTTTCCCTATTTCTTCATAAATGTCTTCTATTTTTGATTTTAGCTCTCCCATTTTGAATTTTAGTTTTGTTTCTTTTGCAATTTTTCCTGTTTTATCTGCTGTAACTTTATATGCTTCTGTTGCTTTTTTTCCTAATTTATCAAAAAAATCCATTTACAACATTCCTTTCACATTTTCTACTACATGTTATTATTTCCTCATATTACTATATTATTCACTTTTCTTCTCTCTTGTCATTAAATTATGTACCGCCACTTTTGGATCAAGTTTTTCATAAATAACTTGATAAACTGTCTCTACAATTGGCATATAGACATGATGTTTCTTTCCTAACGCATATGCTACTTCAATATTGTCAATACTTTCAATTACCATTCCTACTTCTTGTTTTGCCTCTTCTAGTGTTTTTCCTTGACCAATTAATTTTCCAGCTTTTCTATTTCTGCTGTGTTCGCTTAAGCACGTAACAATTAAATCTCCTAATCCGCTTAACCCATAAAATGTATCTTTTTCGCCACCTAATGCAACACCTAATCTTGTTAATTCTCCTAAACCTCTTGTAACTAAAGCTGCAAAGGTATTATCTCCTAATCCAATTCCACTTGCTACTCCTGCACAAAATGCAATAATATTTTTTAAGGCTCCTCCTAATTCAACACCTTTTACATCACTAGATGTATAAATTCTCATTTCTGGGCACATAAATGTATCTTGTACATTTTTTAAAATTTCTTCGTCTTTAGAAGCAATCACTAATACTGTAGGAATGGCAACAGAAACCTCTTCTGCGTGGCTAGGTCCTGATAATACACCCAATCTGATATCTGGCAATTCTTCTTCTAATACTTCGTCTAATGTTTTTAAAGAATCTTTTTCAAATCCTTTTGAACAAATAATGACTGGTTTGTTTTTTACATATTGTTTATATTGTTTAAATATTTCTCTTGTGAATTTTGAAGGTGTTACATGTAAGATAAAATCTGCATCTTTTACTACTTCTTCAAAATCATTAAAACAGATTATATTTTCTGGTAATTCGACATTTGGCAAAAATTTGCATTTTTTTTCTTTATTAATTAAGTCTTTCTCCTCTTCTGAAAATGACCACATGTTTATCTTATTTCCTGTTCTTGCAAGATGTGTTGCTAAAGCAACACCCCAACTCCCACTTCCTATGATCGCTATATTTTTCACTTTTTTTCATTCCTTCCTTTTCTATTAAAAATTTTCTCTTTGCTATTTGCTTGCCTTTATTTTTGCAATTATGCCTATCATAACAATCATGATTAAAATGATGATTAATAATAATGTCCCAAAATTAATGACAATTCTTGTAGGTTGTTTAATTTCGTTTTTATCATAATTGTATTCTATTTGGCATATAGTATCCTCTATTTTAAAATTATCGATGTGCATAATAAAATCTTTTTCTTCATTTTTGATTCTTAACTTCATATTCATGTCTGGATAATCTGCTATGATTTCGAATGTGTATTGGTTTTCTTGGTTTGGTTCTAATAAAATTTGTATATATTCTTCTCCACCTTCAGTATATGTTTCATTTTGTATGTTACGATTATCTACGTCAATTAATGGAATGGTATTTTTTTGTAATGTTTCTGCTCCAGTATATTGTATATCTAGCCCTGCTTTATTGATTGCATATTTGATGTATTCTTCTGGTAATAATATATATAATTCAAATGATTTTTGCTCTTCATTTTTTGTTACTTCTAATTGTATTGTATAAGTACTATTTGCCTTTACAATTGGATTACTGATTGTCATGATTACGATACTGATTAAAAAAATTATCATACACTTTCTCATTTGTTTTCTCTCCTTAATAATATTTATTTTCACATGTTGTTTCTTATTTTTTAAAACTAATTTTGTTTTCTTTACCTGCTAATATTCTTTTTATGTTGCTTCTATGGTTAAACAATACAATGACTGCCAATAGGATACTATAAATAAAATATCCACTACCTTGTGTAACAATATAATTTTCTGTAATAAATAATGTCAACACTGGAAATAAAACAGCTGCTGCACATGAGCCTAATGAAACCATTCTAGTTAGTATAATTAATAGCACACCAAATACCATACAAATTAATCCAATTTGCCAATTACTCATGATTAATATTCCTAAAGAAGTAGCAACACCTTTACCTCCCTTAAATCCAAAAAATATAGGGAATGTATGTCCAATCACTACTGCTATTCCTGCTATTTGAACAAGTAAAGATTGGTTTTCTATTTTAAATGCCCATCCTATAAACATAGCAATTAAAATGGCAACTACACCTTTTAAAATATCACAAAGTAATGTTAACCCTGCTGCTTTTTTTCCTACAGAACGAAGCATATTGGTTGTACCTGCATTTCCACTTCCCTTTTCTCTTACATCAAATCCAGCCATCTTTTTACTTAAAATAACTGAAAAATTAATACTTCCTATTAAATACGCAATGACTGCTGTTATTATATTAAATATCATTATTTACCTCCTCTATTTTACATATATTTCTATGTTGTTTTTTATATTTTTTCATTAGAAAGGAACATGTTATTTTTCAAGCTTCTCTCTTACGATAATTCTAACGGGTGTCCCTTCTAACCCAAATTCTTTTCTGATTTGGTTGACCAAATATCTTTCATATGAAAAATGAAATAATTGTTTATCATTTACGAAAATAACAAATGTAGGTGGTTTTGTAGAAGCTTGTGTACCATATAATATTTTTAATCGTTTTCCTTTATCTGTTGGTGGCTGTACAATGGCAATTGCTTCATTGATGACTTGATTTAAAACAGAAGTTGTTACTCTCATACTATTTTGCTCATTTACATGATTAATGCAATCAAATAATGTATTTACCCTTTGTCCTGTTTTGGCAGAAATAAATAAGATTGGTGCATAGGATAGATAAGATAATTTATTGTATATCTCTTTTTTGTATTTTTCCAATGTTCCTGTTTCTTTTTCATATTCATCCCATTTATTGACAACAATGATGATTCCTTTACCTGCTTCATGTGCTTCTCCTGCAATTTTTGCATCTTGATCAGTCACACCTTCTAAAGCATCTATCATCATTAAACAGACATCTGCTCTTTCAATGGCTAGTAATGTTCTCATAATGCTAAATTTTTCTATGGATTCTTTTACTTTGCTTTTTCTTCTAATTCCTGCTGTGTCAATTAAAATATATTTTCCTTTTTCATTTTCGAATTTAGAATCTATGGCGTCTCTTGTTGTCCCTGCAATATTGCTGACAATTGTTCTATTTTCTCCTAATATTTTATTGATAAGTGAAGATTTTCCCACATTTGGTTTTCCAATAACAGCAACTTTTATGACATCTGTTTCGTCTTCGTCTTGCGTTTTTTCTGGAAAACTTTCATATATTTTGTCTAAAACATCTCCTATTCCGATTGCATTACTTGCTGATATTGGGTATGGTTCTCCTATTCCAAGATTGTAAAATTCATATATTTCTTCTCTATCTTTTTCGAAATTGTCTGCTTTATTACATACTAAAACAATTGGTTTTCCAGATTTTTTTAACATAACGGCAATTTCTTGGTCTGCTGCTGTTATCCCTTGTCTGATATCTGTTAAAAAGATGATGACATCTGCCATAGATATGGCTAAATTGGCTTGCTCTCTCATTTGTGATAAGATAATGTCTTCTGAATCTGGTTCTATTCCAGCTGTATCAATTAGTGTAAAGTCTCTTCCTCTCCAATTGGTATCTGCATATATTCTATCTCTAGTGACACCCGGTGTATCTTGTACAATTGATACTCTGCTTCCTACTAGATAATTAAAAAAAGTTGATTTTCCCACATTTGGTTTTCCGATAATGGCAACGATTGGTTTTGACATGTTTATTTTCCTTGTATACTAGATTTAGGTTTTTTCATACAGGTTTTACCTATAAACCTATTGCCTTTGTTAAATATATGTTATAGTATATCATAATTATTATAAAAATAACAAGAAAAAATTTTAAAATGTATTTATTGTACCTTTTTTCTAATGATTTCTATATCTTTATTAATTGTTTCTATGAACTCTTCGTCATATGTGACAGGCTTGTCCTCTATCTGATATTTTTCTTTTAATTTTAAAATTCTCATAACACTTTTATGAATTCTTTTTTCTTCTAATATATTTTTCTTGGCTAATTGAATGATTTTTTTGATGACACGAATATTTCCATCATATTTAAATACGATGATATCATTACAAGCTAAAAATGCTTTTTGTATAGCTCTATTCTTACCATATCTTAGCTTTATCCCTTTCATTCTCATATCATCTGCAACAATTAGTCCATTATATCTATATTTTTTTCTAATGTATTTTGTTATAAATCTTTTCGAAATAGAAGCAGGAAGTTTGCCTGTCATTTCGGGAATTTTTAGATGTCCTACTAATATCCCCTCGACATTGTTCTCTATGGCTGTTTTGAAGGGTTGCATATCCTCATTTTCTAACTTTTCGATATCAGTAATTTTAGGAAGCAACATGTGTGTGTCTTCCTTTGTGGCTCCATGTCCCGGAAAATGTTTGACGATAGGTATAATGCCATGTTCTTGTAATGCCTTCATATATTCTATTCCAAATTTAGATACTTCTTTTGGATCTTCACTATATGCTCTGTCTCCAATTGCATGATTATCTTTAAATCTTTTTATGTCTAGCACAGGTGCAAAGTCCATATTAATTCCTGTTTTGCTTAACATATTTCCTGTTATATGTCCTGCCATTTTGACGAAATCTTCTTCTATACTTTTTTTCACTAATCGATTTGCTGCTGGAATATTTTTAAATTCTTTTGGCATTCTATTGACTCTGCCACCTTCTTGGTCAATACAAATACATATGGGAATTTTATTTTTTTGATTTAAGTGTTTTATTTGGTTGATTAATTTTATCATCTCTTCATAATTCTTATAATTCTTTTTATATAGTAAAATTCCACCTACTTTATATGTGTTTATGATTTCATCAAGATGCTCAATAGAATCTTCTGTATTTAATCCGATAATCATCATTTGACCAATTTTTTCTTCTAAACTTAATTCTTCTATATTATATTTCATAGGCATCTATCCCTTTTATTTTGTATTACAACTTATGATTGTTGTGATTTTTTTCTTTATTATATAATTAAAATATGGTTTAGGCAATAGCTTTTTTCTTTAAACTATGTTATGATATATTTCAAAGTTATCATTCAATTCTTCCTATTTGCGGGTAACCATATGGTAGATTTTTTTAAGGTTCGAATGCGACCGGAATCGTTTTAGAAATTCTTATATATAAGTCGTAAAGGGTCCTGTTTCCGGGTATTGTTACGATTTAGATATTAGAATTTCTTAAACGGGAATTGGAGGGTAGCCGAGAAACTTAAAAAAATCTACCATATGGTTACCCGCAAATAGGAAGAATTGAATGGTAACATTCCAAATCGTAAAGATGAAAACCTTATGCTAAAAAGGAGGTCTTAAAATGGCATTTGATGGAATTGTCACAAAAGCAATTACTTCTGAATTACAAGCAGTTACTGGAGCTAGAATTGATAAAATATATGAACCAAATAAAAATGATATTGTCTTAGGATTTTATTTAGATGGTATGAATTATGCTTTACATATATGTACCCATTCACAAAATTATAGAGTACATTTAACCACACATTCTAAACCCAATCCTCAAAATGCTCCTAATTTTTGTATGTTACTTAGAAAGCATTTAATTGGTTTACGAATAAAACATATACTTTCTACAAATTTAGAAAGAGTTATTACCATAGAATTTGAAGGGTTTGACGAATTAGACGATATTGTTACAAAAAAACTCATCATTGAATTGATGGGAAGACATTGCAATGTGGTTTTAGTTGACGAACATCATATCATTATTGATAGTTTAAGACATATTTCCTCTGATAATGTATTGACGAGAGATATGATTCCTCATTCTAAATATGTTTATCCTTCTACAGAGAAATTAAATTTTTTGGACGTCACAGATTTTGATGATTTTAAACATAAGCTAGAATTAGATTTAGAAAATGTTTCTATATCCCAACTGTCTATGCAAATCTGTAGTCGTTTTAATGGTATTAGTCATCGTTTTGTATCTCATATGATTACTATGCTACATCTAGAAGATGTTCGTAAAATAGATACCGCTATTCTAAAAGATATTTACGAATATATGTGTGAAATCATTCTGTGTTCAGATACACAATATCTAAAATTTGATACTATTTCCGATGCTAAGGGAAATATAAAAGATTATGTTTTATTAAAAGACTCTAAGCGCACGGAACCTTTTTCTCTTAATTTTTTTCTTGATGATTACTATTATCAAAAAGAAAACTCAGAGGAATTAAAAGCCTATAAAAATAGTATTTCCAAATTGATACTAGATGTATTAAAAAAATATAACCATCGATTGGCAAATATCAATGAAAAATTAAAAGAATGTGACCATATGGATATTTATAAACTATACGGGGAACTCATAACAGCTAATCTATACAAAATTCCACCCCATAATACAGATGCGATTACTTTAGAAAATTATTATGCAGACAATGCATTAATTTCTATTCCTTTGGATAAACGTTATTCTCCTAGCCATAATGCTAAATTATTTTTTAAAAAGTATGCTAAATTAAAAAATGCTTTAAAAATTGTGGGAGAACAGAAAGAAGAAACTTTAAATGATTTAACCTATATAGAAAGTGTTGTTTATGAATTAGAAACTTGTGATTCTATAGAGGATATCACTAATATATTTGAGGAAATTTCTGAAAGTTCTATTTTTAAAGATAAAACTGATCAATATACACAAAAGAAAAATCCGAAAGTAAAAAAGTCTAAATTGACTAAAAACAAGTATGTGAAATTTAATCCCATTAAATATACGATTGAAAATTATACTTTTCTTGTTGGTAGAAATAATATGGAAAATGATTACCTTACTTTAAAATATGCTAAAAAAACGGACTTATGGTTTCATACAAAAGATATTCATGGAAGTCATTGTATTTTATTATTGCAAAATCATCTGTTTCCAGATGAAAGTGTATTGCAAAAATGTGCTCAAATTGCTGCTTATCATAGCAAAGCTAAAAATTCTTCTAATGTTCCTGTTGATGTTTGTGAAGTAAAATTTGTAAAAAAACCAAATGGAAGCAAACCCGGTATGGTAATTTATAAAAATAATAAAACTTTTTACGTATGCCCAAAAATGTCCATTTAGGTGTCCAGTTGGGTGTCCAGTTAGGGACGTTTCTGTTTGGACATTCTTTAGAATATTATTATACAAAACGTATATATTAAAAAATTATTGTATTCCTCGGCTAACATTACATCATAAAGAAAAATTAAAGGTA
>CAMMWP010000045.1 GCA_946500615.1 uncultured Clostridium sp. | reverse complement strand
ACACCTGTGGATTTAAAAATATACCAACCAGAAATTAATTTAATAAAATGCAGTAATCATCTATATTACAGAGTATTTCAATTTGATTGAGGTATTCTGCATTTTTTATTGTAAAAATATAAGACAATCTATTAGTCGTTCAATAATAAATGATATTGCTGCTAGAATAGGAGTGGTATATGAAGGAAAAGGTTGGATATTATTCTATAATTCCATCAAAAATTTTATACAATAAAGAATTGAAGGCAAATGAAAAATTATTATATGCAATGATAACTTCACTTGCTTATAAAGAAGGATTTTGCTTTGCAACTAATAATTATTTTGCAGAAGAATTAGGAGTACATCCTAAAACAGTTTCAAGTTGGATTTCAGATTTAAGAGATAAAAATTTTATAAAAGTTGATATTATAAGGAAAGAAAACAAACAAATAATTCAAAGAAAAATTTATATAAATGATGTACCGTATCCATTAAATAATGGATACCAGTATCAATCAAAAAATGGACAGGCTATCCATCGAAATATGGAAGATAATATTATAAGAAATAATAATAAAATTAATAATAAAGGTAACAGAAAATTTATATCAAATTACGAAAATCAGAGAGAATATACTAAAGAATTTTTAGAGAGTTTGTATGCAAATTGATATTATAATTATAAAATAGTATCAAAATGCTGAATACGTTTTTTTTCGTATTCAGCATTGACAAAATTTTAGATATAGTGTATTATTTTGGAGAAGGAGAAAATAGAAATGTTTAATTATATATATATAGATAATGTTGCAGGAATAGATACACCAGTTAAATTAGACTTTATAGGTGTTCCTAGAAAAAAAGAAAAACAAAATACAGTTGTAAAAATTGAAAATGGAGTATATGTTAATAAATTAACAGGAATAATAGGTGGAAATGCATCAGGAAAAACTAGTATCATAAGAGCAATAACTGCAATTGGAACATTTTTAAGTTTTTCGGATGAAAGATATAAAAATGATAAAATTTCATTAAAAACTAAAAAAGAAGGATTTGAATTAAAAGAAAATTTACTTGATATTTTACCTAGTCAGAATAATAAACATAAAGACAAAATGTCAAACATAAAAGTAGAGATGTATATAGAGAGTGGCGAAGAACCAGGATATTATACTTATGATTTACATTACTATTTAGGTGACAATATAGAAAATAAGCTTATTGAGAGTTTATATTATAGAAAAAAAATTAAGGATGAACCAACAACCATAGTAACAATAAAAAAGGAAAAATTAGAAAGTGAAATAGGTTATAAATATAACCATAAGGAAAGTTTAGCTGTTGATTATAAAGATGTAGATGATAATTTATATAATCAGTTCAATAAAAAAATGAGATATTATACGACTTTTTATGAACACTATGTTAAATACTCTCAAACGTCAAGAGACTTTTTCCTAATTGACCCAATTCAATATATCAATTTGCACTTTTGGCTACAGCAAGATGAAGAAATGGTTAATAAGGTAATTAAATTAGTAGATAAAAAAATAGAATATATAACTTTGGAGAAATCAAAAGATGATGAAGAAGATGAAATAGTAATTTATGATAAAAATAATTCAAAGTTAGATTATGATGACTTATCGACAGGAACAAAAAAGCTATTATATTTGGTGTATAATTCACTATATGCTATTAAACAAAATGCTATTTTAGTTTGTGATGAAATAGAAAATAGTCTTCATTTAGATTTAGTAAAGCTAATATTAGAATTATTTACAGTTAAAGATTCAAATGCACAGTTAATTTTCACAACAAATAATGAGAATGTTTTAGATGAAGAAATATTGAGAAATGATCAAATCTATTGTATTGATAGAGATGAAGCAGATGGAATAAAAGTCGAAAAATTTTCTAATATGCCTGGAGTAAGATATGATACCGTTTTTAAGAAAAATTACAGAAACAAAAACAAAAATATACATTCTGCTCAACCTAACAATGAAGAAATTAATAAATTTATTGATTATATAGATAATGTAAAGAAAGATAAAGAATATAAAAGATACATATAATTGACTTTTAAAAAGTTAGTCGTTAAAGAAACAAAAGAAAAAGAGCCATACGAAAATATAGCCCATAATAAGTATAAATTCCGCCAAGAATTCAATACATACTTATTATAATACAAATGATAAAATTTGTAAAGCAACAAACTTCTGTGTGGTTCTGGAAAGGAGCCACTATGAAATACAGAATTCAAAAAAACGAATAGATTTTTAGTAGCTCTAATTAAAAATAATTAGGGTTATTTGTGATGTAAAATGAGGAGGAAAAAGAACTTGAATAAAATAAATGAAGTACAAAATTTAAAAGAAATTAAAGAAGCAATATTTTCTCAAAAAATGTTATATCGTGAAATGTATAGATATAGAATAATTGCATTTGTCATCTTAATAGCAGGCATAATATTGGTAAAAGTATTAGAAAATAATAACATTAATGAAATGATTGTAGTAGCAATAAATTTGATTTTTGCAATAACATTTGGATTAATTAATAAGTTATCCAGTAATAAATGTAAATATGCAGCTACTATACAAGAGTATGTTGATATAACATTATATAAATTTGAAATAATTGATAATCAAATAGATGGAATTAAACTGGAAGAAATTAAAGAAAAAATATATGAAACAATAAAAAAATATAAGAAAGAATACCAAAAACAAATAAATTCAACAGGAGATTCACCAGAACATGGTGTAGCTGATTGGTATACAAACATATCAGATGACTTAGAAATGCCAGATGCGATTATTAAATGTCAAAAACAAAACACGTGGTGGGATAAACAACAAGATAAAATATATGAAAGATTTAAAATAGTATTTACAATATTATTAATATTAGTAATTTTGTTTATAGATATGTGGCAAGTAATTGTTATAACAGTAATTAGTATTGCTATAGATATTTATAGTTTGTATGATAAGTATAAGACTTATGCAAAGCTATCAATAGAAATAAAAGCATTAGAAGACATATATCTTAAGAGTAAAGACGAAAAAATATTAAAAGAAATACAGTCTAAAATATTTGAAAGAAGAAAGACTGGTTATAAGGTGCCAGATTTTTTACATAATTTTAAATCAGTTGATTTATATGAAAAATATAATAAAATTTTTAAATAGAAAGGAATAAATGATATGGGTGACAAAAATAGAAATTTAGAAGAAATAATAAAAAAGATAGATATTACTGAAACTATGGCAGAAAATGCTGAAAGTAAATATAAAGCTGTAGCTAGAGAATTATGTGCGAAAGGTTTAGATGTAGATATTTATCCTCAAGGATCTTTCGCTTTAGGAACGGTAGTAAGACCTTTTACGGAAGGAAAAGATGTTGATTATGATTTGGATTTTATATGTGAAATTAATCAAAAAAAGGAAAATAGCAAACCAAAGGAAATAAAAAATAGTGTTGGAGATGTTTTAATAAATAGTGGAAGAGCAGTAAGAGAGGATGATACATGTTGGATAATAGATTATGCTAATATTCAAGATAATATAGGATTTAGATTGGATATTGTGCCTGCTGTACAGGAAGAATTAGGAATAATAAGAAATTTAATTGGACAGGGAGTATTAGAACAATATGCGAATACTGCATTAGCCATAACTATTAAGAAAAATAATGTGTATGATTGGGGAAATAGCAATGCAAAAGGATATACAAAATGGTTTCAAGATATAAATGAACCATTTTTAGAATATAAAAAAAGAGAAAAAAAAGGAATCTTTGAAGCTAATATTGAAGATGTTCCAAATACAACTCGAAAATCAAATTTACAAAGAGTGATTCAAATATTAAAAAGGCATAGGGATATATATTATTACAATATAAGAGAAAATGATAAACCAAGTTCAGCAATTATTACTACTTTAGTTGCTAGGATTGGAGAATTTGCGAATCCTAATTTACCGCTTTTAGAATTATTAGAATTTGTTATTAAAGAATTAAATATATATTCAAAACTACAAGTTCAAGATTATTCAGCTTTTTTACTAGAAAATATTAACAAATATACCATAAAAAAAGAAGAAAAAGAATGGATTATTCCAAATCCAGTAAATCCAGAAAATAATTTAGCGGCTTATTGGACGGATAGAACTGCGAATCAATTTTTTAAATGGATTATAGAAGTAAATAAGGATTTAGTTGTTTCAAAAGATTATGATGATGAAAAATATTTAGTGGCATTAAAAAATGGACTAGGAAGTAAATTAATTGAGCAAAGCTTGAATGAACTGAATTTGAAAAATATTGGTAAAGCACCTGTACAAGTATCAACAATAAAACCATGGAGAAAGTATATAGATGAATAATATTGAATTAAATTTTATTGAATTAAGAGAAGCATATCCATGCTTAAATATGAAATTTTTAAATAATACATATGTAATAGAAGGAAATGTTAGAATATATGCAACTAATGGAGATGTTCCTTTAATCGATGATTTTACAATTATTATAGAAGTTCCCATAGGATTTCCTAGGGAACTTCCTATAATAAAAGAAACTTCTAATAAAATACCAAAATCGTTCGAGCATGTAAATATAGATAAGTCGTTATGCTTGGGAATAGAAACGGAAATAAAAATTAAATTTATGAAAAATCCAACATTATTAAATTGGTTTCAAACTTTTGTAGTAAATTATTTTTATAGTGTTATGTACTATAATAAATATGGGAGAATTCCATATGGAGAAAGACTTCATGGTATAAAAGGAATAATTCAATTCTATATAGAATTTTTTAATGTTGATAGCGTACAGAAAATATATGACATTTTGAATGCTATAGAAATGGGTAGGACAAAAGATTATTATAAATGTCCATGTGGGAGTTTAAAAAAAATAAGAAAATGTCATTTAAATCAAATAAATTTGTTAAAAAAAGTAGGAGTTAAATCAGATTTAAAAGAAATTTCTAAACTTGTAAAAAGAAAAGAAAAAAATATTTTTATATACCCATATAGTAATGAAGAATTCTATAGGAAATTTGGTTGGTTAAAAAAATATAAAAATTGAAAAAAATAAAAAAGTATGATAGTATTACTCTGGAATAATAGAAAGGATGATGAAAATTTGAACAATAATATTTTAAAAGCAATTATTAATTTGGTGCAAACACCTTCATTTGAATTAAAAGAATATTACAGTAATCATAATAGAGCAAATAGTATGGGAGATGCACTTGAAGAATATATAAAAGATATTTTTGCGGGTACATATGCAATAACTAATGAACAAGAGAGATTAGAAAAAATAAGTGAAGTATTTAGCTATTTAGGTAATAATTCAAATCCACCAGATGCAATGCTAAAAAAAGGAGATGCTATAGAAGTAAAAAAGATAGAAAACAATAATTCTTCATTAGCATTAAATTCATCATATCCAAAACATAAATTATTTGCTGATAGTCCAATGATAAGTTTGCATTGTAGAGATGCAGAAGAATGGAACGAAAAGGACATAATATATGCAATTGGTGTAGTAGATAACAATAAATTGATGAATTTAAGTTTTGTTTATGGATTAGATTATTGTGCAAGTGAAGAAACATATACTAAAATTAAAACAAAAATTAAAGATGGAGTTGAAGCAATACCAGGAGTAGAGTTTGCAGAAACAAGAGAACTAGGTAGAGTTAATAAAGTAGATCCATTAGGAATTACATATTTAAGAGTTCGTGGAATGTGGGGAATAGAAAATCCATGGACAGTATTTAAATATGTATATGAAAAAGATTTAAGTAAAGAGTTTAATTTTTTTGCTATAATAAATGAAGAAAAATATGCAGATTTTAGTAAAGAAGATAGAAAAGAATTTGAGGATTTTGTTAATAAAAGTGATTTAAATATGACAAAAGTAAAAATAAAAAATCCAGATAATCCAGCTATATTAAATATAGCATATTTAATAACATACAGCAAATAAGGAGGAATTTATGAAAGTTATTAGTCTTTTTTCAGGGGCTGGGGGATTAGATTTAGGATTTGAAAAAGCTGGTTTTGAAATAGAATGGGCAAATGAATTTGATAAATCAATATGGGAAACTTATGAGAAAAACCATAGCAATTATTTAGATAAAAGAGATATAAGAAAAATACCAGTAAATGAGATTCCTGAATGTGATGGAATAATTGGAGGACCACCGTGTCAAAGTTGGAGTGAAGCCGGTGCTTGCAAAGGTATTAATGATGATAGAGGAAAATTATTTTATGAATTTATAAAAATTTTAAATGACAAAAAACCAAAATTTTTTGTTGCAGAAAATGTATCAGGAATGCTTGCAGAAAAACATAAGGATGCAGTACAAAATTTTATAAAAATGTTTAAAGAAACAGGTTATGATGTTAATTTATATTTGGTAAATGCTGCTGATTATGGAGTGCCACAAGACAGAAAAAGGGTATTTTATATAGGATTTAGAGAAGACTTAAATATAAAATTTGAATTTCCAAAACCATTAGGTAAGAAAGTAAATTTAAAAGAGGCTATTGGAGATTTACAAGATACAGCTATTCCTGCATTAGAAAAAAATAAAACAAATGGAGTTTATTGTAAATTTCCAAATAATGAGTATATGACAGGGGGATTTTCTACTATATATATGTCGAGAAATCGTGTTAGAAGTTGGGATGAACAATCATTTACAATACAAGCTGGAGGAAGACATGCACCTATACATCCTCAAGCACCCAAAATGACATTTGTAGAAAAAAACAAAAGAGAATTTGTAAAAGGAAAGGAATATTTATATAGAAGATTAACAGTTAGAGAATGTGCAAGAATTCAAACATTTCCAGATAACTTTCAATTCTATTATACAGATGTAGCTGATGGATATAAAATGGTGGGAAATGCAGTTCCTGTTAGATTGGCTAATGTAATTGCAAATGCAATAAAAAATAGTTTGGATGTATAAAAAATAGATAAAAAATTAAAGAACTGTGAATAGAATTTCACAGTTTTTCTAAAATAAAAATATACTTCCAGCAGGCAAAAAGGGTTTTAGGGATTTTTCCTAAACAGCCAAAATGGTGTCAAAACACCAAGCTGGTGAAATTTGGGCATTAAAAAATGCTCTCTAAAAATTGTTATAAACATTTCAAAAAGACCGCTGACAAATAGCTAAAAATACGTTATACCATGATTGATAATCGATTATTAAATTAAAAAAATCGGAGGTGGTATAACATAAGCAAATTTACAGAAAAAAGAGATTTAGTGGTTTGGATTTTAGATTATATGAAACAATACAATATTTCTAATAGCTATAAAGAAAAAATTTATCATATAGTTCTTAAATTGCCTAAAAAGACTGACTTACAAAAAGAAAAATTCATTAGATATTATGGATTAAAACAAACAGATTTTAAAGAGAAACTTTATCTGCTATTGCTAGAACACAAAAGTGTACACCAAATGCTATAAGAAGTTCAGTTATATCAATTAGAATTGCAATGTTTCGCATTAACGATGAAGATTTTTCAATATTAGAAGAAATTAATGAAAAATATCATAAATAATATAATAATTTGTTAACAATATTATTGAGTAAAGTAAGAAAATTAGTAGAGATACTAAAGTTCTTACTTTTTTTGTTAAAAAATTTTCAAACTACCCATAAGATTTTTAATTTTGAATTGCTGTTTAAAATAGAAGGATAAAATTTATAGGAATAATTTTAAAAAAGTACATTGACAAATACACTTAAATTTAAGTGTCATATTTAGCCATTTTCTTTAATATTCTGTATTAAGTAGAAAGGATTAGAAGTAATATGAGTAAAATTATAATTGACTCTAAAGAAGAAAAACTAGAATTCAATACATATTGTATTTTTACAGAAGAAAAGCAAGAAATTAATGAAAAAATAGGATTGATGTTTAGAGATTATATTGAAAATTTAAAAATTAAAAGAAAGTAATTGTATAAAAATATTTGCAAAATTTATTTGATCACGTTATAGTGTAAGCAAAGATGATTACAGATAGGAGGTTAAATGCTAAACTTAAATAGTCAAAACTTCAGAGTACGGAATGTATATAAGACTTTCAAGAGAAGATGGCGACAAACAAGAAAGTGAAAGTATCGGTAATCAAAGAAAAATTTTGCAAAGATATATAAAGGAGAACAATTTAACACTTATCAAAGAATACATTGATGATGGGATATCAGGCACAACTTTTAACAGACCAGGATTTAATGAATTATTGCAAGATATTGAAAATAAAAGTATTAATATGGTTATTACAAAAGATTTATCAAGGCTTGGAAGGGACTATATTAAAACTGGACATTACATAGAAAATTATTTTCCACAAAACAATATAAGGTATGTTGCAATAACAGATGGAATAGACACTTATATAGATAGCACAAATAACGATATAACACCTTTTAAAGCAATTATGAATGATTATTATGCTAAAGATATTTCAAAGAAAATTAGAAGCGTTTACAAGGAAAAACAAAGACAAGGAGAATATCTATGTAGTATTCCAGCATATCGGATATAAGAAACACCCTAATATTAAGAATAAGTTAATTATAGATGAACAAGTAAAAAGTGTGGTAGAGAAAATATTTAATATGTATGCAAACGGACATGGAAGTGTAGAAATAGTAAATTACT
This sequence comes from uncultured Clostridium sp., assembly GCA_946500615.1. GTDB lineage: Bacteria > Bacillota > Clostridia > TANB77 > CAG-508 > CAG-269. The sequence goes on along the minus strand of CAMMWP010000045.1, from coordinate 1,091 downwards.
TAAATACTAACAAATATTTATCTCCAACAGGTTATAGAAAAAGAAGAATGGTACAAGATGAAAATAAGACACAATATGACTGGAATGAAGTAACACTATGTAATATGTTAAAAAATGAAGTTTACATTGGAAACACAGTACAAAATAAAAAATCAGTTGTGTCATATAAAGTAAAAAAGATAAGAACAGTTGAAAAGGAAAATCGCATAAGAGTTAATAAGACACATGAACCTATTATCGACAAAGACACATTTGAAAAAGTACAATGTATTATTGAAAAAAGAGGAACAAATACAAAGTTAAAATATGACTATTTATTAAGAGGACTACTTTATTGTTATCATTGTAAAAGAAAACTGCAAATTGTGCTAAAAAAGAATTCAAAAAGAAATGCTGTGTCACATCCATATATAATTTGTAGCGACCATAAAAAAAGAGGTTGTTATCCATTAAGTATTAATTATGAAAAGTTTGAAAAGCATATTATTTATATTGTAAAAAAGATATGTAGAATATATGCTGATAAAGAAATTTTCTATAGTGTTTATGAAAAATATCAAAATAAAACTCTTGATATAAGCGAAGGATATAAGAAAAAGATTGAGCACATAGATAAGCAAATTCTTGATATAAATAATAATTTAGACAAAATGTATATGGATAAATTACAGGGCATAATTCTTGAAGAAGATTACATTAGAGTATCAAAAAAATTTATATTTGATAGAACAAATTTGCTTAAACAAAAAGAAGAATTAGAACAAAAATTAATTGGAACAGAAGAAAAAATAAGTAGTAAAAACAAAATAAAAGAAGAAAAAGAATTAGATGAATTAATAGAAAAATTTTTGAAGTTAGAGCAAATGGATAAAATATATTTATACAGACTAATCAATAAAATTGAAATTGATAAAGACAAAAATGTGTATATCTATTATAACTTTTCAAAACTAAATTTTATGGCTGAAAATCTAGATGAATTTGTTAAAATTGAAGAATTAATAAATGAAGAAAATCAAAAACGCAAAGTTGTGTAATTTTAGTAGTTACAAGACTTTGCAGATTGGTTGGTAGTTTTTTAAATCCACACC
>CAMMWP010000044.1 GCA_946500615.1 uncultured Clostridium sp. | reverse complement strand
CCTTTACGACTTATATATAAGAATTTCTAAAACGATTCCGGTCGCATTCGAACACATTAAAAATATACTATACGGCTACCTTTGGCTTGGAACGGCTGAACTGTAATAAAAAATTTCATTGTATTCTACAGAATAATATCTCTTTTTAAACGTTTATCTTTTACAATGCCAATTCCTATAAACAATTTATCATTATATATTCTATAAATTCCATCTTCTAAATCAAAACTTAATTTTACACCATTTAAAAATAGTTGTAATTTTTTTTCACTTAAATGTATGCTTCTGACACGCTTAAATAATTTTTCAATTGATAACATCTGTTCTTCCATTGCTTGTTTATTTAAATCTTCAACTAGAATGGCTTGTCCTATTGTAAAATTTCCTACTTGGACTCTTTGTAGTTCTTTCATATATCCAACTGTACCTATTTTTTCTGCAATATCTTCACATAAGCTTCTGATATAAGTTCCCTTTGAACAACTTACTTCAAATTTAATTTCATAATTTTCTTTATCTATTTTTAATAGTTTTATATCATATATTGTTATATTTCTTGGTTTAATCTCTACTTCTTGTCCTTTTCTAGCATATTCATATAGCTTTTTGCCATTTACTTTAATCGCTGAATAGATAGGTGGGATTTGTTCTTGCTCTCCTAAAAAGCTTTCTAGAGCAGTTTGAACATTTTTCTCTTTTACAGTTTCTTCCTCAACTGCTTCTTCTTGTATAATCTCTCCTTCTTCGTCTCCTGTGCTTTTTTTGATTCCTAATTTTAATACAACTCTATATGTTTTATCATGATTCATTAAATATTTTGAACATAAGGTTCCTTTTCCGATTAGCAATGGCAATACACCTGTTGCCAATGGATCTAATGTGCCTGTATGTCCTACTTTTTCTCCTGTTATTTTTTTCACTTTTGCAACAATATCATGTGATGTATATCCTTTTGGTTTATTAATAATGATTATTCCATTCATATTTGCCCTCTTTTTTATTTAGATATATTTATATACATACCACTTACTAGATACAAAACGGTAATCAAACAATTTAATTCTATTAATTGTTAGTGAATTACCTTTTTTATTTCTTTTACTAACTTTTCCTTTACTTGTTCAACTGAACCAGATACCACTGCTCCTGCTGCTCTTGGATGTCCACCACCACCAAAAACATAGCAAATCTCTGAAACATTAATATTTGAACTATTTCCAGTTCTCATAGAAACTTTATACAAATTTTCTTCCTTTTCACGTATAAAAACAGACACTTGGACACCTTCTATACTTCTTCCATTTTCAACTATTCCCTCATGGTCTCCTGCTTCTGCATTGACTTCTTGTTCATCTTTTTTATTAATATATGTAAATGCAATGTTTCCATTTTCCAGAAGTTCTAAACGGTTCATTGCTCTTTTTAATAACTCAAAATTTGATTTTCTTCTTGTTTCTAAGACCCTTTGATAAATATCTGATACATTCACACCTTTTCTTAGCAATTCAGCTGTAAACTCAAAAGTTTCTGGTGTAACACTAGCATATTTAAATCCACCTGTATCTGTTATAATGCCTGTCAAAATGCAACTTCCCATTTCAGCATCAATTTCTATATCAAAATATTCCAACATACCTGCTAATATTTCACAACAAGCAGGTGATACAGGATTGACAAAATTTAAATCCCCATACATCATATTGCTACTATGGTGGTCAATTACAATTGTTTTCTTGGCTTTTTCAAAATATTCTTTTCCTACCAATCTTTTTAAATCTGCACAATCTAGGGAAATCGCCAAATCATATTGTGCAACATCAGAAGTCATCTTTACCTCTTTTGCTCCCGGCAAAAAATCAAACGTTCTCGGAAATTCTCTTACAATTACATCTGCTTCTTTTCCTATTTTTTTTAATGCTAAGTTCATAGATAACATACTTCCAATTGCATCCCCATCTGGTGTTTCATGTGCCATGATGACGATTTTTTCAGCATGGTTTATTTCTACTAAAATATCATCTAATGTCATTTTCTTCTTCCTTTCTTCTCATGTTAAGGATTTTCTATTTATGATTCTTGATCTTCTTTTTTTGGCATAATTTCTTTTAAAATAGAATCAATCTTGGCTCCATATTCCATAGAATCATCTAATTCGAATATCAATTCTGGTGTATTTCTTAAATTAATTCTTCTAGCCAATTCTGTTCTAATATATCCCGATGATTTTTTTAATCCTGCTAATGTATCTTTTACATTTTTTGAATTTAAAATACTTACATAAACTTTGGCAAATTTCAAATCGTTTGTTACCTTTACTTTTGTTACACTAATTAAACCGGTAACATTTGGATTTTTTAATTCATATCCAATAATTTGACTAAGTTCTTTTCGATATTCTTCGTCAATTCTTCCTAATCTAGGATTATTTTTTCCTTGCATTTCTTCTCTCTCCTTTATAATGTACTTTCTTCTTGTTGTTGTATTTTTAATTTATTATAAATTTCAAACTTTAACATAGTATCTTTCGCAAAATCTACTTGTTTCATGTTATTATTGTATAAGAAAAAGGAAAATATACTTTCCTTTATCTTTCTATTTCTTCCATGACATATACTTCTATGATATCTCCCTCTTTGATATCATTATAATTTTCAATTTGCATTCCACATTCAAAACCTTTTGTCACTTCTTTAACATCATCTTTAAATCTCTTCAATGTTGCCAAATGCCCCTCATGAATAACAATATTGTCACGAATGACTCTCACACCAGCATTTCTTTCTACTTTTCCATTTAATACAAATGCTCCAGCAATGGTTCCTACATTTGAAATTCTAAATGTTTGTCTTACTTCTACATTTCCAATTACCTTTTCTTCAAATTTAGGTGCTAACATTCCCTTCATCGCAGCCTCAACATCTTCAATTGCTTGGTAAATAACTGAATATTGTTTAATTTCTACTTCTTCTTTTTCTGCCATTTCTTTTGCTGTATGGTCAGGTCTTACATTGAAAGCAATGATAATCGCATTAGATACTTTTGCAAGTGTCACATCTGATTGATTAACTGCTCCTGCTGCACTATGAATCACTTTTACTCTAACTTCTTCATTTTGTAATTTTTCCAAAGCTTGTTTTACTGCTTCAACAGAACCTTGTACATCTGCTTTTACAATTAAGTTTAATACTTTTAATTTTCCTTCTTCCATTTGACTAAATAGATTATCTAATGTTACTTTTGTAACACTATTAATGGCTTGTTCTCTTGCTTGACGTTTTCTTCTTTCAATTAAATGTTTTGCCATTTTTTCATTTTTTACTTCATAGAAAGTATCTCCTGCTTCTGGTACATCTGTTAGTCCCATAATTTCAACTGGAGTTGATGGACCTGCTGATTTTACTTTTTTACCTTTATCGTTTGTCATTGCTCTAATTCTTCCGATTGATGAACCAACAACAATGGTATCCCCTAAATCTAAAGTTCCTCTTTGTACTAACATGGTAGCAATTGCACCTTTTGCTTTATCTAATCTTGCTTCTATGACAGCACCTTTTGCTTGTTTATGTGGATTTGCTTTTAATTCTAAAACATCTGCTTCCAATAATACCATTTCTAGTAGTTGGTCAATATTTTGATTTTTCTTAGCAGAAATTGGAACATAGATGGTATCTCCACCCCATTCCTCTGGGACTAGTTCATATGCCATTAATTCTTGTTTTACTTTATCAATGTTTGCATCTGGTAGATCAATTTTATTAATCGCAACAATAATTGGAATTCCGGCTGATTTGGCATGATTGATCGCTTCGATTGTTTGAGGCATAACACCGTCATTTGCTGCTACTACTAAGATGGCTATGTCTGTGATTTGTGCTCCTCTTGCACGCATAGCTGTAAATGCTTCATGTCCCGGTGTATCTAGAAATGTCATTTCTCTATCATTGATTTTTACCATATAAGCACCAATCGCTTGTGTAATTCCACCTGCTTCTCCTTCAATGACATTTGTTTTTCTGATAGCATCTAAAAGAGATGTTTTTCCATGATCTACATGTCCCATAACAACAACAACTGGTGGTCTTGCTTGTAAATCTTCTTCTCTATCTTCTGATTCATCAAATAAGATATCTTCCTCTGTTACAGTTTCTTTTTTCGTTGCTGTAATACCAAATTCTTGTGCGATTAAATAAGCGGTATCAAAGTCGATTTCGTTATTAATAGTTGCCATAACTCCAAATCCTAATAATTTTTTGATAACATCTGCTGTTGTTTTTTTCATTTCTGCTGCTAAATCTTTTACTGTAATGGTTTCTGGAATTTCTATATCTGTCAATTTAAAGATTTTTTGTTTGATTCTTTCTTCTTGGTTTTGATTTTTCTTTTTCTTACCTTTTCTTCCTCTTTCTGTTGTTAAATCATAATAATCTAACATACCACCTTCTTGGTCATCAAACATACTTGATAGTTGATTGGCTGTTTTTAATGTTTTTAATTTTCCTTCATCAAAGTGACCATTATTAGAATTTTTTCTATTTTTCGTCTTTTTGGTGTTTTTTGTTTCATCAAATTTATTATTGCTTTTTTGTTTGTCTATATTTTTGTTATATTCTCTTACATTTTCTTTTTCTGTTACTTCTGTTGCCATGATGTTTTTTATATTTTTTTCAATTCCTTTTTCGTCTAATGGTCTTTTTCCATATCGCTCATTATTATTTGCATTTCTATTATTAAATTTGTTATTATTTCTATTAAAATTATTATTATTGTTGTTATTATTAAAGTTATTTCTTCTTTGATTATTAAAATTTGTATTCCTATTTTGGTAATTATTATTTGTATTATGATGATTTACTTTTACATTTCTCGTTTCTGTTTTCATATTTTTATTTTCTTCAACCTTTTCTGCAACTTTGCTAGTTTTCTTTTCTTCAACAGTATCTACCTTTTTTTGATTATCTTCTTGCTTTACTACTGTTTCTGCTTTTGTTTCAGTTTTTATTTCTGTTTTTTCTTCTTTTTTTACCTCTTCCTTCTTTGGTTCTTCTTTTTTTAGTCCAAATAGTTCACTGACAGTCATTGGTTTGTTTGGTTTATTTCTGTACACAATGTTATAGTCTTTATTATTTTTTCTTTCAACAAATCCAATCGTATTGTTTCTTTTTTCTTCTTTTTTGACTACTTCTTTTTCTTTATCTGATTCGTCTTGTGCTATAATGACTTCTCTTCTGATAATAACAGGTGTTTCTTTTTTATTTTCTTTTTTTACGCCTTTGTTTTCTGTGGATTTTTTTACCTTAGATGTCCTTTTTTGTATTTCATCTTCTATTCTCTTAGCTTCCTCTTCTTCTATTCCACTTAAATGACTTTTTGCCTCAATATTTAATTTGTTTGCGATTTCTAATATCTCCTTACTTGTTAAATTTAATTTTTTTGCAATTTCGTGTATTTTTATTTTACCCAATCGCTTCACCCCCATTATTTATTTTTTCTATTTCTTTTGATAAATTGATGTCTTGTATTCCAATAATTGCTTTATTATTTTTTCCAATGACATGACTTAATGTTTCTATATCCCCCATTTGTATCATTGGTATATGAAATTCTTCACATAGTTTTCTAAATTTATCTTTTGTTCTATCTGACGAATCTTCTGCTACAATAACTAATTTTATGATTTGTTTTCTGATTCCATTTTCTACACTATCTGCTCCAAAGGACACTTTTCGTGCTTTTGCAGATAAACCAATTAAACCTAATATCCTTTTATTTATCAAGAATGACACCTCTTAAACTTTCATATATTTCCTCTGTTATTTTCGTCTCTAACACTCTTTCTAGTCTTTTTGACTTTATAACTTTTTCTAAACACTGTATAGTATTACATATATATGCACCTCTTCCAGCCATTTTCCCTGTCTTATCTATATGTATTTCATTGTCTTTATTTTTTACGATTCTAATCAATGCATTTTTATCTTTTTTTTCATTACACCCCATACAAGTTCTTTGTGGTATCTTTTTCACATAAAAACCCCCTTTTATTGTATGTTTGAAAAATTTAATTATTCTTCTTTTTGTTCTTCTTGTACGTCTTGTTCTTCTTGTGCTTTCATTAACATTTCTCTGAACTGGGTTTCTGATTTTATATCAATCTTCCAATTTGTCAATTTTGCTGCTAATCTTGCGTTTTGCCCTGATTTTCCAATCGCAAGTGATAGCTGATCATCTGGAACAATCACTTGTGCAAATTTTTCTTCTTCTTTTATATCAACTGCTAATATCTGTGCTGGTAATAATGCGGAAGAGATATAAATTGATGGATCTTCATTCCACTCGATAACATCTATTTTTTCTCCATGTAATTCATTAATAACATTTTGAATTCTTACCCCTTTTTGTCCAACACAAGACCCTACTGGATCAATATTGGGATCTGGAGAATATACTGCTACTTTGCTTCTGTATCCCGCATCTCTTGAAACACTCTTTATTTCAATAACCCCTTCATATATTTCTGGTATTTCAAACTCTAGTAATTTTCTTACAAAATCTGGATGACTTCTTGATACGATAACTTGTGGTGCTCCTTTTGCTCCTCTTTCTACATCTAGTACATATCCTTTTATTTTGTCATTTACTCTATATGTTTCAGTTGGCACTTGTTCTTTTGTTGGCATAATCCCTTCTAGTCTTCCTAAATCCATGACAACAATATTTTTGTCTGCTTTTTGGATGATTCCTGAAACGATTTCACCTTTTCTATCATTGAATTCTGTATAAATAATTTCTCTTTCTGCTTCTCTTAGTTTTTGAATAATCACTTGTTTTGCTGTTTGTGCAGCAATTCTTCCAAAGTTTCTTGGAACAATTTCTACTTCTACACTCTCTCCAATCCCTACTTCTTTGTTAATTTTTTGTGCTTCTTCCACACTGATTTCTAGTGCACTATCTCTGGCATTTTCAACTACTTCTTTTACGGAATATACATGTGTTGCACCTGTTTGTGGATCCATGACAATTTTAACATTTTCTAATGCATCAAAATTTCTTTTATATGCTGTTAGTAATGCTGTTTCAATAGATTCTAACAAATAGTCTTTTTTGATTCCTTTTTCTTTTTCTAACTCTTCTAAAGCTAATATTAATTCCTTATTGTCAATTGCTGGTTCTTTTGCTTTACTTTTACTTTTCATTTTTTTTCACATTCCTTTCTTACTTTCTATCTAAATTCGTGTGCAGTCCAAAATTGTAATTATTTTTCAATCCCAATGATAAACAGTCTTAATTTGTGCTATAAACTTCCTATCAATTTTTATATCATCTTCTAACAGGATATACGCTTCATTAAAATGCTTTAAAATCCCTTGATATTCTTTATTTCCCAAATCATCCTTTTTAAATAGTCTTACATCTATTTCTTTCCCTTTATTTTGTTCTAAATGTTTGTCTTTTCTTAATATTCTTTCGATTCCGGGTGATGAAACTTCTAGAAAGTATTGTTCTTTGATATAATTTGCTTCATCTAGTATATCAGATATTTCGTCATTTACAATTTCACAATCTTTTAAGTCTATTCCTTCTGGTTTATCTATATAAATTCTTAAAAAATAGTTTTTTCCTTCTTTTGCATATTCTACATCATATAAGTCATACCCTATATTTTCTATTTTGTTTTTTAATAGAGTCTCTACTTTTTCTTCTATATTTGCCAAGAAGTTTTCCTCCTTTTTTCAAAATTTAAGAGTGGGATTTGTTCCCACTCTCTTACTCTTGCTGTTTTCATATATATTATACCCACTTTTTACCAAAAATGCAAGGTTTTTTGAAAAAAATTTAATTTTAATTATTACAATTCCGTACTAAATTGTAACTTTTAATCTTCTATATATAATGGCAAATTCCCTTTTTGATATTCCTCTACAATTCTTGTATGAATCTCATTTTGAACTCCCCTTGCCTTTTTAGGGTGTACTAGGTATCTCAAAAACATTTCTATATGTGATTTTTCTATCTTTATATAAATAATGGGATCTAGGTTATTATAATAGATTCGGTATTCCAAAATTGCTTCATCTACAGCATCTTCCATTTTCTTTGGAATTTCTTTTAAGGTTTCATTATCAAATACAATTTCATATAAAATTTCTTCTGCTTTTTTAATATCTGCATCTAGTGAAATATCTATTTTTATTTCATCCCATATATATTTAAATACTTTTGTATAGTTTTTCAACGTTTTTGTAAAAATATATGAATTTGGTATATGAATAATTCGTCCTGTACTTTGTTCTCCATAGACTCTTTTTCCAATTTCTAATATCTCAAACCCTAATGTATGCTTACTAATCACATCTCCCATAACATCATCAATTTCAATTCTATCTTCTATCTCAAAAGGTCTATTGATGTTAATATAAATTCCAGCAAAAAAGTTAAATATAATTTCTCTTATGGCAATCGTTAAACCTGCTGATATAAAACTAATGATGGTTATTAGTCCCGATAATTTTTCTCCCCAAAGAAGAAAAACTAGTATAAAAGAAATTGCTGTCAATATGATTCGAATTTTTCGATTTCTAAAAAATTTCTTTTTATCGTTTACCGGCAGGTTTGAATAGATTTTTTTGATGATTGATTTGATAATTCCAAATATCAAAAATATGAATATTGTTAATATGGCTAATTTTATGTATTCACTATCAATTCCTGTTATTTTTCCTAAATAAACTGAAAATTCTATTATATATTTCATATCTTCCTTCCTTTTTAATATCATTATATTATCTTTCCATGTCATTTATTTTTCTAAATTTTGTATATAAATTTTCTATATATGCACCATCTGGCATATTTTTTAGTTTCTCTATTATGTTCTCAATTTTATCCCATTGTTCTATAGCTTCTTTTTGTATTTGGTAATTGGCTGATTGCATTCTGACATATACTTTTGGCCTTAATGTTTTTAAGACTTCTAATATATAATTAATTTTATCGTCTTCCTTTTTTATCACTTTTTTAGATTTTTGCTTTGCTTCTTTATCTTCCATAATTTTTTCGTCCTTTTTAATTTCTACCACTTTTCTATCTTCTTTTCCATTTGCTACTGTTTTCTTTTCTACTATTTGTACTATTTTTTCTCTTGGTTTTTCTGAGTTTTTTGTTTCTTCTGTCTCATCAATTTTATCTTGTTTTTGCATTCTTTCTTCTCTTCTTATCAACATTTCTTCTTCTGAATATTGTTGACTTAATTCTTCATCAAAATTCCATTGTAATATTTCGTCATAAAAACCCATGTTAAAAATAGTTGATTTCTTAGACTTATTTCTTTCCAGAATTTTCGTCAGTGCCTTTTGTTGTATTGGTGTAAAATTATTTTTGGTAGAAGATATAATCTGTACCACTCTTTGCTTAAGTTTTCGTTTTTCGCATATAGCTAATAATATGATTGTTTTCTCATAATCTGTTAAATTAGTACTTTGATTGATTTGTTCTACCATATCCTTTGTAATTCTATCCCAATGTATTTGTGTTTTTAATTGATTTTTTTCAATTAGACTTTTCGTTGTTTTATCATCTTTCTTTTTTATGTCTACGGTTTCCATAAAAACTTCTTTTTCTGCTTTTTCCATCTCATAATATCTTTTTATCTGTGCTTGAATTACTGGATTATTTTTAAATCTTTTTCTTATTTGTTTAATTTTTTCTTTGTCACCTTCTTCTATTGCTATTGTTAGCATTTGAGATTGAATTGGTGCATGATCTGGAAATCTTTCACCTATTTCTTTTGCTCTTTCTTTTGCTCTTTCTTTGTCTCCCTCTTCTATGGCTATTGTTATCATTTGAGATTGA
>CAMMWP010000043.1 GCA_946500615.1 uncultured Clostridium sp. | reverse complement strand
TAATCTTACACTTGATGTTAGTTTTACAAACTATATTTTACTTTTACAATTTACCGCCAATTTTACGTAAGTCAAAATTTGAGTGCATCTGCTGTTCGGAGCAAAAAAGTAGGAAGAATTATCAAATTTTCACTAAAAACCTTGTAAAAAGTTAAAAAATATAGTATTATAAAAGAGTAGAAATTGAAAGGAGAAAACCAATGGAAAAAAGTTTTAGTGAAAGCTATAAAGAAGCAGGAGTAGATGTGACAGCAGGATATAAAGCTGTTGAGCTAATGAAAAAAAGTGTGCAAGAAACATATACAAAAGGAGTGATTTCAGACCTTGGAGGATTTGGGGGTCTTTTTAAGTTAGATATGGGTAAAATGAAAGAGCCTATTTTAGTATCAGGAACAGATGGTGTGGGAACGAAACTAAAATTGGCTTTTTTACTTAACAAACATGACACAATTGGGCAAGATTGTGTAGCAATGTGTGTCAATGATATCGTTTGCTGTGGTGCAAAGCCATTATTCTTCTTAGACTATATTTCATTGTGGAAAAACATTCCCGAAATGGTAGCAAACATTGTAAAAGGTGTAGCAGATGGATGTAAAAAAGCAGGATGTGCATTAGTAGGAGGAGAAACAGCAGAAATGCCGGGACTATATTCTGATAATGAATATGATTTAGCAGGATTTAGTGTAGGGGTTGTAGATAAAGCAAAAATGATTAACCCAGACAATATACAAGAAGGAGATGTTGTGATAGGCCTAACATCTTCAGGTGTACATTCAAATGGATTTTCTCTAGTTAGAAAAATATTTGATGTGAATGAAGAAAATTTGAGAGAATATAGAGAAGAATTAGGAATGACATTAGGAGAAGCATTATTAACACCTACGAAAATTTATGTACAACCAGTCTTAAAATTAATTAGTGAAGTAACTGTTAAAGGAATTTCACATATAACTGGTGGTGGGTATTATGAAAATATGCCAAGAATGTTAAATGAAAATGTTTCATTAGAAATTTATAAGGACACCTATCCAGTACCAGAAATCTTCAAATTGATACAAAAAGAAGGAAACATTCCAGAAAGAGATATGTATAATACGTTCAATATGGGAATTGGAATGGCAATTATTGTTTCAGAAAGTGATAAGGAAAAAGCATTAACAATATTAGAACAGCAAGGAGAAAAGGCATATGTAATTGGAAAGGTGGCTAAAGGAAATAGGGAGATAAACATTATATAAAATAAGAAGAATTGAATATGTTATGTAAATGTGTTATAATATCTATATGTAACTGTTAAACTATATACATCGGCACAATACGTGCCAAAGGAGGAGAGACCAATGGTATATTTATATTATGAAGACCAGAGGGGAGAATTCATTATTTTGAATAATAAATTCTCGAGGAAGAAGTTACAGAGGAAACTAAGAGGGAAAGTGCCCAAAGAGAGAATCAGCCAGATTTTGTCTGAAGGCTATATCCTCCCTAAAGGGGAGGGTATCCAAATAAAGGTCCATGGAATCGGTCGGATAATGACAGAAGAGGAAAAAGTTGTTACTTTCCTGCAAAATGGAGAGAAACTTATAATCCATTACGATGCAAGTTTTGAAAGGATACATTCTTCCAGAAATATCGTACTAGATTGGATCCTGGAAACAAAAGGAAATCTAAAAAATTTCTTCTGTAGTTAGAAAAAACAGGTAGATATTATACAGGCAGTAATTGCCAAATGATATCTGCCTGTTTCATTATTAGGAAACAGTATGCAATAAATATATAAATCATTACCAAGATAAAGGAGGAAATAAAAAATGGTAAGAAGAATTTATGTTCAAAAAAAACCAGGATTTGATGTAGAAGCAAAAGGAATCCTAGAGGATTTAAAAGAAAACTTACAGATAAAAGGACTAGAACAAGTAGTTATTCTAAACAGATACGATGTATCTGGTGTAGACGAAGAAAGTTATAACAAAGCAAAAACAACTGTATTTTCAGAACCACAAGTAGATGACTATTTTGATGAGACCTATACTTTCAATCAAAATGATAAAGTATTTGCAGTAGAATATTTGCCAGGACAATTTGACCAAAGAGCAAACTCATTAGAAGAATGTTTACAAATTATTAGTGGAGGAGAAAGACCAACTTGTAAATCAGCAAAAGTATATATTCTAAAAGGTAGTGTTTCTAGTGAAGAATTAAAAATGATAAAAAACTATTTAATTAATGCAGTAGATGCAAGAGAAGCAAGTCTAGAAAAACCAGAAACATTAGAAGATAAATTGATAGAGCCAGAAGATGTGCAAGTAGTAGATGGATTTATTCACATGACAGATGATGATACAGAAAAATTCTATGAAAAATATGGATTTGCAATGGATATAGCAGACTTAAAATTCTGCCAAGAATATTTTAGAGACACAGAAAAAAGAGACCCTACCATGACAGAAATGAAAATGATTGATACATATTGGTCAGACCATTGTAGACATACAACTTTTCTTACCAGATTAGAGGAAATTGATATTGAATGGGACTTATTAAAAGAGATATATGGAAAATATATAGAATCTAGAAAATTTGTATATCAAGACAGAAAAAAAGATATTTGTTTAATGGATGTAGCAACCATTGTCGCAAAAGAATTGAAAAAAAGAGGTGTCTTAAAAAATCTTGATGAATCAGAAGAAATTAATGCTTGTAGTATCAAAGCCAATATTATGGTAGATGGAAAAGAAGAAGAATACTTAATCATGTTCAAAAATGAAACACATAACCACCCAACAGAAATTGAACCATTTGGTGGAGCAGCTACTTGTTTAGGAGGAGCCATTCGTGACCCATTATCAGGACGTGTATATGTATATCAAGCAATGCGTGTAACAGGATGTGGAGACCCAAGACAAACCATTGAAGAAACATTGCCAAACAAATTACCACAAAGAAAACTAACAAATGAGGCAGCGAGAGGATATAGTTCTTATGGGAATCAAATTGGTCTAGCAACAGGACAAGTTGCCGAAATCTATCATCCAGGATATGTTGCAAAACGTATGGAAATTGGAGCATTAGTAGGAGCAGCACCTTCTAAAAATGTCATTCGATTAAGACCAGAGCCAGGAGATAAAGTTGTTCTACTTGGTGGAAGAACTGGTAGAGATGGATGTGGAGGAGCAACAGGTTCATCTAAAGCACATAATAGTGAATCTTTAACAAGTTGTGGTGCAGAAGTACAAAAGGGAAATGCACCAGAAGAAAGAAAAATTCAAAGATTATTTAGAAATGAAGAAGTAACAAAATTAATTAAACGTTGTAATGACTTTGGAGCTGGTGGTGTATCAGTAGCCATTGGAGAGTTGGCAGATGGATTAGAAATTAATTTAGATAAAGTGCCTAAAAAATATGAAGGACTAGATGGCACAGAACTTGCTATTTCAGAATCACAAGAAAGAATGGCAGTTGTTGTAGCAGATAAAGATGTAGAAAACTTTATCCAATTAGCGGAAAAAGAAAATATTGAAGCAACTGTTGTTGCAAAAGTAGTAGAAGAGCCAAGAGTCAAAATGTACTGGAGAAATAAAGTGATTGTTGACCTTTCAAGAGAATTCTTAAATACAAATGGAGATGTAAAAAATGCCAATGCAAAAATCACAAAAACGTTAGATGCAGAAAACTATTTTGAAAATAAGGAAGTCAAAGACATAGAGAAAACATGGAAAGAAACCATTACAGACTTAAATTGTTGTTCACAAAGAGGATTAGTAGAAAGATTCGATAGTACAATCGGGGCAAATACAGTCATTATGCCATTTGGAGGAAAATATCAATTAACACCAGCAGAAGGAATGGTAGCAAGAATCCCAACATTAGAAGGATATACAGATGCAGGAACAATTATGACATATGGATATAATCCATATATTGCAAGCTGGAGTGCATTCCATGGAGCTGTATATGCAATTGTAGAATCAGTGGCAAAATATGTAGCACTTGGTGGCGATTACAAGAAAGCATATTTAACATTACAAGAATATTTTGAAAAATTAAGAAATGAACCAGAAAGATGGGGAAAACCATTAGCTGCATTATTGGGAGCATATTATGTGCAAGAACAATTACAAATAGCAGCAATTGGTGGAAAAGACAGTATGTCAGGTTCATATAACGAATTAGATGTACCACCAACATTAGTGTCTTTCTGTATCGGTGATGTAGACACAACAAAAGTTGTATCAAATGAATTTAAGAAAACAAATTCAAAAGTATATGTATTAAAAACAAAAATGGGAAAAGAAAATATCATTGATTTTGATGAACTAAAAGAAAACTTTGAACTAGTACATAAATTGATTAATGATGGAAAAGTATTATCAGCAAGTACAATTAAAAATGGTGGTATAGCAGATGTGATTACAAAAAGCTGTATAGGAAATAAGCTTGGATTTAAGTTTAGTAACACAGAAGACTTATTTACACCACTATATGGTTCATTTGTTTTAGAAACATCAGAAGATATTGATAATGTGAAATTAGAATTATTAGGAACCACAACAAGTGAAGCAAAAATTGTAGTGAATAAAAATGTTGAACTAGACTTAGAGGAATTAATCAAACTTTGGGAAGAACCATTAGAAAAAGTATTCCCAACAAAAGTAGAACAAAAAGGAACAGCTAAAAATATCTTAAGTGAAAAAACACCTACGATTACTAGAAAATTACCAATTACAAAACCACATGTCTTTATCCCAGTATTCCCAGGAACAAACTGTGAATATGATTCAGCAAAAGCATTTGAAGATGCAGGTGCAAGAGTTAGTACAGTTGTATTTAAGAATTTAAAAGCACAAGATATACAAGATTCTATCGAATTATTTGCAAAAGAAATTGAAAAAGCACAAATTATCATGTTCCCAGGAGGATTTAGTGCAGGAGATGAGCCAGATGGTTCAGGAAAATTCATCAGTAGTATTTTCAGAAATCCAAAACTAAAAGACTTAATCCATAAACACCTATATGAAAAAGATGGATTAATGTTAGGAATTTGTAATGGATTCCAAGCATTAGTAAAATTAGGATTATTACCATATGGAGAAATCAGAGAAATGGATGATACAATGCCAACATTAACCTTTAATACGATTTCTAGACATCAATCAAAAATGGTTAATACAAAGGTCGTATCAAAAATGTCACCATGGTTTAGTGAAGTAGAATTAGGGGAAACATTTACAGTACCAATTTCACATGGAGAAGGTAGATTTATTGTTTCAAAAGAATTAGAAGAAGAATTAATTGCTAAAGGACAAATTGCTACACAATATGTTGACTTTAGTGGAAATGCGACATATGATATTGATTTTAACCCAAATGGTTCAATAGACGCAATTGAAGGTATTACCAGTCCAGATGGTAGAATTTTAGGAAAGATGGGACATTCAGAAAGATGTTATAGAGATATTTTGAAAAATATGCCAGGCGAGAAAGATCAAAAAATCTTTGAGGCAGGGGTGAACTATTACAGATAATGAATAGTCAAGAGAAAATTAAAAGATTTAATGAATTGCAGGAAAAGTTAAGTTTAGAAATTAAGGAAAAACAGGAATTAAATCAATTAGCAAAAGAATTTTTGGAAATGACAAGGCAAACATATGAAAAAATAGCAGGTACCTATTTAGATATTAATGGAACAAAAATGATAGATTCCTACAAAAATATGTATGATATATTATTTAAAATAGCTGAAAAAGAATTAAAAAAGAAAATAGACAATATGAAAGTATTAGACGTTGGAACAGGTCCAGGCAGAGATATAAAATTCATGTATAGCCAAGGAATAAAAAAAGTAGTAGGATTAGACAATTCAGAAGAATTTATCAAAATATTAAAAGAACTTGAAGAAAAAGGAGAAATTCCAAAAAATAGTTTTGTCAAAGGGGATATGTTAGATATTCCTTTTGACAATGAAATTTTTGATATTGTTAGACAAAATGCTTCTTTGTTACATGTCCCTATTACAACGAAGGGTGAAATGTTAGATAAAGCTATACAAGAAAGTTATCGTGTTTTAAAAGAAAATGGAATCTTATTTGTTAGTGTAAAAAAAGGAAAAGGAGTTCAATTAATAGATACAAAAGAAGGGTTAGGAGCAAGAATTTATCAAATGCACACAATAGAAAGTATTACCGAAATTTTAAAAAAACATTGCTTTTATGTATTAGACATTATAAAAATAGAAGAACAGAGAAAAGAAAGTAAAATTGATTGGATTAATGTAATTGCAAAAAAACATAAATAAAGTAAGGAGAGTTAACATGGAAAACAATAATATATATAAAACACCACTTTCTGGTAGATATGCAAGTCCAGAAATGAATAGAATATGGTCAAGCAATGAAAAATATTCAACATGGAGAAAATTATGGGTAGCATTAGCAGAAACAGAAAAAGAACTAGGAATTGATATAACAGATGAACAAATTGAAGAAATGAAAAAAAATGTGGAAAATATTGACTATGAAATCGTAGCTAAAAGAGAAAAAGAGTGTAGACATGATGTTATGGCACATGTATATGAATTTGGATTAAAATGTCCAAAGGCAAAGCCAATTATTCATTTAGGAGCTACTTCATGTTATGTAACAGATAATACAGATGTCATTTTAATGTCTAAAGCATTAAAATTAATCAAAGAAAAATTAATCATCGTTATTAAAAACTTAAAAGCATTTGCAGAAAAGAATAAAGATGTAACTTGTTTAGGATATACCCATTTTCAACCAGCACAATTAACAACTGTTGGAAAAAGAGCAACTTTATGGATGCAAGATTTATTAGAAGATTTAGAAGAATTAGAATTTGTAGAAAGTCATATGAAATTACTAGGTTGCAAAGGAACAACAGGAACACAAGAAAGTTTTATGAAATTATTTAAAGATGAAGATAAAGTAAAACAAATTGATGCAAAAATTGCTGAAAAAATGGGATTCGAAAAAGTGTATAATGTATCAGGGCAAACTTATACAAGAAAATTAGATTCAAGAGTTTTAAATCTATTAGCAGAAATTGCACAAAGTTGTTCTAAATTTGCTAATGATATGCGTTTATTACAACATGAAAAAGAATTAGAAGAACCATTTGAAAAAGGACAAATTGGTTCATCAGCTATGGCATATAAAAGAAATCCAATGAGAAGTGAAAGAATAAACTCTTTATCAAGACATGTTATGACATTGGCAATGGATCCAAGTGTGACAGCAGCAACACAATGGTTAGAAAGAACATTAGATGACTCAGCTAATAAAAGAATTTGTGTACCAGAAAGTTTCTTAGCAGTAGATGCAATTTTAATTCTTTATGCTAATATTTCAAGTGATATTGTGGTATATAAAAATGTTATAAAAACAAATATGATGCAAGAACTACCATTTATGGGAACAGAAGAAATTTTAATGAATGCTGTTCTAAAAGGTGGAGATAGACAAGAATTACATGAAAAAATCAGAGTATATTCTATGGAAGCTGGAAAACAAGTAAAAGAATATGGAAAACCAAATGACCTAGTACAAAGAATTGCAGCAGATGAAACATTTGGCTTAACAGAAGAAGAAATTTTACATATCTTAAATCCAGACCATTTATGTGGAAGAGCAGTTAGCCAAGTAGAAGATTTTATTAATGATAGAGTAAATCCAGTTTTAGAAAAGTATCAAGATTTGGGACAAGATGCTACAATAGAAGTAAATGTGTAAACTTTAGGGACAGTCCTTAAAGTTCATATGATGAAATTAACGTGAGTTTAGATGGAACTTAGAGACAGTCTAAAAGTTAAAGTGACATGCATTTGATATAAAAGAAAGGAAGTCTTAATACATGATTAAAAATATCATATTTGATTTATCAGAGGTTATTATATCAGGATATCACGGAGTTGAAAAATTATTGCAACAGCAATATTCTATTCCAGAAGAAGAATTTAAAAAACATAAATTAGTGAAAAATGAACTTTTTTTAGATACAATGAGAGGGAACTTAAGTGAGCAAGAATATTTAGAGAAACTGTTACAGGGAATGAACTGGAATATTTCTGTTGAGCAAATGAAAATAGCTATTCGAGAAAATTTAAATAGACCAGTTCCTGAAACAATGAATATTATAAAAGAATTAAAAGGAAAGTATCAATTGATATTACTATCAGATCATGTTAAAGAATGGATGGAATATATTGAAGAAAGAAATGAAAACCTAAGAATTTTTGATAAAATTATACTTTCATATCATATAGGAACTGTAAAATCAGATAAGGCAACTTTTCCAACAGTAGTACAAAAAACAGGAATTGTAGCAGATGAAACGTTGTTTATAGATGACTATGAAAAAAATGTAAAAAATGCAGAATCAGTGGGGATTCACGGAATTGTATTTGAAAATGCAGATCAATTAAGAAGAGTATTAACCTCAGAATATAATTTACTACAAGTAGAAAATGAATATAAAGGAGAGGATAGATGATGAAAAAATGTCTATTACTAGGAAATGGTGGAAGAGAAGCAGTACTTGCTGAACAAATTGCAAAAGGGTATGCATTATATGCCGTATTACCATATAAAAATCCATCAATTGTAGAGCAAGTAGAAAAATCAAATGGAAAATACATCATAGGAGACCCATTTGATAAAACTCTTGTAGAAAAATTTGTAAAAGAAGAAGCAATTGAAGCAGCAGTGGTCAGTCAAGATAACTTGCTACAAGAAGGAGCAATTGACTTAGCAAGAAAGTTAGGATTACAAACTTTTGGACCAACATCAAAAGGAGCAAAAGTAGAATGGAGTAAAACCTATGCCTTAGATATTGTAAAACAATTAGCACCTGAAATGATAATCCGAAATGAAAGTGTAAAAACAATTGATGCACTAGATGAAGTAATGAAAAATTATCATGATGATAGCTTTGTTATAAAACCAGAAGGATTAACAGGTGGAAAAGGTGTTAAAGTAGGAGGAATCCATTTTAAAGGAAAAGAAGAAGGATATAATTATGCAAAATCTTGCTTAGAATCTGATGGAAGCGTTATCGTACAAGATAAAGTAGAAGGTAGAGAATTTACGGTTATGGCATTAACAGATGGTGAAAACATTGTGGTAACACCAATTACCTTTGATTATCCATATCGTTTTGACGAAGATAAAGGACCAGGAACAGGAGGAATGGGTTGTCTTAGTTTTGAAAATGGATTATTACCATTCTTGGAGCAAAAAGATGTAGATGTATGTAGTAAATTAATAAAAGACACCATTCAATATGTAAATAAAGATAGTTTAGAATTTACAGGTGTCATTTATGGAGGATTTTTCAAATGTAAAGATGGTATTAAATTTATTGAATTTAATGCAAGATTTGGAGATCCAGAAGCATTAAATGTATTAAACTCTTTAGAAACACCATTTACAGAAGTATTAGAAAATATATTCAATAAAAAATTAAGTGTAGAAAATTGTAAATTCAAAAAGAATTATACATTTACTATTTATGTGGTTAGCCCAGATTATGCAATACAAAAAAGTAAAGAACCATGTGTATTTACAGTCAATAAAAAAGCAATTGAAGAAAGTGGTGCTAAAATTTATTTTGCCAGTACAAAACCAGTAGAAGGAGATACATATGAAGCAGTAGGGACTTCTAGATTATTTGGTGTGACAACAATGGGAAATACTTTAGAAGAGGCAAAAGATAAAGCATATAAAGCATTAGAAGGAAATATTAGTGATCATTTAGATTACAGAAAAGATATTGGAGAAATTTACGAACACTAACAAAATTTCTATTTTGGTGTCCATTTGGTTGTCCATTTGGGGACGTTTCTCTTTGAGACATTCCTGGGTTTTTGTCCATTTAGGGACGTTTCTCTTTGAGACATTTTTATGTAAAGTTGTTCTTGCTTTATCATAAT
>CAMMWP010000042.1 GCA_946500615.1 uncultured Clostridium sp. | reverse complement strand
TTATATATAAGAATTTCTAAAACGATTCCGGTCGCATTCGAACTCTTAAAAATATCCCCTATGGCTATCCCCCTCAGATTTGAAAAGACTAAATCGTAATGATGGACGCAATTTTCCCTTTTTTTTGTTGCAAATTATAGTTGAAAAAAAAAAGAAAATGGTGTAAAATATAGCATACAAATAAAGAACGTAATGAAGGAGGAATTTACATGAAAGTAATACTAAAAGCAGACATAAAAGGTGTAGGAAAAAAAGATGAAGTAATCAATGCATCAGACGGGTATGCCAGAAATTTCTTATTTCCTAAAAACTTAGCAGTAGAAGCCAATAAAGAAAACATGATAAAATTAAAAGCAAAACAAGATTCTGCTAAATATCAAAAAGATCAAGAGAAAGAAGAAGCCATAAAGGTAGCGGATAAGTTATCAAAGATACTACTAAAAATAAAAGTAAAAGCAGGAGAAAACGGGAAAATATTTGGAGGCGTATCTGCAAAAGAAATAGCACAAGTCTTATTAAAAGAATATAAAATAGAAGTGGATAAAAAGAAAATTGATTTAAAAGAAACAATAAAGACACTTGGTGTTCACAATATTGAAATAAAATTATTTGAAGGTGTAGTGGGAAAACTAAGAATTGATGTTATTTCAGAGTAACCAATAGATATCCGTATAAAAAAGTAAAAAAATAGAATAAAATCAATAAGTGGAGGGCAGAAGAATGGAATTGGGAAAAGTACCACCACATGATATAGAAGCAGAACAAGCTGTTTTAGGAAGTATGCTAACAGACAAAGATGCCGTTATTTCAGCAATAGAAATCTTAAAAGTAAATGACTTTTATAGAACAGACAACAAATCAATATATGAGGCAATTATGAACCTATATAATCGAGCAGAACCAATAGATATTATTACGGTAAAAGCAGAATTAGAATCATTAGGAAAGTTTGAACAAGTAGGAGGATTAGAATATCTAGCTAGTTTGCCAGACAAAGTTCCTACAACAGCAAATGCAATAAAATATATAAAAATTGTGGAAGAAAAATCAACACTAAGAAATCTAATAAAAACAGCAAATGAAATTATAGAACTGGGCTATGACCCTACTGAAGACGTATCAGACATCATGGAAGGTGCAGAAAAAAAGATATTTAATATCATGCAAAATAAAGATAAAAAAAGTTATTCACCAATAAAAGATGTTTTGGTAGACAGTTTCACACAATTAGAAGAATTATATAACAGAAAACAACACATCACAGGAGTCCCTTCAGGGTTCGTAGAATTAGATTACAAAACAGCAGGGTTTCATGGATCAGATTTAGTATTAATTGCAGCAAGACCGGCTATGGGAAAAACGGCATTTGCGTTAAACATTGCTACAAACGCAGCAGTACGTGCAAATGTACCAGTAGCCATATTTAGTCTAGAAATGTCAAAAGAACAATTGGTAAACAGAATCTTGTGTAGTGAAGCAATGGTAGATAGTAATAAAGTAAGGACAGGAAAGTTAGAAGAAGATGACTGGACAAAATTAGCAGGAAGTATAGGACCTTTGTCAGAATCAGAAATCTATATAGATGATACCCCCGGAATCTCTATTACAGAAATAAGAGCAAAATGTAGAAAATTAAAATTAGAAAAAAATATTGGAATGGTAGTCATTGATTATTTGCAACTCGTACAAGGAACGAACAAAAGAGGAGCAAGCCGTGAACAAGAAATCTCAGAAATCAGCCGTTCATTAAAAATATTAGCAAAAGAGATAAGCGTTCCTGTAATTGCACTATCACAATTATCGAGAGCAGCAGAACAAAGACCAGACCATAGACCAATGTTATCAGACTTAAGAGAATCAGGAGCAATAGAACAAGATGCAGATATTGTCATGTTTTTATATAGAGATGATTATTACAACAAAGATAGTGAAAAAAAAGACATTGCAGAAGTCATTATAGCAAAACACAGAGGAGGATCAACAGGAACAGTAGAACTATTATGGCTAGGAAGTTACACAAAATTTGTAAATCTAGAAAAAAGATTTGATGATTAATGCCCAACTGGGTGTCCAATTAGGGACGTTTCTGAATGGACATTTTAAAATACAATTTAGCATATAATGCTAAACAAAATGTAAGTAAACAATAGAATAAATAATAAACTTGAAGAGAAGTTGTAAAGTAAAAAAATAAAAGGTGAAATACGATGGCACTTAGAGAAAAGAAAAATTTAATAGATAAAGTTATGCACACAATAACCACACACAATCTAATTGAAACAGAGGACAAATTGGTTTTAGGAGTATCGGGAGGACCAGATTCTATTTGTATGCTAGATATTTTATTAAAAATAAGGCAAAAAAATCAGATAACATTTGATTTTGTAGTTGCACATGTCAATCATATGATAAGAGAAGAAGCTATTGAAGATGAACAATATGTCAAATCATATTGTGAAAAAAATAAGATACAATTTTATGCAAAAGGTATAGATGTTCAAAAAATAGCAAATACTAGTAAAATGAGTACAGAAGAAGCTGGAAGAAATGCAAGATATGCTTTTTTTAATGAAGTAAAAGAACAAACAAATGCCAATAAGATTGCGATTGCCCATAATAAAAATGATAAAATAGAAACCATTATTATGAATGAGCTAAGAGGCTGCGGAATTGCAGGTTTGAAGGGGATTGAACCACAAAGAGATAACTATATTAGACCAATGATAGAATGTGAAAGAAAAGAAATAGAAGAATATTGTTTGGAAAATGAACTGCAACCAAGAATTGATAAAACAAATTTTGAGAATATTTATACCAGAAACAAAATTAGAAATGTTGTAATTCCATATATAGAAAAAGAATTCAATCCTAATATTATAAAAACAATCGACAGGCTATCAGAATTGGTTACAGAACAAGAAGAATATATACAAAAACAAGTAAAAAATATATATCAAACAATGCTAATCGAAGAAAAGGACAAACAAAGAATAGTATTAGATTTAGCAATATGGAATCAACAAGAAAAAGTAATAAAATCCAATATTATTTTATATACTATAACAAGACTTTGTCATAGTACAAAAGGAATTGAAAAAATACATATAGAAGATATAATCAAACTTTGCAATAACCATATAGGTAATAAATTTTTAATGCCAAATAAACATATAAAAGTTTTTATAAAAAATCATAAAGCAATATTTTCAAAGGAAGATTAAGTATCCGTAATGCTTTAGAAAGTCAGAAAAAATTGTAATAAAAAAGAAATAAAAAAACTATTGAAAAAGCAAAAACAATATGATAAAGTGCTAAAAAATGAAAATGCACTACAAAAAGAGGAGGAATTAATTTGAAAAACGGGATAAAAACATTAGCAATGTGGTTAATTATTATTGTGATTTTCCTAGTTGTCTTGTCATCAATTGTGGAAAATAGTAATTCAAAATTAAAATATTCAGAATTAATCACCAATATAAACAGTAATAATGTAAAATCAATCGTCATTAATGCTGATGGAAAAACAGCAGAGGTAGAATTAAAAGATGACAATATAAGAAAAGAAACAAGCATTCCAGACATGGGAAGTTTTATGACATATATAGAGGAATTTCTTAATAACGGAAACTTTACTATAGAAGAAAAAGCAGAATCTATATTTATGACATTACTACCTTTAGTAACACCATTTGCCATATTAATTATATTTATGTTATTCTGGTTTTTAACAATTGGAGGAACCAATAGTGGAAGTCCGGGAAGTAAAACAATGTCATTTGGAAAAAGTAAAGCAAGAATGATGACACCAGCAGAAAAAAATAGAATAACATTTGAGGATGTTGCAGGTGTAGACGAAGAAAAAGAAGAATTAGAAGAAATTGTACAATTCTTAAAGAATCCAAAAAAATTCACAGATATGGGAGCAAGAATTCCTAAAGGTGTTCTATTAGTAGGGCAACCGGGAACAGGAAAGACACTTTTAGCAAAAGCTGTTGCTGGAGAAGCAGGTGTACCATTTTTTATCATCAGTGGTTCAGACTTTGTAGAAATGTTTGTAGGTGTTGGAGCTTCAAGGGTAAGAGACTTATTTGATCAAGCAAAGAAAAACGCACCATGTATCATATTTATTGATGAAATTGATGCAGTAGGACGTCAAAGAGGTGCAGGACTTGGCGGTGGACATGATGAAAGAGAGCAAACATTAAATCAATTATTAGTAGAAATGGATGGATTTGCAGAAAATGAAGGTGTTATTGTTTTAGCAGCAACGAACAGACCAGATGTATTAGATAAAGCGTTATTAAGAGCAGGAAGATTTGATAGACAAATTGTTGTAGGATTGCCAGATGTAAAGGCAAGAGAGCAAATACTAGAAGTTCATAGCAGAAAGAAAAGATTAGCAGATGATGTGGATTTAAAAATTATTGCGAAAAACACATCTGGATTTGCAGGAGCAGATTTAGAAAATATTTTAAATGAAGCAGCATTGTTAGCAGCTAGAAGAAATATGAATGAAATTGGTATGAGAGAAATTGAAGATGCTATGGTAAAAGTAACCATGGGACCTGAAAAGAAAACAAGAGTAAGAAGTGATAAAGAAAACAAATTAGTGGCTTATCATGAAGCAGGTCATGCAGTTGTTAGTCACTATCTAGAAACACAAGACCCTGTACATGAAATTTCAATTGTGCCTAGAGGTATGGCTGGTGGATATACAATGTATAGACCAACAGAAGATAAAAACTTCATGTCAAAAACAGAAATGGAAGAAAATATTGTTTCACTTTTAGGTGGTAGAGTGGCAGAAGCACTTATCTTGAATGATATATCAACAGGTGCAAGTAATGATATAGAAAGAGCAACACAAATTGCAAGAAGTATGGTAACCAAATATGGTATGAGCGAAAAAATAGGGGCATTGATGTTTGGTTCAAGTCAAGATGAAGTATTTTTAGGAAGAGATTTTGGACATACAAAAGAATATTCAGAAGAAACAGCAGCAGTGATTGACGAAGAAACAAAGAGAATTGTAGATACTGGATATAATAGAGCAAAGAAAATCTTATCTGATAATGTGGATAAATTACATCAAGTTGCAGGGATATTACTTGAAAAAGAAAAAATTACCTCTGATGAATTTGAAGCAATTTTTGCAGAGTAATATAGTATAAATATTGCGGACGTACGAGATACGTCCGTTTTTGTAATAAGAAAAGTAAAAATGTCATAAAAACTTAATAAAAAAGAAATATAGACATAACAGACTTATTAATGTTAAAAAGACATTTAGTTGCAGGAAGTAGGACGAATTGGAAATTAACAGGAGACAGTTTATTAGCAGCAGATATGAACGAAAATGGAATTGTAGATGTAACAGATATGTTGATGCTAAAAAGAATTATTATAAATGAAATGTAATGAAAATGTAATAAATGCTATAAATCAACTCATACCTATATTTTGCTCATATTTATAAAGGAAAACAAGAAAAAAACAAGATAAATACTTGAAAAAGAACTAAAAATATGACAAAATATAATTGTATATATTATGATAATGGGGGAATACAAATGAGACGAACAAGATTAGTAACGATAATAATTTTTTTAAGTGTGTTATTCATGATGTTAGTACCAAAATCATATGCAGCAGACGAAAGCTTTGAATTAGAATTGGAAACTTCAACAACTACAGTCAATCAAGGTGACAGTTTTTCAGTAAATATTATAATAGACAATATGAATATTACAAGTGGAGATCAAGGAATTGGAGCTTATCAAGCAAAAATTATATATGATACAAATATATTACAACTAGTTAATGTTACACCTGCAACAGGATGGGAAGTTTCAGAAAATGAAGGAAATATGGTAGCAAATACAAGTGATGCAGAAGTGGTTAAAAAAAGAACACATACAGCAACTATTAACTTTAAAGTTTTAAACAATGCAACATTCGGAAATACAATTATTTCTCTAGAAAATATACAAGGATCTTCAGGGACAACAACAATTGATGGTATAGGAATACAAAAAACTATAAATATCGTAGAAAAAAGTGATCCATCAATAGATGATGACAATCCATCAACAGACGATGATAATCCATCAGTTGATGATGACAATCCACCAACAGAGGATGATAATCCATCAACAGGCACGAATAATAACCCAGCAGAGGGAGGAACAACTAGCAAAAACCAAATAGGTGCAGCATCAAATATAAATCAAAGTGCAACTTCTAATAAAGTTTTGCCATATGCTGGAATAAGAAATGCTATTATCATAGGAATTGGTATAGCAATTGTAGTAGCAGTTGTATTTTATATAAAATATAGTAGAGCAGTGTAAGAAAAGAAAATAGCAAATATATATTGCTATTTTTTTCTTTTTGGGATACAATAAAAATACAAAAGAAAAATAAAATAGAGGAAAGATTATGAAAAATTATTATCAAATATTAGAAGTAGATCCGAGAGCATCAAAAGAAGTAATAGAAAAAGCATATAAAGCATTAGCAAAAAAATATCATCCAGATTTGTATACAGGTGTGCAAAAATATCAAGCAGAAAAGAAAATGAAAGACCTAAATGAAGCGTTTGACATATTATCTGACGATTTTTTAAGAGAGCAATATCATTCTGAATTACAAAAAGAACAAGCAAAACAAGATACATTAAAGCAAGAACAAAGAAGACAAGAAACACAAAAGAATTTTAGACAAAATGCACAAAATCCACAAACACAAAGAACTGTACAACAAGAGCCATTTAGGCCTAAAGCATTAAGAAGAAAAAGTAATGTAGGAACTCTGGCAGGAGTAATAGATTTAGTAAAAGCTATATTAAGCAGTAAGCCAAAAAAGATGAATGTAAGAGCAGAAACGAAACAAGATATGAAAGTAAAAATTTTAGCAATTGGATTAACAATACTTGCAGTTTTAGTGATAGGTTTGATATTATGGTTTATTCCTTTTACAAATGGATGGATAAGACAGCTTTTGTTTGAGAATCCTTTATTTAACATGATAGGAAGTTTATTTTCTTAATTTTCCCGGATTTACAAATAAATTCTATTGACAACTAAGGCAGTATAAGGTATAATATATATCGTTGATTAGGGTTATCCCAACATACAGTTTTCGTATGACCGGAAGGAGGGGAATTTAAATGTTAGAAATCAAAGTTAATAATGGTAATATAGAAGATGCTCTAAAAAGATTTAAAAGACAATGTGCTAGAAATGGAGTATTACAAGAAGTACGTAAAAGAGAGCATTATGAAAAACCTAGTGTAAGGAGAAAGAAAAAATCAGAGGCAGCAAGAAAAAGAAAATTTTAATACATAATAGCGGAATATTAAAGAAAACTTTAATATTCCGTTTTTAAAATATGTCTAAAATGAATAAACTTAGCAAAAAGTATAATACTAATAGTAATATTGTGATATACTAAACAAAATATAAAAAGGAAAAGGTTGAAAAATAATGACAATGATAAAAACATCGTATCAACCAGAATTGTGCTTAGTGAAAGGAATGAGATTAATTATGGAATATATAGAAAATGATATAAAAAAAGGTGTAAAGCTTCATATATTAAAAACAGACAAATTTAAGACAAACTTAATAGCCGTATTTTTAACAACAGGGATACAAAAAGAGACAGTAACCAAAAATGCATTAATATCAGCAGTGTTAAGAAGAGGAACAAACACAATGAAGACACAAGAAGAAATCAGTAAAAAATTGGAAGAATTATATGGAGCAAGTTTTGATTGTGGTGTAGACAAAACAGGAGATAATCAAGTATTAAAATTTTATATAGAAAGTGTCAATGATAAATTTTTACCACAACAAGGGGAAAATATGTTGAAATCTTCCATCGATAACTTATTTGAAATTGTTTTTAATCCACTAATAGAAAATAAAGGATTCAAACAAGAATATGTAGAGCAAGAAAAGCAGAACATGAAACAAAGGATTGAAGGAAAAATCGACAATAAAGCAAGATATGCATTAGATAGATGTATAGAAGAATGGTATAAAGACAAAGCTTTTGGATTATATAAATTTGGATATGTAGAGGACTTAAAAGAAATCAATGAAGAAAACTTATATGAACAATATAAAACATTGATCAATACATGCAAAGTTGATATATGGATTTCTGGAGATATACAACCAGAAGAAAAGAATTTAGCATATGAAAATCAATATATTCAAAAACTGACAGAAAGAGAAGCAAAGTATCAAACACAAAATGAAAAAAATGAGCGTAACATAGGTGAAATAATTGAAGAAAAAGACGTCACACAAGGAAAATTAGTAATCGGATTATCTGTTAATTCTGAAAATGAAGAAGAAAAATATACAGCTTTAGTATATAACCATATACTAGGGGGAAGTGCAAATTCTAAAATATTTCAGAATGTAAGAGAAAAAGCCAACTTAGCTTATGCAGCAAGTTCAAACTACTTCCGATATAAGGATAATATATTTATAAACTGTGGAATAGAAATTGAAAATTATCATAAAGCAGTCGAACTAATTAAAGCACAAATAGAAGATATGAAAAATGGAAAGTTTACAGAAGAAGAATTAGAAAACGCTAAAAAATCAATCATTGCCATGATTCATACAATTGATGATGAGCAAGATACAGGAATCATGTACTATTTTGGTCAAGAATTATCAAATAATAAAAATAGTTTAGAAGATTATGTTAAAAAAATAGAAAATGTAAAAAAAGAGGACATAGTAAAAATAGCAAGTCGAGTACAGATGAATATAATATATTTTTTAAGAAATAAATCTAAATCATAAAGAGGAGAAAAAAGGTTGAAAATAATTAGAATTTTGGTACTATCAAACGTATTTCCGATCCAAAATTTAATTCTTCTTCAACCGGATTTGTGCCTTTAGAAAGGAATGTAATGAAAAATGCAAATTATAGAAAATGCGAAAGTTAAAGAAAAATTATTTTTTGAAAAGCTAGAAAATGGAATGCCAGTCCTTATCATTCCTAAAAAGGGAATGAAGAAAAAATATATGATATGGGGAACATATTATGGTTCAAATGATAATATATTTGTTGTGCCGGGAGAAGATAAAGAAACAAAAGTACCAGAAGGGGTTGCACATTTTCTTGAACATAAAATGTTTGAACAAGAAAATGGAACAAATAGTTTAGATGTATTAACAGCATTAGGTGTAGAAGCAAATGCATATACAACAAATGACCATACAGCATACTTATTTGAAGGAACAGTAAATTTTATGGAAGCTATGGATGAACTAATGAATTATGTTCAAAATCCATATTTTACAGATGAAAATGTGGAAAAAGAAAAAGGCATTATTGGGCAAGAAATCATGATGTATGATGATTATCCAGACTGGAAAGTATATTTAAATGCAATGAAAGCTATGTATCATAATCATTCTGTAAAAATAGACATTGTAGGAACCATAGAATCTATCGGAAAAATAGACAAAGAAATATTATATAAATGTTATCACACTTTTTACAATCCTCGAAATATGGTTATGGTAATATGTGGTGATTTTGAGCCAGAATCTTTATTAGAAGAAATCAAAAAAAGGCTAAAGAAAGTAGAACCAGCAGGAGAAATCAAGAGAATATATCCTAAAGAACCAACAAGTATCGTACAAGAGAAAATAGAAGAAAAAATGGAAGTTAGCCAACCTATGTATACAATAGGAATAAAAGACAAACCAATTGCACAAATGGAAAGTGACCAAATTGTACAAAAAGAAGTGACAATGCAAATATTGCTAGAACTTCTTGTAGGGAAAAGTTCATATTTGTATAAAGAATTATATAATAAAGGGAATATCTATGGAGGAATCGGCTATAGTTACGAAGTTTCTAAAAGTTATTCACATATATTATTTTCAGGACAGTCTAACCAACCAGAAGAAGTATATGCCATGTTAAAAAAGCAAATTGAACATTTTAAAAAAGAAGGAATTCGACAAGAAGACTTTGAAAGAATAAAAAAGAAAATCTATGGAGAATATATAGAAGAATATAATAATGTTGGAAATATAGCAAGAATGTTTTTAGCAGATTACTTTAAAGGGGTAAATAGTTTTGCATATTTAGAGCAAATTGAAAAGATTCATGTAGAAAATTTAATCCAACTGTTAAAAGATGTATTTAATGAGGATAAAATGGTGATTTCTATTGTCAGAAATTAAGAAAATAGGAACTAAAAAAAATATAGAAAAAGCAGTGTTGTCATCGCAAAATAAACAATACTGTTTTTTTTCAATTTTAAGTGTCGAAAAATGTAAAAATACGTCATACGAAAATTGGCAAAAACCATTGATTTTGCTTGACTAGGAAGGTTTGGTGTGGTAATTTATAAATATACAAAAGATAATTCAGAAAAAAGGAGAGATAGATATGTTAAATGATGAAATTTGTAAATTGCGTGACAAATTGAATAAAAGCATAGAAGAAGGAAAAGATTATAATGTAATATATAAACTAAGTGTGGAACTTGATGAGTTGATTGCATCCTATTATAATAAAAATAATAAAAAAAAACCGGTAATGCTAATGATATGAAAAAATAATCCTCTTACAGTGTATATCTGTGGGAGGAATTTTTTATACAATAGGAAAGTTACTCTTTCCTATTGTATCAGATTGTTGACAAAGTATATAAAAATATTTTGTTCAACAATCTTTTCTTTTGA
>CAMMWP010000041.1 GCA_946500615.1 uncultured Clostridium sp. | reverse complement strand
TCTTTATGATGTAATGTTAGCCGAGGAATAGAATAATTTTTTAATATATACGTTTTATATTATGATATTCTAAAAATGTCCAAACAGAAACGTCCCTAAATGGACACCCCAAATGGACAAATGGATACTTAAATGGACATCAATGTAATATTTACTAAACCTTCTGTAACAGAAGCCAATATTTTCACATCATTTTCAGTATCATTTTTAAATTTAAAATCGTAACTGCCATAAGCAACTGCTGCATCTTTTCCTTCTGGCACATAAGGCACATGATTACTGTGAGGATGTCTTTCAACAACAGTTAAATTAGGTACTTCCAACACAGCATTATATAATGTACTGCTTACTTGGCAATTACCACCACCATATCCTTTTTTCTTATTACCATTATGATCATATATATCTGCTTCTAAATAACCTTTACTGCTTGTGGCAGGACCAACAGTGTTACAAAAGGAAAAAGTTTCTCCTTTTTTTACAATTGTATCATTCAAAGTTGATGTAGTAATTTCCATATTTTTGGTTCTATTAGAATCATTTGTATAAATTTTAGTAGAGAAAGCCGATATTTGTTTTTCAGTTGTTTTAAATGCTGACTCGTTTGTTTGTTCATTAGAAGAAGTATTTTCGGATGTTGTGTTATTAGAAGTGCTATTTGTAGCATCTTCATTATGAGAAGCATTTTCTTCATTTATTGCATTTGTGTTTTTGTTGTCAGAAGCAGTATTTTGGCTTGAAGTTCTATTTGCTTGATAATTTGCATTTTTACCATTATCAGAAGATATATTGCGTACATAAAAAAATATACCAATTCCGATTAGTATTAATAAACCAATGATAATAATAATTCCTAATTTTTTATTCATTTCAATCACCAGATTTATTATAACCAAAACGGCAAAAATTATTGACTTTTAATGAAAAAATATATATAATTATATATGTATATATTATTAAAAATAAAGGAGATACATATGCTTGCTAAATATTGGAAAAAAATCGGAATGCTTATTTTAATTATAGCTTGTGTGTTTAATGTTATGAATAAATTGGTACACAAACTTTCGCTTAACAGTGAAATGTTATATTCTGCACAATATGTATATGATCAACAACAAAATGAAGAAAATAATGAAAATAACACAAAATAGACTTGAAAAATATAAAAAAATATGTTATTATGAAAAACAGTCGAGTTATTTCAATTTGAGAAAGAGGTGAACAATAATGAAAGAAGGAATACATCCAAATTATAACCAAACAACAATTACATGTGCATGTGGTAATGTATTAGAAGTTGGTTCAACAAAAAAAGACATTAAAGTAGACATATGTTCTAAATGTCATCCATTCTGGACAGGAAATTTAAGACAAGAAACAGCCGGAGGTAGAGCAGATAAATTTAAGAAAAAATACGGTCTTGCATAAAAATAAAAGTAGAAAAGACTCTACTTTTATTTTTTTATATATTAGGAAACTAACCTTTTCCTATTGTATAAAAAACGCTTTGCACAACAGATGTACACAATTTTACTAACACATTGCATTATTGTTTTAGTTTCAATACTTCATCAAAAGTTAACATATCATAAACTTTTAATTTTGTTTTTTTCCCAGACAAAGGAGAATGAAGAATCCCTTTTTGTGTTAGAAAAACCAAGTAATTATATGAAGAAATAAATAATTCTACATTTCCATTGTCATTTGTATCATATCCATATCCAAATTCAATAAATTCATGATTATCATTTAAAGTTAGAAGTGTTACATAAGGTCTAAAATAATGACTGCCATCCAAAATTTCATAAGTTACTAAAAATACATTGTTGAAACAAACACCTTCTAATTGAAATGATTTTATAAATTTTATATCAATTAAATTTAATATCCTAGCCTCATCTAATAAAGACGTATAATCCGGTAAATCCTTTATAGGCATTAACTTTTGATTTGCTAGAAAATAAGGATTGATAGTATCTCCACTTAAAGCTTCAACATAAGATTTCATTTCTAACATTCCCCATAAAGCAAGTAAATTAGAATGTATTCTATGTCTAATATTTTTTTCTTCAAGTTTCTGTATATATAAAGTTTGTAATTCTTCCAAAGATACATTTTTAGAAGAACTTCTAGCTTGTTTGTAGATTTGTCTTACATATTCATTATTTTTTACTTTTGAATGTTTTGTTTTTAATAAAGAATGAAAATCTCTCATTTTATATAAATCCTCCTTTGCTATGTGCAATCGTCAGAGCGAAGCGATGTTCTTGAATAGGAAAAACTTGATTTTCTATTCAAGAACAAATCGGAAAGCCTTAACATATGTACAATCTTTAACTTTTCTCTTTGGCTTTCCGGAAATTTGTTCTGTGCCAATTTTACGTAAGTAAAATTGTGTACATCTGTTGCGAAGCGTTTTTTTAATTATATTATAGCATTAAAAATTATTTTTAAAAAGATTTGCCTGTAATTTTCTTGCAAAAATCGTGAAAATATAATAAAATATGCAAATGATGGAGGTATAAGTGTGGATACAATAAATGAAGTAAAAGAACAAGAAACATATATAGAAAAGGTAAAAGAAGTAAATAGTAAAAAAATATTAAAATATCATATTTTAACAATGGGATGTCAATTAAATGAAAATGATTCTGAAAAGCTTTGTGGCATGTTAGAGAAAATGGGATATATCAGAACAGACAATTTTCAAGAAGCTGATTTAAACTTATTTAATACTTGTTGTGTAAGGGAAAATGCGGAAGATAAGCTATTTGGAAAATTAGGAGAGCTAAAAAGAATAAAAGAAGAAAAAGGGACCATTATTGCGATTGGTGGTTGTATGATGCAAGAAAAACATATAACAGACAAAATAAAAGAAAGCTATCCTTTTGTCGACATTATATTTGGAACACATACTTTATATCGTTTTCCAGAAGATTTATATAAAGCATTAATAGAAAAGAAAAAACAAGAAGATATTTTAAATATTGATGGGGAAATCTATGAAGGATTGCCAATTAAAAGGGATAGTCACATAAAAGCATCTGTTACTATTATGAATGGGTGTAACAATTTTTGTACTTATTGTATTGTGCCATATGTAAGAGGGCGAGAAAGAAGCAGGATGCCAAAAGAAATTATAAGAGAAGTAGAAGAATTAGCAAAACAAGGGTACAAAGAAATTACTTTACTAGGACAAAATGTAAATTCTTATTTAAGAGTAGAAAAGGAAAAAGGTATACAATTTGAAGCTTATGAAGGCATTGATTCTTTTGCTACTTTGCTAAGAGCGATTAATAAAATAGAAGGAATCGAAAGAATTCGATTTGTTTCACCACATCCTAAAGATTTTACAGATGACGTTATAAAAGCAATCAGAGATTGTAATAAAGTATGCAAATTGATTCATTTGCCACTACAATCTGGTAACACAAAAGTTTTAAAAGAAATGAACCGAAAATATACAAAAGAGCAATATTTAAGTTTAGTAGAGAAAATGAAAAAAGAAATTCCAAATGTAACACTATCTACAGATATCATTGTAGGATTTCCGGGAGAAACAGAGGAAGAGTTTGAAGATACATTAGATGTTGTAGAAAAAGTAAAATTTGAACAAGTATATATGTTTATATATTCAAGAAGAGTAGGAACGCCCGGAGACAAAATGGAAAATCAAATTCCGGATGATATCAAACATAAACGTTTTGATAGATTAAAAGCATTGGTAGAAAGTCAAATACAAGAGAATAATCAAAAATATGTGGGAACAGTTCAAAGCGTATTAGTCGAAGGCACGAGCAAAAATAATGAAGATATGCTAACAGGAAGAACAGACAGTAATAAAGTAGTCATATTTGAGGGGAAGAAAGAATGGATTGGAGAAATGCTTGATTTGAATATTGTTTCTGAACATATGTGGTATTTAAAAGGAAATATAATATAAGAATAAAATATAAAGGAAGTTGGTATGGATAAATTAGTTTTAGAAAAAGGATTTCTAATAGATTGTAAAAATAAAATTATGGAAGGACAATCCATTCGTTCATTAGCAGAAGAACTTCATATTGATAGAAAAACATTGAGAAAAAAGATTTTAGAAGTTTTGTCAGAGGAAGAGAAAGAAGAATTTCAGAAAGTATTAAGCAATAATTTTAGGAAAAATAAAAAAAGTCAAAGAACAATAAAGAAAGAAAAAAGAGAAGAAAACTATAGGAAAGCGATAGAACAATTAATACAATTAGAAATAAGAAAAGAAGATATTGAAACCATATTCGAATCTATCAATAAAAATGAACACACAACAATGGCAAAAGATACATTCGCGATAAAACTAGGAGAAATATTTGATTTTGTTGAAAAAAGAAATGAAGGAATGGATCCAAGTGATAAAGGTTATATTACAAAACAAGATGTTATCTGTATGATTTTAAGAGATTCAAGATTTATGACAAATGATATAAACCGAAAACTGGAACCAATGTGTGACATATTTGATAATTGGTCTCCTAATATATCCAAAAGTCAAGTAAATAGATATATAGTAAATTACCCAAGAATTTTTAAAAATTCTATAAAAAAATTAAAAATGCATCTAATCATTGGAGACAATTTTTTAGTAAAAGCAGGAAATCAATACATGTCATTATCAGAATACATTCTTACAGAAAATCCGTTTCTAATTTCAGAAAACAGTCAAATATTTTTAGAAGGAGTCTGAAATTTAAGAGATAGTCATGCATCTGGAGTGATTCCTGTTGAAGAATTAGGAAAAAGATTAGAACCTGCTAATATAGTAGAAACAAAACGAAAATTACCAGAATATACAGATGATGAAAGTTTTAAAAAAGCAATCAAAGATGTTATAAATGCAACAAATAAAGAAGAATGCAAGAAAGGAGAACAAATATAAATGTCAGAAAATAAAGAATTTTCACCGATGATGCAACGATACCTTGAAACAAAAGAACAATACAAAGATTGTATCTTGTTTTATAGATTAGGAGACTTTTATGAAATGTTTTTTGATGATGCCATTACAGTTGCAAGAGAGTTAGAAATTACCTTAACAGGAAAAGACTGTGGGCAAGAAGAAAGAGCACCAATGGCAGGCGTACCACATCATGCTGCTGAAATGTATATTTCAAGATTAATTGCTAAAGGGTACAAAGTAGCCATTTGTGAGCAATTAGAAGATCCTAAAAATGCAAAAGGAATTGTCAAAAGAGGGGTCATTAGAGTTGTCACACCGGGAACCATTGTAGAAAGCAACATGTTGGAAGAAAGAAAAAATAATTATATCATGTCCATTTTTAAATCTGGAATTTATTTTGGAATTAGTGTATGTGACATATCAACAGGGGAATTTTATGCAGCAGAAATTAAAGATAATCATAATTTTCCACAATTATTAGACGAAATTGCAAGATATACACCATCAGAATTAGTCATTAATTCCAACTTAGCAGATTGTACAGAAGAAATCAATAAAATCAGAGAACGCTTTCATGTATATATCACAAGATTTCAAGATAAATTTTTTGATAACAAACCAGATGTCATCAAATTACGATTTCATTTAGTGGATGCAAATCAAAAAGCAATTGAAAAAATAGAAGAGAAAAACTTCGCAGTAGCAAGTATCAATGCATTAATCGAATATATAGAGCAAACACAAATGACAAGCTTAGATCATATTAACAAAATTACAATTTATCAAATATCAAAATATATGTCTTTAGACATGAATGCTAGGAGAAATCTAGAAATCACAGAAAAGATGAGAGATAAATCTAAAAAGGGAACATTGTTATGGGTATTAGATAAAACTTCCACTGCTATGGGAGGAAGACATTTAAGAAGATGGTTAAACGACCCATTAATTGATACATTAGAAATTAATAGAAGATTAGAAGCAGTTAAAGAATTAAAAGAAAATGTTATACTAAGAGGAGATGTTATTGATAATCTAAAAAAAGTGTATGACATTGAAAGATTAGCAGGCAAAATGGCTTATGGAAATGCAAATGCAAGAGATATGATTACCTTAAAAAATTCTCTTGCAAGATTGCCAGAACTGAAAAGTGTTTTAAAAACTACTGAATCTGTCATGTTAAAAGATATTTATAACAATCTAGATGAATTGCAAGATATTTATGAACTAATTGAAAAATCCATTGTAGATGACCCGCCAATGACGGTAAAAGATGGAGGTATTATCAAACTAGGATATGATGAAGAAGTAGATAAATTAAAAACAGCGACAACTGAAGGAAAAAATTGGATTATCCAATTAGAAGCTGATGAAAAAGAAAAAACAGGTATCAAAAATTTAAAAGTTGGATTTAATAAAGTATTTGGCTATTTTATCGAAGTAACAAAATCAAATTTAGCTCAAGTTCCAGAAAGATATGTAAGAAAGCAAACACTAACAAATGCAGAGCGCTATATCACAGAAGAACTAAAAAATTTAGAAAATCAAATTTTAGGTGCAGAAGAAAAGGTAGTAGGATTAGAATATGATTTATTTACAAAAATAAGAGAAGAAATAGCCAAAAACATTATTAGGCTACAAAAAACAGCAACACTTGTATCTACTTTAGATGTCTTGGCATCATTTGCTGGGGTAGCAGAAGATATGAATTATTGTATGCCACAAGTTGATAATTCGGGAATGATTGATATCAAGGGAGGAAGACATCCTGTTATAGAAAAAATGCTAGGTGCAGGGGAATTTGTTGAAAATGATACATATCTAGACAAAGATGAAAATAGATTATCTATTATTACAGGACCTAATATGGCAGGTAAATCAACCTATATGAGACAAGTGGCTTTGATTACATTAATGGCACAAGTGGGAAGTTTTGTACCAGCAGAAGAGGCAAAAATCGGTGTAGTTGATAAGATTTTTACAAGAGTAGGGGCATCTGATGATTTAAGTATGGGACAAAGTACGTTTATGGTGGAAATGATGGAGGTAGCAACCATTTTAAAAGAAGCAACACCAAACAGCTTAGTGATTTTAGATGAAATCGGAAGAGGAACTTCTACTTATGATGGATTATCGATTGCTTGGGCAGTGGCTGAGTATATTGCCAATAAAGAAAAGTGTGGTGCAAAAACGTTATTTGCTACACATTATCATGAATTGACAGAATTAGAAGAGAAAATTGAGGGGGTTAAAAATTATTCGATTGCTGTTAAGGAAAAGGGAGAAGATATTATCTTTTTAAGAAAGATTGTTAGAGGAGGAACAGATGAAAGTTACGGTATTCATGTAGCAAGGTTAGCAGGTGTTCCAAAACTAGTAACAGAAGAGGCAAATAAGATTTTAAAATCTTTGGAAAGAAAGAATATCTTAACAGGTAAAAAAGAGGAAAAGAAAGATAAAAAACAGGTCGAAGGACAATTTGATATGTATAATTTTAAACTAGCAGAAATTGCTCATGAAATTGATAAGATTAATTTAAATGAGCTAACCCCAATTGATGCTTTAAATACTTTAGTAAAGATTAAGGAAAAAATGAAATAAATCAGTATAGATATAGGAGGAATTGTATGAAAAAAATAGCTATTTTTGGTTCAACAGGTTCTATTGGAACAACAACCTTGAGAATTGTAGAAGAAAATCCTAATTTATTTCAAGCAATTACATTAGTTGCAGGACAAAATATGGGAAGATTAATAGAACAAATTCATAAATTTAAACCGAAACATGTATATATTACTGCTAAAGAAAATGCGGATAGATTAAAAAAAGAATTTCCTAATTTAGATATCTATTATGGAGAAGAGGGGCTAAAACAAATTTCTAAATTAGAAGATGCAGATATCGCTGTATCCGCTTTAGTTGGAATTTCAGGTCTAGAGCCTACTTATAACATGATAAAACATACAAAACAAGTTGCATTAGCAAATAAAGAAGTGTTGGTAACAGGTGGTTCACTAATTATGAACTTGGCTAAAGAATATAAAACAGAATTACTAACAGTAGATAGTGAGCATAGTGCTATCATGCAATGTTTAAGAGGAGAAGAAACAAATTCTATTGACAAAATTTTGTTAACTGCATCTGGAGGTCCATTTTTTGATAAGCCAATTACAGATGACATTACTCCAGAACAAGCTTTAAATCATCCAACTTGGAAAATGGGACCAAAAGTTACCATTGACTCATCTACTATGATGAATAAAGGATTTGAAGTGATAGAAGCTAGATGGTTATTTGATGTATCCCCATCAAATATTCAAGTGGTTGTACATAGACAAAGTTTAGTACATTCTATGGTACAGTTCAAAGATGGAACCATTATGGCAAATATAGGACCGAAAGATATGCAGATTCCTATTGCGTATGCATTAAATTATCCAACGAGATTAGAAAATAGGATTGAAAAATTAGATCTATTTGAAGTACAAACATTAAAGTTTGAAAAGCCGGATTTAGAAAAGTTTAAATGTTTAAAGCTAGCATTTAGGGCAATAGATATGGGGCATAGTGCACAAGTTGTATTAAATGCTGCAAATGAAGTGGCAGTAAAGAAATTCTTAGATAAGGAAATTACTTATACAGAGATACCAAGAATGATAGAAAAGGCTTTAAATAAGCACAATGTAGAAAAATTAACGAGCATAGAACAAATTTTAGAATTAGATAAGCAAATTAGAAAAGGACTTTTATAATAGAGTTTTGCAATCATGACTTTCTTATTGTTCGGCGCCAAATTTAGCGAGATTTGTCCTTGAATAGGAAAAATCGAGTTTTCCTATTCAAGAACATCGCTTCGCTCTAACGATTGCACACAATTTTACATGCGTAAAATTGGCGCTTGAACAATGACGCGGGCTTTAAAATGTTATAGACAGAGAAAATGTTTAAGAAAGCCCGCTATTGTTCTAACAGAACAGAATAACAGTGATATCATTAAAATATGTTAATCAATCACTGTTATTTTTTGCATTGCCATAAATTATTCCCATTCAATTGTTGCAGGTGGTTTTGAAGTAATATCATACACCACTCTATTAACATGTTTTACTTCATTAACAATTCTAGAAGAAACTTTTTCTAATATTTCATATGGGATTTTGCTCCAAACGCCTGTCATGAAGTCTGTTGTTTCCACTGCACGTAGGGCTATTGTATAATCATAAGTTCTTTCATCACCCATAACACCAACAGATTTTAAGTTAGTTAATACAGCAAAGTATTGATTGATAGACTTGTGAAGTCCAGCATTTGCGATTTCTTCTCTAAAAATACTATCAGCTTCTTTTAAAATATCTAATTTGTCATCTGTAATATCACCAATTACTCTAATGGCTAACCCGGGTCCCGGAAATGGTTGTCTAAATACTAAGTTTTCTGGTATACCTAATTCTAGTCCTGTTTTTCGAACTTCATCTTTAAATAAGTTTCTTAAAGGTTCTACAATTTCTTTAAAATCTACATAGTCTGGAAGTCCACCAACATTGTGATGACTTTTAATAACAGAACTTTTTCCTAGACCACTTTCGATAACATCAGGGTAGATAGTACCTTGAACTAAAAAATCTACAGTGCCAATTTTTTTAGCTTCTTCTTCAAACACTCTAATAAATTCTTCACCAATTATTTTTCTTTTTCTTTCTGGATCTGTAACACCTGCAAGTTTTTCTAAAAATCTATCTTTTGCATTAACTCTAATTAGGTTAATATCAAACTGATTTCTAAAAACTTCTTCAACTTCATCACCTTCATTTTTACGAAGTAGACCGTGATCCACAAAAATACAGGTTAAATTTTTACCAATCGCTTTATGTAATAGGACAGCAGCAACAGAAGAATCTACACCACCAGATAAAGCACATAAAGCTTTTTTATCTCCAATTTTTTCTTTTAATGTTTTGATACTTTCTTCAACGAAAGAAGAGATTTGCCAATCTCCAGAACAACCACAAATATGAAATAAGAAATTTTTAATGACTTGTGTTCCATTCACAGATAAATTTACTTCTGGATGGAATTGAATACCATATAATTTTTTTTCTGCATTTTCCATTGCAGCATTTGGGCAATGGTCTGTTGAACCAATATTTGTGAATCCATTTGGTACTTCAGATACAAAATCAGTATGGCTCATTAAGAAATCATTTGTTGTTTCAAATCCTTGAAATAGGGAAGAGGTGTTATCAATATTTACCCTAGTTGTTCCATATTCTCTTGTGTTTGCTCTTGATACAGTTCCTCCTAATGTGTAGGTCATAAGTTGCATACCATAACAAATTCCTAAAACAGGAATTCCTAAATCGAAAATGCCTTCTGCACATTTAGGAGAATCTTCTCCATATACACTAGCAGGTCCTCCAGTGAATATGATTCCTTTTGGATTTTTTTCTTTAATTTTTTCAATTGAAATGTTGTATGGTACAACTTCAGAATATACATTACATTCTCTAACTCGTCTTGCAATTAATTGATTGTATTGTCCTCCAAAGTCTAAGATTAAAATTAATTCATTTTCTTTCATATTTACCTCCGAAATTAAATTCATATCTATATAATATCATAATTTGTCGATAAAGTAAATATAAACATTGTAATTGCTTTTATTTCAAAAAAGAAA
Source organism: uncultured Clostridium sp. (assembly GCA_946500615.1). Taxonomy (GTDB): domain Bacteria; phylum Bacillota; class Clostridia; order TANB77; family CAG-508; genus CAG-269. The sequence continues at coordinate 780 of CAMMWP010000041.1, read as the reverse complement.
AAGTCTGAACTGTAACAGAGAAAATATATTGTTATATATGTCTTTTCTTTTGATAAAAGTTATATTATACCACTTGTAGGAATATAGGTATCATCTGGAGGATACACATATTCTTCATTTGGTTTATCAACTGTATTCAATTCTGTTACCTTAATAATTGGCATATCACCATGATAATTACCTTTTGTAATTTCACCAGTCAACTCTACCCAAGTTTCATTTTCAAAATCCTGTGCATTTTCGAACTCACAAAGGAAACCAACGATAACATATTGAAAGTCAGACGAAATAATCATATCTCTTGCCAAAATAAATTGCGTATCTGTTAAATCTAAAACACGATAAATATATCCAGTAAACTGAATTTTTACACCGACATAATCATCGATATTTTCATGAACAGCTTTTAAAACATTTGTATAATTTTTAGAAGAAATGACACAAACATCTCCTTGAGGAATACAACTAGAAACATTCCTATCATTTCTAGCACCAACAAATAATTTTACACTAACAAAAATTAAAATTAGAATGACCAATATGACAATCCCTATAAAGAAGTATTTAAAAATTTTACTACCATTTACTTTAAAATTATATATAAACATAACAAATCCTTTCTATATAAGTTTTGTTATTTAAATATATGTATATAAAGACCGATTATGCTAATTTTCTTAGCTGCAGTTCAGACCTTCTCATTTTTAGGGAGCCATATGGTAGAGTTTTTAAGGTTCTCGGCTACCCTCCAATTGCCGTTTAAGAAATTCTAATATCTAA
>CAMMWP010000040.1 GCA_946500615.1 uncultured Clostridium sp. | reverse complement strand
CTTCATCTTCTAATAAAATATCATCTTCTGTATTTTCTTCTGTATAGCCATCATCCAAGTCTCCATCTGCCACGACTTCTTCTTCAGCTAAATATTTCTTTTCTTTTTCCGGATCATATTCAATGCCATCTTCTATATTTTCTTTTAATTCTAATTCTTGATTGTCTTCAGAATATAATCTAACATCTAATCCTAAAGATTGAAGCTCTTTTACTAATACTTTGAAGCTTTCTGGAACTCCCGGTTCTGGTACATTTTCACCTTTAACAATGGCTTCATATGTTTTTACTCTTCCGACAACATCATCTGATTTTACAGTTAACATTTCTTGTAATGTGTATGAAGCACCATAAGCCTCTAATGCCCAAACTTCCATCTCTCCAAAACGTTGTCCACCAAATTGTGCTTTTCCTCCTAGTGGTTGTTGTGTTACTAATGAGTATGGTCCAGTTGAACGTGCATGGATTTTATCATCTACTAAGTGATGTAGTTTTAACATATACATAACACCAACGGTAATTGGGCTTGCAAATGGTTCTCCTGTTCTACCATCATATAGTGTTGTTTTTCCATCTTTGTTCATTCCTGCTTCTGCTAATAATTTTTCAACATCCTCTTGTGTTGCTCCATCAAATACTGGTGTAGATACATGCCATCCTAATGCTTTGGCTGCTCCTCCTAAATGTACTTCTAGAACTTGCCCTAAGTTCATACGAGATGGAACTCCAAGAGGGTTTAATAGGATATCGATTGGTGTACCATCTGGCATAAATGGCATATCTTCTTCTGGTAATACTCTTGAAATGACACCTTTGTTACCATGACGTCCTGCCATTTTATCTCCTACAGATATTTTTCTCTTTGTTGCAATATAACATCTAATAATTTGATTTACTCCCGGTCCTAATTCATCTGAATTTTCTCTTGTAAAGATTTTAACATCTACAATGGTTCCTGCCTCTCCATGAGGTACTCTTAATGATGTATCTCTTACTTCTCTTGCTTTTTCTCCAAAGATAGCTCTTAATAATCTTTCTTCAGCTGTTAATTCTGTTTCTCCTTTTGGTGTTACTTTTCCAACTAGAATATCTCCCGGTCTTACTTCTGCACCAATACGGATAATTCCATTTTCATCTAAGTCTTTTAAAGAATCATCACCAATGTTTGGAATATCTCTTGTGATTTCTTCTGCCCCTAATTTTGTATCTCTACATTCACAATCATATTCTTCAATATGGATAGATGTAAATACATCTTCTTTTACCAATCTTTCATTTAATAAAATCGCATCTTCGTAGTTATATCCTTCCCAAGTTGAGAAAGCTACTAATACGTTTTTACCTAATGCCATTTCTCCATCTTTTGTTGATGGTCCATCTGCAATGGCATCTCCTTTTTTAACCTTTTCTCCTGCTTTGACAATTGGTTTTTGGTTTATACAAGTACCACCATTGGTTCTTTTGAATTTACGTAATTTATGTACAACTTTCTTTCCATTATCATATTTAACTGTAATGGCATCTCCTGTTACTTTTTGGATGACACCATCTTCTTCTGCTAAAACTAAAATCCCTGAATCTTTTGCTGCTCTATATTCAATACCTGTTCCAACAATCGGGCTTTCTGTAATCATCAAAGGAACCGCTTGACGTTGCATGTTAGCACCCATTAAGGCTCTTTTTGCATCATCGTGCTCTAAGAATGGAATCATTGCTGCTGCAATTGATACTAATTGTTTTGGCGAAACGTCTACATATTGTACTTTTTCCTTATCTACTTCAATTACTTCGTTCTTAAATCTAACTCTAATTCTTGGATTGACAAAACTTCCATCTTTATTAATTGGTTCTGAACTTTGTGCAATAATATAATTGTCTTCTACATCTGCACTCATATATTCTACAATGTCTGTCAATTTATGTGTTTCTGGGTCTACTTTTCTGTATGGTGTTTCGATAAATCCATATTCGTTAATTTGTGCAAATGATGATAATGCTGAAATTAATCCAATGTTTGGTCCTTCTGGTGATTCGATTGGACATAATCTACCATAGTGTGTATAGTGGATATCACGAACCTCAAATCCTGCTCTATCTCTTGTTAACCCTCCCGGTCCTAATGCGGAGATTCTTCTTTTATGTGTTAATTCTGAAAGTGGATTTGTTTGGTCCATAAATTGTGACAATTGTGAACTTCCAAAGAATTCTCTAATAGCAGATGTGATTGGTTTTGTATTAATCAAGGTTTGTGGTGTTACTACATCTAAGTCTTGAATGGTCATTCTTTCACGAACAACTCTTTCTAATCTTGTTAAACCAATTCTAAATTGATTTTGTAATAATTCACCAACACAACGAATTCTACGGTTTGCTAAATGGTCAATGTCATCTGGCTCTCCTAATCCATGTGATAAATTTAGTAAATAGTTAATAGAAGCTATCATGTCTTCTGTTGTAATATGTTTTGGTACTAATTCATTTTGTCTTTCTTCTATGACTTTTACCAATTCTTTTTCATCTGTATTATCTATGATATTTTTTAATACATCATAATTTACCAATTCTTTAAAGTGTAATTTGCTTAAGTCTACATTTGGTAATACTTGATGGATGTTGACTGTACTGTTTCCTATAATTCTAACTGTTTTGTCTCCAACCATAATATCTACTACATTAATTCCTGCATTTTGGATATTTTCTGCAACGTCTTCTGTAATTACTTCTCCTGCTTGTACAAATACTTCTCCTGTTTCACTATCGATGATGTCTGTTGCAGATACTCTTCCTTTGATTCTTCCAGCAATTGCTAATTTTTGGTTGAATTTATATCTACCAACTTTTGCTAAATCATATCTTCTGTTATCATAAAATAATCCATTAAATAGATTTCTTGCTGCATCTGCTGTTGGAAGTTCTCCCGGTCTTAATTTTTTGTAAATTTCGATTAGTGCTTCGTCTTGATCTTTTATAGTGTCTTTATTTAATGTTGCTTTGATTAATTCTTCATCACCAAATAATTCTAAAATTTGTGCGTCTGTTGCAACACCAATTGCTCTTAGTAAAGTAGTTACTGGAACTTTTCTTGTTCTATCTACACGAACCCAGAAAATGTCATTTCCATCTGTTTCATATTCTAACCATGCTCCACGAAGTGGCATAACTGTTGATGTATAGGTTCTTTTTCCTGTTTTTGTATCAAATTCTTGATCATAATAACATCCCGGTGAACGAACTAATTGGCTGACAACAACTCTTTCTGCTCCATTAATAACAAATGTACCACTGTCTGTCATTAGTGGAAAATCTCCTAAGTAAATTTCTTGTTCTTTGATTTCTCCTGTTTCTCTGTTAATTAATCTTACTTTTACATGTAATCTCGTTGAGTATGTTGCATCTCTTTCTTTTGCTTCTTCTACTGTATATTTTGTTTTTTCTTCCATATAGTAATCAAAAAATTCTAGTACAAGATTTCCAGAATAGTCTTCGATTGGAGAAATATCTTTTAATACTTCGCCTAACCCTTCTTCTACAAACCAATCATAAGAATCTCTTTGTACTTTGATTAAATTTGGCATTTCAATATAATCGCCAACTTTTGCAAAGTCTTTACGAGAAGCTTTTTCGTATTTTACTTCTTTTAATTTCAAGAAAATCACCTCATATAAAATATTAAGCAGAAATAAGTATCAACTTTTTAGTTGATTTAATTTATTGGTTAAAAGAAGTCCTTCTTAAATGATATGTTTCTGTTCTAGATATTTTAAGTTTGTCTGCTTTTACAAATTTAAAATGTTCTAGGGAAACTTATATTTAATTCCTCTTCTTTTAATTGTTAACTTTTGAATAAAAATTTTTGAATTCTTTTAATTTATTTTTGAAATGTATTATATTTAACCACTAGATAAAACAAACGGCAGCAAAAGAGCTGTCAAAAAATTTGCATTTTTCAACCGGCTCTAAAAGATATTCTATTATTAAAAACTATTTTTATTTATATTAATCACCTTTTTTTCTTTTTTCTAGGTTAATTAAATCTTTTTCAAATCTTTATTATTATATATCAATTTTAACATCGAAGTCAATAGTTTTCGCTAATTTTTTCCAGAAAATTCGTTTTTGTTCAGTGTTTAGTTCTCTGGAGATATATATATTATATTTTAAGCGGGTTTCGGGGGGACCGACACGCTACATACTCTTATTAAATCAGTGACAGTTCCGTGGGAGCTGATTTCATTAGAGTATGTAAAGTGTTGGGATAGCGAAAAATATAATATATATATACCTCCAGAGAACTAAACACTGAACAAAAACGAAAATTCCCTCATGAGGTTACTATTTAATCTTTCTCTTTACTTTTTATTTAATATCATGTAAAATGGATTTGTTAAAGGAGAAGATGTGTATGTATGCTATTATATTTATTATTATAATTATCGTTGTTTATAGTATTATTCAATATAACCATTTTATCAATTTACACAATAAAGTAGAACGCTCTAAATCTGGAATTGATATTTATTTAACACAAAGATTTGATTTAATCCCTAACTTAGTAGAATGTGTAAAACAATACGCTGACCATGAACAAGAAGTATTCGTTTCTATTGCAGAAAATAGAGCCAGATATTTTCAAACAAAAAATATAAAAGATGGAGAAATTGTAAATCATCAATGCAATACCATTTTACTTCAAAGTGAAAACTATCCTAATTTAAAAGCTGATGAGCAATTTTTATATTTACAAAAATCTTTATCAAAAATGGAAAATCAACTTCAAGCTGCTAGGAGAATTTATAATATTGATGTAACAAATTATAATACTTCTATCAATACATTTCCGGGTGTATTAATTGCTTCTTTATTTCATTTTCAAGAAGAACCTTTTTTTGAAATGGAAGAAAATTAGCATTTATATAAAGGAGAGCAACTATGAAAAATTTTAATGCTATTTATTCAGAAATCCAACAAACTTCCTTACATATAAAAACATTGTACAAGAAAAACCTTATTTTAAAGTCAATTGTTAGTATGATAATCATTTTTATTATCATACTGATGATTTGCCTATTACATATTGCTTTCTATACATATATTGTTTTCATTCTTGGGATTATATTATTATTTAGCTTTTTCTATAAATTTCATTTGCCTAGTTATAGAATAGCCTATAAAAGAGATATTATCTCAAAAATGATTGCATCCTATGATTCTAGCTTTACATATCATTCTTATTCGCCCATTACCAAAGACATATATTACGAAGGAGAATTTGATCAAGAGTTTAACGAATTTCATGCAGAAGATGGAATTGAAGGAATGATTGACAATCTGTATCCTTTTCTAATGAGTGAAGTAGAGACTATTAAAATAAGTACTTATACAGATTCTCGCGGAAAAACGTGTCGTTCAAAAACAACTTTATTTGATGGGTTTTTTATAAAATTATCCACTGATATATCACTTCCTTGTCGAATTTATATTAGAAAAAGATATCCTTTTTCTAATACGTTTTCTAGTCTTAGCAAAAACATGTCTGGGCGAAATATAAATCATTCTAGAATGGATAAAATTTCAATGGATGATAGTGAATTTGAGAAATTATATTATGTTGAAACCAATAATCAGATGCTTACAATGCAATTGCTTACAATTTCTGTTTTAAGACAAATACTAGATTTTAAAAAGATTTATCAATTAACTCCCGAATTTACTTTTAAAGAAAATTCAATATATATTCGTTTTTACATAAAAGGAAATATTTTTGAACCACCGATGTTCAAGTCTCCTTTAAATTATAATCGTCTGAAAAAAGAATATAAATTTATCAGTTCTTTTATGGATATTTGTAATGATATGATACAAGCTATTCATAATTTATCATTTTAAATTTTATAACAAATATAGACATTTTTTTTAATATATAGTACAATACATGAGAATTAAAAAAACATTTCATTAGGAAGAAGGTTGAAAAAGAATTATGGCAGGATTACCATTGATTGTAAAATATTTATTAACCGCTTTTGTAGGTATGATCCCAATTATTGAATTAAGAGGCGCAATACCTGTTGGCGTATTTACATTTCATCTAAATTATATAGAGGCATTTTTATGCAGTTTTATAGGAAACATCATCCCTGTATATTTTATTGTAAAATTTATTAGACCTTTATTCGACTTTTTTGGTAGATGGAAGCCTTTTAAAATTGTAATTGATTGGGCATCTGAAAGAGCAACTAAAAAAATAGAAGAAAGTGAAAAATTACAAAATTTTGCAGCTTTAGGTTTATTTATATTTGTTGCCATTCCATTACCGGGAACAGGTGCATGGGTAGGTTCTTTAATTGCAAATTTCTTAGACTTACCGCCAAAGAAAGCAATCCCACCAATTGTAGCTGGTGTATTTGCAGCAGGTTTAATTGTTCTTACATTAACTGCTATTGCTAATGGTGGCATACAATATTTATTACAAAGAGGATAAAAAACATGATTTTATTGTAGAACGACAGCGGGCTTTCTTAAACATTTTCTCTGTGTATGACATTTTAAAGTCCGCGTCATTGTTCAGCACCAATTTTACGCATGTAAAATTGTGTGCATCCGTTGCGCAAAGCGTTTTTTATACAATTTGTATAAAAAATTGGCAATCAACTTCATTACCAATTATTTACATACTTTATTATATATTTGCTTCAGTATATTTTTAACTTCATCTATGCCAACTTTATATTTATCATTTAAAACATATTTGTTTTGCATATTTTCAAATTCTTTTATTAACTCATCACTAAATTCTAATTTAAAATAATTAAATTCTTTTATTGGAATATTTTCATCAATACCACCAATTCTTACTTTTTCTTCTTGCCTTTTGTATTCTATAAGTTTATTTAATTCAACATTATCCTCTAACAATCTTTGAATTTTATCGTTATTAAATAATACTGATATATCATATAAATGTTTTGCTGTATCCATATACATATTTCTTATATAATAGAACTCCGTTGCAAATATCTTATCTATAAACATTCTTTCTAACTTTATTATTTCAATTTCTATTTTTGTAATATCAAATTGTTCCTCTAAAATTTTCTTTTCTTTATGATTTGCTAATTTATATATTAAAGGCTCTATATAATATTTTTCGGTTGGTTCACTTACAGTAAATGAAGTCGATTCTACTTGTATTTTTCCTGCTCTTTGTAAAGGTATTTCACTATCTTCATATACGGATTGATATTTATAAATTCCTGTAATACTGCCTTTGGTGTCTATACATTCATCTTTTATTAGCTCCAAACCTTCTATTTTATACCCTAACGCAGATTCCTTTAATCTTTTCTTATTTCTTGTATTAGATTCTTCTGGTAAAACTTTTACAGTCAAATCAATATCTTCTGAAAAACGATTCATTGTATCTAAAATTTTATATACTGCTGTACCACCTTTAAAATATGCTTTTAAATAGTCTTGCTTTTTAGTTAATTCTTTAAGTACTGCACAAACATAATAGTCTTTTTCTATTATATCTATAGCAACTCGTGTTTTTGTATTTAATGTATCTATTGTTTCTCTAAATAATTCTTTATTTAAATGTAAATTCATATATTCTCCTATCTCGCAAGTATAACCATTTTCTCAATTACTGCTTTGCTATTAGTTTCTCTTGCATATTTTAATATTTTTTCAAAATCTAAATCGTTTGCTTGAATAAAATTATATATTATTTCATCCATATCATCTACTTCTACATAAATATTATCTTTATTTTCAATTAAATCAATTAGTTGCAAATATTTATAGTTTTCATTATTTATTTCGATTTTTGGTTTTCTTATTATTACATTTAAATATTTATTTGCATACTTATTATTGTTTTTACATTCATTTGTGACAATATCATTAATGTTTGGAACTTGTGTTGTTAATCCAACTTTATTAAATAGATTTGCACCTGTTATATATCCTTTTACATTCCCAAATTTATCAACTAAATATTTGTATTGAATTATTTTGCTATTTGCAAGTGGTACTTCTCCAAATATATTAGTTTTTGGAATATAATAAATACCTTTATATGCTGTTTTTATAATATTTTCTTTATTTAATCTATTTAATATTTCCTTTACATTATTAAATACTTTTTCTTTTTCCTCTTCTTTATAGAATTGCATAATATATTCTTTTATATCTTCTATAAAGATAGGCTCATTTTTTTCGCAATTTTGTATATAATTTAAAACTATATTACGACAATTCATTTTCTTCACCTTCTTTGTTACTATTTTATGATTATTTTATGTTTTTATTCACTTTCTAGTAACATTTTAACATTTTTATTCGTTTTTGTCAAATTTCTACAAGAAAGCGAACTTCGTTCGCACTGGCACTAATTAAATTTAGTGTCTTTTATTTTTCTTCTCTAAATGTTATAATTCCTTTATGGAATTTTTAAAATTTTTAGAAGAAGAAAATAAACACACTTACAAACCTAATAATTGTAAGTCTAAATTTAAAATTAAAGACATTTTTAATGACCATTGGTATTCTTTTCTAGAAGACAACCCTAATCTTAACATCAGACCTGTTGTTCATGAAGAAGTAGAAAAAATGATGGGGTGCGGTTCTCTTTCTAATGGCTATGCTGTTTATACCTGTGACCATTGCCATAATTATTTATATGTTCCTTTTACCTGTAAATCTCGTTTCTGTTGTTCTTGTGGTACTAAATATACTTTAGATAGAGCTGATACTATCGCCAGAAAATCTATTAACTGCCCTCACAGACATATCACTTTTACTATTCACCATGCTTTGTGGCCTCTTTTTCAAGAAAATAGATCTCTTCTTAATCTTCTTTTTGATGCTGTTTCTTCTACTATTCTTTCTTGGTTTTATGAACGTAATCATAAAGAAAATTTTACACCTGGTTTTATTTCTACTCTTCATACCTTTGGGCGCGACCTTAAATGGAATCCTCATATTCATGTCCTTATTACTGAAGGCGCTGCTGGTAACTTTACCCCTTGGAAAAAATTTGATATTTTTCCTTATACTATGCTTCGTAATCGTTTTCAAACTACTTTACTATCTTTACTTGAAAAACATATTGGTAAGCATAAATTTAAAACTCTTAAAAATCTTATTTACAATTCTTCTAAAAATGGTTTTTATGTTCATGCTCCTAAAATTTATGCTCGTGATATTAAGTCCACTGTCAAATATATTATTCGTTATTCTGGCAAACCTGCTATGGCTCAATCTCGTATTCTTAACTATGACGGTGAACATGTTACTTTTTGGTATGACAGACATGAAGATAATCAAAGAGTTGAAGAAACTACCCATGCTTACGAATTTATCAAAAGACTTATCATCCATATTCATGATAAATATTTTAATGTTGTTCGATATTATGGCCTTTATGCTAAAAAGCATAAATTCTCTGATAAATTTATCTACATGCTTAAGCCTCATGTTGCTAAATTTAGAAAACAACTTAAAAACTGGAGATGTCGTATTGAACTTTATTTTCATCATGCCCCTCTTAAATGTTCTTGTGGTCACACTTTCCACTTTGACTATATTGTTAAAAAATCGTATAATACTTCTTGAGAGGTGATTATTTTGAAAATTAAACGTCCTACATATACGGAATTTATTTGTACTAACTGCAAATGCCATGAAAAAATTCCTACTAAAATTGTTCTTCAAATGGATATGACTGACCCTGGTGACCCTTCTTACCCTCCTATGTTTGATTGTGAAAAGTGTGGTGGCTTAATGAAACCTGTTTATTTCGTCGGATATACTGGTATTGAATACACTTACGACGGCAATTAATTATTTACATATATTACCATTCAACCTTTTTATTAAGGTCTATTTATTATGTCTTTATTTTTTTGTTCTTGTATAGTCAAAATCTTCGATTTTTCCTATTCAAGAACAAATCGGAAAGCCTTAACATTTGTGCAATCTTTAACTTTTCTTTTTGGCTTTCCGTAAATTTGCTCTGTGCCGATTCTACGTAAGTAAAATTGTGTACATCTGTTGCGCGAAACGTTTTTATACAATTGGAAAGCATGATTTCTTTTGAAAATAAAACTCATTTTTTTTCACTTTGAGTTGCGTAACTTAAAGTTTCATATTGTTTCCTATTATGTAAAAAGAATCATTTTAAAAGTTGAAATTCTAACTTTTAAAATGATTCTTTTTTAAGGTAAATTTGAGTCTATCTCCAAATTCCCGTTCTTCTTTTTATTTTCTTTATATTTTATAAAATCATCTAATAATATTTTAATAACGGCAATCACTGGAACTGCTAAAAACATTCCTAATATTCCAAAATATGCTCCTCCAAAAGTTACTGCAAATAATACTAATAATGGACTAATTTTTAATGATTTCCCTACAATTCTTGGGTTAATGATATTTGCATCAATTTGCTGTAAAATAATAACAACAATTAACATCCAAATAGTTTGTGATAAACCACCCGTGATTAATGTAATAATAGCAGATATCACTGTTGCAATAATTGCTCCTACATATGGTATCATATTGAATAGACCTATGAAAAATCCTAATAATGGTGCATATTTTACCCCCATAATGGTTAAAGCAATAGATACTAATATTCCCACAACAATGGCATCTAGAAATTGACTTGCCACAAATTTGAAAAAGATTTCATTTGAATTATTAAAATATCTATCTAAGTTTTTATAGGTTCTTTCTTTGAACACCGCTCCTGCTAATTTTTTAAAAAAAGTTAATATTTTTCTTCTGTCTACTAAGATATAGATAGATACGATAATTGCTATAAATACATCTACAACACTAAAGATTGCTCCAATTGCATTTATGATATATCCAAATATTTCTCCTACATTTAAGTATTGCTTGATATCAATATTCTGTAAATTGTGTATTTCATCTTGGACAATTTGACTTTTTAATATAGAATCTTGTGGTAATCCGTTATACGCATCCATTATTTGTTCAAAATAATTTGGTATATGACTAAAGAAATCTACTATACTTTCAAAAACAATTGGCAAAATAACAGAAAATAGAATAGCTATTGCTATTATCATAATACTATATACAGTTATCACACTTAATAGTCTTGCTTTTTTTGCAATAAATTTGATTTTTATTTTTCGATACCATTCTTCAAATTTTCTTGAAGGCATATATAATAAATAGGCAATAAAAATACCAATTAGAAAAGGACTAATCACACCAAAAAAAGTATGTACACCTGCCATCACATTTTCATAATTATCTAGAATTTTGTAAATACAAATAAGGGCCAGTCCTAAGGCAAACCAATATAGCCACTTTTTCCAGTTATGTTTTATCTCATTCATACATTTCCTCCTACATTTTTTATTTTATCATTTTTAAATTTGGTTTTGATTATTTTATCATTAATCCTACAGGACAATGGTCACTTCCCATAATTTCCGGATAAATCATTGCTTCTTTGATTTTTTCTTTGATATCTTTTGACACAATAAAATAATCAATTCTCCACCCTATATTTTTTTCTCTTGCTTTTCCCATATATGACCACCAACTATATGCATCTGTTTTTTCTGGGTATAAATATCTAAAGGTATCTACAAATCCTGCTGTTAATAATATTGTCATCTTTTCTCTTTCCTCATCTGTAAATCCTGCATTCCCTCTATTAGATTTTGGATTTTTTAAATCAATTTCTTCGTGTGCCACATTTAAATCTCCACACATAATGACTGGCTTTGTTTCATTTAGTTTTAGCAAATATTTTCTTATTTCATCTTCCCAAATTTGCCTATAGTCTAATCTCTCCAATCCTCTTTTGGCATTTGGTGTATAAATATTTACCATATAAAATTTTTTAAATTCTAAAGTGATGACTCTTCCTTCTTTATCATGCTCCTCTATTCCTATTCCATAAGTAACAGAGATTGGTTTTTGTTTTGTAAAAATTGCTGTTCCAGAATATCCTTTTTTTTCTGCACTATTCCAATATGCATTATACCCTTCAAATTCTAAGTCGATTTGCTCTGGTTGGCATTTTGTTTCTTGGATGCAAAATATGTCTGCATCTATTTGGTTGAAAAATTCTTTAAATCCTTTATTAACACAAGCACGTATTCCATTAACATTCCATGATATCAGTTTCATTACATTTCTCCTTACTTTATAAATATAAAATTACTAGAGTCCGAAAACTCTAGTAATTATACTATATATTCTTTTAATTTACAACACTTACATTTAGGTATCTTACACCCCATTGTAGAGCTTCTGCGTGAGAATTAACAAATATATCAATTTTATTTCCATTAATTGCTCCACCTCTATCTTCAACCGTATATACGTGTCCACCAATATTTAACTTTGTACCAAATGCAAATTTGCTAGATGCTGCAACGGTTCTTCCTGCTGTTGCAGTTGTTCCCGATGCTGTTCTTCCGTTTGTTTTTCCACAACATTTGCTACAAGGACAATATGCTGTTATTTTATATACAGTTCCTCCTGTTGTATTACTTGATGTTCTTGGTAGTGTTGAACTTCTTGAAGTTGCCTTTTTTTGTACTTGAACGATTTTATTAACTGGTTCTTGTACAACAACTTCTGATATTATTGACTTTTCAATTTCTACATTATTTTGATATTTTATTTTATAGGTTACTTCTTTTAATCCGTCTTTTCCTTCTTTAACCACTTTATTTGTTGTATCTGTTGAAGTTCCTGTTGTATTTTTTGTGATTGTTTCATAAGGTATTATTACTTGTTCTACAACAATTTTTTCTGTTATTGGTGCATAATTTTCTAATAATTGATCTAATGAAGTTTCTATTCCTTCTTCTGATATTTTAGCAATTTGCACTTCATTATATGATTTATCTGTTATTTTAATCGTATCTCCTGAAGATATTTCCTTGTCTAAATCAGGTATGGTTTTTTGGTCTTCATTTAAAATAATATTATTTTCACTTAATATGTCTGATACTTTACTTTTTGATGTTACAGTTGTCATTTCATATCCATTTTGTAGGATAATCTTTATGTCTTTAAGGTCTGTGTTGACTGCCATTACACTAATTCCCGATATTAATATTAAGATGATACTCACACAGATAATCTTCATTATAGAAATTGAAGCCTTCTCTTCTCTTTTCATAAAATTAAATTACCTCCTTTTGGCAACACAAATATATTATACTATTTTTTTCATTAAAAGTCAAATTTTGGCACAGTTTTTCTCTGTAACCCTTTATTTTCTAAGCATTCTTTATTGTTGTTCTTGCTGTATTAACATAATATTTTATTCTAAAACATTTATATTTGTCCATTTTTTGTCCATACTATATGATATGAAAATTTTTAAAAAATATGACTTTTATTTTAATTTTTTTATTTTTTTGTTACAATTCAGTTTTTCCCATTTGAAAGAGGGCAACCATAGGATAGAGTTTTAAGTGTTCTCGGCTACCCTCCAATTCCCGTTTAAGAAATTCTAATATCTAAATCGTAACA
>CAMMWP010000039.1 GCA_946500615.1 uncultured Clostridium sp. | reverse complement strand
CGCGGGCTTTAAAATGTTATAAACAGAGAAAATGTTCAAAAAAGCCCGCTATTGTCTTCGTTATTACTGTATAAAATTGGAATAAATTGACTTTATGTAAAGCTTAGTGATATAATATAAAACAGAGGTGATTTCATGATAGATATAAACAAAATGTCGATAAAAGAAATTGATGATTACTGTCATTTACAATTGATAGTAGAAGATATACAATATTGTTTAAACAAAAGTAATCCATATGAAGAGTTACAAAAAGTATTTGGAAATCTTCAAGGAAGGGAATTTTCAAAAAATAAATTGATAAACTTTTTAGAAGAAAATGAGCCATATCTAGATAAGGAAAAATTAATCTTGATTTCATTACAACATTATAAAGAAGTCCAAGAACTAGAACGAAAAGCAGATGAATTAATGCAACAAGCATTAAGATTACGTGGATTTACAAAAGAGGAAATAGAAAAATATATTAAAAAGACACTGGAATTAGCAGAAACATTAAGAAGTAAAAATATTGTATTCTTACAAAAGGAAATAGATAAGGGAAAAAATATTATAAAGGTAATTTCTAGTAAAATGTTGTTAAAAGAACCTTTATCAGTTGAAGAAAGGAAGAGACAAAAAACAACTCAAAAAGCCATAAAAAGACTTCCTCATGAAGCTATATTATCAGCATTAGCAGTGGAAGATAATCAAGAGGAAGCACCAGACATTTTTACAGTTCCACATATGGGAGAATATATATTTGAAACAGCTGCTGCAAATTCCTTTTTAGATAAAGGACTTTCACAAGAGGAAATATTACATATGATTGCTCAAAAAAAATTTAAAGAATATTGTTATCGAAATTTTTTATCTATAACATCAGAAAATATAAAAGATGCATTCGAAGGTATAGAACAATATATAAATATAGAAAAAATGTGTCTAAATGCATTTATGGATATTGTTAATGATATGGAAAATGGGGATTTATTGTATCCCATCATTTCAAACAGGAGAGTAAGAGCAGAAGTTTCGACAGATTATAGAAAAATACATTTTGCAAATTTAGAGCAATTGTTACCAATCTATTATTCTGTATTTGCTAAAAGTGAAACAGAGATACAAGTAGGAGATCGTGTGTATACAACAAAAGATGCTAAAAAAGCAATGGACAAATATATTGATGGAAAATATATGTCAGAATGTGGCATCAATGAGCAAATCAATCATTTTATACAAGAAGGTGTGCCTGTTTCTGTCATGACAGCAAAACAGCTTCAATACATAAGGCAATATATTATAAAACAACGAGGATTTATGTCAATAAGAGAACTAAACAAAATGTTAGATGTAGGTTTAGTAGATGGGCATAATATTTTAAAGATGTATGAAGATAGAAGACTTAGTCTCGAAAATATGCGTGAAGTAGGGAAACATACAGAATTAGACAGTCTGATAACACCACAATTTATATTAGAAAAATTTAATCAATTGAGTGAACTAGATGAAGAAAACGACCAATATGAAGAAGAAACGATTAAAAGATATGTGGACTTGTATAAAGAAATATTTCTTAATGGAAAAACAGAAGAACAAGTTATAAAAGCAGGAAAAGCCCTACTACAAGTACTAGAACAAAAAAGTCCATATCCAGAAAATATGAAAAAACAAGAAGACTTGTTACAATATGGATTACTTTCAGAGAGAACATATGCTATGTTAGCAAATGAAGGAATGATAGATATGGATAATTTTTTAGACAAATACCAGAAAGGATATATTTCTATTGACACAATAAAGAAATTATATGATGAAGGAAAGCAATTTCAAGGGCTAGACTTAGAACAAAAAATAATTGATGCGTATATGAAAATAAGAGAGCAAGAACATCCAAATTTTGAAGAACTAAAAAAATATGGTTTACTTTATACAGAATTAAAGCTGAAAGATTTGCCAATAGAAGAACAAACGGAAATGGCAGATGAGCTGATCATGCAATTAGGCGAGAGAATAGAAAACGATATAGAGGAAGATAGGCAACATAAAGAATTTGGCAAAGAGGATAGAAAGCGATTTTATGAACTTGGAATCATTCCAATTGACACTGTAGTACTTTGGGCAGAAAACAATGAACTGTTGGAATTATTGACAAGTAAAGTTTTAATACCAAAAGATGTTAGAAGATTGTATTTAGAAAACAGAGTAAGTTTACATGATATACAAGAAATTATTGAAATGAATCATGTTAGTTTGGAACAAAAAATCAGTTTGATTAATATTATATTTCCAACACCAGAGGAAGCTGAAATTAGAAATTCATTATTTGAAAAAATAGCAGATTTAGATACCAGTGTTCATTCTGAACATAGAAGAGCTAAAAAATACGAAAAAAATGTCGAAGAAGAAAAACACACACCAAAACAAGAAGTCAAAAAATATATTTTTGATACAGCAGTTAGATATAATGCATTTATAGAATCTGATGAAAATGTAAAAATGGAAACATTTCGAGATGGACATATTGCAGCACATTTGCCAAGTATAAAGGGAGGCATTGTTGTTTTAGAACAATTATATAAATTAACAAGAGGACAAGACGGCAAAAAAAGTATGGGAGAAATGCATGGTGCGAAAGCATTTATACTAACAGAAGAAGAATATGATAGATATAGAGATGAGTTTATAAACACAGAAAATAGAGTAAGTAGAGCACAATTAGCAGAATTGGCTTTAAGAATTTTACCAAACTTAGAAGAAAGAGGAATCATAAGAGAAATTTCTCATTTTAAAAATAAATATCCAAAAGAAATGCAAATTTTATTAGGTGTTCCAGAGAGTCTTGCGAAAGCTATGGACGAAGATAAAAGAGAAAAAGCTTTGAAACAGTTAGAGGATAGCGAACAATATAATGCGGAAGAAATAGAAAAAATGATAAAAAGAAATAAAGCGTGGGAACAAGTTAGAAATAGTAGAAGGTTATATACGGAAAGATAATTGGAATATACGAACAACGAGTTGGAAAGGAAAAAGGTTGAAAAACGTAGTTCTTTTCCAACTAGATTTGTGATGTATTTGTGTCTTAGGAAGGAATGGAATAAATAATGAATATAGAATTTCAAAATTTTTTAGATATCGCATTGGAGCAATGCTATATTGTCAAAGAGAAAAAATTAAAAATATTAAATGAAATTAGACAAGTATTTATCGAAGATAGAGTAAAACTAGAAGAGGCTATCATGTTAGATTTTAAAAAGTGGAAAAAGAAAATAGATATAGATAAAATGATACACATAATAGAACAGTATCAACAAACAGAAAAAGAAAACAGGCAAGATGATAGGATAAGCGCGACGAGTAAAACTATGAATAAATTGGTAGTTAGCTATTATGGTGATCCATATGTTACTTTACATATTTGTCTACAAGCGATTATATATCAAAAACAAGCTTTACTAGAAACTGGAGAATTTATGCTTTCTAGCAATTGTTTTATAGTAAACGTTATAAATACAATTTTAAAAGAAAATCATCTTCCTAAGTTATTGATACATTGTATAGAAATTTTAGATAAAAAGGTAATTATAGACAAAAACATCAAAACAATCCTAATTGGTGCGAATCATTATAAAGGAACATATTTAGGAAAATATACCTATATTCCTTATAATAATTATATTGTATATTGTTTAGATGAAGAATTAGAGGAACTGTCTGAAACAATTTATGCATATGCTTCAAATAATTTTTTTGAAACAGAAGTACTATTTGAAGAAGATATAGAAGAGGCAATAAAGTATATAAACTTAAAAAAAGATGAGATTGTTATTCTTTTAACAAAAGATATCAATATACAAAATGTATGTAAAGAAAAGATAAAAAATAAATTGTATATCAATGTCAATCCATTTGAAAAAGAAGAAATGAATATTCCCACAAATTGTTTGGATTTTTAGTTAATTTATGGTATACTATAATATAGAAAAAAGACTTATCATTCAAAATAGAGTATAAGCCTTTTTTTGATGTTATCAAACAAGCTTTTATAAAGGAATGAAATAAAATGTTTAATATTGAAGAAGAATTAAAGAAATTACCGGGAAAACCGGGTGTATATATTATGCATGACAAAGATGACAAAATTATCTATGTAGGAAAAGCCGTTTCTTTAAAAAACAGAGTAAGACAATATTTTCGAAAAACAAATAAAACAGCAAGAATTGAAAAAATGGTTTCTCTGATTGACCATTTTGAATATATTGTGGTAGATAATGAAGCAGAGGCATTGATTTTAGAATGTAATTTAATCAAGAAAAATAGACCAAAATTTAATGTTTTATTAAAAGATGATAAAACCTATCCATATATCAAAATAGACGTAAAATCAGAATATCCGGGCGTATATTATACAAGAAAAATTGTAAATGATGGTTCAAAGTATTTTGGACCATATGCGAATCCGGGAGCAGCAAAAGAAATGTTAGATTTCATAAAAGAAAGATATAAAATTCATCAATGCAGGACATTAAAAGAAAGAACAAGGCCATGTTTAAATTACCATATTGGCAGATGTTTAGCACCTTGTATGGGAAAAGTAGATAAAGAAGAATATCGAAAACAAGTGAATGAAATTATTGATTTATTAGAAGGAAAAACAGATAAAGTTCTAAAAGATTTAGAAATACAGATGCAAGAAGCTTCTCAAAAAATGGAATATGAAAAAGCAGGCTATTTAAGGGATAGAAGACAAGCTATACAAAGAGCATCTAGTAAACAAAAAGTGTCTAATATTTCAGAAAACAGTATTGATGTTATTGGAATTGCAAAATCAGATTTAGAAGTATGTGTTGAAATCTTTTTTGTAAGAGGAAGCAAAATGATAGGAAGGGAACAATACTTTTATAATGATTTAAAAGATATGGAAGATAACGAGATATTATCGGGATTTATTAAACAATATTATTTTGATAATCCGAATATACCTAGTAAAATTATGATAAGAGAAGAAATTGAAGACAAAGAAGCAATAGAAAAATGGTTATCCACAGAATTAGGAAAAAAAGTGGAAATTAAATCACCGAAAAAGGGTGAAAAACTAAGATTTGTAGAAATGGCAGAAAATAATGCAAAAGTATCATTAGACAATAAGGAAAAAGATAAAAGTGAAATTTTGCTAGAATTAAAAGAAGTGCTAAATATGGATGTGTTACCAAGAAAAATAGAGACATTTGATATATCAAATATATTAGGAGAATATATGGTTGCTGGAATGTGTGTGATGCAAGACGGTGTGATTAAAAAGAATTTATCTAGAAGATTTAAGATAAAAACAGTTTATGGACAAGATGACCCAAAATGTATGGAAGAAGTTGTTACCAGAAGGCTAAAACATTCTATTGAAAATCCAAGTGGTGGCTTTGGAAAACTTCCCGATGTTATATTTGCAGATGGAGGGATTACACAAATTCACGCAATTAAACAAGCCATTCAGAATGTGTTATATGCAGAAAGGGAAAAGATCATGCAACAAGATATGACTAAACAAGATCAAAAAGAGAACATAGAAATGCTAGAAAAACAATTGAATATAAAAGTATTTGGTATGGTTAAAAATGATAAGCATCAAACAAGAGCATTAATGGATGAAAATAGAAATGAATTACCAATTTCAGAAAATTTAATGAATTTGATTACAAGATTTCAAGATACGGTTCATGATACAGCAATTACTTATCACAGAAAATTAAGGGATAAGGAGATTACCAAGTCAGTTTTAGATGAAATTAAGGGAATAGGAAATGTGAAAAAACAAGCTTTGTTAAAAGCATTTGGAAGCGTAGAAAAAATAAAACAAGCTTCCATTGAAGAATTAATTCAGGTAAAAGGAATTACAGAAGATTTGGCAAAGAAATTAAAAGAATAAATATAAATTAAAAAAAGTGGGAATAGTCCCACTTTGAGCATATTAAGTATGCTCTTTTTTTATTGTCCCAATAAGGGATAATGCCGGATAGCGACTGGCTAATCTAGCATGAGTATGTCTACAAGCTAGTATTATATAAATAAAAACAATACCAGCAGACATAATGAGAAAAATAATTTTTTTCATGATGCAATCCTCCTTGAGTATAAACTAACAGAAATTTTTCTGTCTAAATATGAGAATAATGTATCATGTTTTGATAAATAGTGCAATCACAAAGGAAGTAAACATTAACTATAAAATTAAAAAACTTGAAGTTTTACTGATTTTGTAGTATAATTAAAGTATCAAATCAAATGAGGAGGGTGGTATAATGAAGAAACAGATAAAACGGATTGGGGCTATTGCCCTAGGCACAGCTTTTGCCTTTGTGGCAACATTGGCAATAGCTTTTGTATTCCTTAATTTGGACTTATTTATTAAGTTCCTTTTTGAGGGGAGTGTAAAATCCGTTGTAGCTATAGGTCTGGCAGGGTTCCTATCGGGGGGACTGGCCATATGGCTTTGGCTAATGGGAAGAAAATGAATTTTCTTGTATCGGTATAAAGTATGCAAATGCTTTATACCGATTTTCCCTTTTAGGAGATAAAAAATAAAAAAATAGGAATACCAAAAAAAGATAGAGCATATACATATAATAGGAGGGATGTGTATGCAAAATACAAATGAAGGAATATGTATCAGTACATATGATAGAAGGGGATTAAAAATAAAGGAAATACCCATAAAAAATTGGAAGGACAAGTTATATACAAGTATAACAAAGCATAAATTTATGTCATTAGTTATATTAGCATTTATTCTGTTGTCTAGCGTAAATGCAATCATGATATATAATTTCTTTAAAATCTTGCAAAATATTTAAATCATCAAATACTCTTGGAAAAAACAAAAAAATATGATAAAATATAGCTATTCTAATAATAGGAGGAAGAGTAGTTTATTAAAGCTACTTAAAAAAATTATGAAAATAGCAAATGAGTGGAAAGATTATAAAATATTAGACATGGCAGACGGTCAAAAACTAGAAAAATGGGGAAATGTCATATTATCCAGACCAGATCCACAAATTATTTGGAAACATAAAAGTTTTCCTAACAAATGGAAAGAAATCAATGCGGTATATAATAGAAGTAAAACAGGTGGAGGAGCATGGGACTTTAAGAAAAAGATGCCTTCCCAATGGCAAGTAAAATACAAAAATTTAACATTTAATATAAAACCAATGGGATTTAAACATACAGGATTATTTCCAGAACAAGCAGTTAATTGGGATTGGATGATAGAAAAAATCAAAAATGAAAAAAGGCAAATCAAAGTATTAAATTTATTTGCCTATACAGGTGGTGCAACTGTTGCTTGTTTATCAGCAGGAGCTTCTGTATGCCATGTAGATAGTTCAAAAGGAATGACCACTTGGGCGAAAGAAAATGTTACTTCATCAAAATTACAAGATAAACCAGTTCGATTTATCATAGATGATGTCGTAAAATTTGTAAATCGAGAAATTAGAAGAGGAAATACATATGATGCGATTATTATGGATCCACCATCTTATGGAAGAGGAGCTAAAGGAGAAGTATGGCAATTTGAGAACAATATTTATGATTTAGTGGAACTATGTGCCAATGTATTATCAGATAATCCTTTATTCTTCTTAATTAATTCTTATACAACAGGAATATCTAGTAAAGTTTTAGAAGACATTTTATATTTAACAATATCAAAAAAATATAAGGGGAAAATAGAAGCAGGAGAAATTGGACTTCCTATGGAAAATTCAAGGCTAGTATTGCCTTGTGGAATTTATGGAAGATGGGAGAGTGTTTAAAAAATAATCAGCATATTGTTTTGTTAGATAAAAAATAAAATTGGAAAAGGATAAAAATGGAAAAATTAAAAGTCATATATGAAGATAATCATATCATTGTTGTAAGAAAAATACCCAATATACCATCACAATCTGATAAAACCGGAGATATAGATATGCTAACACTGGTTAAGAAATATATAAAAGAAACATATCATAAACCTGGAAACGTATATTTAGGATTAGTGCATAGATTAGATAGACCTGTTGGTGGAATCATGATATTTGCGAAAACTTCAAAATCTGCTTCAAGATTAAGTAATCAAGTAAGAGAAAAGATCTTTAAAAAAGAATATTTAGCTGTTACAGATGGAAAATTCGATCAAACAAAAGGAACATTGGTGGATTATCTCTATAAAGATGAAAGAAACAATATAAGTAAGGTAGTTTGTAAAGAAAAGAAAAATGCAAAAGAAGCGAAATTAGATTATGAAGTAATAACATATCATCCAAAGAAAAATCTATCTTTGGTAAAAATTAATTTACATACAGGAAGACATCATCAAATTCGTGTACAGTTATCTCATTTTGGACACAGCATTTTTGGAGATCAAAAATACGGAACAAGAGGAAAGGGGAAACAAATCGCACTATGGGCATATAAGCTAACAATAGAACATCCGATAACAAAAGAAACATTAGAATTTAAAGATTTGCCAGATCCAATTGGTACATGGTGTATATTAAAAAATGATGAAAATACGATTAAAAAACTATAGTTGAAATGAATTATCAATATAGTTTTTTTATTTTGTTAAAATTTTTTTTATAAAATAAACAAAAATGATTTTTCGTAAAAGAAAATTAGCTTTTTGCAAAATAAATATATTGAAAAATCATAAGAGTGCTACAATTGAACTAGCAAGAAGAGGTGAAAAAAATGATAGATAAAATTTGCACATTCTTGACTAAAAAGATAAGAAAAGAAATGCCAGAAATAGATGATGAAAGAGCAGAAGTTATCCAATATGGGTTACAAAATATTATAGGAGAAGTGCCTAAAATTTTTTTACTACTAATCATTGCTTTTCTTTTGCAAATGTTAAAAGAAGTATTGTTTATGTTTGTAGCACTATTACTATATAGAGGAGCATCTGGAGGATTTCATCTAAAGACACATCTAGGGTGTATATTAGGAACAACTCTATTTTATTGTGGAATTGTATTTCTTTCACAAAATATTGTATTAGACCAAACAATAAAATATATAATTATTGGAATTGGTTGGGTGTTTGGAATGATTATGATAAAACTATATGCACCAGCTGATACAGAAAATGTTCCTATATTATCTAAAAAGGATAGAAGAAAAAAACAAATTATAGCATACATAACATTTTCGATTGGACTTATTGCTGCTATATTTATACAAAATAGTGTAATTTCCAATATTTTAATTTTTGGTAATCTATTACAAACATTAACAATAACAAAAGTAGCATATAGATTAACCAAAAATAAGTATGGCTATGAAGTATATGGTGATACTTCAGTTCAAAATATTTAGAAAACATATACCGGTATGTTTTATATAATTTAATGTTAAAGGGGGAATTGATTATGTTCAAATTCTTATCTAAAGTAGCAGAAAAATATGCTAAAGCAACAAACACATCTTGTGCAATTTTATGGTTGTTACATCAACCTAAAATGCCAACAAACATGATAAAAAAGGATTAATTATTGGCAAAGATAGGACGAAAAATTATTTTTGCCAAGCTATATAGCTTAAAAAGTTATATATTACAATCCAATACAAGACAGCTTTCTAAAAGCTGTTTTTTTCTATATTAGAAAAAACACATTGTACACAATTTTACTTACGTAAAATTGGGACAGAACAAATTTAGGAAAGCCAAAGAGAAAATATAAAATTAGCATAAATGATAAGGCTTTCTGATTTGTTCTTGAATAGGAAAAACTTGATTTTTCTTTTGAAAATAAACATATTTTATATTCAAAAGAATAAAACTTATTTTTTACTTTGAATTGTGAATAAAAAGTCACATTAGTTTCTTGTGAATATAAAAAGTTTTATATAAAAGGCATAAAGAGTAAAATAAAAAATAACAAATGTGAATGTAAATTCACATTTGCTATTATCAATAATATATTTCTAATTGCTGAGAAAAATATTTATCATTTTTAGTTGTATATAAATCTAAATTTTTACTTTTAGTTATTATCTTTCTAACTTCCCATAAACCTAAACCTGTATGATTTTCTTTTCCAGTAATACCTTTTTCAAATATTTTTTCAGTGTTAATAGTTTTATCTTTATATGTATTCTCAATGATGACTAATTGTCTGTGATTTTTGGTGTCATCTCTAAATATAATGTTAATCATTTTTTCATCACATTCAGAACTTGCATCAATAGCATTATCCAATAAAATACCTAATATTCTAGTAAATTCATATATTTTCATATGTAAATTATTTAAGTCTAATAAAAGGGACATAGTTATTTTTATTTCTTTTTCTTCTGCCTCATGATATTTAGTAGTTAATAAGCTATATACACCAGGATTATTAATTAATTTTGGATTTAAAATATATAAATTATTCACTTTTTGACAATCATCTTCAAGTTGTATATAGTACTTTTTTAATCCTTCCATATCATTTGTTTTCACATATCCCCCAATTGTTGTGACAATATTATCAAAGTCATGTTTAAATCCTCTAACATTATCATGTAAAATAGTTAAAGTTTTATTATATTCTTCTGCATTTTGTAATTTTTGTGTAGTAAAAGCTAATTTAATAACTCTTGTTAAACTATAAATACTAGCACCAAAATATGCTAATAATGATAGAAAACTTAAAAATGTAATAAATATGGGCAATATGTCTACATAATAAAGCGTTACAACTGCTTGTATAATAAGAGTAATAAAACCGATAATCAGATTAAAAAATAATACATTTTTGCTTCTAGTATCAATTTCAAAATCAAATACTTTTATTTTAAAATTTTTTAGTCTTAATAATAAAAGAATAATTAATACAATAGCATACATTATTAATAAATATATAATTCTGTATATAGGAATAGTAGCTGATTCATTGTAACTTATATTAAATAGTGTGAAATATGGATTCATTATTAAACTACTAACTAATGCAAATATGATTGTTGGAATGATTGAAGCTAATAGTCCTTGTAAAAATGAAATTTTAAAAATCAAATATATAATTACAAAAATACTTATATAGTTAACAAATATATTTATTGGAGAGGGGATAAAGTAAGTGTTTATAAAACTAATTATACTACACAAAATTACATAGATAACTTTTTTATTTGTTGAAGCTTTCAAATTAAGAACTGTCGTAAAAATTAACAAAGTAAATATTGCCTCAATAATTGTGCTAGGTATAAGTATAATGTTTATTATGCATTCATTAGGTGTTGATAAAACATTCCATATATTATTTAATAGTTCCATAATTTTTCATAACCTCCATAAATTCCTTTTTATATTTTGGACCGATGTTACAAAAGCTGTTATCATTAAGAGAAATAGTCAAAGTAACCGGATCAATATCATTAATATTATTTAAATTGACAATATAAGATTTATGACATCTTGTGAAATTTTTAGGCAAAGTTTCTTGAATTTTGTTAAAAGAACTATATGTCTCGTAATCACGAGAAGAGGTATGAAAAATCAATTTCATACCATCTCTTTTAATATATTGAACTTGCGTTTCATCAATAAGTGTATGTTTATTATCAATCTTAATATATTTCTTTGGTAATCCATAAATATCCTCAAAAAGACGTTTGATAGTATCCTCTAATCTCTCATAGGTGATAGGCTTAGCAAGATAATCAAACGTTTTATATTTATACGCAATCATGGCATATTCTAAATGACCAGTTGTAAAAATTAAATATACATTTTTATTCTTTTTTCTAATTTCTTCAGCTAAATCTAAACCATTTTTTTGAGATTTCAAATTTATATCTAATAGTAAAACATCAACTTGATTCCCATTGTCAAAACAAGATAATAAATCTTCAAAATTATCAAATTTAAAAGAAACTTGTCCTTCAAGGTTATTTTTAGTAAATATATTTTCTAAGAGTTTTTCTAACCTGTCTAAAATATTTAAATTATCATCACAAATAACAAAGTTTAACATATATAACATCCCTCCTAAAAATATATGTACTTATATGTTTCGACAATATAAAAACAATTACCTTATTTTTCCAGTGACAACAACAATATATTCTAAAAAAATCATATTGTCAATACTTAAATTGCAAATTTATCTAGAGATAAAACGATTAATAGCATAACAAGCCAAAAGTAAAAAGAAAAGGATTATTGAATAAGGAAAGAATAAGAAAAAAATATAAATAAAAGTGTATAAAAATTGATGATTTTTCTATATTGTAGTAATAAATTATCAACAAACTCATAAAATAAAAAGCAAATAGTATATAAGAAAATAGATTTATAGGAGGAAGAGTGTATGAAAAGCAATATAAAATTTATTAAAGTTGGTGTTGTATTTATGCTAAGTATAGCAATTGTAGCACTTAGTATATGGATGAATAATGATGAGCAAGCAATAAAAACAAATTCAAGTATTACGAATAAAAAAATTGAATGGGGAATAAAGAGAAATGATAATCATGAACAACCAGATGTAGGAAAAGAAAATAGAAAAATATTAGAAGAAAATAATGGGATCTGTTTAGGTGACAATGAAGAAAAAATAATTTATTTAACTTTTGATGAAGGATATGAAGCAGGATATACAAGTCAAATATTAGATGTACTAAAAGAAAATGATGTAAAAGCTACATTCTTTTTAACGGCACACTATGTGAATACACAAGAGGAATTGGTGCAAAAAATGATTAATGAAGGACATATAATAGGGAATCATACACCTAAATCTTTAATGTCCTGAAATCAAGAAATAGTAAAATGTTAGAGTAATAGCCTATTTAGGGTAAATAATAATAATTAGGATTTTAAAAATGTATGAATAAAGATTTAAATATTTTGATATTGTAATAAATAATATGGATTTTTGAAATTTAATTGTATAAAAAAGGAATTTGTGATATTATAACTTTAAAATAACAACGAGAAAAAGGAGACAAGCCTTTATGGAAGAAAATATTAAAAATATTATTTTATTAGGCGAAAACGTTAATACAGAATTAAAAGAAGCTACTAATGGGTTACCTAAAAGTTTGTTTGAATCTGTGTGTTCTTTTTTAAATACTACAGGAGGATATATCATTTTAGGAGCAAATGATAAAAAAGAGATTATTGGAATAAAAGAGAACTTAATAGAGAAAATAAAGAAGGATTATACAACACAATGCAATAACAAAGAAGTTATAAATCCAACTATTTTATCAGAATTACATGAAATAGAAATAGACGGAAAAATACTTTTGTACACTCATATCGAGGAATCAACAGAAATTCATAAATGTAAAGGAAAAGTCTTTATTCGTAATTATGAGGGTGATTTTGATATATCAAATAATATTCCATTAATTGCGAGTATTCACAATAAAAAGAGAAAAATATTTGATGAAGATACAATTTATCCATATATTTCAGTAGAAGAAGATTTAAGACATGACTTAATAGAAAAAGCAAGAAAGTTAGCTAATTCAAATGTTAAGAAAAGACATATTTGGATGGATATGACAGATTTAGAATTGCTAAAAAGTGCAGGACTATATAAATTGGATAAGGAAACAGGTAAGAAAGGCGTAACACTTGCTGGAGTTATGTTATTTGGGAAAGATGATGTAATTTCAAATATCAATCCTTATTGTAGAACTGATGCTTTATATAGAGTAGACGATTTGGATAGATATGATGATAGAGATTTTGTAGAAACAAATTTAATAGATATGTATGATAGATTAATTGATTTTATAGCAAAATATACAATGGACAGGTTTGCATTAGATGAAAATGCAAGAAGAGTGAGTCCAAGAAATGTAATGGCACGTGAAATAGTTTTGAATACTCTTATGCATAGAGATATAACAGATGGACATACAAGTAGAGTAATTATTTATAAAGATAAATTAATATGTGAGAACCCAAATTCATTTAGAACAAATGGATTACTTACTATAAAAAATTATACACCATTTGCAAAAAATCCAACGATTGCGAAATTTTTTAGAGAAATAGGATATGCAGATGAATTAGGCAGTGGGTTTATAAAAATTACAAAAAATTCATATTTGTATTCAGGAAAACCACCTATTTTTGAAGATAAAGAGATGTTTAGAGTAACAATTCCATTATTAAGAGATGAAAAATTGGATGAAAAAGATTTAATTAATTTAGCAAATGGCACTTTAAATGGCACTTTAAATGGCACTTTAAATGGCACTTTAAATGGCACTTTAAATTTAATA
>CAMMWP010000038.1 GCA_946500615.1 uncultured Clostridium sp. | reverse complement strand
TTTTTAATATATACGTTTAGTGAATAATTTAGAAATGTCCAAACAGAAACGTCCCCAACTGGACACCCAACTGGACACTTAAATGGACATACATTTATGGCCAGAATATTAGTAAGGCTATTGCTGTTGCAAGTAAAATTTGTGGTTTTGTCATTTCATCAAGTATTGTCTCTATTTCTTCGGTTTGCGTTTTTTCATCTACTATATTTACTGTATAATATTTTACATCTTGTAATTTAAACAACACTTCAAAATTTTGTGTTTCATTTTCTTGCAATTGATTGATAGGAATACTCTTTCTTCCTAAAAATACATCTCTTTTTGAGTAAAAATTGATTTCTAAGTATTTTCCACTTACATTATCTGGTTGAGAATTTGTAATTAATCCTCTTATTCTTCCATTGACAAGGGTTGCTTCTGCTTGATATACATTAACCTGTGCCATTGTATCTTTTCTTTCTATTGGCTTATATGCTGCATTTAATCCTACATTTATTAAAAAATCTGATAAAATAAAGAATAGTATTACCCATAAAGCATACATTAGCAATGTTTTTGTTCTTTTCATTTTTCTTCTCCATTTCTTTCCAATCTATATCCATTATACCAGAAGTAGACATAAGTTTCAATAGATTTCGATTTCTTTGCCTAAATATACAGAATATATATATACTTTACTTACTTTTTGTCTTAATGTTTCTTCTAATGCTCTTTTATACATATTTAACTGTTCTTTATATTTTTTTATTAATTCCTCTTCTTTTCCTTTTTCAACATAGTCTGTTTTATAATCTACTAAAATGATTTCATCTTGTTGATTTATATAATATAAATCAATAATACCTTGCACCAAAAGTTCATCTTCTATGTCTTCATGATATATTTCTTTTGCTGGAATATGAATAAAAAACGGTCTTTCTCTATACACTTTTTTCGCTACTTGTAGTTGTTTCCATATATTAGATTTTGTAAATTCCAAAATCTTATATGGATTAATATATGTTGCTTCTTTTTCTGTAATAATTTTTCTTTGAACCAGTTGTGCAATACTGTCTTTTATTTTTGATACATCATATTCTACATTTTCTTGTAATCTTTGCATACATAAATGTACTAAAGTTCCTTTTTCTGCATTTGTTAGAGTTTTTGTTTCGTCTGTTCTTAAAAAATTTGGTTGATGAAATGTTATCCTATTTTCTTCTTTTTCACTATCATTTTCTTGTATTTTTTTCATTTGTTTTATTTTGGTAACAGATGTCATTGTTGGAATTTTAGTAGATTTTATATACCTATATTGATATTGTAGTATTTTATCAATTTGTGTGATCGTTTCTGTTTCTAGTTTTGCCTGTTGTAGAATTTCTTTGACATCTATTTCTTCATTTTGCACAATGGTCATTGCTTTTAACACTTCTTTTTTCTGGAATACATTGACTGTAAATAACGGATTGGTTGTTTCCTTTTCATATAAATACACTAGTAATATCCAATCCAAATATCGTTTATATTTTTTTAATAAGATATCATTTATTTTGTCGTTGTTTTTAGCATATCGAGCAACTTGATTTTGCATATTTTGAATTTCTTTGTCATAATCTTTTTTTAAACCTGTTATATATATTTTTTCTTTAGCTCTTGTTAATGCTACATACAAAATTCTCATTTCTTCTGACAAGGTTTCTGTTAGAATTTTATTTTTAATCGCTTCTTTGGTTAATGTGTCATATTGCACTTGTCTTTCATAATCTATGTATTTAACACCAATTCCTAATTCTTGGTGTAGTAATATATTTTGATTTAAATCCATCAAATTAAATTGCTTTCCTGTCGCTGATAGGAAAACGACGGGAAATTCTAATCCTTTACTTTTATGGATACTCATAATGCGAACAACATTGTCATTTTCTCCTATTAGTTTTGCAGATCCTAAATCCCCACTTCCTAAATGTAATTTTTCTATAAAGTGTATGAAATTATATAATCCTTTAAAACTTGCTGTTTCATATTGTTTCGCTCTTTCAAATAACATTTTTAAATTGGCTTGCCTAATATCTCCGTTTGGCATTAGCCCTACATAGGTATAATATTTGGTATCTGTATATAGTTTCCAAATAAATTCATCTAGTGCTAAATATTCTTTGTCTTTTCTCCACATTTCTAAGTTTGCAAAAAAATGCTCTATTTTTTCTCTCAATGCACTACTTACATTTATCTTGGATTTTTGCATAGCTTGATAAAAATTGTCATATTTATCTGCTAATCTAATTTCTACTAATTCGTCATCTGTAAAATTCCCTATATGTGAACGTAAAACAGTTACTAATGGAATGTCTTGTATTGGATTATCTATGATTTTTAGTAAACTCATAATTGTTTGAATTTCTATTGTATCTAAATATTCTTGTGAACTTTCAGAAAATACGGGAATATTTAAATTTATCATTTCTTCTTCAAATATAGGCGCATTCATCTTGGTAGATCTCAATAACACGACAATGTCTTTATATGTAATATCTCTAAAGCCATTTATTTTTTTATCAAACACTTGGAATTTTTTTTCTATTAATTTTTTGATTTTATTTGCTACAAACTTTGCTTCAATTTGTATATCTTCTATTCTTTCTTCTTCATCATTTAGGTCACTATCTTCACTTTGTTCTTCTGCTTCTTTTACATTAATAATATCAATTTCTGCTTCTAATGGTTGATTGATTTCTTCATAGTTTGCTCCTAAATTTAAATATTCTGTTTCGTTATAGTCTATTTCTCCAAGGTTTTCACTCATAATGTCTTGAAAAATTAGATTTGTGAAATCTAATACGTTTTTTCTACTTCTAAAGTTTTTAAATAGTTGTATTTTTAAGTCATCTTGTTCCTTTTTCTCTTCTTTTAATTGATAGGTTCTATATTTTGATAAAAATAAGTCTGGCATAGCCTGTCTAAATTTGTAAATACTTTGTTTTACATCTCCTACCATAAATATATTATTTTTTCTTGAAATGGCTGTCAAAATATATTCTTGCACCATATTGCTATCTTGATATTCGTCTATTGCAATTTCTGTAAATTTCTCTTGATAGTTTTTGGCTATCTCTGTTGGTTGTACTTGTCCCTCTTTATTTTCTAATAATACCTTTAATGCAAGATGTTCAATATCATTGAAGTCTACCATATTTTTGTTTCTTTTTCTTTTATCAAATTCTTCTCCAAATTCTAAAATGATCTCTTCTAATTTTACTAATATTTCATACATATCTTGGATATCTTGATTTGCTTCTCTTGAAGGATATATAAATATTTTATCTAATTTATGATTACATTTCTTTTTTACGTCATCACGAATTTCTTTTGCTTTATCTTTTATTTCTGATTCTATTTTTTGTCTTGGCCATGTTGCAAATATTAAATTAGAATACATTTCATAAGCCTTATCCCAGCTATCTAAATTTTCTTTTAAATTTTCTAATTTATCCATATCATCATATATGGTTTCTGCAAATTTTTCTAACCCATCTTCTTTTTTTAAACTTTTCCCTAATTCTTTTAGAATACTAATGTCATCAATCATCTCTTCTTCTATTTCTTTTAATAGAATTTTTCCATATGGACTATGACTAAAATCTTCCTCTAAATTATCTATATTATACATTTCTATTTTTTCGTGTAACCATTCATTTGGAAAGGGATTACTTTGAATATATGTATATATTTTTAGGATTAAGTCTTTTAATGGTGTATCATCTCTATAACTTGTATAGGTATTAATTAGATCTGTAAAATTTTGATCTTCATTTTCATATTTTTCTTCAAACATGTCTTCTAGTATTTCTTGTTTTAACAGTTCAATCTCTGTTGTATCTGCTATTCTAAAGTTTGGAGATATATTCTTTAGCTCATAAAAATGATTTCTAACGACATCTAAACAAAAAGAGTCAATTGTACATATATTTGCTTTGTTTAGTAAAGTAATTTGCCTTTGTAAGTGTTCGTTTTCTGGTGTATCGTCTAATTTTTTATAAATTGCTTCTAAAACTCTTTCTCTCATTTCTGCTGCTGCTGCATTTGTAAAGGTAACAACAAGTAATTTATCAATATCTGTCTTTTCTTTTATAATCTTATTGATAATTCTTTCTACTAGAACTGCTGTTTTTCCACTTCCTGCTGCTGCTGCTACTAAAATATTTGTATTTTTTTCTTCGATTGCTTGTATTTGTTCTTTTGTCCATTTTACTTCTGCCATTGCTTTCTCCTATCTTCTATTTTTTGTGAGTTATTTATTATTCGTCTATTACATCTTCTTTTTTTAACTGGTTCATTAAATCTTGCAAGGCTAATCTTCTATGACTGATTTGATTTTTTTCTTCTGTAGTAAGTTCTGCATATGTTTTACCATTTGGTAGTTCAAAGATTTCGTCAAATCCAAAACCGTTATTTCCTTTTGCTTCTTTTGCAATTCTTCCTTTTATCTCTCCTTTTCCTATCCTACATTTTCCTTTGTCATAATATACAATACAACATTTTACGCTTGCATTTCTTTCTATTCCTTCTAAGTTTTTCATCTTTTCTAAAATATATGTGTTTCTTTCTTGTGATGTGGCATTCTCTCCTAAAAATCTTGCTGTATAAATTCCGGGCCAACCATTATACTTTTCTATGCAAAGTCCACTATCGTCAGCAATACAAGGCATATTTAATTTTTCTGATATTTCTTTTGCTTTTTTCTTTGCGTTTCCTTCAAATGTATTTTGATCTTCTACTACTTCTATATTACATTTTACATCTTTTAGAGATACTACATGATAGCCTACTAATAGTTCTTCTATTTCTTTTAATTTTCCTTGATTATTTGTTGCTATGACTATTTCTTTCACTTGTTTCATCTCTCCTCTTCATTTGACTTTCTGGTTTTATAGTGTTTTAAAACTTCGTCCATATCTCCTCTTTCTATAATCATTTTGCATATATTTTGCGTACTTTCTTCGGTTCCATCATAGATATCATCTATATATTTTAATATTTCTCTAAATCTAACACTTTCTGGTTTATCCATTTCCGCCGGCATTGCAAAATGTCTCTGATGTCTTACCTCTTTTAAATATAAGGCTATTTTAAGTAGCTTTTCAGATTCTCTTTTATTTTCTTGCGTAAGTCCTTCAGATTTTCTATAAGCTAAAATATTTATGTGACTTGTTATTTCTTGATATTTTCTTTCTGGGCTTTCAAGCTTTTTTGAAATCTTCCTTACACTGCTTTGTGTTCCATCATATTCATTATTTATATATATCAATATGTCTCTTACTCTTGATGATTGTATTGCATGAACATCAAATTTTTGGTTTTGTTTTGCTTTTTCTAGTTCTAGTTCTTCTGCTAAGACGCTTATCTTTCTAGAAATGTTTATGTTTGTTATTGTTTGTTTTAATTCATTTATGTATGAAACTAGTCTTTCATAGTTTATTTCTGGTTTTTTCTGTTCCATCTTTCCCTCTCCTTTTATGTTCATACTATAACAGATTTCTTTACGTTTTTCAAGTTTTATCCTAGAGTAATTCTAAAACTTATTGATTCTTAGGTTAAAGTGTGCAATGTGTTTTTTCTATATTAGAAAGTCAGCATAACTTTCCTATGCAATCGTTAGCGCGAAGCGTTTTTTATACAATAGGAAAGGGTTACTTTCCTATTGTATAAAAAAAAGACAAAGTTCTCATTCTAATATCTTTAGCTTAAACACATTAAAACGGGAACTTTGCTTTTCATATATTCAATTTATTCAAATTTTAGATTATTTCTGATATTATATTTTTTGATATTTTCTATACAATACATATGATCCTATAGTAACACCTACTAGAATAATTGCTATTATAAATACACCTGTCCCTAATCCTGCATTTGGTAGTTTTGTTTGTGTTACAACATTTCCTTTTATACTGTTTGTGGTACTATTGCCTCCACCTATTGTATTATTATTTCCTACTGTGTTATCATCACTTGTTGTATTGTCATCTCCAATTGTATTATTGTTTCCTGTTGTATTATCATTTTCTCCTGGTCCTTCTGATTCTAATACAGTAAACCTTAATGTAATATCTGGACTATATGGTTCTGCTCCTGACCCATTTGCTGTTTGTATATTAGTAAATTTAATTGTGGAAGAACCTGTTGCATTTTTGCTTATTTTAAATTGCAATACCGCAAATTGACCATCGCCTGTTAGTATATTTCCACTTAAAAGAAATTTGCCATTTGCTGAATCCCATGTTCCTTGTGTTGAACTAATACTTTCAATAAAATTTGTATCATATTCAACATTTCCTCCCATGTCACTAGCACCTGTTCCTGCATCTACTACATTAACCAAATTGACAACAACGGTTACTGTATCTCCCGGTTTTACTTCTGTTTTATCTGGTGCCATTGTTACTTTTGCGGAATATTCTGCTTTTACATTTGTAGCTACTGCAATTATTAGCGCCATTACTAGTAAAACTAGCATTATTTTTAATTTTGTTTTCATTTTAGTCCTCCTTGTATATTCTTTAAGTAATAACTACTATATAAAATAGGTTATATGACCATGTTATCATATTTTTTAAGTCCGATCTATAATCGGACTTAGTATGATTCCTTTTTCTAATTTCTAATAATTATCCTTAACTTTTACTATCTCTAATTTTTTATATTTTATTTCTAATATTTCATTTATAAAAGCAATCATTCATTAAACAATTTATATAATTATACTTTACTTATATCCCTAATGTATATGGTATTGTATCTCCATTTCCTCCAGTTATCTTTATTTCCGGTCTTAATGTAAATACTGGTCGAAGACCCGCTGGAATAGTATGATTCGCCTCTGAAACAGAAGTTATTGATACTAATTCAGCAGGACTATAATCCCCACTAGAAAGTATTCTCCTCATATTAAGATTTCTAACAAGTTCAGTACGATAAATTAATCTAGAGGCTAACCAATAATCATCGTCTGATTTTTGTATTCCCAATTTTTTTATCTGTTCATAATCCTTTTCATAATTCAAATCAGCATCTTTAAAAGTACGTGGTCTAGCATACTGAAAATCATCATCATCTTCTACATATAAACCTGATTCTGCATTTTTATCATCTGGCTTACTTCCTATACTTCTTGCATCAGTTGCATAAATTAAATTTAAATATTTTTCAGATCTATTATTCAAATTTTGTATTGCACGATTATATGATTCAACTCCGTTTACCCCTCCCGTATATTCTATAGTCGGATCATCATTTCCTAAAATAACACTCTCCAATGTATTATTTGTAACAATTTGTATTCCATAATCCGTTTTATTTGCATTATTATATTCAGTATCATATAGCACAATACATTCTACTGTTCCTTTTCCTACGGTTTCAAAATACACTTTATCCCCTGCTTTTAGGTCTTCTACAACCATATCTAATACATTACTAATATTTACATTTAAGCTACTTTGATTTTTTGCATTATCTTCAAATATAAACGTATAATTTCCGTTTTTTGTTACTTCATAACTTGTATTGCTTATCTTTGTTATTGCTTCTCCTGAAGTACATTGTATACTATTATAATTAATTCCTGATGCATCATCTGATAAATTCAAATTGATTGTCACTACATTTGATGTTAAACCAGAAACTGGGTCAGTTGTATATGTTGCTGTTGGTTTAGTTTTATCTATTTTTGTAACAGTTTCTGACTTTGTTGCGACTGTATATCCGCTACTATCTACTAATTCTGCATATATTGTTCCATTTGTTGTCATTTCTATTTGTTGATTATAGTATTCTTGCCAATTGTTGTCATTATATACACTATATTTTAGAGTATATCCATTTGCATTTGATGATTTTGATATCGTTAGATATGCATTTTGATTTGTCCATTGCGTTGGATTTCCACTGATAATTATATCATTTTCATCTACCATATTTTGTGTTGTACCAATCACCATATAAGATAATTGTTCATTTCCTGCATTATCTATTGCACACACAACGATCTGATAATCCGTTCCTGGTGCCAAACTAGCAAAAGTTTTTACACTTTCAGTTGTCTCTGCTGTCCAAGTTTTCCCATTATCTTTGCTATATTTGTATCCTCTAATTCCACTGCAACCACTTATAGCGGTCTCTGCTTGATCTGTTACCCCATTTACTCTTACTGTTATTGTTGTTGCTGTTGAAGCTGAAACTGTAGGTGTAAATACATTTGGTGATAAAGTATCGATATTAGTAATTTGTGTATCAATACTTGATGTTGCTTCTTTTGAATTTGGATCATATAATCTTGCATAAACTCTCTTGTTATTTTCTGTTATGGTTATTCCATTATCTGTATATTGAATCCAACTTTGGTTATCTGTTGAATATTGTAATATAAAATTACTTCCTGCTGTTGATTTCATTGTTACTTGCACAGATCTTGTCCATGTTGGATAATCTGGTGTTTTGGTTATGACTATATTCGAACCTGGATCTGGCATTTTATCTGTATTGGCATATAAAACATTCGCTGACTGTTCATTTCCTGCGTTATCTACTGCTATTACTTTTATTTGATATGATTGGTCTGATTGTAATCTGGTAAATGTATAATTTTGCGTATTTTGTACATACGTATATTCTTGATTATTTATACTGTATTTATATCCTGCAATTCCACTTTTTCCGTCTATATTTGTTGCATCTGCATCTTCTGCATTTACTCTTACTTTAATAGAATTTGATGTTGTTTCTTCTACTTGTAGACTTACATCTCTTGGAGCCAATCTATCAATATTACTAATTGTTTCTGTTATATAATTTCCTGTCCCACCTTTTCCATCTGTTAATCTAGCATAAATTGCTGTATTATTATCTTCAACATTAATTGGTTTATTATCATAAGACATCCAATTATTTGTATTATTTATTGCATACTCTATACTATACCCCGATAATGATGTGCTTAGTGTAACTGTTACTAGCTTATTAGTCCATTCTGTTTCACTTCTTTCTACTTTTATATTGCCATTTGCTTCTGGTATTTTTGTCGTAGTACCTTGTGCTACACTTGATATAGTTTCATTTCCAGCATTATCAATTGCAATGACCTTTATTTGACATGTCTGTCCTTGCTCTAATCCTGTGAACGTATATGTGTTACTTGATTTTTCTTCTGTCCATGTTTTTCCATCATCTTTACTATACTTATACCCTCTAATTCCACTACTTCCATTAGTTGATGTTGCAGGTTGATCTACTGCATCTGCAATAACTGTTAATGTGCTAGTTGTTGCTTGTACTTTTGGCGTAAAGCCATTTGGTGGTAATTTATCAATTTTATTTACTATATAGCTTGTCTCTTTTCCTATTACACTACCTATTTTTAGTCTTGCTTTTATAGTTCCATTTTGTGACATGACAACTCCAGTTGATTTATAATCTTGATAATTTCCTCCATCTACACTATATTCAATTGTATATTCTGAAGGACCTTGCATGGTTACAGTTACATCTTGGTTTGTCCAACTGTTTGGTGTTTGTGAAAATACAATTTTTCCTTCTGCATCTGGTATATTTATTATTGGGCTTCCACTTACTGCTTGAGATATTGCTTCATTTCCAGCATTGTCAATTACTTTTACTTTTATCTGATATGTTCCTACATCTAAATTGTTAAATGTATATGTTCCACTTGTTCCTATTTCTGTCCAACTTGTTCCATTATTGTTACTGAATTGATATCCCTTAATTCCACTCTTTCCATCTGTTTCTGTCTGTTCTTTATCTTGTGCACTTACTTCTACTTTTATTCCTTTCGCAATTCCCGTTACTTTTGGTGTTGCAATTTCTGGTGCTAGCCTATCAATATTTTCAATTTTTTCTGTTACTACTTTTGTCATTTCGTTATTTTCATTTACTGCTCTTGCTTGTATTTCTGTTCCATTATTTTCTATTTCTATTGGTTTGCTATATTCTTCCCATGTTTTTCCATTATCTAGGCTATATTGTTTTGTTATGCCTCTTATATTTGTTGATATTTTTACGCTTACTTTGCCGTTTGTCCATGATGTTGGTTCTTTTGTAATTTCTACTGTTACATCATTTATATCTATATCTATACTTCCATCATCATTTCCTACATAAACAATGTCATCTATTGTTACTTCAAATATATATCCTTCTTTTGTTATAACTACTACTAATTCATTTTCTTCATCTACAGATACTTCTTTTGCTTCTTTAAACATTTCATCATTTCTTACCGCTTCAGCATATGTTTCTAAAAACTCTATATTATCTATCGTATAGCTTTTTCCATATTCATGATATTTAATAATGTCTAATTGCTCTTGATATTGCAATATCTCTGTTTTTACTTTTGCTTCTTGACCTTTGTTAATAATTCCATTATCTCCTTGTATAGAAGCAATTGTAATTCCTGCTAATATCAATAGAACAATAATTGTAATAACTAATGCAATTATTGTGATTCCTACATTATCTTTTAATACTAATCCTCGCTTTTGTATCTTTTTCAATTTTTTCCCTCCCCTATAAATTTGGCATATTTCTCTTCTTATATTTTTTATGATACCTTCTATTATTTTTTATTAATTTTATAATCATATGCATTTACGAAATCATATGTTGCTGATGCACTAAGTGACATACTTCCACCAGCTTTTATTTTTCCTATATATCCAGATATTGTGGTAATTTCTTTTCCCTTATTGTCTAGTAATATTATTTCTACTGCATATTCTCCCTTTTCTTCTTCTGTATCATTTTTTACTTTAGCTATAATTGTACTAACATTGTCTACTTCAGTTATTTCCATATCTGTTATTTTTAATCCATCTAATTCTTTTTCTTCTTTTATTTTTTCACTGATGTTTACTTTTGTGCCATCTTCTGCTATTGATACATTTTCTTCTGCCATGTGTTCTGTTCCTGTTTGATTCATTCCTGTTTTATCGCCATTTTGGTTCTTGTTTGCGTTGATATCTATAATAACTTTAATGCCTATTACTATAATCGCTATTAATAATATCAACATCCCTATTACTTTTAGCTTCTTTTTTGTGTTATTGTTCACCACTTTCTTTGGATTTTCTTTTTTAGTTGATTTCTTTTGTTCCTTTTTTTCACTCATTTTCCTCTCCCTTTCCTCCTTAGTTTTTTCTTTAGCATTTGTAATGTTTTCAATAAAATTGATAATTTTACAAGCTAAATTTTTTTACTACTCGTATCAATTTTTATTCTATCATAACTAGATTTCATTGTAAATATTATTACATTTTTTTTAGGGTAAAATAATTCTCTTACATTTTTTACTAATTAAGTATTTTTATAAAAATTAGACACAAAAATTTTCTTATTTATATGAATTTTAATAAAATTTCTAGTAAAAAATGTATTAAAATCATCATATTTCCAAATATTGTCAGAGAATTATTTTACCCTAATTTTTTTCATATTCTTATTTTTGTTGATAAAAGTATAATTTATAATACTATTTATAAAATTAATTTGTAAAATGCTAATTAAATGAAAACAATAATTTATATTGTAAGATATGTAATAAGTACTGCAATGAAAATGAGTATCTTGATAAAACTGAATATTATTGTAATATGGTTGGTCAAGAAGAAACTATTGATGTGGCTTAATATATGTAAGATTAGCTTTATTAATTTTTCTAATGTTACCATTGATAAAGGTGGGGTTAACTTTAGAAAAATCACATATAAATTCAAGCCTTTGTTTTAGTTTTTCCTCAACTTGTAGTTTTTGCTTAATTATCTGTACTATAAATGATACCATCCTTTCTTGTATGTTTTTAATGTTATTTTTAATAACAACAAAATCAACCAGATTTTTATTTCTGATTGATTTTTATTCATATCTGTTTATAAAAGTTTGAACAGATACGTCATTGGTGCAGATGAGCAAATTGCTTATTTTGTAAGTGCTTGTACTGTAAGTGTTCTGGCTATTATTTATATTTTTTTAATGGATTTTTAATAGATTTTTATTAAATATAAATGAATCGACCACCCTCTTTAAATTAATTGAGGGTGGTGACTCTTTGACCTAGTCAGTCGTTTTTTGGAACTCGATTATGTTTTCGTATTCACTCATAAACGGAATGCGCCAGCCGCTTACTGTGAAGGTATAGGTTTCGCCAACTTCTATTTCTGCATAGTCATCGGCTGTATTCCACCTTCCTTTAATCAATGTGTCCTCCATTGAAAACACTCTGGTTTCTCCATTTTCTGTTTTTGTGAATACAAGAAACTTTGAACTGGAATCATAATTCTTGATGTCCTTGTCCGTTACTGTTGCTGTATAGGTTTTTTCGCTATAATAGCTCTTACAACAAGGTATTGCTATTAAAATAGCGATAACAATTCCTACACGTATTAATGCCTTTACTTCGAAACCGCTGTTTCTCCGTCCATAATAATTTCCATACATAATTGTATCCTCCTTATTTTGGCTATTGCCATAGTATAATTAAATTATACTACATTTTACATAAAATATCAAATCTTACTTAAACTCAAATTTTGCATATCTGATTCATTTATGATAATGTCTTAATAAATCATTTGAGAAAATGTCCCAACCAAAAAAATATTATAGATACTTTCAACAAAAAATTATATAATACAAAAGTTATTACATTTTGTTGGAGGTACAAATGAGAAAGGTTGATTTAAGAATGAAAGAAGAAGTAAAATATAAAACTATTAAAAAATTAGTTGAAACTAATGGAAACAAAAAAAGAGCAGCAACAAAATTAGATTGTTCTTTAAGGCATATTAATCGAATGATTGCAGGTTACAAAGAAAAAGGTAAAGAATATTTCTTGCATGGTAATCGTGGTAGAAAACCTAAGCATGCTTTAACCGAAGAATTTAAAAATCAAATAATTGATATTTATTTATCTAAATACTGGGATTGTACTTATACTCTGTTTTCTGAACTTTTAGCTAGTAGAGAAAATATATTTCTTTCTGTTGATGAAGTTAGAGTTCTTCTTACTAAAGAATATATTTTATCTCCTAGAACTCAAAAGTCTACTAGAAAAAGATTAAAAAGACAACTTCTAGAAATGCAGAAAAAAGCTAAATCTAAATCTGAAAAGTCTAAAATTCAAGCTAATATTGTTGCTGTTGAAGATGCCCATCCTAGACAACCAAGATGTCAATATTTTGGTGAGGAAATTCAAATGGATGCTTGCAAACATACTTGGTTTGGTAATTCATATTCTCATCTTCATCTAGCTTTAGATGATTCTACTGGCAATATTATTGGTGCTTATTTTGATAAAGAAGAAACTTTAAATGGCTATTACAATGTTACTAAACAATTCCTTACAAATTATGGTATTCCCTATCTGATTAAAACGGATAAAAGAACTGTCTTTGAATACAAAAGAAAAGGTACCTCCAAACTCGAAGAAGATACCTTTACACAATTTGCTTATGCCTGCCACCAATTAGGCATTCAGCTTGAATGCAGTTCTGTTCCTGAATTTAA
The DNA here is from genome assembly GCA_946500615.1 of uncultured Clostridium sp. Lineage (GTDB taxonomy): Bacteria > Bacillota > Clostridia > TANB77 > CAG-508 > CAG-269. The sequence goes on along the minus strand of CAMMWP010000038.1, from coordinate 2,328 downwards.
ACCTCCTGTTGAAAGAGTGTTCCAGTCTCTTCAACTTAGATTAATTGTTGAACTTAGATTGGCTAACATTTCTACCATTGAAGAAGCCAACAAGTTCTTACCTCAATATATTAAAAAATTCAATGAACAGTTTGCTTTGTGTATTAATCATAACAAATCTGTTTTTGAAAAGCAACTAGATGAGAAAAAAATTAATCTAACTTTATCTATTTTAACAAAAAGAGTTATTGATAAAGGTCATTCAATCAAATTTAAGAACAAATTCTATAGGTTAATTAATAGAAATGGTAATCCTATTTATTTCAATTATGGAACTACTTGTATTGTTGTTAAATCTTTTGACAACAAACTTTATGCAACAGTTAATGATAATATATTTGCCTTAGAAGAAATTCCTGAAATACAAGCTTTATCTGAAAATTTTGATGATATTCCAGAACCTACACCTAGAAGAATATATATTCCTCCAATGAGTCATCCCTGGAAAAGGCAACTATTTGAATCATTTATTGAAAAACAAGAACATCGTTTTGAAATGGTTTCTTAAATTAAAAATTTAGCACTAATTCATGTTAAAAATTAGTGCTAATGTTTAAAAAATTTGGGGACATTTTCAAAAATGATTGACAGTATATTTTTGAAATTACCCTGTGAAGTTATTAATAAATTTTATATCAAACTATGCTTAAATTGGTGTTAGTATAAACTTTAGTAGAACAGATTTAAAAGATAATGGGTTTATGTAAAATAGTTACTTAAAAAAGTAAAATCTAGTTCAAAAATATTTTGAGTGTATGAGAGAAAAGTCCATATTTTGGGAATTTTTCTCTTTTTTGTATATCCAAAATTAAAAAAATATAGTATAATTTAAGTAGATTAAAGAAAAATTTGCAAGGCAAATAACACAAGCCAATTTTTTATCTTAGACTAAATTCTACTTGTGTATTAAAGTAAAATCAGTTACTCGATACTGTGTTTAGATTTATTAATTTAAAAATATTAAACTTGGTTAATTTTTCTTTAGCAGTTTTTTGTTAAGTTGGATCTCGTCGGTTGAAATTTTTGCGAGATTCAATTTTTTTAATGTTTGTTTTCCCATTAGTAATTTAGCTACATCATAAGGAGAAGACCAATTTAAACTTTCTCTAGCAAGACTATTAATATGATTTATCATTAAAGTAATATCTGTTTGCAAAAGATTATTAAAAGAAGTACCTTTTGGTAATACATATCTAATAAATTCATGATTTTTTTCAATCATACCCTTCTGATAAGAAGCCCTTGGATTACAATAGAATATTCGGGTTCTTCCTAATCCTTCAGGATTAAATTCTAAAGACAGAGGATTTCCAAATTCAGAACCATTATCTGTAAGAATAATTGGAAAAGTTTTTTCGAATAATTCATTACCTAAATCTTTTTCAATCATATTAAAAATTCTTAGGACTTCAGCTTGAGTTTTCTCATACATAATGTAAGATAACATCAATTTAGAAGGTCTAAATAGTAAAGTAAGTAATACTCTACCACCTTTAATACCTTCGACTGTATCCATTTCTACTATAGGCAAATCTGGATGTAATTCTATGTACTTCTGAAAATCTTCATAAGTTCGATTAGTACGTGCTAATGTATCTTTAGGTTCGCTCTTTTTCTGTTTACGCTTTTTCATTCTAACTTTTCTAGGTAAATCAATAGGACCAACAGAAAAGCAATTATTAGATAAATAGCGATACAGAGTTGCTCTAGTACAAGGAATATCATGTGTTTTGTAAATATGAGAAATGGATTGACCCTTTTTGACAAGAGGAGATACAATTCTGTCTAAATTTGCAAGTTCCAATTCAGTCATATTAATACCTTGCCTTGCTTCTGATAATACTTGTTTGTAACGATTAAAAGAAGGCAAAGCCCTGTAATAGTATTTAGTTAATTTACAACCAAATTTTTCAGTACAACCATTACAAACATAAAGTGCGTGAGTGAGATTTTAGAACATAGACTCACAATAATAAAAGAGTATTTGGTGGCATATTTGATATGGATTTGTAATTGTGAAAAGTTTGGGCAAATATGAACAAAGATATTTCTATATTTCTTTTATGGAAATATCAGCAATTATAGTAGTAATACAACTACTTACTAGACTACCTATGAAACAAGGCGAACGACCGACGGTTTCAGCCTATATAGGTGTAATAATTCTATTTTTCATAAATGGGATTATTACACCTACTTCACTTTAGCTCACTTCCTCTGGTTTCTACTTTGAATTGCTAAAGTGAATACAAAAAAGCATAAGTGCTTTTTTGTTGTGAGTAAAAAATT
>CAMMWP010000037.1 GCA_946500615.1 uncultured Clostridium sp. | reverse complement strand
TATATTGCTGTTGTTCCATTTTCTAATGCTGATAAATCTACATTTGGTGCTCTATTATATGTTGTATCGTCTACTTTACTGATGAATTTTCTTAATGCTAAATCAAATTCTTGTGGTAGTTTTATATTATCGTAGTCTTCGTCATCTTCATATTTTACCCAATTATCTGTGTTAGAATCTCTGTCATCAACTGGATCTCCGTTACTATCTGCATCTTCTGTAATTGCTGCTTCATTTCTAACAATTCCAATACTTGAATCATCTGCTACTACTTTGAATATAACAGATATTTCTTTATAATCTGGATTTTTATTGCCTTCTGTATCGGAATATGGACTATCTGGATTAAATGCTTTTATAAGATTTGCACCTGGTGTAGTTAGTTCTTCTCCTTTTCCTTTTCCTAAATAATCTGTTGCAATTTTTGTAGAATCTCCTTGTACATATGTCCATCCCATTGATGTATTAAATTCTACTGCTTTTAATTCATCTTCATCTGTAATTGGATTCATATTAGAATCTACATCTGCTCCTAAAAATTCTAGACCTTCTGGAATATCTTCTGTAATTTCTTCAGCATATCCGTCTATTTCCCCTTCATTATAAATCCTAAAGGTATATGTTACTAAATCTCCTGTTTCTACTAAAACTGGTTCTTTGTTCATTTTATAATCTGCTGTTGTTTGACTTCCATTTGCTAGGTTTGTAATATCTACACCTAATAGTCTTTCTGGAACTGCTTCTCCATTCACTTTAGTAATTCTTTTGATTAATTTCAAGTCAAATTGTTTTTCCTCTGGAACATTGACAATTAATTTTTCAAAATCGTCATCGTCTTGTTCTCCTTTATAGAAATAATCTGAATCTGCTAAATCATCTTTATTTTGTTCATTTCCTTTATAGCTTTCCATATTATCTTTATTTACATTTGGTGCTGTTGCAGGTTCTGAATCTCTATCTTCTCCCACCTCATTTGTAATAATATTACCATATTCATCTATTTCTTCTTCTATCCATGCTACGTTTGTTAATATTTTTCCATTCTCATTCGTATTAACAATACATTCGATTTCAATTGTTTCTGAATCCAAATTTCCTTTTTCATAGGCTGCTAAATTTTCTGTATGATTTGCTTCTCTTGTTATTGTCAATTTATTAGTTGCCTCATCATATGTTGCTGTAAATCCTTGTGTATTGATTTTTGAATATTTCAATCCTGTTGGTAGTTGATCAATTACTTTTGTTGCTCTACCGTCTAAATCTCCTTCATTATAAATTGTAATATTATATGTAACTACATTTCCATTTTCTACTGTAATTGGATCTTTTCTATGATTATAAGTAGCAGTTGTTCCATTTTCTAAAGTTGCTTCATTAATTGTTGGTATTCTACTATTTACTACATTTTCTCCATTTACTTTTGTAATGTATTTTCTTAGTGCTAAATCAAATTCTTGTGGTATTCTTTGTACATCCATTAAAGGTTGTGCCATTGCATTTTCTGTAGATGCATATAAAGTTAATTTATTTCTATATTTTACATTACTATTTTCATATTGACTTGCATTTTTCTTTGCTGTATCTATCAAATATTTATATAATAATTCTGCTTGCTCTTGTCTTGCTTTTCCCGCACTTAGGTTTGGTTCTACACTTGTTGGATTATATCCTGTTAAGTTTTCATATTCTGATCCATCTGTTGTATACCATAACCATGATGTATTACTATATTTGTCATATTTACCATTTTCTTCTCCATAGTTTGTAAAATACCACATTGCTGCTTGTTGAACTGATTCTATTTCATCATCTGTCAAGTAATATTCTTCACTTGGATATTGTTCTTGATAAATTCCTGCACTTTCTATTAATTGTGTTTTTTCTTCTTCTGTTGACTCTCCTGGAATATATATTAAGTTTGCTAAAGCTAATAGTTCATTATAATGTCCTCCATTTACCAATCCGCTTAAAACACTATTTTGTGCTGCAATTGCTTCTCTTTCTGTATACATGTCAAACTTCACATTATATTCTTGTGTTCCTTTTACACCTTCTCCTGACATAAATCCTACCCCTGCTTTTACACAGTATACATTGGCTTCTGTTGGATCATCTGTATCTGGTCCACTATATTGTACAATATTCCATATTTTAGCAGCTGGTCCTGTTGTTCCATTTACACCTGGATCACCTATAGAATATCCCATTCCACTTTCTCTTAGTTCTGTAATTCCAAAATATAATGATGGGCTCATAGTTGCTGCATTTACTATATTGGGTAACATTGCCAAACATAGAATTAATATTATCCCCACTAGGTTTCTTAACACATTCTTTTTACTCATAAGATATCTCTCCTTATTTTAATATTACACTGTAACTATATTTTACATCTTTTTTTTGTTTAGTCAATAACATTTTTTTCTTATTTTTTATGTTAAAAATTTATATGAAAAAAATCACTAGGGATATACATCTTTTGGCCCCCTATATCATTTTCTTTCATACATTACAATTATATTACATTTTTGATATAATTTCAAGCTTTTATGTTAATTTACTTATTATTTGCTTATTTCCCTAGTTTTTCCTAAATTCTATTTTATAGTTATATTCTGTTTATTCATTCATAAAATGAATAGAGGGTATATTTATGAAATTTTTTCAATTTTTTTATAAAACTATTTTTATATTTTTTAGTATCATCCTAATTAGTAGTCATACTTTTGCTGATGATCTTTATCCTTTAGATGATACTGTTGATTTATCAGAAATTTTAAATGATATTGGTATTATTGAAACTGATAGTGCAAGTCTTCAGCTTCCAACTATTAATTCTAGAGCTTATGTTGTTATTGATAGAAAATCCAATACAATATTAACTGGAAAAAATGAGAATCAGAAAAAGAAAATGGCTTCTACTACAAAAATTATGACTGCACTGATTGTTTTAGAAAATGTGAATTTATCTGATACTGTTGAAATCTCGAAAAAATCTGCTGGTACTGGTGGCTCCAGACTTGGTTTAAAAACTGGTGACAAAATAACTGTTTTAGATTTACTGTATGGCTTAATGATGCGTTCTGGTAATGATGCAGCTGTTGCACTTGCTGAATATGTTTCTGGTTCCATTAGCAGTTTTGCTGATTTAATGAATAACAAGGCTAAAGAATTAAATTTGTGTGATACACATTTTGTGACACCGCATGGTTTAGATGAAGATGAACATTATACCACTGCTTATGAATTAGCACTTCTTTCTAATTATGCTATGAATAATGAAATTTTTGCTAAAATTGTTGGAACAAAAACCTATACAATTACTATTAATGGCTATCCAAAGACACTTTCAAATACGAATGAACTCTTAGGTGTTTTAAATGGTGTATATGGTATTAAAACAGGCTTTACAAATGGTGCCAATCGATGTTTAGTTACTTGTTGCAAAAGAGGAGATATGGATATTATCTGCGTTGTATTAGGCGCTGATACGAAAAAATTTAGAACGACAGACAGTATAAAATTAATTGAATATTGTTTTAATTCTTTTACTAATGTTGATGTTAAAGAACTGATACATAATGATTTTGAAGTATGGAAAGAAACAAATAAATATAATATCACTATATCTAAAGGAAAATCTACTTATTTAGATTTTGATTATGAAGATATTCCATATGATAAAATTCCAGTTAGAAGTGATCTAATTGACAAATTGGCGGTATCTATACAATATTCTTCTGTTTTAAATTCGCCTATTTCTAAGGGTACTTCTATAGGAACCTTTGATCTTAAATTAGAAAACACTATCTTATATTCTGGTAATATTTATATAACTTCAGATATTGAAAAGAAAGGTATTGGAGATTATTTAGCATACTTTTATACGCATTTTTCTGAAATCTTAAATACAATTTGTTCTTGATCGAGAACTTAATCTTACTTTCTATATACTATTCAGATAGTTTTAGTGAAATTGTTTGTATAAAATTCATATGATGCTATACAAGAACAATAGCGGGCTTTTTTTAACATTTTCTCTGTCTATAACATTTTAAAGCCCGCGTTATTGTTCGCCCGCCAAAATTGCAAAGCAATTTTGTGTGGAATGTATTTTTATTGTATAGGTAAAATCTTCGATTTTACCTATACAATAAAAAAAATCCAACTTTTAATGAGTTGGACTTTTTATTTTTTGGATTTCTATTTTAGAATGCTTCCGATATGTTTTTTTATTTTACATTTTCCTTAATGTAATCTACAACATCTCCGACTGTTACAACTTTTTCTGCATCACTATCTGGAATTTCTATATCAAATTCTTCTTCTAATGCCATTACTAATTCAACAATATCTAATGAATCAGCACCTAAATCATCTATAAAAGATGCTTCCATTGTAACTGCATTTTCAGCAACTCCTAGTTGCTCTACTATAATTCCTTTTACTTTTTCTAAAACTTCTTCTGAACTCATTCTCTCGAGTTCACCTCCTCTCAAGTTTGCAAATGATTTATCCATTTGATATTTTGCTACTATAGTTTCATTTATATTATATGTTTGTATTTTTGTCAAGTAAATTTTATAAATATTTTATAAATTATACGATTAGGTCAATTTATGGTTTTAAATGCTTTTTTCTCTGTTACCCCAAATCTCTCTCACCTTTAAAATTATTCTGCTTTTTGGAATTCTTCTATCATTTTATCCACAGCTTTATTTTCAACAAATTTTTCAGCTTGAATAATTGTGTATTCAAACAACAATGCATCACTGCTTCCATGTGCTTTTACAACTGGTTTTTTTACTCCTAAGAATAAAGCCCCTCCATAAGATTTATAATCCATTGTTTTACTAAATCTCTTAATAGCTGGCAATGCAGGTATCGCTAATATTTTTGTTAATAAATTTCTTGTTAAACTTTCTGTTAATGTTCTCTTTACAAACTTTCCTAATCCTTCTGTTGTTTTTAAAAATACATTTCCTGTAAAACCATCTGTTACAATGGCATCTATTTTTCCAGAAAAAGCATCTCTTCCTTCTACATTTCCTACAAAATTAATATGTAATTCTTCTGCTTTTTCTTTTAACAAATGATAGCTTTCTTTGACTAATTCATTTCCTTTTGTTTCTTCTGTTCCAATATTTAACAATCCTATAGCCGGATTTTCTATTCCATAGGTATTTCTTAAATAGATGCTTGACATTTGTGCAAACTGTAATAAATTAATTGGTTTACAATTTGTGTTTGAACCTGCATCAATTAATAATAATTGACTTTTATAAGCTGGTAATATTCCAGCTAGTGCTGGTCTATCAATTCCTTTTATTCTTCCAACCAATAATGTTGCCCCTGTCAATAATGCTCCTGAGTTTCCAGCTGAAATAAACACATCACCTTCATCTTCTTTTAACATCTTAAATCCTACTACCATAGATGAATCTTTTTTATGTTTGATTGCTACGGTTGGTGTATCACACATTTCTATTGTTTCTGTTGCATTTTTTATTTTTAATCTATCAGATATTTCTTCAATTTCTTTTCCATAAAATTCTTTTATTTTACTTCTAATGATTTCTTCTTTTCCTACTAATATAACTTCTGCTTTTACTTTATTTATTGCATTTACTGCCCCTTTTATATTCGCATCTGGTGCATTATCACCACCCATGGCATCTAATATGATTTTCACTTTTATTCCTCCAAATCGTCTCTATTTTATTATATATTTAACAGTATTATTTTATTATTGTTTTTAGAAAAAAGCAAGTATTTATATAAACAATTTATAATATTTCCCATTTAAATAGAAAAATTTTACCCGACCAGATAAAAAACATCTGGTCGGGTTGGATTCACAGAGACAGTAATCTATCTGAATAATTCCGTTGTAGCTGAATCATCTCCCTTTTCTGTTTTTCTCTAAGGTCATCGAATCTTTTTTCATAGTCTTTAGAAATTTTTTTAATCTCTCTTACTGTCTTGTTTGTCGTATTAGCACTTCCTAGTGCCGTTTCCATCTCACGGATAATTTCTTCCCACTCTCTATTGTGTTTTACAGAGAGCCGATTTAACTCGGCTACAGCCTCCTCATGTAATTTCTCCGCATCCATTTTTAATCCTCCTTTTTAGTTTATGCCTATATTATACCATAATTTTCATGTTATGTAAAATTAATATTATGGATGCTATAGATATTTTATTGAAAAAATTTTCCCTATTTTTCTAATTTCATGTATTTATTTAATATTATAAATAAACATAAAAATTTATTGATACAAAAAACGGGATATCTGAGTTTTTCTCAAAATCCCGTTTTTTATATTCAATTCAAAATTATGCTAATATATCAGCAACAACTCCTGAACCAACTGTTCTACCACCTTCACGGATAGCAAATCTTAATCCTTTTTCAATAGCGATAGGTGTGATTAATTCGATTGTCATTGATACGTTATCTCCTGGCATAACCATTTCTGTTCCAGCAGGTAATTCAATAACACCTGTAACGTCTGTTGTTCTGAAATAGAATTGTGGTCTATATCCATTGAAGAATGGTGTATGTCTTCCACCTTCTTCTTTTGTTAGAACGTATACTTCTGATGTGAATTTTGTATGTGGGTTGATTGTTCCCGGTTTACAAAGAACTTGACCTCTTTCGATGTCTTTTCTATCAACACCTCTTAATAATGCTCCAATATTATCTCCAGCTTCAGCTTGATCTAATAATTTTCTGAACATTTCAACACCTGTAACAACTGTTTTTCTTCTTTCAGTTGTAAGACCGATGATTTCAACTTCGTCTTGTAATTTAACTGTTCCTCTTTCTACTCTACCTGTAGCAACTGTTCCTCTACCAGTAATTGTAAATACGTCTTCAACTGGCATTAAGAATGGTTGGTCAACTGGTCTTTGTGGTGTTGGGATATAGCTGTCAACAGCTTCCATTAATTCTTTCATTGGTTTATAAACTTCATCATCTGGATTTGTTGATGAACTTTCTAATACTTGTAATGAAGAACCTTTAATCATTGGAATTTCGTCTCCAGGGAAACCATATTCACTTAATAAATCTCTAACTTCCATTTCAACTAATTCTAATAATTCTGGATCGTCAACCATATCGCATTTATTTAAGTAAACAACGATATATTTAACACCAACTTGTCTAGCAAGTAAGATGTGTTCTCTTGTTTGAGGCATTGGACCATCAGCTGCTGAAACAACTAAGATTGCTCCATCCATTTGAGCAGCACCAGTAATCATGTTTTTAACATAGTCAGCATGTCCTGGGCAGTCAACGTGTGCATAGTGTCTGTTATCTGTTTCATATTCTACGTGAGCTGTGTTGATTGTGATTCCTCTTGCTTTTTCTTCTGGAGCTCCATCGATTTGATCATAAGCTTCGAATTTAGCCTTTCCTAATAATGATAAATATTTTGTAATAGCTGCTGTTGTTGTTGTTTTACCATGGTCAACGTGTCCGATTGTACCAATGTTAACGTGTGGCTTTGTTCTTTCAAATTTTGCTTTTGCCATTTTTTAATTCCTCCTTTTAATTTAGGTAAAGGATAGCTTTCGCACGCTTCCTTTCCTTGTTTATATAAATTAAATTTAATAACGTAAGTTTTCCTTTCGCATAAGCATTTTATAACATTTTAGTGAAAAAATCAAGCATTTTCCATAAATATTATAAAGTCCTATATATTCACTTATAAAATCTTTTCAACTTTATTTTACAAGTGAATATAAATCGTTATTATGTGCATTTTTGAAATGCTATTCAAGCTGAAGGCGTATATTGCTATTTTTAATTTGGCATAAAATTTCTATATTGTGCATTTTTAGGAAGTAAAGCAAGACGAAGGTGTACGTTTGTACATCGAGTTTTGCTTTACCTTACTGAAAATGTGCAAGATAGGGATTTTTAAACTACCTTCATTTTCAATTTTGTATAAAATTGCTGTAATGTGCATTTTTGAAATGCTATTCAAGCTGAAGGCGTACTCACTGTACGTCAAAGTTTGAATAACATGACAAAAATGTACAGGACAGTGATTTTAGACAAAATTTAGTCTTTTTTAGCACGAGACGCAACAATTTGTTCAAAAACAGATTTTGGTACTTCCTCATAGTGAGAAGGTTCCATAGAATAAGTTCCTCTACCTTGTGTCTTAGAACGTAAATCAGTTGCATAACCAAACATCTCAGATAATGGAATAAATGCGTGGATTTCTTGCATTCCGTCATTTCCATCCATACCTTCCATTCTACCACGTCTTGAATTTACATCTCCAATAACATCTCCCATGTATTCTTCTGGAACAGTTATTTCAACTTTCATGATTGGCTCTAAAATAACTGATTTAGCTTGTTTACAACCTTCTTTGAAAGCCATAGATGCTGCAATCTTGAATGCCATTTCTGAAGAGTCAACTTCGTGGTATGAACCATCAACTAATGTTGCTTTAAAATCGATAACTGGGTATCCTGCAAGTATACCACTTTCTGCTGCTTCTCTCATACCTTGTTCAATTGGTTTAATATATTCTTTAGGAACAGCTCCTCCAACGATTTTGCTTTCAAACTCAATTCCTTTACCAGCTTCTAGTGGTTCCATTTCAAACCAAACATCACCATATTGTCCTTTACCACCAGATTGACGAATAAATTTACCTTGAACTCTTACTTTATTTCTAATTGTTTCTTTGTAAGCAACTTGTGGTTTACCAACATTACATTCAACTTTGAATTCTCTTTTTAATCTATCAACTATGATATCTAAGTGTAATTCACCCATACCAGCAATGATAGTTTGTCCTGTTTCTTGGTTTGTGTATGTTTTAAATGTTGGATCTTCTTCAGCTAGTTTTGTCAATGCAATTGCCATTTTTTCTTGAGCTACTTTATCTTTAGGCTCTATAGCAATATCGATAACTGGCTCTGGGAATTCCATTGATTCCAAAATAACTGGTGCATTCATATCACATAATGTATCTCCAGTTGTTACTTCTTTTAATCCTACTGCTGCTGCAATATCACCACTGTATACTTTGTCAATATCTTCTCTGTGGTTTGAATGCATTTGTAATATTCTTCCGATTCTTTCTTTTTTACCTTTATTTGAGTTTAATACAGTTGAACCTGATTCTAATGTTCCTGAATAAACTCTAAAGAAACATAGTTTTCCAACAAATGGGTCTGTTGCTATTTTGAATGCTAATGCTGCAAATGGTTCTGCATCAGATGTTTTTCTTTCTACTTCATTTCCATCTTCATCAACACCTTTGATATGTGGAATATCTAATGGTGATGGCATATAGTCAACAATATTATTTAATAGCTCTTGAACACCTTTGTTTTTATATGAAGAACCACAACATACTGGAACGATTGTGTTTGCAATTGTTCCTTTTCTTAATCCTTTTTTGATTTCTTCTTCTGTTAGTTCTTCACCTTCTAAATATTTCATCATTAATTCTTCATCTTGATCTGCAACAGCTTCTACCATAATATCACGATGTTTTTTTGCATCATCTAACATATCAGCTGGTACTTCTGTTTCTTCGATTTCTTTACCTAAATCATCTTTATGAACAAAAGCTCTCATTTTAATCAAGTCAACAATTCCTTTGAAATTGTCTTCTGCTCCAATTGGTAATTGGATAGCAACTGCATTTGCTTTTAATCTATTTTTTAATTGATCAATACATAATTCAAAATTAGCACCTGTAACATCCATTTTATTTACATATACCATTCTTGGAACTTTGTATTTGTCAGCTTGTCTCCAAACTGTTTCTGTTTGTGGTTGAACACCACCCTTAGCAGCTAAAACTGTAACAGCACCATCAAGAACTCTTAAAGATCTTTGAACTTCTACTGTGAAATCAACGTGCCCCGGTGTATCAATAATGTTAATTCTGTTATTGTTCCAGAAACATGTTGTTGCAGCAGATGTAATTGTAATACCTCTTTCTTGTTCTTGTTCCATCCAGTCCATTGTTGCTGCACCTTCGTGAACTTCTCCTATTTTATGTGTTTTTCCTGTATAGAATAATATTCTCTCAGTTGTTGTTGTTTTACCAGCATCAATGTGAGCCATTATTCCTATATTTCTTGTTCTTTCAAGTGGGTATGCTCTTTCTGCCATTTTTGTTTTCCCCCTCTCTATATTTAAAATTTACTAAATTCGTTTTTAGCGTTGTCAAACTTCTCAAATATATTTTCAATATACAAAAGTATTATTTCAAATATTTATGCTCGTTTTCCTAGCTAACATTCGAATTTATTAAATTTTATTATTTAGATAAATATTATATTGTAATTTTGTAAATTTTGATTCAAAATGGTAAGATGTGCATTTTTGATAAATAAGGCAAGCCGAAGGTGTACATTCATACATCGAGGTTTGTGTTATTTAACAAAAATGTGCAGATTACTGCTTTCAATCAAATATTTTATAAATTATCATTAAAATCGTTAAGGTGTACATTTTGGATTAGTCAGTACAGGTTGAAGGCGTACGATGGTACGTCGAAATCTGGACTGGATAACCAAAATGTGCAGATTGATGATTTTAATGGTAATTTTACCATTTATAATGTGCGAAAGCCTTATTAGCCTCAGCCATTCTATGTGTATCTTCTTTCTTCTTGAAAGCTCCACCATTACCATTAACAGCATCCATTAACTCACCAGCTAATTTTTCAGCCATAGTTTTTTCATGTCTGTTTCTAGCATAAGTTACAATCCATCTTAATCCTAAAGTTTGTCTTCTTTCTGGTCTAATTTCTAATGGAACTTGGTATGTTGCACCACCAACTCTTCTTGCTTTAACTTCAAGAACTGGCATAACATTTTCTAAAGCTGCTTCAAAAACTTCTAATGGATTTTTTCCTTCTTTTTCTTTTATGATGTCAAATGCATCATATACGATTTTTTGTGCTACTGATTTTTTACCATCTAACATAATATTGTTTACTAATTTTGTAACAACTTTACTATTGTATATTGGATCTGGTAAAACATCTCTTTTTGCTACATATCCTTTTCTTGGCACTATTCTTCCCTCCTTAAAATTATATTAATGCTTCATAAAAGCATTTAGGTACTCTGAAAAGTTTTCCTTTTCCGCATAGTGCTATATATCCTATCTAAATTTAAGTACCTTAAGTTTAGTAAGAGTACAAGCACTAGTTCTTTTCTTAATTGTTTTACTAATAACCTATTCATTAAACGAATTCCAAGTAGTAAATTGTACATTTTTGATAAATAAAGCAAGCCCAGGTGTATGTTTATACATCGAGGTTTGTATTATTTAGCGAAAATGTGCAAGATGCCTGATTTCATTTATTTTAACTATTTTTTAGGTTTCTTAGCTCCATACTTAGAACGCGCTTGCATTCTATCTTTAACACCAGCTGTATCCAATGTTCCTCTGATAATGTGGTATCTAACACCCGGAAGGTCTTTTACCCTACCACCTCTAATTAATACAACGCTGTGTTCTTGTAGGTTATGTCCGATTCCCGGAATATAAGAAGTTACTTCATAACCATTTGAAAGTCTAACTCTGGCAACTTTTCTTAAAGCTGAGTTTGGCTTTTTAGGTGTAACTGTTTTAACAACTGTACAAACCCCTCTCTTTTGTGGAGCTCTGTTGTTTGTTAATCTCTTATTTTTTGAGTTCCATCCATGTTGTAATGCTGGAGATTTTGATTTTGTTACTCCTGTTTGTCTTCCTTTTCTTACTAATTGATTAATTGTTGGCACTTAAATTTCACCTCCTAATTTTATATTTTTCGTTTATTTTATATAAGATTTTTTGTCATATTTTTGAAATATTTGTCTTATATAAAATAATATACCGTTACGGAATTGCACACTACATGCAATCTATCATAACGGTATACATTTTATCATTTTTTATTTGATAAGTCAATGAATTTTTGAATTTTTTTAATATACCTTTTGTATATGTGTCAATGATGTGAAACAAATTTATATAAAAAATTAGTAGTATACTGAATTTGTTTCATTATGCACCTTGTAACTCTAATTCTGCCCTTTTCTCTTTTGGTGTTAAATATCCCAATACTGCCATTGGTATATTATTTGATCTCTTTAAATATGCTTTTCCTTGCTTTATTAAATCTTCCAAGCTATAAAATTTTAAATAACTATAAAATCTTTCATTGTCATTTCTATGGCTTCTTTCCACTTTTCCATTATGTTCTGGTGTTCTTGGTCTTATTTTATAATGTCTTATTTCTAATTTCTTTAATAATGTATCCAGCGGATGCTCTTTCTTTATTTTCGCTTGATTATAGCTGAATTCTGTTCCATTATCTGTTTGGATTGTCTTTGGTTTATATCCATAATATTCTATACATCTTTCTACAAAATCTACTGTATTTGTTGGCGTTAATTCTTCATACCACCACAGAAATCTTTCTCTGCTTGCTTCATCTATACATGTATATTGATAATATCTTTTATCTTCTGGTAATTTCACTTTACATTCATTTGACACATATTTTGCGTCTATTTGCCATTTTTCTCCTATGTTTTTTGGTGTTTCATACTTCTTATTATATTTCTTTTTCGATGTGTTTTTTATATTCATTCCTTTGTAAAATTTTATGTTTAACCTTTTCATTACTCTATACAACGATGTTATTTTTCTTGTATATCCTTTTTCTCTTTTTAATTTTGCCCATAATTCACACAATGTTATTCTTGGATTTCTTCTTACATAATTTCTTATCCATCTTATTTCTTGATTTGTGCATGCTTTTGGATGACGTGTTTTTGGCTGTGGCTCTTATCTTCAAGACTTTCTCTTGTTCCATCATATTTTTTTATCCATCTCCATAGTGAACTTCTTAATATATGATATTTTCTACATGCCATAAGTGATTCAAGTCCTTTCGTATAATTTTTATTTCATCAATTCAATTAATTATACTACTTGAATCACTTTTTTCTATATTTTTTGTCTCACATCAATTGTAACACTACAATTTCAAAATTTTTCTTTTGATTTCAAAGTTTTTGTTTTGATTATTAGCTTCAGCCATTACCATTTTTTATTACTATCATTCTAATAGCTATTAAAACAACAATTCTATGATTACATTTTCTACCTTTTAGCAATCCTTCATATCACATCTATTCCTAATGTGCTAAACTTTGCAGAATAAAATTGCATACATTACCAGAGCAAATCGATTTTAATCATATAAGAAAATTATTTTCCTATACGATTAAAAAACCTCTACACAGCGTATACTGTATAGAGGATTCTTTTACTCGTCATCATTCGACTTTCTTCCTATGAAAGTCCCGATGAACATTCCCAGTAAGCTTGTTACGATTCCAATCAGGAATCCCGGCCACTGGCTAAGAAGAAACTTCCATGGGATTAGTTGGACTAACCATGCCATTCCTACCATAACTAAAAGAATACCTAAGATAATCCCCATCCCTATCATATTTTTTTTCATCTCTTCTCCTTTCTCACAGAATAGTTCTTCTGTTTGTGACTACTACTGAACACTTGGTTACTTCTTATATTATACCACATTTACATAACTTTTGCAAATTTTCATCGGGTATGTCCAGGGAAATTTCATCGATTATTACAAGATTGTAATATTTCCAATAAATAGGAATCATTTATTAAGCAGTTAAACATATTTGATTTAACTGTTTTTTTCTTATCTTCTCCTAAATATTGTTTATGAATGCTTATAGAACATTTTCTAAATATATTCATATTTTCTTGTGCTTTTTGACTATATAGCCTACTATTATCTTCATCAAAACTTACATCTAATATGTGATCCATACTTTCTATTTTCCAATGATTTCTTGTGTATGATAATAATTTTTCAGCATTTGTATTTTTACTACTTAAATAACAACTAATTTCTTTTGTTGTTTTTCCTTCTCGTTCAACTTCTCTTTTTACTGCGAATATTTTTTTTAATCCTTTCCAGTCATTTTTATAGTCTGTAAAAAAGGCAATTCCATTTAATACATAGCAGGTTCTTTTTTCTATTCTTCCATGACTTTTTCCATTGTAGTATATATTTCATACTCACACTCTTTATCTGTTTCATCTATATATTTATCATCGAACATGGCATATATATCCTCATGAAATATTCCTTGGTTTGCTTTTATTTGTACTACATAGTCTCCCTTATTATCTATTATTTTTTCTATGGTTTCTTTTTGACAATACATTGCATCCATTGTTAATACTTTTCCTTCTATATCTAACATTTCTATCAATTCTCTTACTGCTGGTATTTCATTACTTTTACTATCTACTGTTTTTTGTCCTATTGATATTCCTGTATCTGTATATGCTGTTACTATGTTCATCATTTTTTCTATCGCTTTTATTGCATCTGTTGATTTTATTGCTTTTCCATCCAACATTATTTGTTCATGATTTTTTGTTATTATATTTCTTAAAATACATACCATACTTAAACTTAGCATTTTAGAATCAATCATAGCAAAAATTCTTGTTAATGTTACTTTAGAAGGTATACTTTTTATTTCAAATTCTTTTTTTAGAAATTCTTTTTTATTTTCTCCATAATCTACTATTTTATCTAACTCATCTACACCACATAATGTAGCTATTAAACATAATTTTAGCACATTTATTGACGGATGTAGCACATTTACTTCACATCTATCATCATCAATTATTCCAAAATACATATTAAATATTTTATTTAAACTCATTTTTATCACCACGATAAGTTTACCATATATTAGTAAATATTACAATTCTGTAATAATCGATGAAATTTCCCTGGGGTATGGCCAGGATAAAGAATAAAAAAACTTTTCCTAAAAAATTAAAGCTCTTAAACTTTATTCTCTATATATTTTTCACATTTGTATGAAAAAATTTTCGAAAGAAAAAAACATAGCTTCTTTCCACTATGTTCTCTCTTCTTTTTATTTGTTATTAGTGTAAATATAAATTTTTTTCACTAAGTATTTTATAGATTTCAATATTTATTTGTTATTTAAATATAAAATTTTTAAACTTTTTTGATACTATTATAAAGATATCCTAAATTATAAGAGGGTA
The DNA here is from genome assembly GCA_946500615.1 of uncultured Clostridium sp. Taxonomy (GTDB): domain Bacteria; phylum Bacillota; class Clostridia; order TANB77; family CAG-508; genus CAG-269. The sequence continues at coordinate 912 of CAMMWP010000037.1, read as the reverse complement.
TCTTAAAATATGACCCCTCTTTTATTTTCTATTTCTCTGCAATAATATTTTCATCTTGAACCGTCTTGTTTAGACATCTTCTCTTCTATTTTTCTATATATATCAGATTTTACATTATCTCTAACAGTTCCAGATTTTCCAAACTCTTCTTCTATTTTTCTTAACTTCTCCGCTGTGTCCTTATCTACTTTCACTTCTTCTCTTACAGATGTTTCTGCTCTGCGAGAATTACCAGAAAGTTGTTGCGTTGCATTCTCTGATATTCTTTTATTTCTGTCTGTTGTATTTTCTTTTGCTTTTGTTAACAATTTAGTATCTTTTTTTCCTAAAGCCATTCTTATTTTTCCTGGCAAATCAAATATAATATTAGAAAATTCTTTAGCATTATTTGCATATTGATCTAGTTGTTTATATTGTTTTCTATTAAATAATTTTTGGAAGAAAGTTGATGGTTTCCAATAGTCCATATCTGTCCTATCATATGTTATTAAACCTTGTAACTTATCTTGAGCATCTTTATCTCCTTTTAATGCTAATACATAACTTAGGATATCTTCTTCAACACCCTTTTCATCTACTTTGTGCTTTTTTGCATTTTGAAATGCATATATAACATTTGGATCTATCAATTTTAGAGTATCTTTACTTATATTTCTGAACTTTGTATTTTCTAACGCTTTTCTAAGCATTTTTTCTTTTTGTTCTGATGACTGTTTCATAAGATTCTTCATTTTTTTAAAGTTAATTCTTACTTTATTTTTATCAGCATTTTCATACTCTATTTCTATTTGCTTTCCTATTTTAATCCCTTTTATTTTTGCTTTTACTGGTGTTGTTGGTGTTGATGCTGGTGTTGTTGGTGTTGTTGGTGTTGATGCCGGTCTCGTTGGTGTTGATACTGGCGTTGTTGGT
>CAMMWP010000036.1 GCA_946500615.1 uncultured Clostridium sp. | reverse complement strand
TTTTTACCTTTACCATGAGAAACTACTTTTCCTTCTACTTTTACACCTTTTACATAAGGATTTCCTACTTGTACTTTTCCTTCTTCTGAAACTAGTATGACATTATCAAAAGTAACTTTTTTACCTTCTTCTGCATCTAGTTTTTCGAAAAATACAACCTCTCCTTCTGCTACTTTGTATTGTTTTCCACAGCTTTCAATTATTGCGTACATCTAAAATGCACCTCCCTTATTTGTATACTCGCTAATCCTTAAAAAAGGTAACTAACGCTATTTGTTAGTATTTATGCACCTTGACTAAGCGGATTACAGTTACTTATTTTATCATATTTCTTCTGTTCCTGTCAAGCAATTTATTATATTATTTTATTTTCTATAGCTTTTGTAATATTTTATGTACCATTTTTGTATGAATAAAGTTATAATTCACTAAAATTTGTGTTGCATAGCCAAAAGTTCCATTGTGTTTCTTATTGGCAAAACAAATCGGAAAGCCCTATCATTTATGCTAATTTTATGTTTTCTCTTTGGCTTTCCGTAAATTTGTTCTGCACCAATTTTACGCATGTAAAATTGTGTGCAATAGTTGATCTTATAGAAAAGTCTTTGATTTTTCCTTAACATAATAAAATGAACCATTGGGGACGTACCAAATCGGACCAAAAATGTCCAATTTGGTACGTCCTCAACGGTTCATCCCCAACGATTTATTTTTTACTGCCTATCTTTTCTAATATTTCTTTGATAAAATCCTCTACTGATTTTGCACCAATATCGCCATCTTCTCTTGAACGAATAGATACAGAATTTCCTTCTACCTCTTTTTCTCCAACAATCAGCATATATGGAATTTTTTGTAATTGTGCTTCACGAATTTTATATCCTGTTTTTTCATTCCTATCGTCCACTTCCACACGAATTCCTTTTGCTTGCAATTCTCCTTTTACTTTATGAGCATACTCATGTTGATTATCTGTAATTGGTAAAATTTTTACTTGCACTGGTGCTACCCATACAGGTAGATTTCCTTTTGTCTCTTCCAATAGGAAAGAAATAAATCTGTCAGAAGACCCTAAAATTGCTCTATGAATAACCACTGGTCTATGTGCTTTTCCATCTTCTCCAATATATTCTAATTCAAATCTTTCTGGTAAAGCAAAGTCTAGTTGGCAAGTTGGAATGGTTACATCATGATTTAATGCAGTTCTAATCTGGATATCAATTTTAGGTCCATAAAATGCGGCTTCTCCTTCTGCTTCATAAAAATCAATTTGTAATTCTTTTAAAATTTCTCTTAATTGACTTTCTGCTGTTTCCCACATTTCGTCGTTATCTATATATTTTTCTTTATTCGCTTTATCTCTTAATGACAATCTGTATTTAAAAGCTGACGCAGGGAATCCAAAATCTTTTTGATATACTTCTTTTATTAAGTTCAAAACTCTACCCACTTCTTCTTTTATTTGGTCTGGTCTAACAAATAAATGGGCATCATTTTGGCACATTTGACGAACTCTTTCTAGTCCACAAACACTTCCACTTGATTCATAACGGAAATCATGTGCCAATTCTCCAATACGAATTGGTAAATCTCTGTATGAATGCATATTATGTTTATAAATTAACATATGATGTGGACAGTTCATTGGTCTTAACACCATTTCTTCTGTATCCATTTTCATAACCGGAAACATATCTTCTTTATAATGATCCCAATGCCCACTTGTTTTATATAAATCCACATTAGCAAGTGATGGTGTATAAACATGTGCATATCCTAATGCAATTTCTTTATCTTGAATATATCTTTCTAGAATTCTTCTGATGGTCGCTCCATTTGGTAAATACATTGGAAGCCCTGAACCAACTAATTTATGTGTCATAAAGATTTCTAAATCTTTTCCGATTTTTCTATGGTCTCTCTGTTTTGCTTCTTCTAGAAAATCTAAATATTCTTGTAATTGACTCGCCTTTGAAAAAGAAATTGCATAAATTCTTTGAAGCATTTTATTTTTTTCGCTTCCTCTCCAATATGCACCAGAAGATGAAAGAATTTTTACTGCTTTTATTTTCCCAGTACTAAGTAAATGTGGTCCTGCACACAAGTCTGTAAAATCCCCTTGTTTATAGAAACTGATTTCTTCTCCTTCTGGCAATTCTTCTATCAGTTCTACTTTGTATGGCTGGTCTTTCATTAATTCTAATGCTTCTTTTTTTGGTAATGAAAATCTTTCAATTTCTAAATTTTCCTTGATAATTTTTTTCATTTCTTCTTCTATATTTGCTTTATCTTCATCAGTAAATGGTGTTTCTACATCAAAATCATAATAAAACCCATTATCAATACTTGGCCCTATGGCAAATTTTACATCTGGAAATAATCTTTTGACAGCTTGTGCCATAATATGTGATGTGGTATGCCAATAGGCTTTCTTTCCTTCTAAGTCCTCTTCTTGAAATGTATGAATGACTAAATTGCAATCTTCTTGTAATTCATATCGTAAATCTTTTACTTCTCCATTAACCTCTCCACATGTTGCATTTCTTGCTAGCCCTTCACTAATTTTTTTGGCTACTTCTAGAATCGTTGTTCCTTTTTCCACCTCTAGTACAGAATTGTCTTTTAATGTAACTTTTAACATAATAAAACCTCCTTTTTATTTATCTATCATCTTGTTCTACCCCTATTCCCATCAAACTCTCTATTCTTTTTTGATAGATAGGATTGATTTGTCTGTTAATCACTTCTCGTTTTTCTTCTTCTGCTATTCTTCCAAAACTCTTATACAAACAAAACACTCCTATGGATTTTTCTATCCACAGGAGTGCATTTATATATACACGGTTCCATCCCTTTTTTTACTTAATTAAAAGATGATAACGTATCTTACACGTTTGGCTTATTCACCAAAAACTTGAAGAGGTAGTTTTTCAAATATTTTTTCTTAAGTTAGCTTTCAGCCTTTGACTAACTCTCTCTACAAGATGCAAATATTTTACTTGTCTCTTACTTGTTTTTACCTTATGTTAATTATTTTATTACTTTTTTTAAAAAAAGTCAATAGAAATATTTACTTTTATTTTTTTCTATTGTATAATTGATTATAGTTTGTGTAAAATTATTTTATTTAGTAATAAAAAATATATAAACTACTTTTTAAATATTTGCTTCTATAGCTCAGTTGGTAGAGTGCAGCCTTGGTAAGGCTGAGGTCACGGGTTCAATTCCCGTTAGAAGCCCCATATCAAGAGAAACAGAGCTTTTTGAAACACTTGAAAAAATTTAATTTTTAGTGTGTCAAAAAGCTCTGTTTCTCTTGACATTAAATTTCGTCTAGCATATTTTTCATTGCTTTTTTTCGAATTCTTTGTATCGCATTATCCACTGATTTTACTGGTGAATCTAGTTGTTTTGCTATTGTTACATAACTATACCCTTTTACATATCCATCCAAAACTTGCTTTTCAAACGTACTTAACGATTTTTCTATTGATTCTTCAATTTGTTGATAATATTCTTTTTTCATTACTGTTTCTAGCGGATCTTCTACCATTTTATTATCTAATGTATTAATTAATTCTATCCCATTTTCTTCTTCATTATCATATGCAGAAGCATTTAAAGATAGATAACAATTCAATGGTTGATGTTTTTGTCTAGTAGATGATTTAATTGCTGTTATTAATTGTCTCTCTATACACATATTGGCAAATGACTTAAAACTATTATTTTTTTCTTTATTAAACATTTTGATAGCTTTAAATAACCCAATTAATCCTTCTTGAACAATATCGTCCCTTTCTGCTCCTACCATAAAATATTTGCTAACTTTTATATTGACTAATTCTTTATACTTATTCATTAAATAAGATAAAGCTTGTTTATCTCCTTTTTGTCCTTCTAATACAATTTGCTCATCTGTCATTTCATTAAATTTGTTTGCAGAAAAAAATACATTTTCCTTTTGCATTCGTCAAAATCCCTCCAAAGTGTTGCTTTATTAGTATTATACCATTGAAATTACTGTTGTCAAGCTCTTTTTTTTTTGGTTTTTTAGGGACATGCTACGTTTCATGTTCCTAACGTACCAATTCTTCTTGTAGCATTGTCCATACATCTTCTGTTTCCATACCATATTGCCATGAAGCTACACCGGCTAAGTTGTTTTTTTCTACTAATGATACTTTTGCTTTTAAGGATTCTACGTCTTCTATCCACATTTTTCTTGTGTTATTTCCATCTTGATATTCTACATAATATTGTTTTAAGTCATCGTCCCATTGCTTTTGCACATTACTTGGAAGGATATCATTGATGTCTTCCATATAAACTGGTGTTGTCCTTATGACGTTTCCATCAACATCTTCTGTCCATATTCTTGTATAAAATGGGATTCCCAATATTAGTTTATCTGCATCTATTTCTTCTGTTTGTAAAAATTTTACTAAGTTTAATTCTATCCAGTTATATCCAGCTGTTGTTCCTGCTGTTGTACTTGAAACACCATTTTGATCATATGCCATAAATATAATATAATCTGCCACATCTCCAATCACATTTCTATCAAAGCACATTGACCATGTTTCTCCTCCATCTGGTGCTGTTACATCTACTGAAACAACCATTCCAATTTCATTTAATCTTGGTGTTAATTCTATGATAAATCTTGAATATACATCTTTATCTTCTTGTTTCATGTTTTCGAAATCTATATTAATTCCATCTAAATCATATGTAACACATGCATCTACAATGCTTTCTATTAATTGCTTTCTATTTTCATAACTGTTCATAATTTCTGATGTGATTTCTAAGCTTTCATTTGCTGCTGGTGCATTAGATACCATTGGCCATACTTTATATCCATTTTCATGTGCCCAATTGACATATGCCTTTCCGCTTTGTCCCACATTTTCTCTGAATATTCCGTTTCCATCTATATAGAAGAATGATGGCGATACAACATTTACACCTTCTATGGTTGTCCCAGTTCTATCTGGTGCATTTGCCACTTCTGAATAGTAGTCCCATGTCATGTTAATTTTTCCCTCAACTTGTTTTTCTTCTGCCATATCTTCTCTCACTAGATATTCATTTGCCAATTTATTTGCTTTTATATATCCTATTTTTCCATTTTTTGTTCTAATTCTGGCATACTTTCCATTAGATGAAATAATAACTACACTATCTCCCTTTTCTATTCTGTCTATTGTTTTTGAAATGAATCTAGTTGAAGATTTTACTGCTAAATTAGATGTGACAATAGCTTTTTTCTGTTCTTTATCTAAGGAATCCATTGTAATCACTTTTGTATCTTCTAGATTTTCAATTTCTATATCATATACTTCTGTCATTTCTGATATTGGTATATATAGAATCCCATCTTTCTCTATTGCATGTGCAGATGTTGTTTTATCTGCTCCATTGATATTGATGGTATTTTCTTCTAAGCTTACTTCTGCTATTTTTTTATTGTATGTCGTTATGATTTTATTATTTTCTTCCTCTAAGTAAATATGTTTATCAAAAAAATTAGCTATATCATCTTCTGATAAATAAATGATTCCCTCTTCTTGTATTATGTCATTTCTTAAATCTGTTGTTACATTATTGTTGTTAATCACTAAATTGGTTGTTTTATTTTTACCTAATATAATATAATTATTTGCTATCATTGCTATCATAAACAATACAAATAATACAAGGATTGTCATCCCTGTTCTTATCATTACTTTTTTCTTTTTTGCTATTTCTTCAGCTGACATTCTTGTGTTCTTTTTAGTTTGTTTTTCTAATTCTCTTCTTCCTCTTCCCATATTTCTCTCCTTTGTTTCATATTTTGTAAATATCTTTTATTTTTCTATATACTTTCCTTCTACTATAACATAAAAATGATATTAAGCAAATATAAATTTAAATTTTTTTCATTTTTCTTAATTCTGCTTTTTGTTCTTCTGTGATACGATAAGATTCGATTGCTTTTTGTAATGCTTTGTTATAGGTAAATCTATCTATCTTAGCACATTTCAAATAGGCAACTGTTTCATCATAAAATTTAATCAAACAAATAGAAATTGCCCATGCTACTGCCATTTGTACATAATATTGCTCACTTTTTATCCTATCAAATATAGCAAAATCTTTTTCTAAAAATTCATCTGTTATAAAATAATCTAGTAACATAACCACACCAAATCTAGTCTCAAATTCTTTATCTGATGCTAGATAGCTTTGTAAAAACTTCCACATTTCTTTTAGGTGTTTTGAAGTCATTTTCAAACCAGCACAAAACACATCACAAACTGCCCAATTATCAATCTTAGGAACAAACACTTCTATATCTTGGAATAACTTTTGCATATCCTTGTCATCTTCTAGCCCAATTAACATACCTTGTAACATAATCTCTTCATAATATTCATTATCTATATTGTGTAACAAATCATCTATTTCATATTCTTTTGCTAATTGTTTAGCATATGTTCTAAGCACAGGAACCCTAATCCCTAATATATTTTCTGTTCCGGGACATAATCCCTTGTGGAATTCTCTATATTTTGGATCAACTAATTCTTTTAATTCTTTTTTTATTTTCTGCTTCATATATACATTCTCCTCTCTATCTTATCCTATTTCCTGTTTTGCCCATTTTCTCCAATTCGGCGTCTATTTAGGTGTCCATTTAGGGACGTTTCTGTTTGGACATTTTTCTATATATTAGAAGTATTATGACATATTTTTGTAAAAATTTCAATAAACTATTACAGTCCAGTGTCTAATTCCTTGGAGACATATATATTATATTTTAAGCGGGTTTTGTGGGTATCGACACGCTACATGTTAACAATAAATTTTACTATATTTTAAGAATTGCTCTCTATATATTGCATATTTTCTATTTTATTTGTATACTTAATGTATATAAAAACGAAAGGAGTTTTGATATGGAAGAAAACGAAGTTCAAAATATGCCTATTGGAAACAAACTTTATGGAAAAACATTTTTCTGGATGTTCTTAGGTCTATTAGGTTCAGCTTTAATTGCTTGGTATACCTATTCTTCTGGGCTATTTTTTACCATTGCACTTGAAGGATCTTTTACTGGTTTACTACTTATTGAAGTAATTGCTGTTTTATTATTTAGTTTTTTATTTAGAAAACTGCCACCAGTTGTTGTTGGTATTCTGTATTTTATTTATGCAGCTTTGAATGGTATTACATTGTCTGTTATTTTTGCTGTTTTTGAATTAAATTCAATTATTACCTTATTTATTGCTTCTGCTTTCATTTTTGGTGTTTTAAGTTTCATTGGCTACAAAACCAACAAAGATTTAAGTAGTTGGCGTACATATTTAAGTGTATTTTTAATTATTGGATTGATTTTAAGTTTAGTAAACTTATTTATTTTTAAAAGTTCTATGTTTGACTTAATATTAGATTGGGTAATCTTACTTGTATTTTTTGGGGTTACCATTTATGATATTAACAAAATTAAAGCATTACAAGCAGAACCTAATATTGACCAAGAAAAAATATATATTTATTGTGCTATGCAATTATATCTTGATTTTATCAATATCTTTTTAAGAATTCTTTCTATTTTTGGAAAGAGAAGAAATTAAACTTCATGTGAAACGCAATGTAAAAGAGATAATATGTTTATTATTATCTCTTTTTCTTTATATGCAATTACAATCTTTCTTTTGAATTAAAACCTATTTATTTTCTCTTTACTTGTATAACGAAAAGTTGTATAGTGTTTCCTTTCTAATAACTCCATTCAATACTATCTAGTTCTTCCAATATTTTTTCTGCTACTTTAGGTTCTATCATATTTATAAAATAAGCTTTTCCGTATAAATGTTCTTTATAGAAGGCTTTTTTTACATGTATATGTTCTAAATGATTAGAAACACCAAATTTTTTACAATAATAAATTTCTTGTTCTAATTCTCTTTTATATTTTCTTGGTATAGTTACTTTTCCAGAATTTAAATTTAATCCTGTAACTTCTTGTCTTTGTCCTTTTTTCTGAATTCTTGTTTTTCTATTATTTAAAGTAAATCCTTCTTCTTGTATAATATTATTCACTATTTTTAAACAGTTTTTTATATTTTTATTTCCAGAAATTGTTATATCATCTGCATATCTACTATATCGTGCATCATATTTTTTACAAAGTCCATTTATTCGATGATCTAATCTTTTACAATATATATTTGCTAATTTAGGACTAGTTGGTGCACCTTGTGGTAACTTATTATCATCTATACATATTAAAGCTAAGCAATAGGATACTGATTTACTATATCCTGCTTCTCTAAAAATTTTATATACTTTTTGCATATCAATTGAAGGAAAAAAGTCAGCAATATCTATATTTATAATACATTCTTGCTTCAAATGTATTTGTGCATTATTTTTAATAGATTTATTTTTTTCAAAACCTGTTGCAAAATCAGAAACTTCTATTTTATTCAGTATGTTCCTAAGTATCCATTTTTGCATAAATTTTAATGTCGTACATGGTATAGATATTTCTCTTTGTCCACCATTTTTTTTGGGGATACTAACTATTTTATAATTTTCTCTATTTTTTCCAAAAATTATATAGGCAACTTCTTTTTTTTTCATTCCTATTAATAAACAAAGATGCGTCAAATCAAATATGACCGGAAGATTTTTTTTCAATAGTCTTTGTGCATATTCTATTACTTCTTTTTTATAGTCTTCTGAATAATTTTGTTGTGTCATTTTTTTATTTAAGGTTTCTAAATATATTTTTTCTTCTATTTCTTACCACCTCTATATTATGTAATATATATCATCACTATTCTATATTTGCTACCCATACGATATATGCATAGATCAATATACAATTTAAACTTACTATGCTAAATGTAAGTAAGTATTAAAAATTTGCCTATTACTTTATTATCATTCTTACTTACATTTAGCATAGTAAGTTTAAATAAAGTAACATTTTCATTTTGAATAAGCAACTTGCTATTCTTCATCTAACAAATATAGAATAGGATTTAACGTAACTTAAGACGCTTTCCAGGAACATATATATCCTTTTGTCTATTCAATTCAACATATCCTGGAATAATTGTATCATCTATTATTTGATATGTATTTTCTTCTATTTTCTTTAATCTTTCTTTTCCTTTTTCAGTGATATTGATTAAATACTCTTTATATTCAATAAGCTTTTCTTCTATCATTTCTTCTAATATTTCATTTCCTACTGATGCTTCTATCCCTATATTTTTTAATATCTCTATGATACTATAGTTTTCATTCTTCTTTTCCAAATATTGTAATATCAATATTTTTCTATAATCATCCAATTTTTCTACCTCTATTCTTATAATTTTCTATTAATCTCTTTTTTCTGTTTTCTTTTAATTCTTTTAGTCCTACTCTATGGGTATCTTTAACTCTTGGGAACAAGGCTATATTATTGTCATTATCTACCCAAAAAATTCCCAAAGTGTTATTCGGTGTATTATTATAAAAAGCAACCAGTCCCTCTGTTTCTCCATACCCTAACTCAAAATTTTTAGGTATATTATGTTTTTTAGATAGTTGGATGAATTTTTCCTTTATTTCTTGTATTTGTTTTTCGTCTTTATCTTTAAAAACTTCTTTCGTAAATGCTTTCATTTTTTTATTTAAACATATAATTTCTACATGATATCCTTTTTCCAATAATTCTTCTTCCAATTGATCTGCAATTTCTTTGATAGCATATATTACTAAAATGTAAATTTTCTTATTTTTTAAATCATCTTTATACATCTCTATATATTCTTTTACCGTGTTTCCTGTTCCTATACAATCATCTATTAATACAATCTGGTTAACTTTAGGCCTGTTCATTCTTCCAATATCTTCAATTCTATTGTTTTTTGAAACTTTATTAATTTGTGTATATTCTATAAAATATTCCATTGAACTATTTGCTTGTCCATTCACTTTCTTTATGATACTGTAAACTGTATTTTCATTAGAAATATGATAATCATTAATTAATTTTTCGTGTAACTGTTTTAAATAAAAATTGACTCTTTGTCTCCCATAATATTCAAAATTTTCCAGCAGTTTTACACATATTTCTCTTTCTTCATTGTCTTTTATCCAAAGTCTATATCTCTTTTTTAGTTCTTTTATAGTTTCATCTTTTTCATTCCATTTTTTTATACATTTTTTTATTACCCTTTTCTCCATATACACCTCACATTGTATATTTTACCATATTTTTCTAAAAAATTCTACTTTTTTTATAATTTATATTAACAAAAGTTTATATTAACAAAAGTTTATATGATAGTTACAGTTCAGACAAGCTAACCTAATAGTAGGTATATGGTATATTTTAAGAGTTCGAATGCGACCGGAATCGTTTTAGAAATTCTTATATATCAGTCGTAAAGGGTCCTGTTTCCGGGTATTGTTACGATTTAGATATTAGAATTTCTTAAACGAAAATTGGAGGGTAGCCGAGAATCTTAAAATATACCATATACCTACTATTAGGTTAGCTTGTCTGAACTGCAACATATTGTAAAAAAACAATAGCAGGCTTTTTTTTAGACATTTTCTCGTTTATAACATTTTAAAGCCCGCGTCATTGTTCGTGTGCCAATTTTACGTAAGTAAAATTGTGTACAATTATTAAAGTGAAGTGATGTCACATAAAAATGTCCCAAATAGAAACGTCCCAAATTGGACACCCAACTGGACAGCCAACTGAACATAACTGGACAATTGAATATCTATTCTTCTACTTCTTCAAATTGCGAATTATATAGATCTGCATAAAATCCATTTTTTGCAAGTAAGTCCTCATGTGTTCCTTGTTCTACAATATCTCCATGATTCATAACTAAAATCAAATCTGCATTTTTAATAGTTGATAATCTATGGGCAATAATAAAGCTGGTTCTTCCTTTCATTAGATTATCCATTGCGGATTGTATTTGTATTTCTGTTCTTGTATCAATAGAACTGGTTGCTTCATCCAATATTAATATTTTAGGATCTGCTAGAATAACCCTTGCAATGGTAAGTAATTGTTTTTGTCCTGCAGATATATTGGTTGATTCTTCATTAATTAAAGAATTGTAGCCTTTTGGTAATGTCTTAATAAAATGATGAACATGTGCTGCTTTTGCTGCTTCTACTACCTCTGTATCTGTTGCCTCTACTTTACTATATTGGATATTCTCTTTTACAGTTCCACCAAATAACCATGTATCTTGAAGCACCATTCCAAATAGTTTACGAAGTTCTCCTCTATCAAAATCTTTTACATTATGCCCATCTACTAAAATTGCTCCATCTGTTACATCATAAAAACGCATTAATAATTTTACCATTGTTGTTTTTCCTGCTCCTGTTGGTCCAACAATTGCTATTTTTTGCCCTTCATGGACATTGGCATTAAAGTCTTTTATAATGGTTCTTTCTGGATCATATCCAAATTTTACATGTTTAAATTCTACATTTCCTTTTAATTTAGAAGTATCTATATTTCCCTTCGCTGTTACCTCTTCCTCTGGTTCTTCTAAGAATTCAAAAATTCTTTCTGCTGCTGCCATCATGGCTTGTAACATATTAGAAATTTGTGCAAGTTGATTAATCGGTTGTGTAAATTGTTTGTTATATTGTATAAAGCTTTGTATATTTCCTACTGTAATGGTTCCATTGATTGCTAGATATCCTCCTGCAACTGCTACTGCTACATATCCTACATTCGATATAAAGTTCATAACAGGAAACATTAATCCTGATAGGAATTGTGATTTCCAGCCAGAATGATACAATTCATCATTCGCTTTTTCAAAATCTTTAGTCACTTTTTCTTCCGCATTAAATACTTTTACAATATTTAATCCACCATACACTTCTTCTACTTGCCCATTGACATGACCTAAGTAATCTTGTTGTCTTGTAAAATATTTTTGTGATTTTTTGACAATCCCTGTGACTAGTGTACCAGCAATCGGCAAGATAACTAATGATATTAATGTCATTTGCCAGCTAATAGAAAACATCATAATTAGAATCCCAATAATGGTACATACAGATGTAATGATTTCTGTAATACTTTGGTTTAAGTTCATACTTAATGTATCAATATCATTTGTAATAATTGACAAAACTTCTCCATTTGTCTTTTTATCAAAATATTTCATTGGTAATTTATTAATTTTTATGGCAACATCATTTCTTAATTTGTATGTAATTTTTTGTGCTACATTTGTCATTAAAAATCTTTGTACAAAAGAGAATAAGGCACTAATAACATATAAACCTAACAAAGTTAAGGCAATTTGCCCTACTTTTCCAAAGTCAATTCCTGCTCCACCACTTAGTTTACTAACTAATCCATTAAATATTTCTGTTGTTGCATTTCCTAATATTTTTGGTCCTACAATCGTAAATATGGTACTACCAATGGCAAATATCATAACAATGATAATCGGTATTTTATATTTTGCTAAATATGAACTCACTAATTTTTTCGTCGTTTTCTTAAAATCTTTTGCTCTTTCTGTTGTTTGACCTCCTCTAGGTCCTCCCATTGGTCCCGGCATATTACTTACCTCCTTTCTCGCCTAATTCTTCTTCAGACAATTGTGATAAGGCAATTTGTCTATAGGTTTCATTATCTTTCATTAATTCTTCATGGGTTCCTATTCCCACCATTTTTCCTTCTTCTAAAACAATGATTTTATGTGCATTTAAAATGGTACTAATTCTTTGCGCAACAATAATGACTGTCTTGTTCTTTGTTCTTGTTGCTAATGCTTCTCTTAAAGCACTATCTGTTTTAAAGTCTAAAGCTGAAAAACTATCATCAAATACAAATATTTCTGGGTCTTTTGCAATGGCTCTTGCAATAGATAGTCTTTGTTTTTGGCCACCAGAAACATTTCCCCCTCCTTGTGCAATTGGATCTTGATACTTGTTTTCTTTCTCACTAATAAATTCTGTTGCTTGTGCAATTTCTGCTGCTTCTATCATTTTTTCATCTGCCATTGTTTCATCAGCATATTTAATGTTTGATTCAATGGTTCCAGAAAATAAGATACCTTTTTGTGGTACAAATCCAATAATATCTCTTAAGTCTTTTTGTGATACATCTTTTACATTCACACCATCAATACATAGTTCTCCACCAGTTACATCATAAAATCTTGGTATTAAGTTTACAACCGTTGATTTTCCACTTCCTGTACTACCAATAATCGCTGTTGTTTTTCCCGGCTCTGCTGTAAAATTGATATCTTCTAGAATTTCTGTATCTGCATCTGGATATCTAAATGATACATTTTTGAATTCTACTAGTCCTTTTTTATTGGGGTCAAATTTCTTTGTTTCTTTTTTGTCTTTGATACTTGATTCTGCTTCAATGACTTCATTAATTCTTCTTGCAGAAACTGCTGCTCTTGGAAGCATAATAGATATCATAGATATCATCAAGAATGCCATAACTATTTGCATGGTGTATTGGATAAATGCCATCATATCTCCTACTTGCATAACACCTTGATCAACATTGTGTCCTCCTACCCAAACAATTAATATCATAATGGAATTCATAATAAACATTAATAAGGGCATCATCATTGACATTGCTTTGTTAACAAATAAGTTTGTTTTCATTAAATCTTTATTGGCAACATCAAATCTTGCTTCTTCTTTTTTCTCTTTATGAAATGCTCTAATAACTGGTAATCCGGTCAAAATTTCTCTTGATACTTCATTTAATCTATCTATCAAATCTTGTAATTTCTTAAATTTAGGCATTGCAATGGCAAATAAGGTTCCTACGATAAATAAAATGGCTAATATGGCTACACCAATAATCCATGCCATTGAATTATCTGTACTAGTTAGGACTCTGATAAATCCTCCTATACCAATAATTGGTGCATATACAACCACTCTAAATAATATGGTAATTAATTGTTGTATTTGTTGCACATCATTGGTGCTACGTGTGATTAAGGATGCTGTTGAAAATTGATTTAGTTCTGCATTTGAAAAAGTGGTTACTTTTTTAAATACTTTTTCTCTTAGTGTCTTTCCTAGTTTTGCTGCTACTCTTGATGATAACAACATAATGGTTACAGCACATATCATAGTAACTAGTGCTATTCCTAGCATTTGTAAACCAGTTTTTAAGATATAGTCATTTTGTATTTTGTCTGTATCAATTCCTGCATGGATATACATTTGTTTTACAGATGAAATGGCTGCTTGTTCTTTTATAGAATCGCTCATTTCTTCTATTTGTTTTGTAAATTCTGTTAGTACTTGTTGTCTCTGCTCTTCTGGCATTTGTCCAATCATTTCCATTAATGACATATTTTGAATATATTGTTTTTGTGCTTCTGGTATATTTTGTAATAGTTGCTCTTTTATCTTATTGGCTGTTTCTTCTGTTGTCACTGTTGTCATTTCCATTAATGGATTAACTATGATTTTTGTTAAGCTTTCTTCTTGTTCTTCATTTAATTCTTTTAAAATGTAAATGGTATCTGCTTCTCCTTCATAGTCTTTTCCATAATACTGTTTTATCACTTTTTCTTCATGTTTTTCTTGTGTTTCATACTTGTTCTCATTATTTTTAGAAACCGTTATGTAATTTTGTAGTATTTCATCATCTTTATCTGTGAAAATAAGGATATTATCCATATCTTCTTTTGTTATTACTTCTGGTATAGCACTTGTGATTCCGCCTGCCTGTATTCCTTCATTAACAATTTTTGATGTATAATCTGGTAGTGCTAAGTCTGTTGAGGCTTGCACACAAAGTAGTATAACGATTACAATAACAGATCCTAGTGATTTTTTTAAGTTTTTTAATACTTTTAGCATATTTCTCTCCTTCCTTTGTCTTATTTTTTCATTTTTATATGATATTTTTAGACAAAATTAAATGACACTGTATAGTTTATTATATGTGACACAGTGTCATTAGTCAATATTTCTATTGTGAATTTTTTGTGAATTTCTATTTTACATTTTTCTAAATACGCCTGCTACTTTTCCTAATATTTCACAATCTGGTACAATAATTGGATCCATTGTAGAGTTTTCTGGTTGTAAACGAATATGATCTGTTTCTTTATAGAATGTTTTTACGGTTGCTTCTTCTCCAATTAAGGCAACTACA
This sequence comes from uncultured Clostridium sp., assembly GCA_946500615.1. Lineage (GTDB taxonomy): Bacteria > Bacillota > Clostridia > TANB77 > CAG-508 > CAG-269. The sequence goes on along the minus strand of CAMMWP010000036.1, from coordinate 1,695 downwards.
ATTTCTCCATTATTGGCTGTATTTTGTCTTTTTACTAGAATGTAGTCTCCATCTAGAATTCCTGCTTCTATCATACTTTCCCCTCTAACTGTTAGCATGAAACTTTCTGAATTTCCGACAAAGTCTATTGGAATTGGAAATGTGTCTGTAATATTTTCTACTGCTAATATTGGCTCTCCTGCTGTTATTTTTCCAATAATTGGAACTTCAACTAATTCTTTTTGTGTATAGAAGTCTTTACTTGATGTGGCTTTTTGTTCTCCAGATGCTCCTTTTAATAGTCTTAATGTTCTTCCTTTTTTGTCTTTTTTCTTGATATACCCTTTTTCTTCTAGTTTTGCTAGATAACCATGTACTGTTGCTGTTGAGTTTAATCCCACTGCTTTTCCAATCTCTCTTACTGATGGTGGGTACCCTTGTGTCATAATTTGTTTTTCAATAAAATGTAATATTGATTTTTCTCTTCTATTTAATTCTGGCTTCTTTTTTGGCATTTTCTTCACTCCATTCTCCTATTTTGTCTTATCATATCATACAAACAAAAAAATGTCAAACAAATTTTTGATTTTTTTATTTTTTTTCAAAATGGTCTGTTGGGGACATGCCAAAATGGACATTTTTTGTCCATTTTGGCATGTCCCCAACAGACTTAACAGAAATCTTTTACAAATTTTTCTTTGATTTCTGGCGGTAAAAGTAACAATTGCGGAATTTTTTCTCGTTTTACAATTTCTGGAATATATTCTCCAGCGTCTTTATATTCTGGATTATTAGAATATTCTTCTCCTTCTCCTGTTCCAAATTCACCTTTTACATATTCACATAGGAAAACATATTCTTTCATATTTAATTTTATATTTTCTAATTCATACATCTTTTTTATTACTTTTACATCTATACCAAATTCTTCTTTGATTTCTCTTATTACGCCTTCTTCTAAACTTTCTCCTTCTTCTAAGTGTCCTCCGGGAAATGTATAGTATTCTTGATATTCTTTATTTCTTACAACATTCTTTCTGTGCATTAGTACAATTCCCTCATTCATTTGTACAATCCCTGCTACTCTTATGTTCATATTTTCTATTCTCCTCTTTCTTACATATTTTTTGCTTTATTCTATCAAACTTCTTTTTCTCATGCAATCAATTTTGTATATATTTATGTTTTGGTGTATTAGGAAAGGATGATTTTCCTTTGATAATGGAACTTATTTGCTGTTTAGTTTGATTGTTCGTTGTGTTCCAAAGAGTTCATAGTATTTTTTGATATATAAAAAGTGTATTATCCGTGTTTTCATTTACATTGGATTATACACTTTTTAAAAATAATGCTATATTTTAAATCTCATTTTGCTAAATTCATATATTTGACAAGTTATAGTATCTTCGCCCACTTAAACCGAATTGTATTCTACCTGTTTTACTATTTAATTTTAATTTTGTATTACTATCTGATTTAGTTTTAGTAGGTCTCAGTGCTACTAATAAAGTGTGGCACGTGAACCATCGCTGCTGATGATAGCATCCGGATTGTCGTTGCTGCGATAGTCAACCCTAGTAAGAATACTACCTGTACACTTGCAATCGCATCCGGCGAGTCACTCGATAGAATGCATTGTTACCCTCTAATGTCCAATCCATTACATTTCCAGCTAAATCATATATATTTTTTACTCTGTAATTTTCTTGATATCCG
>CAMMWP010000035.1 GCA_946500615.1 uncultured Clostridium sp. | reverse complement strand
TCTTACACTTGATGTTAGTTTTACAAACTATATTTTACTTTTACAATTTACCTGCTCTCCTATTGGATATCTATTACCCTTCATCTATATTGTCCATTAATTCTCTTGCTTCTTTCCAATTCAGTACTTTTAAACATTCATATTCTTTTGATAATCTTTTTGAGATTTCTTTTGTATTGTCTGTTGATTCTAAGTCTGCTACGATGATATTTTTAAAATAGTCTTCTCTTCCATATAAAATTTTGAACAGGATTGATCTTAGAAATCCTTCTATAATGTCTTCTTGATTTTTGACACCAATAATTAGGTATATTCCCTTACTTTTAAATCTTGTATATGTATTTATATATATGATATTTTTTACAATTTCATATAAACCATATAAGGCTAATGTCCAAAATATTGTATTTAATATAAATTCCATATGATTGCCTCCTATGGTGTATTATATGTTTTTTTCTTTGTTGTGTGCATTGCTAGAATAAATCAATTTTTATGGTACAAAAAATCATATAAAACTTTAATCTTCAGTTCAAAAAAATAATCCTTTTCCATTCTTGGACTAGGATTAATTTTTTATATTTTATTACCTTCTATTGCAATCTTATTACATTTGCAAATTATATTAATTGTAATATAGCAACTTCTGCTCCGTCTCCTCTTCTAGGACCTACTTTTAAAATTCTAGTAAATCCTCCTACATTTTTACCTGCATATTTTGGAGCAATTTCATTAAATAGTTTAGCTGGTAAATCTACTTTTTTACCTTCACTATCTGTTACTTTATTGATTTTTCTCATAATTTTTCTTCTAGCATTTAATCTTGATGGCATATCTTTTTGTCTTTTTTCAGTTGTTTCTTCTTTAACAACTTTTAAGTATTCCTTACCATTTTTGCTTTTTACTAATTCTGTTACTTTATTACCTTTAGAATCTAGTTTTGCTTTTACTATTTTTACTTCTACTTCTTCAAAGTTGTCTTTTTCTTTAATTGCTAATGCTATAAGACTGTCAGCAATTGCTTTTACTTCTTTTGCTCTTGCTAATGTTGTTTCAACTTTTCCATGCATGATTAGATCAGTTGTTAAAGTTTTTAGCATTGCCATTCTGATATCTGTTGTTCTACCTAATTTTCTATTTGTAGCCAATTTTTTTCGCCCTCCTTCTTTTTCTTTTTATTCATCTTCCTTTGCAAAATCTAATCCTAATGAATGTAGTTTTGCTGTTACTTCATCAAAAGATTTTTTACCTAAATTTCTTACTTTCATCATGTCTGTTTCAGATTTGTTTGTTAAATCTTCTACTGTGCTAATACCTGCTCTTTTTAGACAATTGAATGATCTTACTGATAATTCTAATTCTTCAATTGACATTTCTAATACTTTTTCTTTCTTAGATTCTTCTTTTTCAATCATAACTTGTGTATTTTTAGCTGCTTCTGATAAATCAATGAACAATTCTAAATGTCCTGTCATTACTTTTGCTGCTAAACTTAATGCCTCATGAGCTTTTAAACTACCATCTGTCCATACTTCTATCACTAATTTATCATAATCTACCATTTGACCTACTCTTGTATTCTCAACTTGATAGTTTACTTTCTTTACTGGTGTATAGATAGAATCTATTGGAAGTACAGATATATCTTGGTTTGGCTTTTTATTTTTTTCAGATGAGTTGTATCCTCTACCTCTATCAGCAGTCATTTCAACTTTTAGGTGTCCACCTTCTGAAACAGTGGCAATATGTAAATCTGGATTTAATATTTCTACTGTTCCATCTGTAATAATATCTCCTGCTAATACTTCACCTTCACCTTTATGATCTATTCTCAATATTTTTTCTTCATTTTCTGAAAATTTTAGCCTTACATTTTTTAAGTTAACTATAATTTCTGGTACATCTTCCACAACATTTGGTACTGTTGAAAATTCATGTAATACACCATCAATTTTAGCACTTGTTATTGCACATCCTGGTAGTGATGAAAGTAATATTCTTCTTAAAGAATTTCCGATTGTTACTCCATATCCTCTCTCTAATGGTTCACATACAAATTTTGCATAATTATTTGTATCATCTACCTCTAGACATTCAATATTTGGCTTTTCAAATTCTATCATTTTTACCTCCTAATATTCGAGATTATATCTCAAACTTTTTACAAACTTCATAGGTTTCTTTAGTAAATTCATTATAGTTTTTATTAAACCTTTATAACTAATTTTTCCTATTATTTTGAGTAAAGCTCTACTATTAAATGTTCTTCGATTGGAATATCAATATCTTCTCTAGCAGCTAGTCTTAATACTTTACCACTCATTTTTTCATTATCTTTTTCTAACCAAGCTGGAACTGGTCTCTTTGCAGATTCTTCAATATTTGATTTGATTGTTGCGTTGTCTTTTTTGATTTCTCTTACTGTAATTACATCCCCCGGTTTTACTAAGTATGATGGTATATCTACTTTTTGACCATTTACTTCAAATTGAGCATGATTAACAAATTGTCTTGCTTGTGCTCTTGATGTTCCAAATCCTAATCTATATACAACATTATCTAATCTACTTTCTAAGATTTGTAATAAGTTTTCACCTGTTACACCTTTTTTATTTGAAGCCATTTCAAAATATTTTCTAAATTGTTTTTCTCCAACTCCATAATATGCTTTTGTTTTTTGTTTTTCTCTTAATTGAGTTCCGTATTCAGAAAGTTTTGCTCTTTTTTGTCCATGTTGTCCCGGCGCATAATTTCTTCTTGATATACTACATTTGTCTGAATAACATCTATCACCTTTTAAGAACAATTTTTGTCCTTCTCTACGGCATCTACGACATTGTTCGTCTTTATATCTTGCCATTTTATTTCTCCTTTCTTTATTTCTAGGTCATTTCTACTTGGGTTAAGGATTGTTTCCTTCCCTTGTAATTGATGATTGACCTTTGTTAAGTTTTATGCTTTTTCCTATTTAAATTACACTCTTCTTCTTTTTGGTGGTCTACATCCGTTGTGTGGTATTGGTGTTACGTCTTTAATTGCACTGATTTCTAATCCTGCTGTTTGAAGTGCTCTAATAGCTGCTTCTCTTCCAGCACCTGGTCCTTTTACGAATACTTCAACAGATTTTAAACCATGTTCCATTGCTGCTTTTGCTGCTGTTTCAGCAACTTGTCCTGCTGCAAATGGTGTACTTTTTCTAGATCCTTTAAAACCTAATTCTCCTGCACTTCCCCATGAAATTGCGTTTCCTTGTACATCTGTGATTGTTACAATTGTATTGTTAAAACTAGAATGGATATGTGCTTGACCTTTTTCTATATTTTTTCTATTTCTTCTTGCAACTGGTTTTCTAGTTGTTTTGTTATTAGCCATTGTTTTCAATTCCCTCCTTCATTTAAGTGAAATTCTCTCTAATTAAATTTATAAGATTTTGCTTTTTGTATAAGTTGTTATTCCTATACGACAATTTTTGATATCTTATATTCATATAAAGATATGCATTTTTGTTATTTATTACAATCCAAAACGCACTCTACTATCTTTTATAAAATTAATTAAAAATTTAAGAAGTACATTTTTGAGATTGATTGCAAACCGAAGGCGTACTTTTTGTACATCGAGGTTTGAAATTAATATCGAAAATGTGCAGATTGATGTTTTTAATTCATTTTTAATTGATTTTAATTATTTTTTGCTCTTACTAACCAATTTTCTAGGACCTTTTCTTGTTCTAGCATTTGTTTTTGTTCTTTGTCCTCTTACTGGAAGACCTCTTCTATGTCTTAATCCTCTGTAGCATCCAATTTCTGTTAATCTTTTTATGTTTAATGCTACTTCTCTTCTTAGATCACCTTCAACTTTGTATGATTCGTCAATCACTTTTCTGATGCTATTTACTTCATCATCTGTTAAGTCTTTTACTCTAGTGTCTGGATTGATTCCAGCTTTTTCTAAGATTTTTCTAGAACTTGATACACCAATTCCATAGATATATGTAAGTCCTATTTCTACTCTTTTTTCTTTAGGTAAATCTACTCCTGCTATACGAGCCATATGTTTTTGCACCTCCAAAATATTTTTTGTTTTTCTTCGTATTTTTATCTTTATGATTTTGTTTTAATTCCATCTAAAGGTGAAATGCTACTGGTGTTTACCCCAGTCTTTAAATTTCCTTAAAACATATATATAAACACAAATTTGATATGTAAATCATTCCTGATTTCACAGCCGCTATCTAATTTGTGTTATTAGCATGTTTTTTAGACTATCCTTGTCTTTGTTTGTGTTTAGGGTTTTCGCAAATTACTCTAAGTTTCCCTTTTCTTCTTATTAATTTACATTTTTCGCATATTGGTTTTACTGATGGTCTTACTTTCATTTTGGCACCTCCTAAAATAATTTAATATATATTTTTGGGTTAATTTTTTATTTATTTTGCTCTCCAAGTGATTCTACCTCTATTCAAATCATAAGGTGAAAGTTCAACTTTAACCTTATCTCCCGGTAAAATTTTAATATAGTTCATTCTTAATTTACCTGATATGTGAGCCAGTATTTGATGTCCATTCTCTAATTCTACTTTAAAAGTAGTATTTGGCAATGCTTCCACAACGATACCTTCCACTTCTATAACATCTTCTTTTGACAAAATCTTTCCCCCCTTAAAGAGCTGTTTTACACAAAATTATTCCATTGTGCATAATAACTATTGTATTATACATCATAATTAAAGTATTGTCAATATTTCTGGCTCTTTTTCTGTAATTAAAATTGTATTTTCATAATGTGCTGATAAACTGCCATCTTCTGTTATGATGGTCCATCCATCATCTAGTTCTAAAATTCCCGGTTTTCCTTGTATTACCATAGGCTCTATTGCTAATGTCATTCCCGGTTCTAGTCTAATTCCACGTCCTGCTTTTCCATAATTTGGGATACCCGGGTCTTCATGCATTTCTCTTCCTATACCATGTCCTTGAAATTCTCTTACGACTGAATATCCTTGTGAATGCACATATTCTCCAATCGCATGGCAAACATCACCAATACGATTTCCCGGTTTAGCATATTGTATTCCTTCAAAAAAAGCTTGTTTTGTAACCTCTACCAATCGCTTTGCTTCTTTTGAAACATTTCCTATCATAAAGGTTCTTGCCGCATCACCATTAAATCCGTTTTTCAATGCTACTGTATCTACACTAACAATATCCCCTTCTTTTATTATTTTGTGCTTTGAAGGAATACCATGAATGACTTCATCGTTAATCGATACACAAATTGATGCTGGAAATTTAGGAATTCCTCTAATTCCTATATCATATCCTTTTTCTGCTGGGATTGCACCTAAACTTCTCATCGTTTTTTCTGCTATTTGGTCCAGTTCCCATGTTGTCATTCCCGGTTTTATTTTTTCTTCTAATTCTTTATATGTTAATGCTACTACTTTGCATGCTTCTCTCATTAGTTCAATTTCTTTTTTTGATTTTATTGTTACCATGATAATTCCTTTCTTCTATATCAGACACATAAAAGTTGATAATGTCCTTATCAACTTTTGTTTCTTCCTTTTATTTCTCAAATCTATATGAGTCTATTTATTTAATAAATTAATAATATCTTCTGCTACATCTTTCCCCATTCTGTTAATTGCTAAACTTACAGTTTCTGTTTTTAATACACCTTTTGCATCATAATATTGTACTAATGGACTTGTTTTTTCTTCATAGATTTCTAGTCTTCTTTTTATTGCTTCTGGATCAGAATCATCTTCTCTTTGTTTTAATGGTGATCCACATTTGTCACAAATTCCTTCTTGCTTTGGTGGATTTAATTTTGTATTATATGTTGTTTTACATTCTTGATTTGTACATACTCTTCTTGTTAACATTCTATCAATTAGTTCTTCTTTTGGTGTTACTAAATTTACAACTAAGTCTACTTTATTTCCTTTTTTACTTAACATTTCATCTAATTTTTCTGCTTGTTCAATTGTTCTTGGAAAACCGTCTAAAATTGCTCCATTTTTAGCATCTTCCCATGTTAATCTATCTTCTACCATTGGTACTGTTACTTCATCTGGTACTAAGTCTCCTTTAGAGATGTACTTATCTGCTTCTATACCTAATGGTGTTTTTTCACTAATATTTTTTCTAAATATATCTCCTGTTGAGATTTGTGGTAAGCCTGTTTCTTTGCTTATCATTCCTGCAACTGTTCCTTTTCCAGTTCCTTGAGCTCCTAACATTATTAATATCATTTTCAACGCTCTCCTTTTTATTATTTTTTTACTTCATTATTTTACTACAAATAAATGAAACTTTCAAGGATTTTTCAAAAAAAAACCGTTCAAATGCTAGTTTGAGCGATTTTTTATATTTCTATTTATTTCTCTAAGAATCCTTTATAATGTCTCATTGCTAATAAAGATTCTAATTGTTGAACAGTTTCTAATGCAACACCCACAACAATTAAGATTGATGTACCTCCAAATGCAATGTTTAAACTTGTAAATCTTAACAACATAGGCAATATAGCTATAATTGCTAAAAACAATCCTCCAAAACATGTTAATTTAGAGATAATAGATGACAAATATTCTGTTGTTGGTTTGCCTGCTCTTATTCCCGGAATGAATCCACCATTTCTCTTAATATTATTTGACACTTCAGCTGGATTAAATGTAGCATATGTATAGAAAAATGTAAATCCTAAAATCAATAACAAATATACGATGGCATTAGCTATTGAATATCCAATCCCTACACTTGATGTTGATGTCGCTATTGAAAAATTGTATAATCCTGCTAAAAATCCTGTCTGAGTTGCAATATCTGGTACAAATATTTGAATAATCATTGCTGGAAATGTCATAAATGATGATGCAAAGATTACTGGCATAACACCTGCCATTGCTAGTTTCAATGGAATATGTGTATTTTGTGCTCCTACCATTTTTCTTCCTACAACTTTTTTTGAATATTGAACTGGTATTCTTCTTTCTGCTTGTTGTACAAATACAACACCTGCTACTAAAATAATAGCTCCAATGATTACAGCTAAAGCTGTTAATAATCCTGTTGTGCTAAATGCACCATTTTGTACAATTAAGTTCCATATAGATACTACCCCACTTGGTAATCCTGAAATAATACCAATAAATATTAAAAGTGAAATTCCATTCCCTACACCTTTATTGGTAATTTGCTCTCCAAGCCACATTAATATTGATGTACCAGCCACTAGACCTGCAACAACTAAAGCTCCTGTTAAGAAAGAATTATCAACAAATATTCCACTTGATTTATATGAGAAATAAATTCCTATTGATTCTACTAAAGCTAATACAATCGTTAGAATTTTTGTATATCTATTAATTTTCTTTCTTCCTTCTTCTCCACCTTCCTTAGTTAATCTTTCTAATGAAGGTATGATCATTGCTAATAATTGAATAACAATTGAAGCTGTAATATATGGACTAATTGACATTGCAAAAACAGAAAATCTAGAAAAAGCGCCTCCGGAAATCATATCAATTAATCCTGCAATCCCTTGTGTATTTCCCATCGCTTCATTTAATGCTATGCTATCTACTCCCGGAACAGTTATATAACATCCTAATCTAAATACAACGATTAATAGTAATGTATATAATAATCTTTTTCTTACATCTGGTGTTTTTAATGCGTTTTTTAATGTTTTAAACAATTAAACCACCTCTGCCTTTCCGCCTAAAGCTTCGATTTCTTCTTTTGCTTTTGCTGTAAATCTTTTGGCTTTTACATTTAATTTTTTCTCTAATTTTCCTGTAGCTAGTATAACAATTCCGTCATTTATTTTTCCGATAATGCCTTCTTGTAAAAGTGTTTCGGCTGTAACATCTGTTGCTTTTGATAAATTAAGCATTTTTAATGTTACTTCTGTGTAAGTTTTGGCATGGATATTTGTAAATCCTCTTTTTGGTAATCTTCTATATAATGGTGTTTGACCACCTTCAAAACCTCTTCTTACTCCTCCTCCAGATCTGGCTTTTTGTCCTTTATGACCTCTTCCGGATGTTTTACCATTTCCAGATGCCATTCCACGTCCTACTCTATTTCTTTTTACTTTACTTACAGCTGGTTTTAATTCATCTAGTTTCATTACGGTTTGCACCTCCCTTTATTATTTGTTAGGAGACACACCTTACCTTAATTAAGTTATCTCCCTTTTTATTTTTTATTATATAATATCTTCTACTTTTTTTCCTCTTTTTTTCGCTACTTGTTCAATAGTTTGCATTGATTTTAATCCTTCTAGTGTAGCATAAACAACGTTTCTTGGATTATTTGTTCCAATAACTTTTGTTCTTATGTTTTTATATCCAGCAAGTTCTAGTACTGGTCTAACACTACCTCCGGCAATTAATCCTGTACCGATTACAGCTGGTTTTAACATAACTTTTGCACTACCAAATTTTCCAATATATTCATGAGGTATTGATGTTTCAACAATAGGTACTTCAATTAAATTCTTTTTTGCCTCTTGTATCGCTTTTTTGATTGCATCTGGAACTTCGGCAGCTTTACCATTTCCAACACCAACATGTCCGTTTTCGTCACCAACAACTACTACTGCACTAAATCTAAAAGTTCTACCACCTTTTACTACTTTTGCAACTCTGTTGATAGCAACTACTTTTTCTTTTAATTCATTTTTTTCTTCCATTGGTTTTGTTTCCCTCCTTTTTTTAATGTCAGGGGACACACCTTACCTTTTTGGTCATTTCCACTTGAGTTAAGGAATGTCCCCTCCCCTTGTGATTGACTTATGACCTTTTTGCTCATGTGTTCTCCTTTTTATTTTTATTAAAATTTAAGTCCGCCTTCTCTTGCAGCTTCTGCTAATTCTTTAACTACTCCATGGTATATGTATCCACCACGATCAAAAACAACATCTACAATTTTTTTGTCTGCTGCTCTTTTGGCTATTAAAGTACCAACTTCTTTTGCTGCTTCTTTGTTTGCATGTTTTGTTTTCACTTCTTTATCTAATGTTGATGCTGCAACTAATGTATTTCCAGCAACATCATCTATAATTTGTACATAGATATTATTATTACTTCTATATACACATAATCTTGGTCTTTCAGCTGTTCCAGATATTTTTCTTCTTACACGGATATGTCTTCTTTGTCTTTCCATTTTTCTATCTGTCTTATTTACCATTTTTATTACTCCTTTCCTAGAAATTGAGTTCTATTTTACTTTTCATACTTAAATCAAAATCTATATTTGATTTATATTTTATCACAAATTTAATTTCAATCAATAAAAAATATTTAATGAATGAAACCAAAATAGATTGCCATTTTCAATCAATATTTTCTTAAATTTTGATTCAAAATGGTAAGATGTGCATTTTGGATTAGTCAGTACAGGTTGAAGGCGTACGTTGGTACGTCGAAATCTGGACTGGATAACCAAAATGTGCAGATTGCCGTTTTCAATCAAAATTTATTTACCAGTTTTACCTTCTTTACGTCTAATAACTTCATCAATATATTTGATACCTTTACCTCTATACACTTCTGGTGGTCTTTGTTTTCTAACCTCAGCGGCTGTTTGCCCAACCAATTCTTTATCAATTCCTTTTACAATAATTGTGTTTGGGTTTGGAACATCAAAACTAATTCCTTCTGGTGCTTCAAATATAACTGGGTGTGAATATCCTAAAGTTAAATTTAAATTATTTCCTTGTTTTGCAACTCTGTATCCAACACCATTGATTTGTAATTCTTTGCTATACATTTGTGTTACACCAATTATCATATTATTAATTAAAGTTCTTGTTAAACCATGTAAACTTCTATTTTGTTTTTCATCATCGCTTCTTGTAACTTTAATTACATTTCCATCTAATTCTATAGAAATATTTTTATCAAATTCCTTTTCTAATGTACCTTTAGGTCCTGTTACGGTAACTTTTAATCCTTCAATTTTTACTGTAACGTCTGATGGTACTGTAATTGGTTTATTTCCTATTCTTGACATTTTCGGTTTTCCCTCCTTTTTCCTTTTTTATTACCAAACATATGCTAATACTTCTCCACCAATTCCTAATTCTCTTGCTTCTTTATCTGTTTTTAGTCCTTGTGATGTAGAAATAATGGCGATTCCTAAACCATTTAAAACTTTTGGTAGTTCTTCTTTTGAAGCATATACTCTTAATCCCGGTTTACTAATTCTTCTTAATCCGTCAATAACTCTTGTTCCTTTTTCATCATATTTTAAAGTAATTCTAATAATTCCTTGTGCATCATCTTTGATTTCTTCAAAAGATTTTATATATCCTTCTCTAAATAAAATTTCAGCAATACCTAATTTCATTTTTGATGCTGGGATATCGACTGTTTTATGTTTTGAACTATTTGCATTTCTTATTCTTGTTAACATATCTGCTATTGGATCTGTAATGTTCATTAATTACTTACCTCCTTTTCTTGATTAATGTTAGGGGACACACCTTACCTTTTGGTCACTTCCACTTGAGTCAAGGAATGTCTCTCCTCCCCTTGTGACCTTCTTATGACCTTTGCTAAAGTTATCTCCTTCTTTATATTTATTAATTTTACCAGCTAGCTTTCTTAACTCCCGGTATTTCTCCTTTATGTGCTAATTCTCTAAAACATACACGGCATATTCCATATTTTCTGATATATGCATGTGGTCTACCACATATTTTACATCTGTTATATTCTCTTGTTTTATATTTTTGTGGTCTTGCTTGTTTTATTTTCATTGCTTTCTTAGCCATAGTTTTACTCCTTTCCTTTGACTAATTTTTGAAAGGCATTCCCATTAATTTTAATAACTCTTTAGCTTCTTCATCAGTTTCAGCTGTTGTTACAAAAATTATATCCATACCTCTTAATTTATCTACTTTGTCATATTCAATTTCAGGGAATATTAATTGTTCTTTTATACCCATAGCGTAATTTCCTCTTCCGTCAAAAGAATTTGCTGATACTCCTCTAAAATCTCTAACTCTTGGAAGTGCTACATTAAATAATTTATAAGCAAAATCATACATTTTATCTGCTCTTAATGTAACTTTACAACCTACATTGACACCTTCTCTTAATTTAAATGCTGCAATTGATTTTTTTGCTTTTGTTACAACTGGTCTTTGACCTGTAATTTGCATTAAATCATTCATAGCATTTTCTAATGATTTAGGATTTTCTTTTACATCTCCTAATCCTATATTAATCACAATCTTATCAAGTTTTGGAACTTGCATAACTGATTTATATCCAAATTTATTCATTAATGCTGGGACTACTTCTTTTACATATTGTTCTCTTAATTTTTCCATCTTGTATGAATCCTCCTTTCTTCTTACTATTTTAATTCAGCTCCGCATTTTTTACAAACACGTACTTTTTTATCATTATCTTCACGATATCCAACTTTTGTTACTTTTCCGCATTTTGGGCAAACAACATTAACTTTAGAAGCTGGAATCGCACATTCTACTGGTATAATTCCACTTTCATCTCCTTGTTTTCTGGCTTTAACGTGTTTTTTTCTTACGTTAACACCTTTAACAACGATTTTATCTTCTTTTGGAATGACTTCTAATACTTCTCCTGTTTTACCTTTATCATTTCCAGATAAAACTTGGACATTATCGCCTTTTCTTATTCTCATTAGAGATTACCCTCCTTTACTTAATGTCAAGGGACACACCTTACCATTAGGTCATCTCCACTTGGGCTAAGGTTTTCCCCTTCCCTTGTGATTCATTGTTGACCTTCAATAAAGTCATCTCCTTTTTACTATTTTCTATTATCTATGCATAGAAATCTTTGATTTCGTTATGCATGCTTACCTTATAAAACTTCTGGAGCTAAAGATAATATTTTCATATAATCTTTTTCTCTTAATTCTCTTGCAACTGGTCCAAAAATACGAGTTCCTTTTGGTGTTCCATCTTCTTTTATTATAACAGCTGCATTTTCATCAAATTTTATATATGAACCATCTGCTCTTCTTAGACCTTTTTTAGATCTAACAACAACAGCTTTTACAACATCACCTTTTTTTACAACGCCACCTGGTGTTGCTGATTTAACAGAAGCAACAATGACATCTCCTATATTACATGTTTTTCTGTATGAACCACCTAAACATCTAATACACATGATTTCTTTTGCACCTGTGTTGTCTGCTACTTTTAGTCTTGTTTGTTGTTGTATCATTTTTTGGTTCCTCCCTTCTTTTTTATTTAATATCTGCTTTTTCTAACACTTCAACTACTCTCCATCTTTTATCTTTAGAAAGTGGTCTTGTTTCCATTACTTTTACTTTATCGCCAATTTGACAAACATTTTCTTCATCATGTGCTTTTAGTTTATATGTCTTTTTAACTGTTTTTCCATATACCCCATGGCTTACATTTGTTTCTACTGCAACAACAACTGTTTTATCCATTTTGTTTGATTTAACAGTTCCAACCATAACTTTACGAAGATTTCTTTCTTCCATTTAGATTTCTCCTTTCCTAAACTTAATGACAAGGGATACTTTTTACCTTTTGGTCATTTTCACTTGGTTTAAAAACTTCCATTCCCCTTGCGAATACTTTGACCTCTCTTTAAGGTATCTCTTATCTATTACGCTTTCTTGCTTTCAGCTATTTTTCTTTCAGTTAATACTGTATTTATTTTAGCTATATCTCTTTTTACTTCTTTGATTTTCATTGGATTATCTAATCCATTTGTAGCTAAACTAAATTTTAATTTGAATAATTCTGTTTTTAGTTCACCTAATTCTTTCTCTAGTTCTGGTGAAGACATTTCTCTAATTTTATTTATCTTCATCATTATCACCTACCTTTTCAGTCTCTCTTGCGACAATTTTCGTTTTGTTAGGTAGTTTGTTCATAGCAAGTCTTAAAGCTTCCCTAGCAGTTTCTTCTGGTACACCAGCAATTTCAAACATCACTCTTCCTGGTTTTACAACTGCTACCCAATATTCAGGAGCACCTTTACCTTTACCCATACGAGTTCCGATAGGTTTTGATGTGATTGGTTTATCTGGGAAGATTTTAATCCAAACTTTTCCACCTCTTTTTATATAACGAGTCATCGCAATACGAGCAGCTTCTATCTGGTTACCAGTGATTAGTCCAGCTGTTACTGCTTGGATTCCATATTCACCTTCTGTAACCTTATTTCCTCTTGTTGCTTTTCCTCTCATTCTACCTTTTTGCATTTTTCTAAATTTTGATCTTTTTGGCATTAATGGCATTATTTGTCTCCTCCTTCCTCTTGTTTAGTAGGAAGAACTTCTCCTTTATATATCCATACTTTTACACCGATTTTTCCATATGTTGTATCTGCTTCTGCAAATCCATAATCAATATCAGCTCTTAATGTTTGTAATGGAATATTTCCTTCTTTATAAAATTCAGTTCTAGCCATATCAGCTCCACCTAATCTTCCAGATACTGAAGTTTTGATTCCTAATGCACCTGCTTTCATAGATTTTTGCATACATTGTTTCATGGCTCTTCTGAATGAAATTCTTCTTTCTAATTGACCTGCAATATTTTCTGCTACTAATTGTGCATCTGTGTCAATATTTTTTACCTCTACGATATTTAAATTAACATCTTTTCCTATTTCTTTTGCAAGTTCAGCTTTTATGCTTTCTGCTCCTGCTCCACCTTTTCCAATTACGATTCCCGGTTTAGCAGTATATAAATTTACTTTAACGGCTTTTGCTGTTCTTTCTATTTCTACTTTTGAAATTCCAGCAGCATATAATTTTTTCTTTAAAAATTTACGGATTTTTTGATCTTCTACTAAATAGTCTGCAAAGTTTTTTGAGTCTGCATACCATTTAGAGTTCCAGTCTTTGATTATTCCAACTCTTACTCCTGTTGGATGTACTTTTTGTCCCATGTCTTATAAATCCTCCTCCTTTTTATTAATGTCAGGGGACACACCTTACCTTTAGGTCACTTCCACTTAGTTCAAGGAATGTCCCCTCCCCTTGTGATTGACTTATGACCTTTGCTAAAGTTTCTCCCTAATTTTATTATTCTTTTTCCTTTAACACGATTGTTATATGACTTGTTCTTTTTCTAATTCTTACTGCTGAACCTTTTGCAGCTGGTCTGATTCTTTTTAATGTTGGACCTTGATTTGCATAGATTTCAGCAACATATAGATTTTCATGTTTCATATCATGATTATTTTCAGCATTTGCAATTGCTGATTTTAATAATTTTTCAATGATTTCTGATGATGCTTTTGGTGTGAATTTTACGATTGCTAAAGCTTCGTCTACATTTTTTCCTCTTATTAAGTCAGCTACAATTTTTACTTTTCTTGCTGAAATTCTTGTATATCTAAGAGTTGCTCTAGCTTCGTTTCTTACTACTGTTTCTTGCTCTTGCACTTTATTCTACCTCCTAACTATTGTCAAGGGACATATTTTTTCTTAGGGTATTCCTTTTAGAACAATCTATGTTTTCTTACCCATGTGAATATGTATTGACCCTTATCTCTTTTCTATTTATTAACTTTTGTTGTTTTTTCTCCTGCATGACCTTTAAATGTTCTTGTAGGAGCAAATTCACCTAATTTATGACCGATCATTTCTTCTGTAATATAGATTGGAACATGTTTTCTTCCATCATGTACAGCGATTGTATGACCAACCATTTGAGGATATATTGTTGAAGCTCTTGACCATGTTTTTAGTACGTCTTTCGCTCCAGTTTCATTCATAGCTTCAATTCTTTTTAATAGTTTTTCTTCTACAAATGGTTTTTTCTTGCTTGATCTTGACATTTAATTATTCCTCCCATTCTTTCAATCTTATTTTCTATTTTATAGCAAAATGTCTTATCCTGTTTGCTATAAAATAAGGTTAATTTACCTTAGGCAGTGCAGTATTGCACAAGCAATTTGCACATCTGGACGTCGAAATCTTTGATTTCATAACGTCCAATTGTTTTATTTTCTTCTCTTAACAATAAATTTATTTGATAATTTCTTTTTGTTTCTTGTTTTATATCCAAGTGCTGGTTTGCCCCAAGGAGTAAGTGGTCCTGCGTGTCCAACTGGTGCTCTACCTTCACCACCACCATGAGGGTGATCTACTGGGTTCATAACAGATCCTCTAACAGTTGGTCTGATTCCCATATGTCTTTTTCTACCAGCTTTACCGATTTTTACATTTTCATGATCACTATTTCCAATAACACCAATTGTAGCTCTACATTTAGCTAAAATTAATCTCATTTCTCCAGATGGTAATCTAACATGTGCATATTTACCTTCTTTGGCCATTAATTGTGCACTTTGTCCTGCTGCTTTTACTAATTTTCCACCTTGTCCC
Organism: uncultured Clostridium sp.; assembly: GCA_946500615.1. Classification (GTDB taxonomy): domain Bacteria; phylum Bacillota; class Clostridia; order TANB77; family CAG-508; genus CAG-269. The sequence goes on along the minus strand of CAMMWP010000035.1, from coordinate 1,595 downwards.
GGATTTAACTCAATATTATGAATTAAAGTACCAACTGGTATACTACTAATTGGCATACAATTTCCCGGTTTAATATCCGCTGTTTCTCCAGATACAACTTTGTCTCCATCTTTTAATCCTTGTGGAGCTATGATATATGCTTTTTCTCCATCTTCATATTGAACTAAAGCAATATTGGCACTTCTGTTTGGATCATATTCGATACCAATAACAGTTGCTTCCATGTTATCTTTTCTTCTCTTAAAATCAATGATTCTGTATTTTTGTCTGTTTCCTCCACCTTGATGTCTTACTGTGATTCTACCATAAGAATTTCTACCTGCATTTTTCTTTTTCTTTGCAAGTAATGATTTTTCAGGAGTTTTCTTTGTAATTTCTGAAAAGTCTGAAACTGTCATATTTCTTCTTGATGGTGTATATGGTTTGAAGTGTTTCATTCCCATAATTTTTTCTCCTTTCTTGAAAATTAATGAAAAACTTTGCATTACTGTGTCAATCTTCATTGAAAAATCCTCGATGTACAAGCATATAATCTGCGTTTTTTCAATTTTGCTTTCCTTGTACTGCTCGTTTTTAATTAATTTTGAATAATTCTTCTCGAATTTTCTTTTCTACTTTTTCATTTATTTACGGATGTTTTTCCTGCTCCGCATGACAGATATTCTTTATTCTCCGGGTTCTTTCCCGATATATTTTTTTAATTCTTTTTCTATATACTTTTTCTCATATGAATCTTCAATATCTTCACTAATTCTTGATATTATCGTTCTTATTCTATTTCTAGATTTAGGCTTTTGTGAAGTTTTGACTTCTATTTGTTCTTTTTCCATCCAGTCTTTTTTTCTCTTATTCATATTATCTATGCTCCCATAAATTCTTCAATAGAATCTTTATATTTCTTAGAAACTTTTACTTCTTTTCCGCCTTTTGTTAGATATGTTTCATCTCCTGGATTTGTATCAATTGTAACAATTGCTTTTTTCCAGTCAGATGTTTTTCCAACATGATATCCAACTCTTTTTTTCTTTCCTCTTACTGTCATTGTATTTACATTTAATACTTTTACTTCAAAAAGTTTTTCAACAGCTTTTGCTATTTCAACTTTTGTCGCTTTTTTATTTACTTTGAAAGTGTATTTACCTTCTTGTAATTGGTCATTACTTTTTTCAGTAATAACTGGTGCGATTATAATTTCTTCTGGTAACATTATGCGTACACCTCCTCTAATTTTTTAACAGTGTCTACTGGTAAAATTAGATTTGTATATTTTAATAAATCAAATATATTGATGTTATTAGCAACGATAGTTTTCACACCTTCGATATTTCTTGATGACATGAAAACATTTTTATTGTTCTCTGGAAGAATAATTAATGTTTTTCCTTCAACTTTCATATCTGCTAATGCTTTTACCATTGTTTTTGTTTTGATTTCTTTCACTTCTAATTTATCAACAACTGTTAATTCTTTTTCTAAAACTTTAGAACTTAATACTGATTTTATAGCAAGTCTCTTTTCTTTTTTGTTTACTGTGTATTTGTATGAACGAGGTTTTGGTCCTAAAGCAATACCACCTTTAATCCATTGTGGAGCTC
>CAMMWP010000034.1 GCA_946500615.1 uncultured Clostridium sp. | reverse complement strand
TCTTTGTCTCCCTCTTCTATGGCTATTGTTATCATTTGAGATTGAATTGGTGCATAATCTGGAAATCTTTCTCCTATTTTTTTTGCTCTTTCTTTGTCTCCCTCTTCTATGGCTATTGTTATCATTTGAGATTGAATTGGTGCATGATTTGGAAAACTTTCTCCTATTTCTTTTGCTTCTTGAAATCTTCTTTTCTTAATTAAAATAGATATTTTTTGTGATTGAATAACCGGATTATCTAAATATGTATCGGTTAATTTTAATGCTTCATTCCATTTTTTCAATTTGATTAACCTTTTTACTCTTTTGCTTGTTTCTATTTCATCAGCAGATGGTTTTGTCGATTGTTGGTATAGCTCTTTTCTCTCATCTACCTTCTCTTGAATTCCATCCTTATTTTTTTGTTGCTTTTTCCAATTATACAATGTTGGTTGACTAATTCCCATTTCTAGTGAAATATCCTTTATTTTTTCACCATTCTGTATTCTTGCTAATACTTTTTGTTTTATTTCTGCTGAATATGCCATATTATCATCCTCCATTCATGTGTTAACCTACTGTTTCACATATTATTTAATGTTTATCTATATAAAAACTCTAAAGCTTTTTATCTTTAGAGTCTTATATTTTAAAATACTATACTTTATCTTACTTTTTTTCTTCTTCTGTTCTTGTCTCTGCTAAATCTTTCATGGTTAAATTAATTCTACCTTGTTCATCAATATCTGTAACTCTTACTGTCACTTTATCGCCAACATGTAAAATATCTTCTACATGTTTAATTCTTTCTTTGGAAATTTGAGAAATATGCAATAAGCCTTCTTTTCCACCACAGCCTAAATCGACAAATGCTCCAAAGCTCATAATTCTAACAACTTCTCCATAATAGATACCATCTACTTCTACTTCTCTTACAATATCTTCTATCATTTCCAAAGCTTGTTCTGCTTTTTTATTATCATTTGAGTAGATGAATACTTGCCCATCTTCCTCAATATCAATCTTAACACCTGTTTCTTCAATGATTTTATTAATCATTTTTCCACCCGGTCCGATAACATCTTTTATTTTGTCAACTTTAATTTGTGTACTAACAATTCTTGGTGCATATTCAGAAATATCAGCTCTTGGTTTATCTAATACTGGTAGCATAACCTCTTCCAAAATATGTTTTCTTGCCACTCTTGTTTTTTCAAAAGCTTCTTTGATAATATCATAACTTAACCCATCTACTTTAATATCTACTTGAATCGCTGTAATTCCTTTTTCTGTTCCACCTACTTTAAAGTCCATGTCTCCGAAAAAATCTTCAATTCCTTGAATATCTACTAACATAACATAGTCTTTATCATTGTCTGGGTTGGTTACTAATCCTGTTGAAATACCTGCAACCGGTCTTTTGATTGGAACACCTGCATCCATTAATGCTAATGTACTTCCACAAATACTAGCTTGTGAAGTTGAACCATTTGAAGATAATACTTCAGATACCACTCTGATAGCATATGGAAATTCTTCTTTTGATGGAATTACTGGAACTAATGCTTTTTCTGCTAACGCTCCATGTCCAATTTCTCTTCTTCCCGGTCCTCTTGATGGTCTAGCTTCTCCTACACTATAACTTGGGAAATTATAGTGATGCATATATCGTTTAGATTCTTCTGTATCGATTCCATCTAAAACTTGTTCTTCACTGATCATTCCTAATGTTGCTACTGATAATACTTGTGTTTGTCCTCTCGTAAATAAAGCACTTCCATGTGTACGTGGTAATAATCCCACTTCACATGATAAAGGTCTAATCTCATCTAAAGTTCTTCCATCTACCCTCTTATGTTCATCAAAAATTAAATGTCTTACACATTTTTTCTCTAGTTTGTAAATTGCTTCTCCCAAATCTCCTTTATGTTCTTCTGCTAACTCTTGTCCAAATTTTTCTTCATAACTATTCGCAATTTTGTCTGTTAATTCTGAAACATTATTATCTCTTGTTTCTTTATCTTTTTCTTGAACTGCTGTTAACATGTCTTCTTTAAAATGATTTTCTACAAATTCGTAGATGTCCTCTGGTACTGCAAATGATTTATATGCAAATTTTGGTTTTCCAATTTCTTTTTTCATTTTGTTAATAAACTTACATATTTTCTTAATCTCTTTATGTCCTTCTTTAATAGCTTTTAACATCACATCATCTGGAACTTCATTTGCTCCTGCTTCAATCATAGCAATTTTCTTTTCTGTACCTGCAACGGTTAATGTTAAATCACTTTTTTCTCTTTCTTCTTCTGTTGGGTTGATAATAATTTTTCCATCAATTAATCCGACATTTACAGCTGCTGTTGGTCCACCAAATGGAATATCTGAAATAGATAATGCTGCCGAAGCACCAATCATTGCTGCAATTTCTGGTGAGTTGTCTTGGTCAACACATAAAACAGTTGCAACGACTACAACATCATTTCTAAAATCCTTTGGAAATAACGGTCTTAAAGGTCTGTCAATTGCTCTTGATGTTAGCACTGCCTTGTCACTTGGTTTTCCTTCTCTTTTAATAAAACTTCCTGGTATTTTTCCCACTGAATATAGTTTTTCTTCATAGTCTACTGAAAGTGGAAAGAAATCAATTCCTTCTTTTGGTTCTTTGGAAGCTGTAACATTTACGATTACGACTGTATCCCCATATCTAACTAATACACTTCCATTTGCTAATCCTGCCATTTTTCCTGTTTCAAAAACAAGTTTTCTTCCTGCTAATTCTGTTTCATACATTTTAAACATACATAATCCTCCTAAATTACTTTACTTTTTCTTTTTATTATTTTGCACCAATCTATATTTTTTTAAACTTTAGTAAACTTAATTTAGATGGTAACCTCTGAACTATTGGGGACATGCCAAAATGGACATTTTTGCACGTCCCCAACAGTTCACAAGCTACTTACCTAATCTCAAGTTTACTAAAATCCTTTTGATTTTTTTTAAGCCCGATTGTTATACACCGGGCTTATTGAATCTTATTTTCTTATTCCTAATTTTTCAACGATTGTTCTATATCTATTGATATCTTTTTTTGCTACATAGTTTAATAAGTTTCTTCTTTTTCCAACCATTTTTAAAAGTCCTCTTCTTGAATGGTTGTCTTTTTTGTGAATTTTTAAGTGTTCTGTTAATTCATTAATTCTTTCTGTTAAAAGAGCAATTTGAACTTCTGGTGAACCAGTATCGTTTTCTTCTCTTTTATATGTATTAATGATTTCTTGCTTTCTTTCCTTTGTCATCGTTTACACCTCCTATTTTTGTTTTCTCCTTTAACTGGGCTTACGATTTGGTGCTTTTCTATAAGCTAAGTAAAAGGTATATTGTTTTTCAACATACCTATTTTACTATATATTTCTATTTTTTTCAAGTGTTTTAGTAAATTTTTATACTATGTCCTTAACCTCATTTAATACTTCTTTTAATCTTGCATGTTGTTTGGTCAAATATAAATATCCAATTAAAGCTTCAAATGCTGTTGCATACATATATTCTTGTACATTTGAATTTTTAGGCAAGTGATGGTTTTGCGTATTTCTTCCTCTTCTTACAATATCTTTTTCTTCTTCTGTTAATCTATCATAAATTTCGTTTAATTTTTCTGCTTGACTTTTTGCTTTTACATATTTGATTGCTTCTATATGCAATTTATGTGGCTTCAAATTTGTTTCATTGATTAATTTATTTCTTACATATAGTTCATATACAGCATCACCAATATATGCCCATGTTAATGGAGACATTAGCTCTACTTCCTCTTTTGGTCTATCTATTTTTAAGAATTCTTCCATTTATATTTCTTCCTTTTCTTCTATTATTCATTTTTTTATATTGTTTTGATAATCATTTCTTACTTAATTTTATCTCTTTTCTTTTTTATATCTCTTCTTGATATTATTTCACTTTTTCTAATGTGATTTTTCCAACTTTTCCATTTTTAAACTCATCTAATACAATTCTCGCTGTTTTTTCTTCATCAATATTTCCACCAGAAATGATACATCCCCTCTTTTTTCCAATCTCTAAAAGGATTTCATAAATATTTTCGTTTTCTGGCCTTTCTGTATTTTCTAATTGTTTATGGATATATTCTTCTGTCAATTTATACCTTTCGCATAAGTGTTTTGGATAATTTTCTATTAAAAATTTTACTAAATGATAGGCAATTTCTGTTCTTTGTAAGATATCTTGTTTAATTGTTCCTGTAAATGCAAGATGTAATGCTACTTCTTCACTTTCAAATTTTGGCCATAATACTCCCGGTGTATCTAATAATTCTACTTTTTCATTAATGCGAATCCATTGTTTTTGTTTGGTTACCCCCGGTTTATTTCCTACACCAGCAGATGTTTTTTTAGATATTCGATTGATAAATGAAGATTTCCCTACATTTGGTATTCCTAATATCATTGCTCTTATCTTTCTTCCTATTCTTCCTTTTTCTGCTTGGTTTTTTAAATCTTCTTCCATAATTTTTTCTATTTTTCTAACACATTCTTCAATTCCTTTTCCAGAATTGGCATCTGTTAAAACTGCTGTTAGATTTTTTTGTTTAAAATACTCTACCCATTTTTTGTTTTCTTTTTCATCTGCCATATCACATTTGTTTAATACAATGATTTTCTTTTTATTTTTTGTGATTTCTGCTATGTCTGGATTTTGGCTAGATATTGGTATACGAGCATCTAATAATTCTATGACAATATCTACGATTCTTACGTCTTCTATGATTTGTCGTTTTGTTTTTGCCATATGTCCCGGGTACCAGTTAAGCCTAACTTTTGGAAACTCTTTCTTCTCGTTATTACTCATTATTATCACCTACCTTTGTTTCATTTGCTAATTCATAAAGTTCTTTTTCATCTTTAATAATTTTAATTAGTTCCTCTTTAGTAGGTAAATAAGTTAAATATTTAGAAGCATATATATTTTTGACACTATCTCCTAAAGTCATTTCAACAACTGCATCTTCTTTATCTGCACATAATAATATTCCAATAGGTTCATTTTCTCCATCTATCATTTGTGTCTTTTTATAATAATTTACATACATTTGCATTTGTCCTATATCTTGGTGAGTCAACTTTCCAATTTTCAAGTCAATTATAACAAAACACTTAGCAAGTCTATTATAAAATATTAAGTCTGGATAATAATATTCGCTACCTATTTTTATCCTTTGTTGACTTGCAACAAATGAAAATCCTCTGCCAAGTTCAAGTAAGAATTCAGTTAAATGAGACAATAATGCTTTTTCTAAATCTGTTTCTAGATAATTTTTATTTTCTTTTAAGCCTGCAAACTCAAATATATATGGAGATTTTAATAATTCTTCTGGTTGCTTTTCAATTAGGCCTTTTTTAGACTCCTCTATGATCAATTCTTTATTAGGTGATATTAAATATCTGTCATACAATTTAGTATTTATTTGTCTTCTAAGTTCTCTAACCCCCCAATTAGACTTGATAGCTTCTCTTTCATAAAAAACTCTTTCTTCTTTTCTATCTATTCGCATAAGTTCTTGATAATGAGCCCAACTCAATTCGGTCGACACTGTCGACCATATTGGATATGCTTCATAAAATTGACGCATTCTTCTAATGCTTACAGGAGAAAATCCACCACCAAATTCAATTGTCAATTTAGAGGACAATACTTCAATAACCTTTTTTCCATAACTTGCTTTAGTACTATTCTCTGATAACTCATATGTTATTTTTCCAACATACCAATATACTTCTGTCATTGTAGTATCAATATGTTTTAACATTTTCTGTCTAGCATTTACAATTTTATTTCTAATATCTTGATAAATATTTTCAATATTTATTAACTCTGAATTTGTAATTTGTATACCTTTCTTCTCATTTTTATCAATAATTTCTATTACTTGAGGCAATATTTCTAAACCACTTTTTTTGCCCATATGTCCTATTCCCTCTATTAAAACACCTTTTGCTCCTATTAATTTAGGAAATTTCTCCAAAGTTTCAAAAGGTACAATATGGTCATTATTGCTATATATAGAATAACACTTACTAATCAATGCTTTGCATTTTGTTTGTTCATTTTCTTCAATTACAATAGGTGCAATTACATTATTTAAGTCTTCTCTTCCTTCTACTATAAAAGGATTACCAAACCCAGCCAAACTAATATATAAACCTATTTTTAGATTGTTTTCACAAATATATTTAATAAACATTTCATTTCCTATTGAATGTGCAATAACTATACAATCCTCTTTAAAATATTTCTTATTTTCATCAAAAATTTTAAAATATGTATCAATAGTTATGTCTGTTTTAGTTGGAAAATTTGGCACTATTACATTATAATCTCTTTCTTTAAGTTTTTCTTCAAAATATTTATATATTTTAGGTATTCCATTATATCCATGAATTAATATAACATTTTTCATCTTTTCACCTCTATTTATAATCTATATAACTTTTACAACTAATGGCTAGTGTTTCCTACTTGTATAAAAAAACTGAAGGAATTAGTTTAATCTAATCTTCTTCAGTTGTAAATTTTATAACGTTCTATAATTATTCTTGTCTGCTCTTTCATCCAATTTTCTATCATATGCTTCATTTTTATAGAACCAGTCTGTTTTTTTATCTTTAGGATGTGCTTTTCTATTTTTATCTGCCAACAAGTCTAACAATACAGCTACTGGAATAATAATTCCAATTAGCGATATCATCATTCCTGTATAATCTGTGATAGTTAATTGAGAAGCATCTTCTATCAAAAGAGAAACCTTATTTGTTAAATCTGTTCCAAAATACATACCATAAGCTAATAAATAGATTAATGCTCCAGCCATTTTTCTTTTTACGATCAATACTAGACATAATAATACCACAAACAATAATATAATTTCCATTGTTTGATTAAATGGTGCTACCACAAATTCTTGATGCAATTCTGCCATAACTGCTACTAATATTCTAAATACCCAAAACATAACAACAAAACAAGCTAATAGCCATGTAGAAAAATTTCTCATTTGTTTTCCTCCTTTATAACATATAACGGCGAATGGTATCCGCCTTATTGTTGTCTTAATCTACAAAGTCAAAATCATCTTTGAATTTTTCTTTAAATATTTCAAATACTTTATTTAATACTTCTTCATCTTCTACACTAACATAAGATTCTTCTTCTGAATCATCATCTGTGTCTTCTACTTTTAGTATAACGACTTCTCCTTCGTCTTCTTCATTTTCCTCTAAAACTGGTAGTAATACAACATATTCTTCATCGTCTAATTCTACTAAATCTAAAAATTCAAATTTAACTTCATTTCCATCCTCATCGTTTAAAATAACAACATTGTCTAATTCTTCTCCTTCATAATTTTCATTATCGTTCATAAATTTCTCCTTTCAAATTTTTATTTTTATTATATTTATAATATAATATCGTGTAAAATCCCATTACTTTTGTAATGTATTTTTCAATTTATTTAAATAGGTTTCTAAAATATATACTGCTGATATAGTATCCACTATATTACGTTTTTTATGCTTATTTACATCTAAAAAGTTCATGGTTTTATGAGCTGCAACAGTTGTTAGCCTTTCATCAATTACTTCAATCTTCATTTTGTTGTATTTACATTTTAATTTATGTATAAATTTTTGGGTAATCTCTGCTCTTTCTGAAATAGTACCATTCATATTTAATGGAAGTCCTACAACAATTGTATCTACTTCATATTCCGCTAAAATTTCATCCAGTCTTCTTAAAACAATTTTATCAGAATGGTTTCTTTGGATCGTTTCCAATCCTTGAACAGTTATATTGAGTGCATCTGTTATTGCTACCCCCACTCTTGCTTCTCCATAATCTATTCCTAATATTCTCATATTAGTCCTCTTCTAATCCTATATATTTTTTTACCATTTTTTCTAAAAGTTCGTCTCTTTCTATTGTTCTTATTTTATTTCTTGCATCATTATGGCTTGTAATATATGTTGGATCTCCAGACAAGATATATCCAACAATTTGATTAATCGGATTATATCCTTTTTCCATTAAAGCCTCATATACTTCTTTTAAAATTTCTTGACTCTTTGCATTTTGTTCTCTTTCAACTTTAAAATTCATAGTTTTATCAAATTCCATGCAAATTCCTCCTTTTGATTTATTTATATAAAAACACCCTAACCTTATATCATTTTTGCCTATATATTTGTTATATCACTTTCAGATTTATCTGCATCATCTAAGTATTCTTCTAATTTTTTCAATACTTCTTCTAGTCCTGTTCCTTTATAATATGAAGATAAAGCAACATTGATAATTGGTGTAACCTCTTGTTCTTTCATATTTATATTTTGACCATTTGGTAATTCGCTTGTGTATAATTCGCTATCTTCTTCTGGTAGAGAAATTCTCATTTGCTCTATATGTTCTTTTAAATCATTTACAAATGCTGCTACGCCTTCTATATCTACACCCGAAAACGCAATTACAAATTTAGGTCCCATATATCTAACAAAAACATAATCTTCTGAAATATTGTCTTGAATATATCTACTGATTTCTTTGATGACTTGATTTCCTAGTTCTCTACAATAATTTTTATTAATTTCTTCTATATTGATAATTTTAAACATGCATATGGTAGATATGGTATATTGATCGATAATTTTCTTTCCTTCTCCATATAAATATTCTTCTGAATATAATCCTGTAAATAAATCTGTTCTTACTATTGTTTCTAATGTTTTTTGGTGTACAACTGTTTTTAATACTGACACAATATTATCTTTTATCACTTCTAATACAGTGATATCTACATTGTCAAAATCATGTGGTGTTCCACTTTCTAATATCCAATATCCTATATACACATTGTCAATATATAATGGAAAAAATATCGCTGACTTTGCTCTACCAAATTCCATTTTTTGATATGGCAATCTTTCATTTTCATTATTAACCGTAACATATTTAGGAGTAGCTGTTTGAATACTATCTTTAAACATATCAACATCTTGTAATGATTTTAAAGATTCCCAATGTCTTTGATCTACATTAGAAGCTTTTATCTCGTATTCGGCACCATTAAAAACAACAATCGTTGAATATTTTATATCATATTTTTCTATCAAGGTATGATTAATTTTCTTTATTTTTTCATCAACTGAAGATGTTTCACCTATTGTATTCATAAAATCTTGAACAACTTGTAGGTTAGTAATTTTTTGATTGATGTTTTTAAATTTTTGAATTTTTTGACTAATTTTTATATTATATATCACTAATACAATGACTATTATTACTAATACTACAGCAACCCCTATTATCACTGCTAATTCCTCCTATTTAAAAATTTCTTTTCATCTGATTTAATGTATCATTCATACTTGGTGAAAATGTTCCCATACCAGAATTGCTTTCTGCAACTGTTGGTGGTCTATATGTGCCTTGCCCAGAAACTAATGGATATATCATATTTCCTAGTGCTTTCAAAACTTGCATAAATGTTTTTGAATATCCTTTTAAGTTTATATCACAATTGATAATTCCTTCTAAATATTTACTATATATTTCTTCCTCAAAAGGAATTGTGATATATTTTATTAGATTTCTGTCAAACAATTCTGTCATAAAAGACATGGCTGGATCATTATAAAAAGCCATTCCTCCGATAATTGTTTTTTCATTAATTCCTCTAACTTTTACAAATTTATTTAATATAATTTTCAATTTGCTTTCATCTAATATATTTTTTGCTTTCAATTCTCTCAAAAATGCTGTAAGTGGTTGTATGGTAAGTATATCCATTGATTGAATTAAATACGTTTCTAGTGATTGTTTGAAATATCCAATTGGTGTATTAAAATCACAATCTATTAAAATTAATGAATAATTTTTTACTAATGTTTCTAATATTTCATCTACTTTAGCAATGGAATCATTTTCATCTGGTAAAGATGTAAATACTGTTAGATTCTTATTTACTTGTATTCCATTTGCTATTCCTTGTGAAAGTTGTTCTATACTATTTGTTGCAATATTTCTTAATGCTTCTTCATTTTTTGTATAAATATAATATGAATTCCTATTCATGGTAGTATCTAATATTGCAACATTAATTCCCATAGAAGACAATAATTCTGCCACATTATTAACAATAAAAGATGTTCCATTTTTACTTGTCCCCACAAATGTTACTATTTTTTTATCAGAAGTTAGAAGTGATGAAATATCAATTGACTGTACATAGTTATTTTCTGTTCTTGTCATATTGGTTGAATTTGAAGGAATATAATTTGCATGATAGGTATTTTGATTGTTTTCATAAGGGGCTTGATAACTCGGTTGCATTTGTGTATTATATTCTCTTGTTTGTGGTGGTGGCTCAAAGCTCCTTTGTAGTTGTGGATTTGGTCCATCATTTATATCATCAAATCCTGGTAACACCATTTCTTCATCATTTTCTTCTTCAAATCCTGGTAGTATCATATCTTCGTCATTTTTTTCTTCGAATCCAGGTAATATTGTTTCCTTTTCTTCATTATATATATTTGTTTTTTCATTCTGTGTTGAAGTCATGTCATCAAATCCTGGTAACATAACCTCATCTTCTGTATCTTCTTCTAATCCTGGCAACATTGTTTCTCGTGTTTCTTCCATAGGCATAGGATTTTTTCTTGGTCTTCCTCTTCCTCTTTTTACTGGCTGTTCTATATTTTGCACCTCTACAGGAGCAGGATTTTTTCTTGGTCTTCCTCTTCCTCTTTTTACTGGTTGTTGTTCTGGTTGCACAATGTCTTGCTTATCTTCTTTGATTGGATTAACCTTAGATGTTGTCATCTCTTGTTTATCCATTCTGATCCTTTCCTGTGTTTGTTGTACATAATTTCTTTGCTCTACGGATTGTTGCATAGGTTGTTGCATATTTACTTCTTGTTGTGCTTTTTTAGGTTTAGACATTTTTCTTGTTCCTGCCATATTCACTGAAGAAGGAATAACAACAGGTTTTGTCATTGTTACTGTCCTATCTTTTGGTTTTAACAATTTTTCACTTGTTCCAGCTTCTTCTTTTTTGCTTTTTCTTATATCATCTGATACTTTATTATTAAATGACATAATTTTTTGATATTTGGGAGATCTCTCTTCTAATACGGCCCTTACATTTAATGGTAGAAATTTTGTAATGATTCTTAATTGTGTATCATTATATTGTGCTGCAATATTGTTAAAACTGTCTATATATCTATCTTCATCTTTTCCTAGACTTTTATAATGTGCTAAAATATTTTGAATTTCCATTTCGCTTACATCATTTTCATTTTCTGATTGATAGGTTACTTCTTCTGAATCAATCTGGTAATAACTTTTTGCTTCTTTTTTTAATCTAGGTCTATGAAGTAATCTGCACACCTCATCTACACTTCTATCATTTCCCAGTATCGCATTATAAATTCCTATTCCAAATAATTTAACTAACATTTGTTCTGATTTTGTTCTTCTATCTGAACAAATTAAAATAATCGGAATATCGCTTCCTCTCATATTAGAGGCTTCGTCACTAATTACATCTAATTTTTCAAATATAAATTTGTCTATTTGTTCATATTGTGTATGTGAAAAAGCTTCTAAATCTTCACTTATAACAATTCTATCATATGATTTATCTTTTTGTATTTCTTTTAATATTGCATTAAAGTAATATACATTTTTATGTGAGATAATTTCTTTATATTCTTTTTGATATTTTTTTATAATGGATTGTGAAATTTCCTCATTACTTACAGCAAATAAAACTTTCATTTGTTACCCCCTTCCAAATTTTACAAACACTGCAAACGCTAGTGGTAATACTTGGCATATAATTAATAATGTTACAAAGGTTACAATTAATCCTAAACCTTTCTCTAAAGTATCCAATTTTCTAATACCTATGACATATTTATGGATAGCTCCTATGGCAATTCCTAAAAAGCAAAATGGTATACTGTAAATCCTAATAATATTTAAAATATAGGCTATCACCCCATATACATCTGAACCATATTTTTCTTTATAGTCTTCTATTGAATTCAGTGCACTATCCTTTATTTCGACTAATTTGCTTTCTGTTTCTTCATCAATTGCTTGTTCTGCTGCATAAACTTTATTGGTACCAATCAATATCGCAAACATACTTATGAATATTGTAACGATAACTACTGCTTTTTTCATCTATGTATTGCCCCTTTCTTCTCTATTTTTGGCAAAATAATCCTTATTTTTTCTTATACTTATATATCATACAATAACTTTAGAAAAATAGCAAGAATTTTTTATAATTTATTGTACAAATATTGCATATGCTGATATACACGGTTAGCCCAATTTTTATCTGTAGCATATTTTGTATTAACACCTGTTAAAGTCGCTCCGTAATAATATGTGCCTGTTGCCACTTCTCCTCCATATATGCTTGTCCCTTTTGGATTTAAATAATATTTTACAAATACTCTGGCTAATAAATCAATGCTTTCTGAATAGTCAGAAAAATGATATGCACTATTGTATGGATTTGAATCATAAGCACCATATCCAAATAAATTTTTCTTTTCTAAAGCTATTTTAGATGTCCCCCAAGCACTTTCATGGATTGCAACTGCTGCAACAAACATACCATTGATGTTGTATTGTTTTTCTATATAATAAAAATACTCTGCGTTGTTAGATAATATATTATTTTTATCCTTAGTATCTGTTAATACTTTTTTAAATTGTTCTAGTGATAAACCACTTGGTTTATTTAAAGCCATATTAAAACTTAATGTACTCTTTAATGTATTTGATGATTTTTCGTTTGTTGTTGTTTTTTCTAAAAATTCTTCTTGATTTTGTGCATTTGGATTCAGATAAGTTGTGCATTCTGCTTTTACATAACCCCTTGCTGTTCCACTTTCTATTTTATACCAAGCATCTTTTATTTCTTTTAGTTTCATCTCATCATTTTGCGATAATGTTGCCACCTTTTGTGCATTTTCATTTGGTTCTACCATAACAGATAGTCTGTCGGAAGTAACATATAATGTGTCTCCTACTTTCACTTTATAATTGCTTGTTCCGCTTCCTCCACCAATTTCTACAATTTTATTAATAGAAGCTTTTGTTACCTTTTGACTAACTTGTTCTTCATTTATCAATTCTTCATCTTTATAAGTTTTCTTAATCGTTACTTCTTGTGTTCCTTGTCTTCCTTCTTGTACAACTTGCACAACCCCTTTAGGAAGTTTCGTATTTGTTCTATATTTTGTAATATATTCTAACGGCTCTTCTCTTACTTCATATTCTTCTTTTTGTCCATTATTTGTATTTTGTGAAATAATTTGTTCTAAATCTATTTCTTTTGCATTACTAATTTTTATATTTTCTGCTCCACTCTGATTCACTTCTTCTGTTGCATAAACTTCTTTCGAGAAGTATAAACTATAAAAAAGAATAGAATATAACATAAATACTAGAAACACTAGAAAATATATAATATTTTTTATGGTTATTTTTGCTTTTTTCTCCTTATTTTCTTTTGTTTTCATATAATCACCTATCACCATTTTAACCTTTTTCGTCTAATTTTGTCAATTTAAAATTTTGGAAATTTTCTATTTATTTTTCCTATTGATTTTCTCCTATTTTTATACTATGATATAGGTGTTTACAAAGGAGGAATTTATGAAAAATATAAAAAGAGTAAAAATCATTTTAACTATGGTAACTATCATTTTAATTTGTGTTGTAGTTTTTCTTGCATATCTGGTTTTCCAAAAGTATATACTAAAGAAAACCTTTGAAAAAGACATATTAAATTTTGCAGAAAAAAATCAGTCTACTATTTTTGCAGTTGATCGTATTACATTATTTAGTAGTGCTGATGCAAATTACAAAACAAACACAGCTAATAATTTTACCATACAAAATTTATATCAATATACAGATATTGCTTTATTTATCAAACATACTTCTGAAGAAAATACTTTAGAAAATACCATAAAAAAAGTTGGTATTGAAAATATACAGTTTTCTAATACACCAAAATTAGGAACACCTCATTTGTATTTTAAAAGTATTCATGATTTTGCAAAAAGTACGCTTCCGAAAGAAAATGAGATAACAGATACTTTTGAATTTGCTATATCTTCTAGTGATGATGCAGATTTAAATACACCTACTTTATATAATAATTTAGCCAATCCTCTGACATTCAGTTATGTCAATTCTAATATAAAATCTGATTATACCATTACAGATGTCTCATCTCCTATCACTTATGATGGTTCCTTACTACAAAAATGTCAGATTTCATTAGAAGATATTAACTGTACGCTCTCATTTGATATTCACATTACAAATAATTTAGATGAAAATTTTAAAACAACTGTATCAATTCCTATCCCGCTTTCTTCTGAAGATAAAACCGTTTTTGATGGTAGTTTAACAGTAAAGCCAGATACAAATTATATTTTTTATCGATATGATTAATACTGACATTGTCACAGATTTTTGCTTAATGAAAGGAATGAAATGAAAATGAAAAATACCTTACCAATTGCTGAACAATTAAAATTAAAATATCATAAAACAAGAGAAGTAACAAATTTTAAAGATATGTTATACAATTCTGCTGAGACATTTAAATCCAGAACTGCCTTTAAAATAAAAGATGAAAATGGAAATATTCTTTCTATTACCTATGAAGAATTTAAAAATGATGTCGTTTATTTAGGAACAGACTTAATTAAACGAGGATTTTTAAACAAGCGAATTGCCGTTATTGGAAAAAATAGTTATCAATGGTGTGTCTCTTACATGGCTGCTTCCATTGTAGGTATTGTTGTACCCATTGATAAAGAACTTTATTATGAAGATGTTATTAATTTTATGAATGTTTCAGAAACAGTGTGTATTTTAGGAGACCTAAAAAATTTAACTACTATAACAGAACATTTAGATACATTGCAAAATAAAAATACTATCTTTGTCTCTTTTGATAAACTTAATTCAAAATCAAGTGATATTTTGTATTTTGATACCATTAAGATTATGGGAAAAGATAGCTATTTAAATGGGTTTCATGATTTTGACAACATTCAAATTCATCCAGATGAATTGCGTATTTTATTATTTACTTCTGGCACAACGGGAAATGCAAAAGGGGTTTGTCTATCCCAACGAAATATCTGTTCAAATATTCTTTCCACTTATGGAATTGTAAAAGTAAAAAGAAGTGACTTATTTTTTTCTGTACTTCCTTTACACCATACGTATGAATGTACATTAGGATTTTTATTGCCAATTTATAGTGGTGCTAGTATCGCTCATTGTGAAGGTTTACGATATATAGCAAAAAACATGGCTGAATTTCATCCTTCTGTTATATTATGTGTTCCATTACTGCTAGAAAAATTGCATAAAAATATTGTAAGAAATATGAATAAATCGTTACCTAAAAAATATAGAAAAGAAAACCAAGATGAGAACCCTTTTGATAAACTTCCTTTCTTTATGAAAACAATTGTAAAAACGAAAGTAAAAAATACATTAGGCGGAAGATTGCGTGTATTTATTGTTGGTGCTGCTGCTGCCAATCCAGAAATCTTGTCTGATTTTCGAAAATTAAGCTTAAATACTTTACAAGGATATGGCTTAACAGAATGTTCTCCTTTGGTTGCTGGAAATACGGATTTTTTTCAGAAAGATGATGCAGCAGGACTTCCTATTCCTAATGTCGATTACAAGATATATTCCCCAAATTCTGAAGGTATAGGCGAAATTATTGTGAGAGGTCCTAATGTCATGTTAGGCTATTACAACAATCCAGAAGCTACTCAAAATGCTATTAAAGATGGTTGGTTTCATACAGGTGATTTAGGTAAAATTGATGAAAATGGATATTTATATATTACTGGTAGATGTAAGAGTGTCATTGTTACAAAAAATGGTAAAAATATCTATCCTGAAGAAGTAGAATATTATTTAAATGACAATCCTTTGATATCAGAAGCTTTAGTTCAAGGAATACAAGAAAGTAATGATGACGAAACTTATGTAAAAGCACAAATATATCCAAATTTAGAAGCCATTTCAGAATATTTGAAAGGCAGTGTTCCTACAAAAGAAGAAATCAAAAAAATTATTTCTGATGTAGTATCTAATGTGAATAGTAAATTACCAAATTATAAACATATTAAAGGGTTTATTATTAGAGATAAAGAATTTGAGAAAACAACAACGCAAAAAGTAAAACGTTATGGTGAAAATATGAACTATCATGATAAATAAAAATATAGAATATTACGTATGTAAAATTGTGTGCATCTGTTGCACGAAGCGTTTTTTAATACAATAGGAAAGGGGAACTTTCCTATTGTATTAGAAAAAGGGGAAAATGAGTCCATCCCCACTTCCCCTTAGTTTTTTGTGTGTAACTAACAGACTAGCAACATCCTCCTCTGTTACCTCCACAACAACAGCATATTAATAATATAAGGATTATAATCCAGCAGCAATCATCACCAAATCCGAATCCTCCACATCCTCTGTTCTCTGGCATAGTCTAGACCTCCTTCCGTTAAAAGAACTATGTTTCTCTTTTCTTTCTTCTGTATGATATATAATATGTTTTAATTGTATTTGTGTTACTGTTTTTATGTTTTTATTTTCTTGCTTAAAAGTCTTCTGTTTCTAAGCTTTTTAAATTTTTTTTGAATTTTTATAAGATTTTTTTGAATTTTTTCTAAAAATCTATTGACAACTTATTAAAAATTTTGTATACTAGATTTCGTCGAAAGGACATGGTCGCTTAGCTCAGCTGGGAGAGCATCTGCCTTACAAGCAGGGGGTCACAGGTTCGAGCCCTATAGCGACCACCATGTTTTTTACGGCCCGGTAGTTCAGTTGGTTAGAACGCTAGCCTGTCACGCTAGAGGTCGACGGTTCGAGCCCGTTCCGGGTCGCCATTTTT
>CAMMWP010000033.1 GCA_946500615.1 uncultured Clostridium sp. | reverse complement strand
ATCATATGCTAACTATATGAATATGAAGAACAAAGGAACAAGAGGAAGGATATTATATAAAAGTATAAAAATACAAATGATCCAAGAAATGTTTTTGCAAGAAAAACGATATTATACTAAAAAGGAGATTGAGGGAATATGCACGCAAAATAGCGTAACAATAGACGAATTTATAACACAGATTCTAAGTAGACAATATATAGAAGAATATAAAAGAGTAATTCAGAATGGAGAAATATGGATAGGAAAAATAAACCTGAGCAATGAGTTTACAAATCGTTATTATGTAAAGATGGAAGAATTAGCTCAAAAAGCAATAAATCATGTAAAAAGAAAATATGGAGTAAACTTTAATTGTGATGAAGAAGATCAAATGCAAAATGCAATATTATATGTGATTGAAAATAGAGGGGATATTGAAAAAAATTTTCAAAAAGGAGAAATAATAGAGCAACTATTAGATTCTAGTATAAAAAAATATATACAATATGATTTATTAGGAGAAATGAAATTGTCTTCAAGAATGTTATCATTACATAAAAGATATAAAATGAAAAGTGGTTCGGAATCGGAAAAAGAATTTCAAGAAATATTAAGAAGTGATTCAAATACAGAAGAAGAAGCCATAAGAGAAACAGAGGAAGAATTACAGAAGAAAAGCAATGGGAATAAAAATATAGAAGGAGGTATAGGAACAAAAGAAGGAATTGACTTAATAGCAAAAGAGCAAAGAATAGCAGAAAAATGCATTGAAGAATTAAAAAAACAAATAGAAGAAGGAGCTAATAGAGAACAAGCATTAGAAAATACAGCAAAGAAATTAAAAATGGAAAAGGAAGAAATGCTAAAGGCAATGCAAACTTATTTAATTACAAAAGGTAAAGTAGAAGTCAGAAAACATAATATACTGAATCATGGATTGACTATATATTGATGATAAACAAAAAAAGACATAGTCTGCTTTTTTTGTATAGGAAAGTCTACATGGAGTTTATTTTCAAAAGAAAATCCAAGATTTCTTTGTAGTATCAAATGAATTTCCAAAGAATTGATAAAAAATGAAATACGGTGCATACTAAGTTACAAAAAGAAAAAGATGACAGAAACATATAAAATTAAATATGTTTTGAATTGCTCTAGTCTTTTGATAGGAGATAATTTATGAATAAACAGTATCGTAAGTCAGTATCCATAGCTTTTGCACTACTACTCATTATGATAGTTATTAGCATATTTTTTGTAACATATATGCAAGGGTTAGTAAATAAAAGTATATTAATGAATTTAGGAGAAATCACAAAACAGGATGCAGAAAAAATACAAAATAGGATACAAGAACATAAAAGGATATTAGAAACAATTGTTAAAGAGATAGAAGAAGAAAATGTGAAAACAGAACAAGATATTTTTAATATATATAACAGAAATTCTGGAAATACGGAATTTTCAAGAATGGCTATATTATATAAAAATGGAAAAACATCAACAAGTGATGGAAAAGTGGTGGATTTATCAGATGAAATCAATGAATTTTTTGGGGCAGAAAACATTCAAATATCAAAGAGTAGAAGAAGTAAAGTAGATAATGATGAAATAAATATATATTCCAAAAAAATATATTTTCAGAATGAAGAAATCGTAGTCTTATTAGTTATAGACAATGATAAATATAGAAAGTTATTTACACAAAATATATTTTATGGAAATGGAATTGAATGCATGATTACTTCTAAAGGAGATATAATCGCCAATTCTAAAAATGAAGAAAACAATGGTAATGTGTTTGAAGATTTCGAAAAAGCAAATGAGAAAGAAATAGATAAAATTAATAAAATGAGAACAGAAATATTAGAAAATGATGAAGGACAAATAAACTACAAAATACAAGGACAAACGTATTATATTTCTTATCAAAAATTGATGATTGAAGATTGGTCATTAATTGTAATTGTTCCAGGAAATGTTATAGCAAAAGATTTAATTCAATTATTAGAAATCATAGTAATGATTGCAATGATCATTGTCATAACAACACTTTTTGTTACCATATATATTTTAATCTCTAATATCAAACAAAAAGAAAAATTATATGAACTAGCATATATAGATTCTATAACCAACTTAGGGAATTATCATGCATATCTAAAAGAGATAAGAGAAAATGTGCAAATAGAAGCTAAGAAAACAATTATTATATTAGATATAGACAAGTTTAAAACATTTAATAAAAAATATGGGCATATAAAAGGAAATGAATTGTTAAAAAGAATAGGAGAAGAAATAAAAGCATCTATTAGAAAAAATGATGTAGTATGTCGATTAGGAAATGATGTGTTTGGTATATTTTTTACAGAAGCGGTAGATTTCAATTCTATCATAGAAAGATTAAATCAAAGATTAACAAGAATTAAATTGCAAGATTATTGGTATAATATAAGAATCTGTATAGGTGTATATATTTCTGATGTACATGAAAAAGATGTACAAGGAATGATTGATAAAGCCATCATAGCACATGATAGTGTTAAAGGAAACTATTATGAGCCATATGGAATGTTTACACAAGAAATAGAAGAAAAACTTTCGAAAGAAAGTGAAATAGAAAACATGATGGAAGGAGCTATTAGAAATAAAGAATTTGTAATATATTATCAACCACA
Organism: uncultured Clostridium sp.; assembly: GCA_946500615.1. Lineage (GTDB taxonomy): Bacteria > Bacillota > Clostridia > TANB77 > CAG-508 > CAG-269. The sequence continues at coordinate 15,558 of CAMMWP010000033.1, read as the reverse complement.
GATAGAAACAAAAACAGGAAACATAGGAGGTGCAGAAGCACTCGTTAGATGGAATAAAAAAGGGAATTTAATATCACCAAATGATTTTATTCCTCTATTTGAAAAAAATTTATTTATCATAAAATTAGATGAATATATATATGAAACAGTATGTCAAGATATGAAAGAACTAAAAAAAGAAGGATATAGGATTCCTAAAATATCAGTAAATGTTTCAAGAGAAAGTTTAATGGAGAAAGATTTTATTGAAAAATATATGAAAATTGCAAATAAATATGAAATAAAACCAAATGAAATAGAAATAGAAATCACAGAAAGGACAGCTGTGAATGATAAGGTGGATATGAAACATATATTAGAACAAATAAAAGAAAAAGGATTTGGAATTGCGTTAGATGATTTTGGAACAGGGTATTCATCTTTAAATATGTTAGAAGAATTACCAATTGATACATTGAAAATTGATAAATCATTTATTGATAAAATTGGTCAATCTCATGAAATGATACATTTATTAGAAATTATTTTTATGATTACACAAAAATTACAATTAAAATCAGTAGCAGAAGGTGTGGAAAAAAACGAACAAATAGAATATTTGAAAACATTACAGTGTGATTTTATTCAAGGCTATTTTTATGCTAAACCGTTAGACTATACAACATTTAAATTATATATAAGAGAAAATACCAACGATCTATAAAGGCTGAAAAACGTTAAAATGTAGCGAATAGCAGAAATGATTGCAGTTCAGTGTCTAATTGTCCAAAGGTATATATAGTATATTTTTCGTTATCCCAACACTTTACATACTTTAATCAAATCAGCTCTCACGGGACTGTCGCTGATTTAATAAGAGTATGTAGTGTGTCGGTCCCCATGAAACCCACTTAAAATATACTATATATACCTTTGGACAATTAGACACTGAATAAAAATAAAAACGAACAAAAATTTTATATTTTTTCATAAAAAGTATTGACAAAGTAAAAAATAAAAGATAAAATAAGAACAACAAAAGCGAACAACAATTTGCAAAACAAAAATTCAAGAATAGGAGTGATATTTATGTATAAAGTAAAAAGAGAGATTTGTGTAAAAAACAGTATAAATACGACATTAGAAAGACATCCAGTACCAGTTTTAGGAATTGATTATAAAGTAAAAATTGTCTATAAAAATCTAAGAGTACCAGAATTAAATGTAGAAAATAAATTAATAAAAATATCACTTCCTAATCGTTATAAAAAAGATAATAATCAAGAAATTTTAGATTTAGCAATTGATAAAATGTATGAACAAATTGCAAAAGTAGAAGTGGAAAGAGCAATGGAAAAAACAAGAATCATGTTAGGATTTGCACCTGAAGATTATGAAATTATGAATATGAAAAAAGAAATTGGAAGATGTATTAATGGAAAAATTAGCATTAATCCTAAAATTGTTATGTTTCATAGAGAAGTAATTGATTTTATCGTATTACATGAATATTGCCATTTAAAATATAAAACACATTCAAAATATTTTTATAGAATGATAGAAAAATATGAACCAAACTTTGAAAAATATGAAAAAATCTTGAAAACTAGCTTGTTTCAATACTAGAAATACGTTATAATCATAGTATGATGAAACAAATAATTGTAAATAAAAAATACCATGAAAAGAAATTAAATAAAGTGATATTTGAGACATTACCAAATATAAACTATCCTACATTTTGTAAATTACTAAGAAAAAAAGATATCAAAATAAATGGAATAAGAATACATAAGGATACCATTGTTTATACAAATGATAGAATAGAAATATATCTTCCCAAAGGTATAGAAGATATAGAGAAAGACTTAGACAAAGTGTATGAGGATGAAAATATATTGGTAATTAATAAACCTATAAATCTCGAAGTAACCGGAAAAAATTCTATAACAGAAATAATCCATAAGTTATATCAAAATTGTGAATTTAAGCCACAACCATGCCACAGAATTGATAGAAATACAACAGGATTAGTTCTATTGGCAAAAAATGAAGAAGCATTAGAGATTTTATTAGAAAAGTTTAAAAAACATGAAATTGAAAAACATTATTTGGCAGTAGTATATGGAATTCCTAAGAAGAAAAAGGAAAGATTAGAAGCCTATTTATTTAAGGATCAAAAAAAAGCACAAGTATATGTTAGTGATATCTTTAAAAAGGGATATCAAAAAATCATTACACAATATACGGTATTAGAGAAAAGAAAAAATAATACAGCATTACTAGATGTGCAAATTGAAACAGGAAGGACCCATCAGATTAGAGCACATTTAGCATATATTGGCTATCCAATTATTGGTGATGGGAAATATGGGAAAAATGAAATAAATAAACAATTTGGTAAAAAGTATCAAATGTTATGTAGTTATAAACTAAAATTTGATTTTCAATCAGAAAGTGGGAGGTTGGAATATTTAAAAGGAAGAGAGGTAGAATTGAAAGGAGAAAAAATTGAGAAAATGGTTAATTTTGACAAATCCATAAAAAAATGATATACTACCCTATGGAAGGGATGTTGAAATGAAAATAAAATGGAGTCAAGAAATTGAAGAAATACAGAAAAATTATAAAATATATGGAAATATAGTTTCAGCTATAGTATATCTATTTTCAATCATTCTAGTGGTATATATAAGTAGACAATTAATAGAATATCCATTAGCTTTAGCATATAAATATAATATACAGCTTAATAATGAGCAGTATGTGAATTTATATAGTAATTATTCATGGATATTTATTACGATATTAGTCATTGCCATATTTGCTATTCCAATTATGAGATTGACGCATAAATTAAAAAAAGCATCCAAAGAAGGTGCAGAATTTTATAAAAATGAAGATATGGAACAAAATGTAATTCCTACAGTTCTAACAACAGTGGATAAAGAGGTTGTAAGAGATATTATTTCAAGTGATGATAGCAAAGAATGTGATGAAAAAATAGAAGAAGATTTGTATGATAACATATTAGAAGATAGAGAAAAGCAGTTAGAATATTTTAGATGTAAAGATATAAAGAGTCAAATGAAACCATTGACAATGATGGTAACAAGAGAATTGTATTGTAATAATATAGATAACATAGATTTTGATATAATTTTAGATTATGTAAAAGATATAAGTGGGCATAAAAAAACGAGAGAAGAAGAAAAAAGTAAAAGAATAACACAAAGTATTATTACGTTTTTAAAAAATAATGATATAATAGAGTCAGATGATTTAGAAAAGGATAAATATTATTTTACGCATACAGGAAAAATATTTATGAATTATTTTTCATCTGGGATTATATAAGGAGGGATTTTTATGGATACAGCAATACAAATAGCAAAATATATGTTATCAAAAAAGCCATTAACTCCAAAACAAGTCCAAAAATTATTGTACTATGCCTATTCATTATATCTTGTAAAATATAATGATTCATATCAAGAAAATATGAATAGATTATTTGAAGATAAATTTGAAAGATGGGATCATGGGCCAGTTATTAGAAAAGTATATGATGATATAAAATATATAGCTATGAGTAACGAATTAGTCACTTGTCAATCTGTTGTAAAACTAAGCAGTCAAAGAATAGAAAATTTTATTGACAAGGTTTTAAAAGTTTATGGTCAATATTCTGGATATCAATTAGAAAATATGACACATTCAGAAAAACCTTGGAAAGTTACAGCCAGAAATGATGTAATTGATGATAAAGTTATTTTTGATTATTATTCAGAAAAATATAAAAATATATATGATATATAAAAAGGGGTGTGATTATATGTTAATAGTCACATCCTTTTTCTATCATAGCTTCATCAATTTGATTAACTCTTTTAATTAAAGACAATAAAAATTTAGATAAAATATATTTTGCATTTCTTAAATTGATATCTATATTTTTAGCTTTACAAGCATTTTTAACTTCGTTTATATCATTTTTGATTGCAGGAAGTATGGATAAAGCAATACACACCATAACTTCAATTTCTTCTGTGTTTACTTTAAATAATTTTAAAGGTGAACACAATTTTTTAACTGTTTTAGCTAAATGTGCAACAGTTGTTGTTTGTGAATATATAAAAGTGATATTGCACACAATAATTAATTTTATTCCTATCCATAAAGCAACTATAAGACTATCTAGTAAAAAATTAAATATGAAGGTAAGAAGGACAAAGGGAATAAATTTTAGTGTATTAGAAAATGCTTTTTTTATACTAAGTTTACACAATAGTATAATCATTAAGTTTATAATAAAACATATTAAAATAGAAACATGATTTGGCAAGAAAAATACAGTTGTAGCATATATAATAAAAATTAAAAATTTAAAAACATCTTTCATATAGATTTCCTTTCTGTTTCTAATTTTTCCTTAATAGCTGTTGTAAGACTTGTAACAGAAAAATCTTTTATATTCATAGAAATACCCTCTGCTTTTAATTTTATTATAATGCTAAGTAATGTTGGAATTTTGATGCCATATTTTTCCAAGATAGTATATTTATCAACTAATTCTTCTTTTTTTATTTCAGCAACAACTTCTCCATTATCTAAAATAAGCGTTCTATCAGCTAATAAAATTTCATCTGATAAATTGGTAATACAAATAATGGTATAGCCTTTTTGTTTTAAATCTAAAATAATATCATGTATTTTTTCTTTCCCATAGCTATCAATCATAGTGGTTGGTTCATCTAAAATAATATATTTAGGATTTTTTGCTAAAATTTCTGCAATCATAATTCTTTGTTTTTGACCTAAAGATAAAGTGTACAAATCTTTGTCTTTAAACTCGTACATATCTACTTGCTTTAAAGAAGTTGTGATTCGATTTTCAATTTCTGCTGCCTCTAAGTCTTTAAGAGAGAATGAAAGTTCATCATAGATATTGTTGAAAATAATTTGATTTTCTGGGTTTTGAAAAACAATACCAACTTTTTCTCTAATGGTTTTTATATCTTTAGAAGTAGTCATGTCATCAATTGTGATAGTGCCTTTTTTTAATTTTGTGATACCAGCAATTAATCTACCAAGCGTAGATTTTCCAGAACCATTTTTCCCAACAATACTAATGACTTCTCCATCATTGACAGTAAAGTTAATATTTTTTAAAATAGAGTCACTATTTTTGTATTTGAAATATACATTTTCAACCTTAATCATCGTTATCGCTACTCCTTATATATTTATCAAATGGTTTTCTTAACAATTTTTCTATAAATAATATAACAACAACATGAATTGGTGCCATGATTAATTGATTAACAACTCTTGTTGCAAATAATACCATAAATGCTTTACCGGAAGTGATACTTGTCCATAAAGTATTTAGTCCCATATTAACAATTACTGTAACTAAAATTACAGAAATAATAGTTCTAGCAATAAATTGTTTATTTGTAAAAGTATCAGGTTCTTTTTTGTAAAGAAGGATTCCATATATAAATCCTGCAATAGCAGTACTGATGGTGTAACCAATAAAAAAAGCACCAGATGGAAATAAAGTAGCTCCAATTAAATCTCCTAATACATTTAAAAGTACAGTCCACTTTGGTCCAAGCCAAATAGCACAAAGCATAGTTGGAACAAATCCAAAACTAATCTTGATAATTGGTGTTTTTAAAGATAAAAATCTAGATAAAATGATAAGTAAAGCTAATAAAATAGCTGATAAAATAATTTTTTTGTTTTTTCTCATAAAAAAATCTCCCTTCTATTAATTTCCGCATTAAAAGAATAGGAGTTACCCTGTATATCTTTATTAGCGGAATGCGAAAATAAATACGCAAGTAAAACAAAATAGGAAATGTAATTTTCTATAATGTAAATACTTTTGCCTTAGTAACAACTTCCCGTCTACTAAGTCTTAACGATTGATTTTCTACTCTAATAACTAAATATTTAATTACGTGACATAGTATATCACATTTTGACAAAGATGTATATATTTTTACAAGTTTTTTAAAGTTTTTTAAGTCTTATCTATAAACTTGTTACTATTCAGCCTTTCACATTTTTGAGTTAATTCATGTAAATATTTAGCATTAAAAAATATTGAAAGAAATTTGGCGGTATTAGACCGTGGGAAGATAGACTCAAAGCAAAGGATAGTTTATCAAGTGTAAAAGAACAAAAAGGAGAAGAAATATGAAGGTTATAGAAAGGATGATATCCTTTATAAAAAAATTTTTTTATAGACAGGAAGAAATAAAAATTCTAGAAGTACCTAAGCTTGTATCAAATATTAAAGAAAAAGAAGATTTTTTTAGTTCAATAAAAGTATTTCAACCAATGCAAATAAAAGACAATGAAATAGAGACTTTGATCTGTATAGGAGATGGATTGGGTATACAAAAAGATATGAAATATTAAAAATTGGAGCGATTTCGAAACAGGTATGCGAAAAACTAGCACACTTTGTTTCAAGCTCTCTTATATAACTCGATTTATTGTCTTTACTTTAACATAAAATTTAGATAAATTCAAGCAATTTTGCAAATTTAATAAAAAGAAAACTCACCCTAACGAGTGAGAAAGATATTTCTTTTTTCGTTTTTGGAGACCACTTACCCAAACAGACGGGTAAAGAATGATTTCTTCCTTGACCCCTGCTGAACGGGATTATTCTGAAAATGAGAGGGATTAAACTTGTAAGTGAAGCATTCATACAGACCACTGTTCGTATTGTGCTTGTCCGTGATTCCGTTTTTCTCATTCCAGTAGTAGCCATCGGGAAAAGAAAGTTCCGTTGCAGGTGCAGTTCCGAAAATGATGATAATCGGAGATACCGAATAATCATGCACATCAAACTTTACCTTAGGGTTCAGCTCCTTCAGTTCCTTCATCATATTGTTGATTCCAATGTTCTCCATAATGTCCTCCTTGCGTATAACGCGGTCAAATGTTGTTGATACTACGATGAAACGGAGTAAAACAAAAATGTTTCATCACCTATAATTATACCATATTTTACATAAAATTGTAAATTTTATTTTTCTTGTTTTTTTAGACTCTTATTCTTTTCTTTCTCGAGTTGTTTCAGACTTTTTTTAGGAGTAGGTAAATCTTCGGGCATAATTCCACCATTTTTAGCAATTACTTCTCTAATATTCTTACCAATTTTATAATGAGTCTTATTAGCTTCTTTTTCACCTTTAACATTGTCTTTTCTCAATTTTTGCTCTGTTTGTGAAATTCTAAATAAGTTAGCAATAAGTTCATCACTTCCCATATTATCTAAAATATCTTCTCTATATCTTAAACCTTTTCTTTTGGCTATATCATCAGCTGTTTCTCCATTATATAGTCCTTTATAACCTGCATTATGGAATTTATCAAAATTTTTTACTCCTGCTTTTTTGGCTGTTTGATTAAGCGAGTAGTTTCCTTTTCTTGTTAAGTTTCTTTGGTAAAATCTTTTTTCATCTTCTGTTAGCATACTATATTCTTTTTCTGTAAGTTCCTGTTTTCTTGTTTGAACTGCAAAATAAGTTTGAGCAAGAGCTATCACTTTTTTTCTGCTATCTCCATTTTGTGCTATTAAATAACAAGCATATCGAGTTAATTCATAGTCTTTAATTTCTACCTCCGCATTGTTGGCTCTTTTCGACAACTTGCCGACGTTGGCAAAATGTTCAAACACACTAATACCACTATTTTTACAAGATTGTTTTGCTTTATCAATTACATTTTCAAATCTTCTCCATTGTTTATATTCTAAAATTTTCATTAGTTCTCTTGCATACCAAAATTCAACTCCGTTTTCATCAATATGCTTAATATCTTCAAAAGTTTGATTTGTATAATTTTGATTTTTTTCTAATTCGTTCATTAGATATCATCTCCATTTCTTACACTTTTTATTCTACTATAAATTGAAATAGATTTCAATAACTTTACGAATGTTTGTTTTATTTATAAATCAATTCACTATATATAATTTCTTCTGCTCTATTTTTTACATTATTCATAGCTTGTACCCATTCAAGTTGATTATTTGCTTTTAATTCTTCTGTTATATTTTCTTTTTCTTTAAATTGTTTTATAAGAATATCTAATCTATTATTCGCCTCAATATCAGTATCTACAATATGTTTTCTTAAATTACCTTTCATAAGCATTATTGTATATTCAGCTTTTTTGTGTTCTTTTAAATAATGTAATCTTAAATTTCCATACCTTCCAATATGATAATCATGTTTATAATTCTCATTTTCTAAATATAAATTTGGAATATAATAATCTCCTTCTTTATGATAAGTTATCTTATTCATAATCGTTTAACCTCATCTCTATCGCAAATTAAATAACAATGATATTCTTCAAGTGTACTAATCAAAACCTCTAAATCTCTTACTGACCTTGTTACTCTGTCAAGTTTATAGGCTACTATATAATTCAATTTACCTTGTTTCATATCTTCTAACATTTGCTGAAATGCTGGTCTATTTTTCATATCTTTTGCTGATATTCCTGCATCTTTATAAACCTTAAATATCTCAAAATCTTTATATTTGCATAATTGTCTTAATTTTTCTTCTTGCTCTCCTAAACTAAATCCCTCACGAGCTTGGTCTTCGGTACTTACTCTTATATAGATACCTGCAATTTTCTTTTCTTCGTTCTCCATTTACTACCTCCATAAAAACAAACAAAGTGCTAGTATAATAACTAACACTTAAAACTAACTTTACTATTTAATTGCCATATAACTTGCTGAAAAATAAAGAAAACTTCTAGTATGAGTTACCATTGATAGATTCTCGTAATTTTGAGAGTGGATATTTATTTGCTAAATTACCTATATAGAAATAGTCGTGTTCATTAAAAAATAAATATAACTTATCTTTAATAACTACTCTATGTGGTTCTACATAAGCAAGATTAGATTTTTCAACCATTCTCAAATTACCATTCTTTATCTTTGGTTTACAATTACTAAAAGTGCAAGCCCATTCAATCTTAGAATGTAATTCTTCATTTATTGCTATTTCTCTTTTAACTGTTACTATCATACCACAAAAACCTCCTTTTTTCAATATTTTGGCTATTTTTCGTAAAAAAGAGCTAATATTTGTATTTTTCTTCAACAAAAAATAAGCCGACTAAATCGACTTATATAAGTGATATGATATTCACTTTTGTTTCCTCCAAACTCACTTACATCAACGTTTTTAAGTAGTTCGACGAAAATGCATTATGGAGCGGGTAGTGGGAATCGAACCCACGCTATCAGGTCGGAAGCATGACATTCTACCACTAAATTATACCCGCATATATAACATTATATAATGAAACAAAAAAAAATTCAATAAAGATATTTAAATTTCATAATAATCATGTTATAATAAGATAGAAAGAATATAACAAATGGAGAGAAATATGAATCAAATATTAATAACAAAAAAGCTATACATAACACCAGAACTAAAAAAGAAGAAAAAAATATATAAAGCAAATTTCATAATATCTGTATTTTTCTTAATCATTTTAATATCCGTATACATCTATGCAGCCTATGACAGAGACAAAGCAGAAGCAGTGTCACAAGATATATTAGCAACAGCAGAACAAGAACAAGAAGACAACACAGTTGTAGACAGCGATATTTTAATTGCTGTATTAAATGATACAACTGATGATGGGACAGAAACAACACCGGTCGTTATACCAGAAACCAATCAAAATGTAACAAAAACCAAACAGCAGTCACAATCAGGATATACATATGTAATCGATGGGAAAATTACAATTCCTAAATTAGGAATTGAATATGGAATATTAGATGGAGAAACAGATTCAGAAGCAGAGACAGAAGAATTATTAAAAATGTCACCAGTAAAATTTCATGGACCAGAAATTAATACAGTGGGAAACTATTGTATAGTAGGTCATAATTATAGAAATAAACGATTTTTTAGTAAAGTGCCAACATTAGTAAATGGTGATATCATTCAAATAACAGACTTCTCAGATAATAGTACCGTAGAATACGAAGTATATAATAAATATACGGTTGTACCAGAAGACGTTAGTTGCACATCTCAAAACACAGATGGAAGAACAGAAATCACATTGATTACCTGTACAGATGATAGTAGTTTAAGATGGATTATAAAGGCAAAAGCAATTTAGAATAGGCAATAAGATTATGAAAAAATGTAGAAAACAAGTCATTTTGACTTGTTTTTTTGAGGTTTTCAGTATATAATAAAAACCAAATTGAATATAGGAGATGATGAAATGCAAGTCAGTAAAGAAGAAATTTTGCATATTGCCAATTTAGCAAATTTAACACTAGAAAAAAAAGAAGTCCAACAATATTTAGATAATCTGCAAGAAATATTAGACTTTGCTAATATTGTAAATAATGCGAATACAGAAAATTTAGATATTACAATAGGAGCAAACGAAGCAAAAAACGTGTTTAGAAAAGATGAGGTAGAAATATTTAAGGATAATAAAGCCCTATTAGCAAATGCACCAAGCGAAGAGCAAAATATGTTTAAGATACCAAAAGTGATTAATTAGGAGGGCAAAATGAATATAGGAATTGATATAGATGATACCATAGCCAATACATATGATGTATTATTTCATTATGCACAAAACTATACAATCAATGAAATAGGAAAAGAGATAAAGGATGTAAATAGAAATAGCAAAACACATATGTATTGTGCAGACTTTCATAATTGGAATCAAGAAGAAGAAAAAGAATTTCTAGAAAAATATTACGAAAAGACAGCTTTGAAGGTACAACCTAAAATGTATGCTGTAGAAAATATAAAAAGATTACGAGAAAATGGAAATAAAATATATCTAATAACTGCCAGATTTTTGTCAGAAAAATTTGATATAGAAGAATTAACAAAAGATTGGTTAGAAAAATATGGCATACCATATGACAAATTAATTTTAAATGCTCAAAATAAAGTAATTATTGCAAAGCAAAATGATATAAAAATATTTGTGGATGATAGTATAAAAAATTGTACACAAATGGCAGATGCAGGGATTAAAACATATATGATGGATACGATGGTAAATAGAGATTTTGAGAATCCTAACATAGAAAGGGTATTTTCTTGGCCACATCTATATCAAAAAATAGAAAGCTATAAGGAAACTACAGAATAAAAAATGAAAAGAGGAGGATTAACACATGGAAATGATAGACTTAACCGTTCATGAATTGCAAGAAAAATTGAAAAGTAAAGAATTAACCATAAAAGACATTACAAAGGCTTATACAGATAGAATAAAAGAAAAAGAAAGTGATGTACAAGCTTTTGTAACCGTATTAGCAGATGAGGCTATCAAAAAAGCAGAAGAAATACAAGAGAAAATAGATAAAGGAGAAATAAAAGGAGACTTTGCGGGGATACCAATTGGAATTAAGGATAATATCTGTACAAAAGGAGTCAAAACAACTTGCAGTTCAAAAATGTTAGAAAACTTTGTAGCACCATATGATGCAACAGTTATGGAAAAAATAAATGATGAACACATGATTCAACTTGGAAAATTAAATATGGATGAATTTGCAATGGGAGGTTCTACAGAATATTCTTATTTTCACCCAACAAAAAATCCTTGGAATTTAAACAAAGTACCGGGAGGATCTTCTGGAGGAAGTGCAGCAGCAGTTGCAAGTAATATGGTACCATGGGCATTAGGAAGTGATACAGGGGGATCTATCAGAGAACCAGCAAGTTTTTGTGGTGTTGTAGGATTAAAACCAACATATGGGTTGGTATCAAGATATGGATTGGTTGCATTTGCTTCATCATTAGACCAAATTGGTCCAATCACAAAAGATGTTAGGGATGCTGCTATGTTATTAAATATTATAGCAGGTCAAGATAAAAAAGACACAACATCAGTAGACATAGAGAAAAAAGATTATACCGCATGTTTAAAAGGTGATGTAAAAGGATTAAAAATAGGTATTCCAAAAGAATTTTATGCAGAAGGAATTAATGAAGAAGTAAAAGAAAAATTATATGAGGCAATAGATAGATATAAAGCATTAGGTGCAGAAATTGAAGAATTTTCATTAGATATTGCCAAATATTCTTTAGCATCCTATTACATTATTGCTTGTGCTGAAGCAAGCTCTAATTTAGGAAGATTTGATGGAATTAGATATACGTATAGAACAGGAGAATTTAACAATTTAAAAGAATTATATAAAAAATCAAGAAGCGAAGGATTTGGACCAGAGGTAAAAAGAAGAATTATTTTAGGAACGTATGTATTGTCATCAGGTTATTATGATGCTTATTACAAAAAAGCACAACAAGTACGTACATTAGTGATGAATGAATTCAATAAAGCTTTTGAAAAATATGATATTATCTTGACACCAACATCACCAACAGTAGCATTTAATATTGGTTCTAAATCAAATAACCCATTAGAAATGTATTTGTCAGATATTTGTACGGTTTCAGTAAATATCGCTGGACTTCCGGGAATATCGATTCCATGTGGTGTAGATAAAGAAGGGATGCCAATAGGAATGCAGTTAATTGCAAATAAATTCTGCGAAGAAACAATTTTGAATACAGCATATGCATTTGAACAGGATTTAAAGTTTAGAGAGAAATATCAACCAAAATTCAAGAAATAGAGGAAAAAATGCGTAAAAAACAAAATAGTATAGAAAGATAGGAGGAAAATCATGTCTAGAGAAGATTATGAAGTGATTATAGGGTTAGAAGTACATAGTGAATTATCTACGAAAACAAAAATATTTTGTTCATGCCCAACAAAATTTGGAGCAGCTCCAAATACACAAACATGTCCCATTTGTATGGCAATGCCGGGAACACTACCAGTATTAAATGAAAAAGTGGTAGAATATGCTGTAAAAGCAGGTTTAGCGACAAATTGTGAGATATCTAGAAACAGTAAAAATGATAGAAAAAACTATTTCTATCCAGATTTACCAAAAGCATATCAGATTTCACAATATGATCAGCCATTATGTGAACATGGATATGTAGAAATTGAGACAAAAGAAGGAAAGAAAAAAATTGGTTTAACAAGAATTCATATAGAAGAAGATGCAGGAAAATTAAATCATGATGAATTTGCAGGAGGAAGTTTAGTAGATTTAAATAGAGCAGGGGTACCATTAATAGAGATTGTTTCAGAACCAGATTTAAGAAGCAGTGAGGAAGTAGAAGCTTATTTGAGAAAATTAAAATCAATTTTGGAATATATTGAGGTATCTGACTGTAAAATGCAAGAAGGGTCATTTAGAGCAGATGTTAATGTATCTGTTAGAAAAAAAGGAGATACAAAATTAGGAACGCGTACAGAAATGAAAAATATGAACTCTTTTAGAAGTATTACAAGAGCAATCGAATATGAGGTAGATAGACAAATTGATGTGATTGAAGAAGGAGGAAAAGTAGAACAAGAAACATTAAGATGGGATGATGTATCGGGAAAAACATTTTCAATGAGAGATAAAGAAGATGCACAAGATTACAGATATTTTCCAGATCCAGATTTAGTAGCCATTAAGCTATCAGAAGAATATATTCAAAATATAAAAGAGTCATTACCAGAATTACCGGAAAGTAGAAAAAAAAGATATTTACAAGAATATGAATTATCAGAAAAAGATGCCAATATCATTACAGCATCAAAATACTTGTCAGATTTATTTGAAGGAGCAATTGAAGTATGTAACAATCCAAAAGCAGTTAATAACTGGATTATATCTGATATATCAAGAATCTTAAATGAAACTGAAATGGAACCAATTGAAATTCCATTTGATAGCAAGCAATTGGGAAAATTGGTGATTCTAATTGACAAAGGAACCATTAGTTCAAGTATTGGTAAAAAAGTGTTAGAAGAATTATTTGAAAATCCTAGAGATCCAGAAGAAATTATTAAAGAAAAAGGCTGGATTCAAATTTCAGATGAAGGTGCTATTAAAGAAGTGGTATTAAAGGTATTAGAAGCAAATCCACAATCTATTGCAGATTATAAAGCAGGAAAGGATAGAGCATTAGGATTTTTAGTGGGACAAGCTATGAAAGAGACAAAAGGAAAAGCCAATCCTAAAATGCTAAATCAAATGTTTTTAGAAGAATTAAAATAATATCAATGGACGGAGCTCTTTGACACACTAAATTTTTTCAAGTGTGCCAAAAAGCTCCGTCTGCATTGGCACTCAAACAAATTTTGGCAAACCGATTGCAAAAAAAAGAAACTTGTGATATAAAAGATATAAGTATATTTATAAAAAGAATTTAATGAAAACCAAAAGAAAACGAGGTGAAAACATGATAAAGGCTTACGCAAAATCAGACATAGGAAAAGTAAGAGACATCAATCAAGACTATTATTACATATCTAATTCATTAGATGAAGTTCAATTATATATGTTAGCAGATGGTATGGGGGGATATAAAGGAGGAGAAATAGCAAGTAAATTGGCTATTCAATCAGCAAAAAGTTATATAGAAAACAACTTTAAAGAAATTCCAAAAGATAAAGAAAGTATCATTCAACTAGTAGGAAGCAGTATGGAATATGCCAATATGGTGGTATATGAAAAATCAAAAGAAGATTCAGAGTTAGAAGGAATGGGTACTACTTTAGAAGTTTGTTTAATATATAATAATAGAGCCTTTATTGGTCATGTTGGAGATAGTAGGATATATAGAATAAGAAAAGATTTTATGAGAAAATTAACACAAGACCATAGTTATGTGCAAAAATTAGTAAAGGATGGAACAATTACACAAGAGCAAGCAGCACACCATCCACAAAAAAATATGTTGATGAAGGCCTTAGGATGTAATGCTTTTGTAGAGCCAGATGTCATGGTAAAAGGATTTTTAAAAGATGACATATTTATCATCAATTCAGATGGTTTAACAAATTTAGTATCACAGGAAGAAATATGTCAGTGGGCAAAAAAAGACATAGAGCAAGCACCAAAAGAATTAGTGAAAATAGCAAATGATAATGGTGGATATGATAATATTACCGTAATTGTTATTAAAAATATATAAAGACCAAAAGCAATCTACATATAAACATATTAAGGAGAGATAAATATGATTTTAGAAGGAAAAATGTTAGGGAATAGATACGAAATTATCGAAAAAGTTGGTAATGGAGGAATGGCTACAGTTTATAGAGCAGAAGATAAAGTATTAAAAAGAAATGTAGCTGTAAAAGTTTTAAAAGACGAATTTACAACAGATGAGGAATTTATTAAACGATTTGAAATAGAAGCACAATCAGCAGCAAGATTAACACATCCCAATATTGTATCTATTTATGACGTTGGATCAGAAGACAATTTATATTATATTGTTATGGAACTGATAAGAGGAAAAACGCTTAAAGAAATCATTGTAGAAGAAAGAGGACCACTTCCATGGAAATGGTCAATCAATGTAGCGATTCAAATTGCTTCAGCACTAGAAATGGCACATAAAAATAATATTGTCCATAGAGATATCAAACCACATAATATTATTATAA
>CAMMWP010000032.1 GCA_946500615.1 uncultured Clostridium sp. | reverse complement strand
ATTTTAGTAGTTACAAGACTTTGCAGATTGGTTGGTAGTTTTTTAAATCCACACCATTAATATTGGCTTTCCAACCAGAAGGAAAAGGAATTAAAGGAAACTTATTTGCAATAGTTAAGACTCTTTCATAGGCATAAGAATTTGTTGGCAAGTTACCTGTTACTAAATTAACACCATCAGGATTTACCATGGGCATGATATAAATAGAAGTTTTGTTAAAAAGTTCTCTAATAGGATATCCATAAAGAGAATCATTTGACATATAAGCGCTACAATAGTCTTCAATGAATTTCATTAATACCACAGAAGTGATCCATTCATTTGCATGGATGGATGCTGAATAAAATACTTTGTTAGGGCCTTTTCCCAATTTTACAACATAGATAGGATTTCCTAAAACACTATTACCAACAATTTGAAGATTTAAAAAAGGATATGTGTGGTTTAACAAAATTAAATTTTGCCTTAATAAATAAGAATTGTAAGAAACATTTGTAGGAACAATATTCATTTTTATCACCTAGAAATATCATATGAAATTTTTTTTAATTTGTTAAAAATATCATGAGTAACAAATTGGCTTCTTTTCAATATCTTATATGGGAGGAGATAAATTATGAATGAAATGAATCCAATTTTGTATACAATACGACAAGGAGATACATTATATAAACTAGCAATACAATATGGAACAACAGTACAAAGTATAATAGATGCTAATATAACAGTAAATCCATACAATTTAAGAGTGGGTCAACAAATTTATATTTATCCTAATCATGAATACTGGGTTAGTATGAATCAAGTACAACTGATAAAACAAATGAATTTGGTTTGGGAGCAACATATTATGTGGACGCGAATGCTTTTAATTAGTATTGCTGAAAATTTAAAAGATTTGGAAGCAACACAAACACGTTTATTGCGCAATCCTAAAGATATAGCTAATGTTTTTAGAAGATTTTATGGGAATGCTGTAGCTAATAAAATTCAGCAACTATTAACAGAACATTTGGTAATTGGTAAAGAACTAATTGTTGCACTAAAAAATAAAAATCAAGAAGAAGCAACAAAATTAAATACAAAATGGTATCAAAATGCAGATGAGATGGCAGAAGCATTTAGTAGTATAAACCCATTTTATCCAAAAAAAGAAATTCAAAATATGCTATATGAACATTTACGTCTTACAACAAATGAAGTGAATAACAGACTGCAAGGAAAATATGTAGAAGATATCAATAGTTATGATATGGTACAAAAAGAAATTTTAAAAATGTCCCAATTTTTTGTTAATGGTATTGTAAAACAATTTCCAAATTTATTTTAAAAGTAACATATGAAAAGATAGAATCTTTTAATAATACTAAAAGATTTTATTTTTTGTTATTATGTAAAAGGTTTGCATTTTATAAAATAGATAAAGTTTTAACGAAAAACAATATATAAAAATAAATATAATTTCCAATTATTTATAAAATCTTTTTATTGATAAAATTAATTAAATATTGTATAATAAATAAGTACATGGGGATGTACTTGGTTTCGACATAATACTAGAAGGATAGATGGCAAGTAGTGGATTCTCGTTGGCCACTTAAAAAAACGGGAAACTAAATATAAACGCAGAAAATAATAATGAGTATGCTTTAGCTGCCTAATTGCAGCTACGCTTATCTAGATGTTCCTACACATCTAGATAAAGTGTCATATTAGTAGGAAACAAAGCTACTGTTGCTTTCGAAGTAGTGGGTAATTAGAAAGATATATCTGAATTAAGCCTGTTTATTGGCGTGATTTAGAAGAATATAAAAAATAAACTAAACTTGTAGAAATCTATTTGGAAGGTATTATGGACAGGAGTTCGACTCTCCTCATCTCCACCAAAATTCCATTATGTGAACCTTGTCCACTAAACAATAGTGACATATAAAGAAGAAAATTGATATTTTTATAAATCCAAAACATAGACAAAGATTAATAAAAGTGTTAGCAGATAAAAAATGATGGAAATGATAACAAAATAAGGTGAGTGTATATGCAAATGAATAAAATGGCTAGAAAAGAACAAGAAATCATAATAATAAGTGAAAAAGAACAAAAGAAATATGAAAGAGCAAAAAAGAGAGAAGAACTAAAAAGAAGATGGACATTATTAAAAGCAAAATTATTAAATGGAAAAATAAGTCCAGAAGACACAAGAACGATACAAGTGCATAAAGATGTACAAGGGAATTTAAGAAATTATTACATAGAGAACGCATATTTGCAAGATAGGGTAGGATATGACAGTGTAGATCCCATTCTGGAGGACCATGAAAATCAAAGGTTCGTATATAGAGGAGTAACAAGAGGAGCAGATAATGCAATAGGAGTGCTAGAATCAAATATTCCTTTATCAGAAATTGTTGCAAGTCCAAATGGAAACATTATGTTACAACAAATATTATCAGAAAAGAATGCAATAAAAGTGCGTGACCAATATTACAAAGCAATTGGAGAAAGCTTAGAACCACCTAAAGGGCATGCGACATATTTTACAAAATCTGATTTTGTTTTAGGAACAATATTGATAGATAAGAAAGGACAATTTTCATATAGCCAGCAAATTGCAGAAGATATAGAGGAAAAATTACAACAAGAAAGAGAACAACTAAAAAAAGAAGCACTTATGAGAGATAAGGATTCGCTAGAGTTAGACGCAGGAGGGGGAATGGTAGTAGCAAAACAAAATTGTTGGTTAGAACAAGGAAATGAAATTCAGTTCGCAGGTATTAACAGAGATGCTTTATACTACCAATATATGCCAAAACAGCCGATACAAACAGAAGATAATAAATATGTGTATATTGGAAAAATGAAAATAGGACAACCGACTAAAATTAAGCAACAAACAGGCGTACCAATTCAGTTTGTGGCGCCAGATATATATAAGGATGTTGTTTTATGGACAGAAGGAAAAAATTTAGTACAATATTTTTTAGATAAAAAATTTGTAGGTTTAAACTTTGCACTAGGAGAAATTTTTACGAATTATAAAATCAAAGAAGCTGAGAAAGGTGAAGGGCAACAAGCATACTTAGGAGGATTAACATTAAATGAAAACGGTGAATGCAAAATTATCAATGATATACCAGAAACAGTCAAAAAAGCAGTAGACACATACTTAAATGAAAGAAAAAAAGAAAGTGTAAAAGATACGAATATTATAAATTTTAATACTAAAGATAGAGAAATATAACCAAAAAAGATTATAAGTGTCATTTTTTACTTATAATCTTTTTTAGGGTTTTTATAAAAAATCGTAACGATACGAGAAAGCAGAATCCTTTACGACTTCTATATAAGAATTTCTAAAACGATTATAGTCGCATTCGAACTCATAATATAACGTATAGTTTTCTTTAGATGAAAAGGGCTGAATGGTAACTGTAATTTCAGAATTCACTAAAAAATAACATAAATTACTTGTAAAAAACCATAGATTGGTGTAAAATACTCATGAATTGCAAATAGCTAGGAGGAAAAGAAAAACATGAGATTTGTAACAGATGAAAAATCAAGAGAAGAATATAAAAAATTTTTAGAAGGACATGAAAGATGTAACTTCCAACAATCACTAGAATGGGCAGAAGTAAAAAAGCCAAACTGGAAACCAGAAGTCATATTAGTAGAAGATGAAAACAAAAACATCATAGGTTCATTATGTGTATGGGTAAGAAAAATGCCTATATTTGGAAATATGATGTATGCATCAAGAGGACCTGTTTGTGATATACATAATGAAGATGTTATGAAACAATTAACAGAAGGAGCCAAAGAATTAGCCAAAAAATATAATGCATTTGTGTTAAGAACAGAACCAGACATTGTCAGTGATGACCAAGAATTTCGAAACGTAGTTACAAATTTAGGATATAAAATTAAAGATGATGCCAAAGACTTTAAAGATGAGATACAACCAAGATACGTATTTCGTTTAGACATAAAAGATAAAACAGAAGAAGAAATTATGGCAGGATTTCATCAAAAATGGAGATACAATATTCGATTAGCAGGAAGAAAAGGTGTAACCATAAAAGAAGGAACAAAAGAAGATTTAAAAGATTTTCACAAAATCATGGTGGAAACTGGGGAAAGAGATGGATTCATTATTAGACCATTGGAATATTTTGAAAAAATGTATGACTGCTTAGGACCAGACCATATGAAAGTGTTAATGGCATATTATGAAGGAAAACCAATATCAGGTGTGATTCCTATTTTCTATGGAAATAAAACATGGTACTTGTATGGAGCAAGTAGTAATCAACATAGAAATTTAATGCCAAACTATTTATTACAATGGGAAATGATAAAAATGGCAATTGCAAGAAAAGATGATGTCTATGACTTTAGAGGCGTATCTGGTGTAGTTGATGAGAGTCATCCACAATACGGATTGTATAGATTTAAGAAGGGATTTGGTGCAACATTTACAGAATTTATCGGAGAAGTATATTATCCATTTAAACCTTTAAAATATAAAATATATAAATTTTCAGAAAAAGTTTTTAGAACATTGAGACAATTAAAAAGAAAAAGTTTGAACCATTAGGGACATGCCAAAGAAAGGAAAGAAATGAAAGCTTTAGTTATAGAAAAAAAAGATTTGGTACATAATATAGAACAGATAAAGAAGCATGCTCAAATAAATGGACCAGATGATAATGGAAAAAACGTAAGGGTAATTGCTGTTGTAAAGGCAAATGCTTATGGATTAGGAATTGTAGAGTTTACCAAGTTATTAATTGATAATGGAATTTCTTTTTTTGCAGTTTCTACAATTGAAGAAGCTTTAGAGCTAAGAAGAGCAGGAATTAAGCAAGATATTTTAATGTTGTCTACAACAGCAATTAAAGAAGATGTAAAAACATTAATCGATAATCATATCATTATTTCTATTGGCTCTAAAGAAGATATAAAAGTGGCAGAAGAGATTGCAAAAGAAGAACATAAAACAGTAAGGGCACATTTAAAGATTGATACAGGGTTTGGAAGATATGGTTTTATTTATTCTGATAGAGATAGTATGGTAGAAGCATTAAAAGAGATAAAGAATATAGAGATTGAAGGCACGTTTTCTCATTTTTCTGTTAGCTTTTTTAATGATAAATATACCAAAATACAATTTGATCGATTTATTGATGTGATTGAAGTGTTAAAGATGAATGGTATAAAAACAGGAATATTGCACATCTGTAACTCATCAGCATTTATTAAATTTCCTAATATGCATCTAAATGCAGTAAGAGTGGGATCAGCTTTTTTAGGAAGAATAGCCTTTAAAAATAGTTTAGGATTAAAGCCAATTGCCCATTTAGAGGCAGAAGTTTCAGAAATCAAAGAACTACCAAAAGGTTTTAATATCGGATATTCCAATACATATACAACAAATAGAAAAACAAAGGTGGCATTAATACCTACAGGATATATGGATGGCATTAACATGGAAACAGGTAGAGATATGTTTAGAATGGTGGACAAGTTAAGATATATTGTTAGGGATATGAAAGACTTTTTTAAAAATCAAAATATATATGTCAAAATTGCAGGGAAGTCTTGTAAAGTATTAGGAAGAATCGGAACATATCATTTAGTTTGTGATATAACAGGGAAAAATATAGAAATAGGAGATAAAGTAGTTATTCACATAAATCCAAAATATGTAGATTCTAATGTAAGAAGGGAGTACAGATAATGGCTCAAGAAGATAATAAAAATAATGTAAAAGAAAGTAAAGAAGAGTATAACGAATTGAAAGGAAAAGGATTTTTCAAAAAGCTAAAATATTCTATTTTCAATATTGAAAAATATCCCGAAATGGCAACAGAAGGTTTGGGTAAAGCATTAGCTTATATTGCTAAACTAGTTGTGATATTAGCGATTGCATTAAGTATATGGACATTGGTTCAGATATATCAAATGATAAAAGAAGGGATTAATTATCTTGAAAATGAATTCCCAGATTTTTCATATAATGAGGGAATATTAACAGTAAATACAGAAGATGTGATAACAATTGATAATGAGCAATTTGGAAAGATTATTGTAGATACAAAAACCGATTCAGAAGAAACCATTAATCAATACTTAAATTCTATCAATGAATATGGGGCTGGCACATTAATTTTAAAAAATAGAGTGGTCTTAAAAAATGTTACAATGGTAGGAGAAATTTCTTATAATTATAAAGAGTCATTAAATAGTATCAATTTAAGCACTTTTAATAAGCAAGATGTTATCAATTATGTAACAAATGGACAAATAAACAGCTTATATTTTAGTATATGGATTACTTTATTTATTTATAGTTTTTCAATGTATTTTATCAATACATTATGGTATGCAATTATCATTGGACTAATAGGATATTTTACAATGTTTATGCTAAAAATGAAAATGCGATATGTTGCCGTATTTAATATGACAATCTATGCATTGACACTTTCAACCATTTTAAATATACTATATATATTTGTAAATATTTTATTTAACTTTAACATACAATACTTTAGTATCATGTATGTAACAGTTGCAACCATTTACTTACTGGCAGCTATTTTTATTCTAAAAACAGACTTAATGAAAAAACAAGTAGAAGTAATGAAAATTGTAGAAGCACAGCAGATTATAAAAAAAGAATTAGAGGAAGAAGAACAAAAGAAAAAGGAAGAAGATGAAGAGAAACAAGAAGAAAAAAAGGAAAAGAAAAAAGAAGACAAGCATAAAGGGAATTTAGACAAAGGTAAACCAGAAGAGTCAAATGCATAAAGGGGAAGAAAGGAAGAAAAATGGATAAGAACAAAAAAAAGAATAAAGAAGAACAAAAAGAACAAAGTAAAAAATTATTATTATCACTAATCGCATTGGTTTTGCTAATTGGAATACTGATTGCAGGAATTGTCATATATAATGTAAATCATGCAAAAGAAGAGGAAAATATATTAGCATATACAGATTTAATTAAAGAGATTTCATATGGTAATGTAGAAAAAGTAGAACTGACAACAGGTAGTAGAAATGCTAAAATAAAGCTAAGAAATGAAGATGAAGAAAAAACAGCACTCATTCCAGACACAGAAGCATTTATTACATTAATCCAAGAAAAAGTGGCTGAAGGAAATGAAATCAATTTAAAGCAAAAACCACAAAGCTTTTTTGCACAGCTTCCAAGTACACTATTTTCAATACTTCCAACATTAATTATGGTAGCATTGTTTGTCATGCTATTTAAAATGCAAGGACTTGGAGAAAAAGGAAAAGTATATGACGAAACAGAAAGAAAAACAAAAGTAAGTTTTGATGATGTGGCAGGGTTAGAAGAAGAAAAAGGAGAACTAATTGAAATTGTTGATTTCTTAAAAAGACCTGAAAAATATACAAAAATGGGAGCAAGAGTTCCTAAAGGAGTACTTTTATATGGTAAACCGGGAACAGGAAAAACACTAATAGCTAAAGCAATTGCAGGAGAAGCAAATGTACCATTCATTTCTATGAGTGGATCAGAGTTTATTGAAATGTTTGCAGGACTGGGAGCTTCTCGTGTAAGAAAATTATTTGAAAAAGCAAGAAAACTAGCACCATGTATTGTATTTATTGATGAAATTGATGCCATAGGATCTAGAAGAACATCTAACAGTGGTGCAGAAACAGAAAATAATCAAACCTTAAATCAATTGCTAGTAGAAATGGATGGATTTGGATCAGAAGAAACCATTATCGTACTAGCGGCAACTAATAGACCAGAAATGCTTGATAAAGCATTATTAAGACCGGGAAGATTTGATAGACAAATTACAATTCCAACACCAGATTTAAAAGGAAGATTGGAAATATTAAAAATCCATAGTAAAGACAAAACATTATCAGATGATGTTAATTTAGAAAGCATAGCAGAAGATACAGCAGGATTTACAGGTGCGGAACTTGAAAATATCTTGAATGAAGCAGCAATTGTTGCAACAAAAAGTAAGCATGAAGAAATTGAAAACGAAGATATTGAAGAAGCTGTAAAAAAGGTAACTGTAGGTCTAGAAAAAAGAGAAAGAGTGATATCAGATAAAGATAAACGTCTAACAGCTTATCATGAAGCAGGACATGCTGTAGTTAGTAGATATTTACCAACACAAACGAATGTAAAAGAGGTGTCAATTATTCCTAGAGGGGTTGCTGGTGGATATACGATGTATAAATCGAATGAAGATAAGTATTATATTTCTAAAACAGAGATGCAGGAAAAATTAATTGCACTGTTAGGTGGTAGAGCAGCAGAAAAATTGGTTTTGGATGATATTTCTACAGGAGCAAGTAATGATATTGAAGTGGCTACAAAAATTGCAAGAGATATGGTCACGAAATATGGTATGAGTGACAAATTGGGACCGATTGATTTTCAAGGTAAAGAGCCTTATGAAATGCAAATGTTTGGCGAAAATATCGGAGATAAGATTGGAGAAGAAGTAAAAACGTTAATTGATATTGCATACAATGATGCGATAACTCTATTGAAAGAACATAGAGATAAGTTAGATCAAATTGCAGAAACTTTATTACAGAAAGAAAAGATTAATGAACAAGAGTTTAATCAAATTTTTGAAGAATAATAGATTATAACGAAAGTAACCCCTCTTAGCATTTTGCCAAGAGGGGTCACTTTTTAAGGATTAACGAAGGCTAGCTATGAACTGATTTAGTTCGTAAAGCTGTTCTTCGTCTTGAAAACAGATCTCAAAGTTACCTACTGTAGTACAACTATTTAGTTCTGATGCCTTAGAGAATATTTCATTGCGGTGATTAAAAATCACCATACTCTTTTCATAAAGTATCCGGCTTTCTCCCTTAAGTGTTAGTCTTAAGGTGTACATATCCATTCTCATTTTTTATCCTCCTCATAGAAAAAAACATCTTTATGTCTACCAGTCAATATTTTAACATGAAAATCTAATAAAATCAATAATTGTTTAACAATAGCTAACAAAAAATAAGTAAAAAACAAAGTTAGTTACCCAATTCACAAATCGCTTTGGCATATACTTTACAAGCAAATAATAGATTATCAATAGACATAAATTCATCTGTTTGATGACACATATCTTTTTGTCCGGGAAGATTTGCACCAAAAGAAACACAATTATCAAAAGCCCTAGCATATGTAGCACCACCAATAGCAATAGGGTCTAAATGAGAATTAGCCTCTTGATTATAAATATTGCAAAGTGTTTTTACTAAGTAATTATCTTTAGGAATATATAATGCAGGTTTAGAGCCTACTTTTTTATAGGTAATATGTTTGTAATCAGATAAACAATTTAAAAATAGGTTTTCAATATCTTCAATCAAGGTATGAATAGGGATTCTTAAATTTAACCCTAGTTTTAGTTGATTATTTTCAAGTTTAAAATTTCCAACATTTAAAGTTAACGATCCAGATTCATCTTTAAAATGCATGCCTAAACTTTTACCATCATAATCAGTATGAATATACTTGGAAAAAAAGTCAAATAATTCAATAGAAATGTCATAGGTTTTAAATAAGCTATCTAAAACTAAAATTAATCTAGAAATAGCATTAACACCTAAATTAGGATGAGCAGCATGAGCACCAATACCATGAGATGTGAGTTTTACTTCTTCATCATTTAACTTATAAATGTCAACATCAAAATCATAGGTGCTAATGATATGTTTTATGTTTTTTATAAAATCTTCCATTATGATAGACGAATCAATTTTTAAAATGCTACTACAGATTTTAGGAACAACATTAATGGCATTATTATTGCAATCAATTTCCTGTATAGAAATTGGCATATCTATAGCAGAATAGTCCATTAAAAAATAGGGGGTTAAAATAGATTTTTCGGCATAGATACAAGGAAAATCAGCATCTGGGCTAAATCCAATGGTTGGAGCTTCTTCATGTGCTTTATAATATTCCATACATTTCCAATCATTTTCTTCATTTAACCCTAAAATTAATCGAACTTTCTTATGGACTTTACAGTTATCTAATACATATTTCATTGCATAAAGGGAAGCTATGACGGGACCTTTATCATCAATAGCACCTCTTCCATATATTTTTTCATCAAAAATAGTACCGTGAAAATGGAGGATATGTCCAATTATCTCCACTAGGAACAACATCTAAATGCCCAATAATTCCTAGCATTTCTTCTCCTTCTCCAAATTCAATATATCCACAATATCCGTCTAGATTTTTTGTTTTGAAACCTAGCTGATTTCCTAAATTTAACATGTATTCTAAAGCAGTATTAGCATTTCTTCCAAAAGGCATTAGAGGATTTTTACTTTTTTCATAAACACTTGGAATTTGTATTAATTTTTGTAAATTTTCTAACATTTCTTTCTTTTTTTCTTTTATGAATGTATCAATCATTTTATCAATCCTTTCTTTAAATAAATTTATTCTATTATATAATGAAGTATGCGTAGATACAATTAAAATTCTAAATATATTTTTATTTTATATGACGTATATTTTCACGATTTTTTTCTTGAAAATAAAACTCGGTTATTTTTTCTTTGAATTGTGGAATGAAAAGTTTCATATTATTTCTTATACAATAAAAAATATTCCTAGATTTCAAGACTCTAAGAATATTTTTTATGTTCTAATTTTAACAATATAGTATAACAAAGTCAACACAAAAACAGAAAAAATTAAAGAAAAATAATTGATGAAATTTTTTAAATAGTAATATCATTTTTACATTTAATAAATAGAATAAAACACTGATATATCAACATTTTTCAATTATCATATATATTCTTAGAGTCTTGAAATCTAAGTAAAAAGCAAGAAATAAAATACGATAATACATTGACTTATTTCTAAAATATAAGTACAATAAAAATATCTAAAAAATATTTTTGTAAAAAGTATGGACATTGAAAAGTAAATACCATTATTTGAATAAAAAAGAAAGAAAATGTAGATACTATTTACAAAAAGGAAAACAGAATGTTTAGAAATAAAAAAGTAGAACTCTAGGAACGAAAAACATAAAACCAAAGAATACATAACAAATGAAAATGAAAACAAGAGAGGAGAAAGTTAAAAATGGAGAAATCAAAGAAAAAAAGAGGAACAAAGAATAATGGTATTACCTTAATTGCATTGGTTATTACAATCATCGTGTTATTAATTTTAGCAGGTGTAAGCATTGCAACCTTAACAGGAGATAATGGAATTTTAACAAAAGCAACAGAAAGCAAAGAACAAACAGAAATAGGAGAAGAAAAAGAGGCAATAGGAATAGCATATAATGGGGTAAAGATAGGTAATGAAGGAAAAGATGTAAGTGCGACAGATTTACAGACAGAATTAAGAAATAATGGATATAATGCAACCGTAGCAGATAATGGAGATGGAACATTAACAGTAACATTTGATACAGGAAGAAGCTATACAATTGATGAAAATGGAAATATAACAAATGAAACAACAGGAGGAAACGAAACAGACGTAGCCGGAAAATATTATGGAGAAGATACAGATATCACAGTAGGAGGAAAACCAATCGCCATACCAGGAGGAGCAACCATATCTGGAATAGAGGGAGAATATGAAAGTGTAGATGATGGATTGGTAATATATATCACAAATGGAGATACAATAACAGATTGGAATGCAGATACGAATTCAAATGGAATAAAAGATGTGCAAGAAACCTATGACCAATTCGTATGGGTGCCAGTAGAAAAGGCAATTGTAACAGAGGAAGAAATCGGAGGAAATTCTTACGAAAATCTAAAAAATTATGTGACAGCAAACGGAAAATATCCAATGGCAATCCAATTAAGTGATGGAACATATAAAGGAATCCTATATGACTTTAAAGAAGAAAATGGGGCAATAACAGTAACACCAAAAGATTATACAACAATAGGTGATTATAGAGAACCAGCATATTTAAAAAATAGCAGTTATGCAGATGGAAGTAGTTATAATAATGTAGGAATCACAGAAGATAGTTTACAAGCAGAATATAAAATGATGATAGAAAGAGTAGAAGAAAAAGGAGGATTTTGGGCAGGAAGGTACGAAACAAGCAATATGGTAAGTAATAATACACAAGATTCTACAAATCGAATAAAGGTCATAAAAGGAACAACAACAGGAATAAGTAATGTAAACTGGTATAGAATGTATGCCCAACAAAAAAGCTATTCAAATTTAGCATTAACAAATAGTACAGGAATAACAAGTAGTATGATATGGGGAAGCCAATGGTACCAAATTCTCATATGGATGAAAAATGTAAAAAATACAATTAATACAACAAAAGGAGAGTATTATATAACAAATGCAGTCGGAATGGGAAATTATGGTTCAATAAGTGGAGTAGATGATGGATGGAATGAAGAATCAGCAGCGCCAACTGGATATCAAGAAAATTACAAAGTAAAAAATATATATGATTTGGCAGGAAATGTATGTGATTGGACATTAGAGGCCGCCCTTACTAGTAATCGAGCTTATCGCCGGAGGTAGTTATTTTAGCAAAACTTTGAACAGAGTAGACGACTGTCAAAGTATCTATCCAAATACTAGTGCTATCGCTCTTGGTACACGTGCCACACTTTACTAGTGTGACATATTAAGATTAGGGGGCATTGTTGGGAATGTGAATCTAAGTGAAAAAGTAACTTATGCATATACCACTGGAATTGTGGAGGTAAGTGAAGCAAATATAGTAACAATTGAATGATTGTAGGAAGAAATAATGGAGAAACAACACAACATATTTACTATAAAGAGCTAGATGAAATAAAAGGGATAGGCCAAGTAAGAAAAAAAGATGGAAATATTTCATCTTTTTTTCTATACACATAGAAAAATCAAACAAACTATGATATAGTATAAAAGAAAAAAGAAAAAGAAAGGTGTGTAAACCATGAAATTAAAAGAAGTAAGTGAAATAGAAAACATGGCAAAAGAAGTAAGAAAAGGAATATTAGAAGCCGTATATCATGCACAATCTGGACATCCGGGAGGATCATTATCAATAGCAGACATATTAACAGTTTTATATTTTCATGAATTAAACATTGACGAAAACAATCCAAAATGGGAAGAAAGAGATAGACTTGTATTATCAAAAGGACACTGTTCACCAGCCCTATATAGTTGCTTAGCAAACAGAGGATTTTTTCCAGTAGAAGACTTAAAAACATTTAGAAACATAGACAGTTATTTACAAGGACATCCAGACATGAAAAAAATACCGGGAGTAGATATGACAACAGGTTCATTAGGACAAGGGCTATCAACTGCAGTAGGAATGGCAATTGCAGGAAAAATAGACAATAAGAACTATAGAGTATATAGTATTTTAGGAGATGGAGAAATCGAAGAAGGGCAAATTTGGGAAGCATGTATGTCAGCAAACAAATATCACTTAGACAATCTATGTGTGATTGTAGACAACAACAATCTACAAATTGATGGAACAGTAGAAGAAGTCATGAGTCCATATCCAATTGATGAAAAATTTAGAAGTTTTGGTTTTGAAATCATCAAGATTGATGGCCATAATATACAAGAAATATTAGATGCCTTTGATGTTGCAAAACATATAAAAGGAAAGCCAGTATGTATCATTGCAAAAACAATTAAAGGAAAAGGAATCTCATTTATGGAAAACCAAATAGGATGGCATGGAAAAGCACCAAACGAAGAACAATATAAGATGGCAATAGAAGAGATAGTTTAAAAAATAATCAGCATCTTGCATCGTTAAACTTCATTTGAAATTTAATTACCTACACAAGTACGCATCATAAATTTCAAATTTGTTTGCCTAGCAATATACTAATTCTTTTTTAAACTAAGAATAAAGTAAAAAAAGATTAGGAGAAATGAATGGAATTAGTAGGAGAAGTTGGAGACATTATTTATTACAATGAAGTCAATAGTTATATGATAGCAGAATTTGAGACAGAAGAAGAACAAACCACGATTGTAGGATATTTGCCATTTATCGCAAATGGAGACAATTTAAAAATTATAGGGAACTTTGTCGAACACAAAAAATATGGAAGGCAATTTAAAGTAGAAATCTTTGAAAAATTAATGCCACAAACAGTTGGAGCATTAGAAAAATATTTAGCCAATGGAAATATAAAAGGTGTGGGAGAAGCTTTAGCAAAAAGAATTGTTAGTCGATTTGGGGAAGATACAATACAAGTGTTTAAGACAGAGCCAGAAAGATTAGCAGAAGTAAAAGGTATTTCAAAATCAAAAGCCATAGAAATTGCAGAAAGATTTTTAGAAAACTGGGAAGTTTGGCAAATAGTAGGATTTTTAGAGCGATTTGGAATTGGAGCAGAATTTGCGAAAAAAGTTTATGAACTCTTAGGACTTCATGCTATTGAACAAATAGAAAAAAATCCATATATTTTAATCGATATTGCAAGAGGTGTGGATTTTAAACAAATTGACAAAATGGCATTAGATTTAGGAATAAATTATGATAACCAAAAAAGAGTAACAAGTGGAATTAAATATGCATTAATTAGAGCAACATACAATGGACATGCTTGTGTATTAAAAGAAAATTTAATACAATTTACCATTTCGCTATTAGATGTCACAACACAAAATATAGAAGATGGTTTGATAGAATTAAGAGCAAATGATGAAATTGTCATAGAAGAAAGAGAAGAAAAAGATATCTGGATTTATCTAGCAAACTTTTATTATACAGAACAAGAAATTGCAATTAAGATAAAAAGATTGCAAGAAGCGTCTAATGTGAAAAAAATAAAAAGTTTAGGAAGTTATCTAAAAAAATTAGAAACAACTTCAAATATAGAATTATCAGAAAAACAAAAAGAAGCTATTGAATTAGTAAATGAAAACAATGTAACCATTATTACTGGTGGACCGGGAACAGGAAAAACCACAATTATAAAAAGTATTATTGATATTTATGAGCAAAAGGGAAATAAAGTCGTGTTGTGTGCACCAACAGGAAGAGCTGCTAAAAAAATGACAGAAACAACAGGAAAAGAAGCTTCTACATTGCATAGATTATTAGAAATTGGAAAAATAGATGAAAATAATTTTTATCAAACAAGTACAGAATATGAAGGAGCCCCAATTGATGCAGACTTGATTATTGTAGATGAGTTGTCTATGGTAGATATGTTTGTAATGAGTTATTTATTGAAATGCATTTATAGAGGAACCAAATTAATTCTGGTAGGAGATTGCGATCAATTGTCATCCGTAGGACCCGGAAGTGTATTAAAAGATTGTATTGCATCTGAAAGAGTAGCCACCATACATTTAGACAAAATTTTTAGACAAGCAGCAAAATCCAAAATTATTTTAAATGCGCATAGAGTAAATAGCGGAGAAAACTTTATAGCAAAAGATGATGAAGAATATACAGAAGAAACAATGGAAGATTTTTTCTACATCAATGAAGTCTCACAAGAAAAAATACTAGAGCAAGTATTATCTTTATGTACAGGTAGACTAAAAAACTATGGAGATTATGATTTTTTTCAAAGTATACAAGTGTTAACCCCAACAAAAAAAGGCATTTTAGGAACAAGAGAATTGAATAGAGCATTACAAGAAAGACTAAATCCTAATCTATATGATTTGCCAGAAAAAGCAAATATGGGAGTAATCTATCGAGAAGGAGATAGAATTATGCAAGTGAAAAATAACTATGATATTGATTGGGAAAAACAAAAAACGGGCGAAAATGCAGAGATAGGAAAAGGAGTATTTAACGGAGAAATTGGAACCATTACAGAAGTCAGTGAAAAAAATAAAATTGTAGAAATCAAATTTGATGATGAGAAAACGGCATATTATGATTTTTCAGAATTAGAACAAATAGAACATAGTTATGCGATTACCATACATAAAGCACAGCGGAAGTGAATTTGATGTGGTAATTATGGTAATACCGCCATCAGCACCTGTATTATTAACCAGAAATCTTTTATATACAGGAATCACGAGAGCGAAAAAATTATTGATTATCTTAGGAAATGAAAATGTCATAAAATTTATGATACAAAATGTAGATAGTAAAAAAAGGAACACAGGACTAGAATATAAACTAAGAAATATATAAAACAAGATAACTTGTTATGGGCAAAAATAAAAAGTAGGTGATTACAAAAATTATTCATGTAATATTGGACAATATTTTTCCACCAGTATGTGGAATTTGTGGAAAAATACAACAACAATACCTTTGCCAAAAATGTTTTTTAAAATTGATGGCATTGGCTGAAAATAAAACCATAGATAATTGGGAAACAGAAATGCATTTTTATCAATTATTATACATTTTTAAATATGAAGGTATGATCAGAAAAATCATGTTAGAATATAAATTTCATGAAAAACCATATTTATATGAAACTTTTGTGAAATTTATATTAAAAGATCAAAATATAGTTGAAAAATTACAATCTTATGATACAATAATTCCAGTTCCCATTAGCAAAAAAAGAATGAAAGAAAGAGGCTATAATCAAAGTCTTTTAATTGCAAAAGCATTAGGAAAGTATTTACATATAAATGTGGAAACAAACTGTTTACTAAAAACAAAGCATGTTACAGCTCAAAGCAAATTAAATAAAGAAGAAAGAAAACAAAATATACAAAATGTATACGAACTAAAAAATAAACAAATACTAAACAATAGAAAAATTTTATTAGTAGATGATATTTATACAACAGGAAATACAGTAAATGAATGTTCAAAAGTATTAAAACAAGCAAATCCAGAGAGAATAGATATATTGGCATTGACAAAAGATTAAAATAAGACACAACAACAAAAGAAAGGAATGAAAAGATAGATGGAAGATTTAGTTGAAAGTATATTAGATTATATAAGATCAGACTATACAGATTATGCCATTATGATAAATGGAGAGTGGGGATCACGGAAAAACACATTTTTGGAACCATAAAATCAGAAAAAAAATAGAATCAATGCAATTAAATGGAAGAAGATATACCACCATTTATATGTCTTTATATGGTATTTCTAACCTAGAAGATATCAGCAAAAAAATCTTTATAGAGACAACACAATTAATGGATAAAAACCTAAGAAAATATATGGATGCCAATGAACAAACAACCATACCAGAATATGCGAAAACAGGTATTGACATGGCAAATTTTTTTGGTGTTACACAAAGTGGAGATAAAGTAGATTATGGAGAATTTTTCTCAACAGATGACAAAGTGCTTTGTTTTGATGACCTAGAAAGAGCAAATGTAGATGTTATTGATATATTAGGATATATCAACAACTTTGTTGAACATGATCATATTAAAACCATAATTATTTGTAATGAAAAAGAACTATCAACCAAATTAAAAAGTTCAAATCTAGAAATGAAAACATTTATTGCTACGTATTTATTAGATAAGCAAGATGAATTAAATAAAACAGACAAGCCAATTGTAGAAAAAATCAAACAAAAAATTGAAAATGTATTTGACAAAGCAAATGATTATGAAAGAATTAAAGAAAAATTAATTGGTGAGACTTTTGAATATGCACCAAAATTTGATTATATTATCAATGGAATATTGATGCGATATGAAAACAATTCAGATTTAATTCGTTTCTTAAGAGAAAATACAAGACTAATCATTTCAACATTTGAAAGAAGTGGAACAAGAAATTTAAGAATATTAAAACATGCATTAAATGACTTTAAAAAGATATTCGAAATGGTCAATAAAGCATATCCCAATACAAGTCATAGAGTTATGCAAACGATGCTAATTTTTACAATTGCTATTTCGTTTGAAATTAAAGCAGGAAAAATTACAAAAGATAAATTTATTAATATAAAAGACAATGAAGAATATAAATCTATATTAGTATCTTCAAGAATATTGATGGATAATAGACAATTTTATATTAAAGAATTTGATAGTAATTATTATTATAACTTTAAATGTGAATACCGTTTCTTTAAATTTATAGAATATTATGTAAGAACAAGAATTTTTGACATGAAAATTTTTAAAGAAAACATGGAAACTATTAGAAATACAATTGATACGGAAAACTTGCCAGCATATAAACGACTATTAACAGAAGAATATTGGAAAATATCAGATGATGAATTTGATAAAGTAATAGCAGATATTATTGAAGATGTAAAACAAGGAAACTTAAGATTAATTGATAATGTCAAAATATATGCATATTTTAGTTATTTTTCTAAAAAGAATTTGATTGATTATGATTTAAAAACCATCAAAAATGTATTTTTTAATGGAATGAATTTAGCGTCCCTAAAATCAGAATATTGTGCAAATGTAGATGAAGAATTAGGAAAAATAGCCATTGATGAAGTAGCAGAAGATATGGACGATATATTAAAACATTTTAATACATTAAATGAACAATTACGTGATAAAATGTATAAAGAAAAAGCAGAAGAAATCTTCAAATGTATACCAATGAAAATGGAATTGTTCTATGAAAAATTTGATAGAGAATGTATGAAAACACCAATATTTAAATATTATGATTCATATCAAATGTTCCAAAGAATTTCTTGTGCAAGCAATGAGGATATTGTATTAATAAAAGAGAAATTGGTTAATAGAGCAGATAAATATCCAAAACAAATTGAACCAGAAATTAAAAATATTAAGCAATTAAAACAAATTATTGATGATTATTTAAATGGAAAAGATCCTTCTATAAAAATTGTTATGTTGAAAGAATTTTCAAAAGATTTAGGATATATTATTGATAAATATAAACCAACATTATTTGCTAAAAAAGAAGAAAAAATAGAGGAAGAACAATAGTGGGCTTTTTAAACATTTTTTTGTCTATAACATTTTATAAAATATATAAATAAAAAGTTGCATAGAAACGACTATGCAGCTTTTAAATTATACAATAGGAAAGTAACCCTTTCCTATTGTATAAAAAACGCTTCGCGCTAAC
>CAMMWP010000031.1 GCA_946500615.1 uncultured Clostridium sp. | reverse complement strand
CTGACACTTTTGCTACATTTTCATTACTTGATTTCCAATACAAGACTTTATCTGTCACATTACTTGGATTATATACTGCATATAATGTTGCTTTTTCTCCTGTGTTCATAGATAATTCTGTTGTTTTTAGGCTAATACTTTCTAATGCTACTGTGCCATCATTCACAGTTACTTTTGCTGTTGCTGTTTTTCCACCATCTCTTGATGTTGCTGTGATGATTGCTGTTCCTTTTCCTACTGCTTTTACTGTTCCCTCAGATACCGTTGCCACCTTTTCATTACTAGATTTCCATGTCAATACTTTATCTCCTGCATTACTTGGTGTGTAAGTAACACCTAGCCATCCTGTTTCTCCTACCTTCAAGTCTAGTGCCTCTGTTTTCATAGCAATTGATTCTAGATTAATAAAATTAGGATCTTGCACTGTTACTTGACAACTTGCCGTTTTTCCACTTGCTCTTGATATAGCTGTTAAAGTAGCCGTTCCTTTAGAAACTGGTGTGATAACACCTTCATGTATTTTTACTACATTTTCATTACTTGATTTCCAATACAACACTTTATCTGTTGCATTACTTGGATTGTAAGTTGCTCCTATCCATCCGGTTTCTCCTAATTTTACCGTAATATTTTCTTGTTTTAATGCTATCGATTGTAATGGCACACTTGGTTTAGTTACAAGCACTTTACATATTGCCAATTTTTGTCTATTTCCACTAATTGCTGTAATTGTCGCTTCTCCTTGTCCCTTAGCATAAATCGTTCCTCCGCTAACAGTTGCTACTGAAGCATTTGATGTGTACCAGTACACTGTTTTATTAGAAGCATTACTTGGTGTATATGTTATTGGCATAAAATATGTTGGATTTGGATTTTCATTTGTTATTTCTAAATTTACTTCTGGCTGTTTTAATGAAATGGATTTTAATTGTGTTGTATGTTCTGATTTTTTATTTAATTGATATGCTTCTACAATTCCTCTAACATCTGCTTGTGCTAATCTTCTTATATCTTCATCTGAGTCAATAAATGTTCTGTCTTGTGCATTATCAATATAACAATGTTCAACTAGTAAAGATCGTAATTCCACTCTTTGTGCATATCGAATAATCCCATAATAATCTTGTACTACTCCACTATCATACCATTCATTTGGTTGTCCACTTCTTGTTTGTACACCATTGTTTTGGATTCCTAAAGAACTAATGGAATTCAATATAATTTGTGCTGCTTCAGATGCTTTTTGATAATATTGTACTTTGGATTTATCTTGTGTTACCCAGATAGCAGCTCCTCTAGCACTTCCACCCGCTCCAGAATTAATATGCATACTCACTAATAAATCTGCTTGATAATTTTTAGCAATCTCCACTCTGTCATAAATGCTAGGATTATCATTATATCTTGTTAAATATACTTTAACCCCTTCATATTGTTCTAACTCTTCTTTTGCATATTGGGCAAGTTTAAAATTTACTTGGTCTTCTCTAACGCTTCCTCCCATTGCTCCCGGATCACCGCCACCGTGTCCCGGATCTAATACAATCACAAAGTCTCCGTTCTCATTCATTGCTTTTGTTTCATTTGGGAATACTATCATAAGTGCAAAACTCATTAACAAAATACTGATCATGATAACCATTTTCTTTTTGATATTACTTCTCATTTTTCATCTTCCTTCCTTTGTAAATTTTTGATCCAATCACAACAATAATGATTAGTAGAACAATTCCTGCCATTACCCATAGGGTATAATTGGTTTTACTTGATGTATCATCATCTGGTTGTTGCATTGTATTTGTAGCATTTTGTTCTCCTTCGTTGCCAGCAGGATCTTCTACTGGTATGTCTGCTTTTTTAGCTGTTAAATAATATGTTTTTAGTGTCTTACCATCTTCAGCAGTTACCTTTACTTCTATTGTTTGTATCACTTCTTGCAAATTTTCATTTCCTGTGATTTCTATTTTTGCATTTTCAGCTTCTGAGATTGCTTCTACTTCTATATTCTCTAAACTTTGAGGATATTCAAAAGCATAATTAATGACATCTTTATCAAAATTAGGTGCTAATTCATATTCTCCCACCTTTAATGTTTTCAAGTTTGCATTCGCCTTAGTAGGATCTCCTTTTGTTATATATACAAAATAGCTTTGTGTAGCTATTCCATTTTCTGCGGTTACTTTAATTTCAAATTCATTTCTTCCTTCTTTTAAGTTTTTATCCCCTATTACCTCAACTTTTGCATTTTCGTCATCTGGAATTCCTTCAACCTCTACTTGTTTTACATCATCATTGACTGTCACGACATATTCTGTTGTAAACATTTCAAATGTTGGATCAATGTCTATTCCATTAATTTTTATTGCTTTTAACATAGGATTGTTGTTTCTTGTTTCTGCGTATGTAACTGGTAGTAAAGTGATTAACAAAGTAGCTATAACAATTAGCATGATTATGGATTTTATTATTACTTTTTTCATCATATTTTCCTCCCCATTTTTGATTTTTCTTATATAAAACGCTTCAACTACACTTTTAGTTTACGATTATGATTGAATTTTGTCAATAGATGTTCCTTTATTTTTAAATTGGTAACTTTTTACTATTCCGGGAATCAACAATATTGCATATAATAGCTTGTTTTTTAGTCCTTTTATTATTTTTACTTGATATTGTTTGGTTAAATAACTAAATAAAATATAATGTTTTATCACATATAATCGTTTCTTAAGAGATACCCCTGTCATATCATGCTGTTCTAATATTTCTTTAAAATATTCAAAATAGCCATATGGATTTTCCTTAAAAATATTTTGTATATTTTTTGTATATCCATCTTTTTGATAATCACATAACATGATTGGTGTATTAATACATTTCATCTTGTATTTCAAATCCATTTCATGATACATTCTTGCTTCTGTTGAAAATTTCTCATGATTTTCAACTTTATACTGATATTGCTTTCTGATATTGGCAAAAAAAACAATTGCCTTTTCTCCTGTTTCTTGTTCTTTAAAATACAAATCAAACATAGTGGTTTCTACTTTTTGAAATTGGTTTCCGATATTATTTCCCTTCAAATCATATTTCAAAAAACATAATCCATAAATATCTTTTCTATCCTTGTTTTCCTTGAAAGCTTGTAAAATATCTGCAAAAGCATTATCTGAAAACATATCATCTGAATCACACTCTACAATCAAATCTCCCTCTGCATATTGTATCACATGATTAATTGCAGACATTTTGCCTTGATTTTCTTGTTTATGATATTGTATCTCTACTTTATTTTCATGAATATATTGTTCTACCACTTCTTGGGTATTATCATTTGAACCATCATCCATAATGAGCCATTGGACTTGTATATTGGGTTGTTCTGACATGTTATCTTGTTCTATGTTTTTAACAATACTTCTATATAAATTTTCAAGCATATTGGCTCTATTATAGGTTGGTGTAATAATAGATAATTTCATACTATTCTTCCTTTAACATTTTTTCTAATTGTTTGATGATATGTTGGTTATCATATGGCTGTTTTTTATCATCAAATGTTTTTAAATTGTTTTCTATCACATATTTTAATTGATGATACATTTCATGTTCATCATTTTCTACAATTATGGCATTTTGATAGTTTTCGACTGCCTCTCTTGCTGCTGTATTGGTAATGATAATTGGTTTATTTAAAATTTTTGCCTCTTCTAAAACCATTCCATATCCTTCAAATTTAGAAAGTAAACAGAATATGTCTGCTTGTTTTATATATGGATACGGATTTTCTTTTGATCCTAATAATATAAATGTATCTTTCAAATTCTCTTGTGCAATTAGGTTTTCTAACTTTTCTCTTTCTGGTCCGTCGCCAACAATATAAAATTTATGATAAAAATGATTTGCCATTAATTCCCTGTGAACACGAATTAATCTATCTATCCCTTTTTGTTCTACTAATCTTGCAACAGTTAAAAAGTTCATCTGTTCATGGTCAAATTCAAAATGAATGTTTTCTTCTGCTTTTTTCATAACCTTGTTGGCATCTATGTAATTATAAATAACCTCTTCTGAAGGCTTTATATTAGGATATTGTATATCAAATACTTCTTGATTATCTTTACTTACAAAAATTAATTTTTGGTATTGATTATATATTTTTCTGTCAATCATTTTTTTGATTTTAGCTTTTATACTATTTCCATATACTTTTGAAATATCATTATGTATCCATGCTATTTTTTTTGTATCCGGATTTACTGTGCTAAATAATCTTGTAATAGGTCCTTCTAAAAAAGCTATTTCTATATCATAATCATTTTGTATATATTTTTGATAATACTTCTTTTGAAACAATAATATTTTTAAAGGTATCAGCATTTTTTGTAATGATGTTAATTCTTTATATGTATGGTTAAACATCCTTTTTATCTTGATATTGCTATTTAAGTCTTTTTCTAATTCGCCTTTTCCATAAATCGTAAATACAGTAATATCAAATGTATCACTTAATTGGTTTACCATATCCACCAAAACTCGTTCTGCTCCACCTAAGGTTAAACTCGTTATTCCAAATACGATTTTTTTCATTTCTCTTTCTCCTAATATTCTTTTTAAGCAAATGTTTCTTGCAACTTATCCCTTACAAATTTCATTCTTGCCAAACCTGTATATATGTTTAATGTAAAATCATTTACACTTCTCATGTACAAGTTTTTTAGTCCTTTTTCTTTTAAATAGATGTTTTTTTTCCAATTTGGAAATTGTGTGTTTAATGCATTCCATGCAAAATGAATCATTTCTTTTCTTTCTTTTTTATTTTCAATCATAACCATCCTAAGCATAGAACTGCATAAAATATATCTCGCATAGGCATATTCCATTTCTTTTTTATATTCTTCAAATAACTGATTTGTTTTATAATAGGTAATCACATGTTCTAAAACATCTATGATTTCTTTTGTTCTTGTATTTTGCACATTTGATATGGAATTTTCTCTTTGTACATAATGAATAAATGGTTGATTTACTACCCCATAGGTATGGATAAATGGTAATACTTTATAGAAAAATTCTACATCTTCATATCGATATCCTTTTGGAAATTCTATATGATTCTCTTGAATGATTTCTCTTTTGATCAATTTATTCCATGCAACGACTCTTGCATAAAGAAACATTTCTTTTTTATTGTGATATGTTTGTCCTTTGCTTTCTAATGTTTTATTAGGATATTCCCATAAGAAATCACATTCTACATAATCAAGGTTTTCTTGTTTTGCTTTATGGTACATTTCTTCATACATATTTATATCAACATAGTCGTCTGAATCTAAAAAGGCTATGTATTCTCCTCTTGCTTTAGGAATCGCATAGTTTCTAGCATCTGATAAGCCACCATTTTCTTTTTCTAAATAGATAATTTTATGGGGGTATTTTTCTGCAAATTGTCTTGCGATTTTTTCTGAATCGTCTTTGCTTCCATCATTGACAAGGATAATTTCTATGTCTGTTAAGGTTTGATTTACCAAAGATTGCAAACATTTTTCTATATAGTTTTCTACATTATAAAATGGAACAATGATACTAACCTTTATCATGATGAATCCCCCCTCCTTTCTATGATATAATTTGTTTTAAAAAATTACCTGTTGGTAAAATACAATTTATATGTCAATTGTAATGTTTTTTTACCCTTTAACTTTTTTTCTTAAATGTAAATACCACTTTATATTTAATCTTAAGATGAATTTTCTTAAACTTTGTTTTATATTTCTAGCCTTAATGTTTTTTGTCATCTTTCTTTTTCTAATTTCTTTTATGTATTCCTTTTGGTCCTTTTTTTGTAATGTTTCAATTTTCAACAAAATGGCATTTGTATAATAAATTTTTAATGTTTCTGCGGTTTTTTTATGTATTTTATGTTTATCAATTTTTGTTAAAGCCTCATCGTATTGTTTTAAGGCATCATATGCTTTTTTCTTTGTTTTTTCATAATGATCATTTCGTGTAATGCTTCCTTTTACTTGTACATAATGATATCCATAAAAATTAATCGATATCATTGTCTTAGCAAGTACAACGACAAATGGCATCAACCCAAAGTCTTCATGTTCTGTTCCTACTTTAAATTCTAATTTATTTTTTGTAAATATTTCTTTTTTGATGACATATACGCAAGGAGAGTCTAGTAGGACATCTTTTGCATATAGTTCTTCAAACCCTTCTTCTCCTGTTTTATTTTCAAACACTGGCCCATTGACTGTTTCTAGTATGTTTCCTTTTTCGTCTTCTCTTTGCAATTTGAATTTAATTAAATCCATATTTTTTTCCATATACTGTTTTATTAGTCCATATAGATGAATATCTAAATAATCGTCTGCATCAAGGAATAAAATGTATTGTCCTTTTGCTTTTTTGATTCCGTAATTTCTTGTATCTGCTACACCTGTGTTTTTCTTTTGATAATAGGAAATGGTTTGGGGATTTTTTTCTTTATATTCTTGTATAATTGTATCTGTTTTATCTGTACTTCCGTCATTAATGATAACAAGCTCTAATTCTTCATCTTTTTGCTTTAAAACAGATTCTATACATTTCTTTAATGTTTTTTGCCCGTTATATACAGGAATAATGACACTTAATGTTTTCAATTTTCTCTCCCCTCTTTCTTTTTATTGTTTCGTTTTTGCAGTATTTGCATTTTTTGTTTTTATTCTATTTCTTTATTTTTATTGTTTATTCTTTGACACTTTGGTTTATATCATTGTTTCTAATATTTTTAAAATATTGGCATTATATTTTTCATAATCAAAATCATTTGTTATGTTATATCCATTTTGTAAAAAGTCTTTCATTGCTTGATAGATAGCTTGTGTATTTTTTTCTACGACAATCCCTCTTCCATTTTCTACTTGTTCATAGTCTGATACTTTTGTTGTTATGATTGGTTTGTTTAACACAAAACTTTCTAAATATACTACTGGGTATCCTTCATATTCTGAAGATAATATGACACAATCACTAAGTTTCATATAAGGATATGGATTTTCTTTTCTTCCTAAAAATAAAATGGTATCGTCCAAATGATATTCTGTTACTTTTTCTTGATATATTTTTGTGTCTTGTCCATCTCCGATAAATAAAACTTTAAAATGGAAGTTTTCTTCTTTTAGTTTTTTAGTGGCTTCTATTATTCTCGTTAATTTTTTTTGTCTTTCATCATGTCTTCCTACATTGATAAAAATAGGAATTTCTTTTTTGCTTATTTCTTGTATTTGTTTTTCTGTAACTGTTTCTTCTGATTTTTCAATGATACTTTTTCCATCTATGATATTATTACAAGTAAGGGTCTTTTCTTTTTGTTCTGGAAAGATTTCTATAAAACGATTTGCCCCTTCTTTTGAGACAAATATGATGTGACTGAATTTTTTATAATTTACGTTTTCAAAAAATGTTTTTACTTCTTCTTTGTTCCCTTTGTATAGTGTTAAATAGTCTGCATGACACCATAATGCTGAATTTTTTGATGCGGTTCTTGCCATGAAACTACTAGCTAGTGAATAGGTTGCAAAACTTGCTGAAAAGTCAAATTTGTTTTTATAGTTTTTTATGAATTTTAATCGATTTACAAAGTTACATAGTTTTCGTATGATGATATTTTTACTTTCGTTGGTACCATATTCTATTAGTTTAATTTCTTTATGAAGTCTTTTTAAGAATTCGCCTTGCTTTTTTTCTAGTGCAATGGTTATTTCGTAGTTTTTTTCTGCTAGATAGTTTGCTATTGCGACTAGTGCTGTTTCTATTCCTCCTAAGTCTAAATCGTGTGCTGATAATAAGATTTTTTTATTCATTTTTCTTCCTCTTTTTTTAGACATTGTTTTTCATATCTTATCATTTTATTGTTTTTTTTGCAAGTTGCTTTTTATTTGATTTTTATGCGATTCTTTATAAAATAAAATTCGTGTACATTGTTAAAACAATAGCGGGCCTTTTTGAACCTTTTCTCTGTTTATAACATTTTAAAGCCCGCGTCATTGTTCGGCGACAAATTTTACGTGAGTCAAAATTGTGCACAATCATTAGATCGAAGCGATGTTCTTGTATAGGAAAACTTGATTTTCTTTTGAAAATAAAACTTATTATTTATTTTCACTTTGAGCCTAAGTAACTTAAAATTTCATATTGTTTCCCATACAAGAACAAAACACTTTTATGGCATAGAAAATTTGATTTTCCTTTCCACAAAAAAATCGCCTTGAACTTATTTCTAAATTCAAAGCCATTTCACTTTTAAATTTCTATTTTTTTCTTCCAATATCTTTTTTATTTTTTGATTTTTCCTTTTTTTGTTCTGTTATATAAAAAATATATAAAAACTACAAAAACAATATTGTTTTAAAATTCTCAAATAAAGATGTGCTACTAAATGTTTCAAATTTCATTTGAGAGCTTTTGACTAGTTTTCTATTATCCAATTTACAACTTTACAAGTATAAAGCTAGCCTAAAGCCAATATCGCTGTCGCTATAAGAGGGAGAATAGCCACTGAAGCGAATAGCCGCTGGAGTGCCAGAACCATAATTATTGTAAT
The DNA here is from genome assembly GCA_946500615.1 of uncultured Clostridium sp. GTDB lineage: Bacteria > Bacillota > Clostridia > TANB77 > CAG-508 > CAG-269. The sequence goes on along the minus strand of CAMMWP010000031.1, from coordinate 13,086 downwards.
AACCACCTCGATCCATTCGATTAACTGTATCGAAAGCCTCTGTTGTCCATTCTCCTAAATTTCCTGCTAGATCATATATATGATTTTTTTCTGTTTGTGACATGGAACCTGTATTAATTAAACTAGTTGTATTTGAAAATGTATCATTAGAATAATTTCCCCAGCTTGTACTATTTACTATAATTCCTTCAATACTTACTGCCCCTGTTTCTTCTAACCATGATAATGTTCTATCCCATGCTGCTCCCGTTAATAAAGAACTAGTAAATTCTGTGCTTGTATATATATTATTTGCTTTTAATAAGGCTTCTGTTTGTGTAATATAGTTCCATAACATTCCATTCGTTAAAGTAGTCGAACTCAATGTTCTTGTACTTGTTGAAACTTTACTTACTACATTACCATTTTCATAACTTGCCTCATATCTTCCTATATAAAATCCTCCATTTTCATTTACTTGACTTGTATAATTTTCTGTGTCTGAACTCCTTCCCTCTTTATATATTGAAGATATCATATTCTTCGTTTCTTCTTCAGACATACCATAAATATTTTGCGTAAATTGCTCTAAATTTTCATATCCCATTGCTATTGCTATTTCTTCTGTCAACATATCTAATTCCCACATTCTTATGGCATATAAACTATTGACATTTAATTCAATTTCTTTCGTTTCACTTCCTGTTGTTACAGATAATTTATATGAACCATTTATTGTTGGTTCTATTTCTGTATTATGATAACTTGTGCCTAAATTACTAATATTTGGTAATGCTATTTCATCTCCATATGGATCTGTTAATACTAAACTTTCAATATTTTCTTGACTTGTTACATTAATTTGTATTTTTTGATTTTTATCTACTGGCACCCACACAAATTCATTTCCAGCACTATCTTGTATGACATATCCTGTATCTACTGTTCCCTCTATATGTGTAAAATCACTACTTGGCATTGGTGGGGTTTCTACTTTTTCTCCTACTATTTTCATTGTTGCCACTATATTTGACACCGTTGGACCCGATATACTTCCATTTGCATCTATAGTATATTCTCTTCCAGATTCAAATGTTACAGTAAATGTTCCATCTCCATTATCTGTTACACTTGCATTATATCCATTATTTCTTAATTCTGTCTGCAAATCTGTAGCACTTACACCTTTTCCTTCATTATCTATTTTTACTCCGTTATATGCTATTCCTATTGCTTCTTTTTCTTCTCCTATTTCTGTTTGTTCTTTACTTTCCGTTGCCTTTGTTAAAATTCCATTATCTCCTGTTAATGTTGCAATGCTTACACCTGCTAAAATCAATAACACAATGATTGTAATAACCAATGCGATTAAGGTAATACCATTATTCATTTTATTTCCTACATGTTTTAGTCTTTTGTTTTTCACTTTTTCTCTTCTCATTATTTAAACTGCTCCCTTCTTTTGTTTTCTTTTTAATGTACTTATGTTTTTTACATATTGTTGTTCATATATTTTTTATGTTTGTTCCTTCTTAGAGTTTCTATTCTTTTTGAAAACTAATTCTTATATTTAAAATAAATATAACTTATATAAATATGCACTATTTTTCTTTCATTTGTAAACAGTATTTACATTTTTTCTATTTTTATTCGAATAATGATATGTATTTTTCAATGTTCTTACTATTTACAAAATCGTTCTTCTTTCAGATTTAAAAATTTGATTTTGAGTTCACTTTTATTTTATCCGTTTTCTTGAAATTAGTCAATATGTCGTCGTATTATATTTCTTGTTTTTTGCTTAGATTTCAATACTCTAAGAAGATATATGATTTTCTAAAATCATTGGTATGAGTGATTTTTATTGAATTCTTAAATTGTTAAACTTTCTTGAATTTTTAAATTTTAATTCCATTTTTGAAATAAATTTTTTTGCTATTTTTTATTGACTTCACTATATTTTATTGTTAAAATTAAACTACAAAAAATCTTCTTAGAGTATTGAATTCTAAGAAGATTCTTTGATTTTTTCTATATATAAAAAGCCCCCTATTGTTCTAAAAATCAAAATAAGATGTGCAAAATTACTCTAAATTGAATAATTCAGCACATCTTATTTTTACCACATCATCTATTCTTTCTTAAAATGTGTCAAAAAGCTCCGTTCCCATTGACACTCATTAACACCGTCTTGTCTTATTTATATTGATTATCAATTTCTTTTAGAATAACATCATGTGCACTACCTTCTGAAATACTAATTTCAGAAACTAAAGTTAATCTTGCTTTTTCATGTAATTCTGGAATACTAACACTTCCACAGTTACACATAGTTGATTTAATTTTCGCACAAGTGATTTCTAAATTATCTTTTAACTTACCTGCATATGGGATGTATGAGTCAACACCTTCTTCAAATGAAAGTTTGGCATCTCCTCCCATATCATATCTTTGCCAGTTTCTTGCTCTATTAGAACCTTCTCCCCAATATTCTTTTACATAACCATTTCCTTTTTTAACAACTCTTGTTGGGCTTTCATCAAATCTAGCAAAATATCTTCCCATCATAACAAAGTCTGCTCCTAATGCTAAAGCAATTGTAATATGATGGTCATGGACAATTCCACCATCTATACATATCGGTATATATATTCCAGTTTCTTCAAAATATTTATCTCTTTCTTCAGCAACCTCTATTAAAGCTGATGCATTTCCTCTTCCTATACCTTTTGTCTCTCTTGTGATACATATAGAGCCTCCTCCAACTCCAATCTTTATAAAGTCAGCTCCTGCTTCTGCTAAATAACGGAACCCTTCCTTATCTACGATATTTCCTGCTCCAATTTTAACAGAGTCTCCATATTTTGCTCTTACGAAGTCAATCGTATTTTTTTGCCATACAGAATATCCATCTGAAGAATCCATACAAAGTAAATCTACTCCTGCATCAACTAATGCTGGTATTCTTTGTTCATGATCTCTTGTATTAATACCTGCACCTACAATATATCTTTTATTTTCATCTAATAAAGAATTTGGATTGTTTTTTCTTTCTTCATAGTCTTTTCTAAATACTAAATATTTTAAGTTTCCTTCTTCTGTTAAGATTGGTAAACATGCAATTTTGTTTTCCCATATTAAGTCATTTGCTTCTGATAAAGAAATCCCTTCATGTGCCCATACGGCTTTTTCTTTTGGTGTCATAAAATTGTCAATTGGTGCATTCATATCATCTCTTGATACACGATAGTCTTTATCTGTTACTAATCCAATAAATTTTCCTTTTGCAGTTCCATCTTCTGTAATCATAACAGTTGAATGTCCTGTTTTAATAACTAAATCAATCACATCTTTTAATGGTGTTCCAGATTTTACGTTTGAGTCACTGACAATAAATCCTGCTTTATGTTTTTTTACTTGTCTTACCATTTCTGCTTGTGATTCTATACTTTGTGATCCATAAATAAATGCAACGCCACCTTCTCTAGCTAAGGCTATTCCCATATCGACACCCGATACGGATTGCATGATAGCTGATACCATTGGTATATTGGCATAATATTTTGGCTCTTCTCCTTTTTTGTATTTTACAAGTGGTGTTTTTAGTGATACTTTGCTTGGTATACATCTTTCGTCTGTTAAGTTTGGTAATAATAAGAATTCATTAAATGTTCTTGAAATGTCTTCTAAAATCTTTGCCATATTCATTCCTCCATTTATTAAAATATTAAAATAACAGGGGAGATTAACTCCCCTAACTTTTGCCTTCTTAAAAAATTGATGGTACAAGTATATCACATTTTTGCTACAATGTAAACCATTTTTTAGCTAATTTTTTTAGTTACTTTCTATGTCATCATTAATTGCTCATAATATGCATTATACAATTTATTGTAATATCCATTTGGAATTTGCAATAAATCTTGATGACTTCCTTGTTCAAGAATCTCTCCCTTACTTAATACAATAATTTTATCAACATTAACAATTGTCGACAATCTATGTGCAATAAAAATAGAAGTTTTTTCTTTAGATAATTTGTCAACCGACTTCTGAATAAGCGCTTCTGTTTTTGTATCTATATTGGCTGTTGCCTCATCTAAAATAAACACAGATGGATCATGAGCAAAAATTCTAGCAAATGCCAATAATTGCTTTTCTCCTGCCGAATAAGAATTTCCTCTTTCACTTGCCATTTCTTCTAATCCATTTGGCAATGAATCAACAAATTCATCTGCCGAAGACAATCTTATGATTTCTTCTATATAGTCATCTGATAAATTATCGTTCAATTCAATATTTTCTCGAATGGTTTTTGCAAAAATAAATGGATCCTGTAAAACAATTCCTACCTTTTTTCTTAAATATCGTAAATTAATATCTTTTATATTAACACCATCTAGCAATATCTCTCCCTTTTGAATTTCATAAAATCTATTAATTAAATTTATAATTGTCGTTTTTCCCGAACCAGTTTTTCCAACTAAAGCTATACTTTTTCCAGCTTCTATTGTAAAACTAACATCCTTTAATACCCAATCTTCATTTTTGTAAGCAAACCATACATGTTTAAACTCAATTTTTCCTTTTATTTTATCTAATTCTTTTCCACTTTCAAAATCTTCTAAATATTCTTTATGGTCTAATATGTCATAAATTTTATTGATAGATACCACTGCCTCTTGTATGGTCTCAAAGTTTTCTACAATACGATTAATTGGCTCATATATTTGTTTTAAATATGTAATAAATACATAAATAACACCTATTTCTAAATGAATATTGAAAATATGATATGTACATGCCCAAACAATCATTGCAACACCAATATTCTCAAAAACGGTCATCATTCCAATCAAAAATCCTTCTGTAAAAGCGGTTGGTATTCTAGATTTATAAAATTCTTGTGTTAATTCTTCACATTCTTTTTCTTTTTCAAATTGTCGATTGAAAATTTTGATGATTTTTACTCCATAAATCGATTCTGCTAAAAATATATTTAATTTTGTCTTTACATTTTTAGAATATTCTCTTACTTTATTACTAATCCTTGTGATCACGACTGAAGTCACAACCACAAATGGAATTAGGATAAAACATAATAATGCCAACTTATAGTCAATAGATATCATAATGATAATTAAAGCAACAATCATAAATACATCTTTTGCAAAAGTAGTAATCACATCTTTAAACATTGTTGTAATATCTTCTACATCATTTGTAATTCTTACAAAAAGTGTTCCTGCTGGTGTCTTATCATGAAACTTCATATTAGCATATTGTGCATATTTATATAATTTGTTTCTAATATAATAAATAACATTTTCTCCTGTCATACTTGTAGCTGTTGTTACAACAAAGTCTAAAATATTTCCAATTAATACAAGTGCTACATATATGCTACCAATGATTCCAATTGTCATTGCACCTTTTTGCCATAATCCTACACTTAAATACTCATCAATAACAATTTTAATTAAATATGGTCTTACTACTTCACATATACTAATTAGAATGGATAATATAGATATGATGATAATTGCTTTTTTTTGTGGTTTTAGCATTTTATATATTCTCTGTAAGGTTTGACTTTTCATTGTTCTATTATATTCCTTTCTTTTGTATTTTTAAGCTAGCATACCTTCATCTGCTTTAGTAGATTGCTGTTCATAAAATTCATTATATAATCCGTGTTGATGAATTAATTCATCATGTGTTCCTTCTTCTATAATGGCTCCATTATTTAATACAATGATTTTATCACTATCTTTTACATCTGCCACTTTATTAGATATAATGATACAAGTTTTTTCTCCTGAAAATTGTTTTATATTTTCTAGCAATGCCTGTGAAGTTCTATTGTCTAGAGCTGAAAATGTATCGTCAAAAATCAAAATACGACTATTTTTTAGAAAAGCTCTCGAAATAGCCACTCTTTGTTTTTGTCCTCCCGATAAATCAGCTCCTCTTTCTCCTATCTTTGTTTCAATTCCTTTTGGCATTTTTGATATTTCATCATAAATAATTGCTTTTTTGGTACTATCTTTAATTTCTTCTGTTCGATACTCTTCTTTAAATAAGCTAATATTGTCTTTTAGTGTTGAAGAAAATAGAAAATTATCTTGTGTAATATAGCAAATGTTTTCTCTTAATACTTCTATTGGGATATCATTAATATCTTTTCCATCAATTTCTATTTTTCCTCTAGGAATACTATATAGTCTCGTTAATAAATTCATTAATGTTGTTTTTCCACTTCCAATTGTTCCAATAATTCCTAAGGTTTGTCCTTTTCCTATATTTATATTAATATTCTCCAAAGCTTTATCCATTACTTCAGGATAATGAAAACTTAAATCATGTATAACAATATCTCCCTCTAACTTATTTTTTATTTCTTTTTCTTTGACATTTACTTTTTCTGTTTCCAGTTCAAACACTTTATTTAATCTTTTATAAGATATTTGTGCTCTTTTAATTCTTGCAATTAATGGTGGAATCCAACTAACAGGTCCTACAAAAAGTCCAATATATCCATTAAAAGTTACCAATTCGCCAACTGTGATTTGCCCATCAACAACAAGCTTTCCTCCAAATAATAGGGCAATAGAATAACATAGTCCAAAACATATATTTACAGTTGTTGTTAATAAGTTTGAATAAATATCTACTGTATTATCATTTTGTTTTACCCTGCGATTTTTCTTAATAAATTCTTCTAATTGACTCTTTTCGCATGCATATGCTTTAGTGGTTCGGATACTATCTGTGCTTTCTTGTATGTATTCAGATAATTCTGTAAATTTTTCCTGTGCTTTTGAAAAGCTTTTTTCTACTTGATTTTTAATTTTAACAATTAAGACAGAAGCGATTAATATGGGAATAATGGTTGCTATTGTTAGATAGATATTAACCCCGCTGGCCATTTGATAGATAGCAATTATAAAGGTATATACAATTCTAGCTCCATGAGATATTATTCGATATACAGCACTTCTGATTTCATTTGTATCTTTTACAAAATAGGACATAATTTCCCCATTTTTTATATTTTGTATATCTTTTAATTTTAGCTTTAAAAATCTTTCAAACAGTTTATCTTTTATATCTCTTTCAAAACCTCTAGAAATTACTGTTTCTGTATATTTCCATATTATTCTTACAGTTAGCAAAACAACACACATTCCCAAAAGGTAATATATGTTGTTAATAATATTTTGTTCATTTGCTTCTATGTCATATAACATATCAACAATATCCCCAATAATTTTGGCTGGAATTGTCAATAAATATATATTTAATCCTATAAATATAAAATGTATTAAAGAACTGAATTTATATTTCTTTAGTGAATCTATTATTACTTTTTTCATAATTTCAATCATCCTCTGTATATTTTCTCTATTATTCTTTCTGTATTTGAAACTTTTCTTTTCAAACCATTTTATTTTCTAAGTTTCATTGTTCAATTTGGTGTCCAATTGTGTCCAATTGGGGACGTTTCCTTTTGGACATTTTAGATGGTATAGGAAATGCATATTTTATATAATTATTATTTAATTTTCTTTTTTTCTATAAAATTGTATAAAATATCATTGTTAAATCCTATATTTTGATTATGTTCTAACTGATTTTGTTGCATTTGTTTGTTAAGATTCATCAATTCTACCTGCTCTTTAAAATTAAAATCATCAAATTCAAATTTCATATTTCTCTACATTCCTTTCTTTTGAAAATAGAACTTATTGTTATTTTCACTTTGCGTTGCCAAACCGAAAAGTTGCATAGTATTTCCTACGATATATCTTAGTCTAATTACATTATAACGTATTGTAGATTATTTAACAAGTCTTTTTGTTTCTTTCGCAATCATTAATTCTTCGTTTGTTGGAATCACATACACTTTTACTTTTGAATCTTCTGTAGAGATAACTTTTTCTTCCCCTCTCATGTTGTTTTCATCTAAATCTAATTTTACACCCATAAATTGTAGTTTTTCACAAATACCTTTTCTGATGTTAATTTGGTTCTCCCCAATACCACCTGTAAAGATAATATAGTCAATACCTTTCATAGCTACAGCATATTTTGCTATAAAGCTTGCGATAGAATAATTGAATTGTTCAATTGCCATTTTTGCTCTTTCTGTTCCTTTGTTTGATTCATCTTCTATGACTCTAAAATCTGGTGCCATTCCTGATATACTTGACAAACCTGATTTTTTATTTAAAATATCTTCCATTTCTTGTGCATTTAAACTCTCTTTTTTCATAATAAATGTAACAACAGATGGATCTAAATCTCCACTTCTTGTTACCATAGGTAATCCTGCAAGTGGTGTTAATCCCATACTGGTATCTACTGATTTACCATCTTTTATAGCACATATACTAGCCCCTTGACCCAAATGGCAAGTTACAATTTTTGTTCCTTCAAGAGACGTATTTTCTATTTCACCAAGTCTTTGAGATACATACATATGAGAAGTTCCATGGAATCCATATTTTCTAACACCATATTTTTCATAATATTCATAAGGAATTGGATATATAAATTTATCTTTTGGAATAGAAGAATGGAATGCTGTATCAAATACCCCTACCATTGGTTTATTTGGCATCACTTCTTTACAAGCCTCTATTCCTAATATACATGCTGGGTTGTGTAAAGGTGCTAAATCTGTACATTCTTCTATTGTTTTAATGACTTCATCTGTTATTACAACTGATTCTGTTATTTTCTCTCCACCATGTACAACTCTATGTCCTACAGCACTAATTTCATCTAGAGAATCAATTACTTTATATTCTGGATTTGTAAATTGTTCCAATGTAAATTCAATTGCTTCTTTATGATTATATGCTGGCTTCTTTATTTCAGTTTTTTGTCCATTTACTTTATGTGTAATAAAAGCCTCCTCTTCGCCTATTCTTTCATACTTTCCAGAAGCTACTACTTCTTCTGTTTCCATATTAATTAATTGATATTTTAGTGATGAACTACCACAATTTAAAACTAAAACTTTCATTTTTCCTCCTTTTAGGGACATGCCAAAATGGACAAAAAATGTCCAAAAGGGACAGGCTAAATCGTTCTATCATTCATACAATTTTTCTGTCTGATGACAATTCCCTATTATATTAAATTTTTATTATAAATATATATTTGTTATTGTTCAGTCCTTCTCATCTGATGATAATTATATAGTATATTTTTATATGTTTGAATGCGAAGGTATGTCCCTTTTAGACATTTTTTGTCCATTTTGGCACGTCCCTAACAGCTCTAGCAATCATCAATTCTTCGTTTGTCGGAATGACAAAGGTTCTTATTCTTGCGTCTTTTGCTGTAATCTCTGCTTCTATTCCTTTTACTTTCTGATTATATTCTTTGTCTATTTTTACGCCAAATACTTCTAGATAATCACATATTGCTTCTCTTGAATCTTGACCTTTTTCTCCTACACCTGCTGTAAAGGTTAGTATGTCAAATCCGTTCATGGCAACTGCACATCTGGCTACATAGCTTGCCACTAGATAATGGAAGTTGTCTAATGCCAATATTGACCTTTCATCTTCTGCTTCTGCCTCTGCTTCTATATCTCTAAAATCAACAGATACGCCAGATATTCCATATGCTCCCGATTGTTTGTTTAAAATCTTTTCTATTTCATCTGGATTTAAATTTTCTTTTTTCATAAGAAAGGTAATAACAGATGGGTCTAAATCTCCACTTCGTGTTCCCATAGAGATTCCTCCAAGCGGTGTTAAGCCCATACTTGTTTCTACTGACTTTCCATATTGAATGGCACAAACACTTGCTCCTTGCCCTAAATGACAATTGATAATTTTTAATTCTTTGATATCTCTTCCTACCAATTCGGCTACTCTGTTTGCTACAAATTGATGAGAAGTTCCATGAAATCCATATTTTCTCACACTATATTTTTCATAATATTCATATGGTATTGGATAAATATATCTTTCTTTTTCTAATGTCTGATGAAATGCTGTGTCAAATACGGCTACCATTTTAGTGTTTGGCGCTAGTTTTTTACATGCTTTTATTCCTAAAATTGCTGCTGGATTGTGTAATGGTGCTAAATCTACACAATCTTCTATTCCTTTTATGACTTCATCTGTTATGACTACTGGATTGGCAAATTTTTCTCCCCCATGAACAACTCTATGTCCAATTCCACCTAATTCTTCTAAACTTTTTAAAACACCATAATGTTTATTTAATAGTCTACTTAACACAAATGAAATGGCTTTATCATGGTTTTTTGCATAATGCTCAAACTTATGAACTTCTCCATTGACTTTATGTGTTAAGAAGGAATCTGCTTGACCAATTCTTTCAAAGTATCCTTTTGCTAAGACAGTTTCTGTTTCCATATCAATTACTTGATATTTTAATGATGAACTTCCCGAGTTTAATACTAAGATCTTCATTATATCTCCTTTCTCTGTTTGGAATATTTTATAATGATTGCACACAATTTTACATGCGTAAAATTGGCGCCGAACAATGACGCGGGCTTTAAAATGTTATAGATGGAGAAAATGTTTAAGAAAGCCCGCTATTGTTCTTGTGCTTGCACAGCTGTTATAGCAACAACACCTGCTATATCTTCACTATTGCAACCTCTTGATAAATCATTTACTGGTTTTGCAATTCCTTGACACAATGGTCCATATGCTTCTGCTTTTGCTAATCTTTGTACCAATTTGTATCCAATATTTCCTGCATTTAAATCTGGGAAAATTAATACATTTGCTTCTCCTTTTAATGGACTGTTTGGAGCTTTTGATTCTGCTATTTCTGGAACAATTGCTGCATCTAATTGTAATTCTCCATCTACTATTAAGTCTTGTTGTTTTTCTTTTACTAATCTTGTTGCTTCAATGACTTTTTCTGTTAATTCTGAATGTGCACTTCCATAGGTAGAGTAAGAAAGCATTGCTACTTTTGCATCTTTTCCAACTAATTGTTTAAAACTCTTGCTTGATGAAATAGCAATTTCTGACAATTGTTCTGGATTAGGATTTTCATTTAATCCACTATCTCCAAATATAAATACACCATTTTCTCCATATTCACAATCTGGTACTACCATAACAAAAAAAGCAGAAACTAATTTGGTATCTGATGCTGTTTTTAGGATTTGTAGAGCTGGTCTTAAAGTATCTGATGTAGAATGTGCTGCTCCGGAAACTAATCCATCTGCCTTATTGTCTTTTACCATTAACATTCCATAATATACTGGATCTAAAACCAATTCTTTTGCTTTTTCTATTGTCATTCCTTTGTGTTTTCTTAATTCATACAAAAGATTGGTATATGTATCATAGTCTTCTGATGTTTGTGGGTCTACAATTTTTGCACCTTCGATGTTAATCTCATTTGTTTTTGCTTTTTTTAAAATATTTTCTTTATTTCCTACTAAAATAATATTTGCATATTTTTCTTTCATTACCTTTTCTGTTGCTTTTAATACTCTTATATCTTCTGCTTCTGGAAGAATAATTGTTTTCATTTGTTGTTTTGCTCTTTGTTTTATTTCTTCAATAAATGTCATTTTTTTCACATTCCTTTCTACCGTATAGTCTCCTCAACCATTATATACTATAAAGAATTAAAAGCACAAGCTTTTTTTCAAATTTTCATACTCATATGAAAAAAATTGTATAACTTTTTATATATAAGAATATACTATCGTTAGTAGGTAGGAAAAAATTTATACCATTTTGCTTGACAAAATTCACTTAAAAATGATATACTATCTACAATAGATCGTACTTTGGAAAACCCACGGGCCCAAAGTCGGAAATAATTAATGCCTCGGTACCCTTCTGAGTCCGAGGCGTTTTTAAAACACAAGGAGAAAAACATTGGAAAAGTTTTTTAAAACACTCGATAAACAAATTGAACTATTAAAGTCTCGAAATATTTTAATAGAAGATTATAATAAAACTTATAAAATACTAGAAAAAAATAATTATTACTATTTAATTAATGGTTATAAAGATTTATTTTTGAATCATAAATATAAAGACCGATATATTACAAATACAAGATTTGAAGAAATCTATTCCATATATCAATTTGATAAGAATATTAAAATCAATTTTTTAAAATATATTTTATTAATCGAAAATGAAATAGATACATATATAGCTTATGAATTTTCAAAAGTTTATGGTCATAAAAATTATTTAATTTCTAAAAATTTTAACAATTCGAAATCAACAATCTTATTAGTTGAAAAATTTATATCAGATATACTTTCAGAAATCAAATATCAATATAAAAATTCAAATAAAATGATAATACATTATTGGGATAATTATCATTATATTCCATTATGGGTATTAGTGAGAATTTTATCTTTTGGAAAAATCTCAAAATTTTATAGCCTAATGAAGCAAAAAGAACAAAATACAATTAGCAGAAAGTTCGGTTTACAAATATCAGAATTTAAAATTTATTTACAAAATTTAACTCTTATTAGAAATATATGTGCACATGATGAAAAATTATATGATATAACATTAAAGAATAGAATTTATCCCACTAAATATCATACAGAGCTAAATATAATCAAAAATAATAAGTTTTTATATGCAACTAGAGATTTATTTTCAATAATCATTATATTAAAAATACTATTAGAAAAAATTGAATTTTATAATTTTTATATCAATATAATAAAAAATATTGATATTCTACAATCAGAATTAATAACCATATCCATTAATAAAGTCTTATATAAAATGGGATTTCCTACTAATTATAAAAAATTATTATATTTATAAGCCTTTTTTCTCGATTTTTGTTATACCAGAACAATAGCGGGCTTTCTTAAACATTTTCTCTATTTATAATATTTTAAAGCCCGCGTTATTGTTCGGCGCCAAATTTTATGTAAGTAAAATTTGTGTGCAATCGTTAGCGCGGAGCGATGTTCTTGTATAGGAAAAACTCGATTTTTCCTATACAACAAGAAAGCGAACTCCGTTCGCACTGGCACTAATTAAATTTAGTGCCTTTTATTTTTCTTCTCTAAATGTTATAATTCCTTTATGGAATTTTTAAAATTTT
>CAMMWP010000030.1 GCA_946500615.1 uncultured Clostridium sp. | reverse complement strand
ACAAAAGCCTTCTAGGCTAAGAGCAAACCACCAGTTTTACTGGTGGTTATGATTCCATTATAAAATCCATTTCTATTGTCAATTACAGAAATGGCATAAAGTAGTCATTTCAAGGAGAATATTCAATTTATACATTTCTTTCATTGACAATGTTCCTTTGAAGATACTTTTTAGAAAAAAGGGAAAAAAAACGGAATTGAAATTCTTTTATTTGATATTATACTTTAGTTAATCTTTGATTTTACTTTAGATTTATTACTTTTCCTTAGTATTACTATGCCCAAAAGTTGTTAGCAATTTTTTGACTAACTACAAAAAAGTAGTTTAGTTATACATTGTCAATGAAGAAAATTTATAAAATGATTATACTTGCAAAGCCTTACTTCTTTATGCAATTTTCGTAATTGTACAATGTGATTTCATTTTATAATATGGCAAAGGTGTTTAACAGAACAGTCGTTAAACACCTTAACTGACAGAAAAAAGGAGTGATTTTATGTGTAATTCAAACAAGGACAAAATAATTCAAATGTATTATATTGAACATTTAAGACCTACAGATATAGAGAAAACACTTAATGTAGATAATGGTTATATTACAAGAATTATTAAACAAGATGAAAGATATGAAAAAGAAAAATATCAAAGAAAACAATTTAATAAACATACGAATAAAGAAAAAACAATTGCTTGTATAAGAGCAACAAGACATTCTCAAAAAGAAGATTATGAAATTTTACAATATCAATTAGCAATGGATTCAAAAATAGAATCCAGAAACGGGGTTATTTCTAAATTAGAAAATATAACTCTAGTGTATATAACTACAATAGCAATAAAAAACAATTCGAGCTAGATAGAAATGTCAATGCTCCTTATTGTTTTCCTAAAGTAATAAAATATTAATTTTTTAAAGCCAAAGGGCTTTATTTTTTGTTTTCACAAATACAAGTCCTTTAGAATACAGTAAACTAGGAGGATTTTGTATGTGTGAGAAAGTGAATTTTAATGTGATTGAAAAAACTAAAAATGAAAATGTAGAAGATATTGTAAATGCTATAAATAGAATTGTTACTAAGCTAATTGTAAACGAATTTACTAATTGTATTGATTAAAGCTACTTATTTTTGTATAATATGCTTGTACGAAATGAGTAGTTATACAGGTTGGAGGTATAACTATGAGAGTTGCTATATATTGCAGACTTTCTCGTGAAGATGATGACAAAGTTCACGAGAATGATGAAAGTGAAAGTATCCAAAATCAAAAATCTATGCTAGTAAATTATGCAATAGAAAGGAGCTGGGATATTTATAATATTTACTGTGATGAAGATTATTCTGGAATCGACAGTGAAAGACCTGAATTTAATAAATTATTAGAAGATGCCCAAAGCCATAAATTTGATATTGTATTATGCAAAACTCAAAGTAGATTTACTCGTGATATGGAAATTGTTGAAAGATATTTACACAATAAATTCATAGAATGGAATATTAGATTTATAAGTACTGTAGATCATGTTGACACAGAAGATAAAGGAAATAAAAAATCAAGACAAATTAATGGTTTAGTAAATGAATGGTATTTAGAGGATTTATCTGAAAACATAAAAAAAACTTTTGATAGTAAACGAAAACAAGGCTTACATATTGGCTCTTTTGTATGCTATGGTTATAAAAGAGATGAAACAAATAAAAATAAACTTGTAATTGATGGAGAAGTTTCTGATGTAATCAAATTAATCTATAATCTTTACGAACAAGGAAATCGGAGTTACAAAAATTGCACAAATACTAAATGATAAAGAAATACTAACTCCAACTAAATACAAATTATCAAAAGGTCTTAACTTTAAAAATCAAGGCAAAAACATTGAATACTGGACTGAATCTACTGTGAGTAAAATTTTAAAGAATGAAACTTATATTGGCAACTTAGTACAAGGCTATAATAAAAAAATAAGCTATAAATCAAAGAAAATGAAAAATCAGCCTAAGTCTGAATGGATTATTGTAGAAAATACGCATGAGCCTATTATTACAAAAGAACAATTTTATAAAGTCCAAGAAATCTTTAAAAGTAAAACCAGAAGATGTAAAGATGGCGAAGTACATATTTTTGCTAATAAACTTGTATGTTTAGATTGTGGTATGAAACTATATAAATGCAAAAATGATAGAGGCTATATTTATTTTTCTTGTAAAGGTTCAAAGAAATTATATGGAAATTGTACTCCCCACTCTATTGGATATAATAATTTACAGGAATTAGTAACAGAAAAGATAAGAGAAAAGATTTTAGCTTACTATAATTTTGATAATGTTCCAGATGATTTATTTGTTAAGAATGATAATTTAAACAAATTCAAAAACCTTGAAAAGAAAAAAGAAACTTTAAATAGAGATATGGAAAATATCAATAAAGCCATTAAAGAACTTTATTTGAATAAAGCAAGTGGCACAGTACCTAACAATATATTCCACGAATTAAATAATTCTTTCATAACAGATAAATCAAATAAGCAAAATGAACTTGATAAAATAGAAAATGAATTATCAAACTTACACCAAAAAGAATTAAACAGTAAATTTATAAATGAACAAAAAGAAAAGATAATAAATCATTTTAAGGATTTTAAAGAACTTAATTATGATATTGTTAATAGTTTTATAGATTATATTGAAATTGGAGAAAAAAACAAAAAATTGAACTCACAAGATGTTGTAATTCATTGGAATTTTTGATGTAATTATAGCATTTTAAGCTAATATATGATATAATATTTTTGGTTTATTTTAAAGGAAACACTATGCAAATTTTAAGTTTCGCAACGCAAAGTGAAAATAAACAATAAGTTTTATTTTCAAAAGAAAAATAAGGAGAAATATGATATGGAAAATAAATATAATTTAACTTTAGAACAAAATATTTTTTTAGCAAAAAGAAATTTAGTAGATAATATATATGCTAATGCAAGAATGGAAGGTTTAAACATAACTTTTCCAGAAACTAAAACTATACTAGAAGGTATTAATGTTCCTAATTTAAAAATAGATGAAATTCAGTGCATATTGAATTTAAGAGATGCTTGGAAATATCTTATTAACAATATAGATATGGAGTTTAATTTTGATTTTATTTGTAAAATAAATGAACTTGTAGCAAGAAATGAAAGTATTGCTTGGGGAATATTAAGACAAGGTAATGTACAAATATCAGGAACACCCTATATTCCCCCAATACCAGATGAAAAAGATGTAAAACAACAAATAAATACTATTTTACAAATAGAAAATGTTACAGAAAGAGCCATAGAGTACATGTTATATGGCATGAGAAGTCAGTTATTTTGGGATGGAAACAAAAGGACTAGTACAATATGTGCTAATAAAATAATGATTGAAAATGGATGTGGGATTATAAAAGTTCCAGACAATAAATTAAAAGATTTTACTATTTTATTATCTGAATTTTATAGTACAAATAATAAAGAAAAAATTAAACAATTTATTTTTAATGAGTGCATTGATGGAATAATTTTTAACAATAATTAATATTATGACTTTCGATAAAAAAGGTGGTTTAAAAATGTTTGGTAAAGAAAATTATATAATTGAAAATGAAACAACTGATACTACAAAGAAACAAGAATATTGGAATACTGGTATTGGTTTAAATATGTAAATTATCAAGATATAGAAAGCTATTTTGATTATGATTTTAAAGAAGAAAAAGAATTTGATTATTCTAAGTTAAATAAAGATGAGTTAATAGAACATATTGCAAAATTTACTTCAAGCATTTGGCAAGTACACCCATTTGGAGAAGGAAATACTAGAACTACAGCAGTATTTATTGAAAAGTATCTTAATAATATGGGATTTGATATAAATAATGACATGTTTAAAGAATATAGCTTATACTTTAGAAATGCATTAGTTAGAAGTAATTATGGAAATATACCAAAAGGAATTTATCCGACATTCGATTATTTAGTAATGTTTTTTGAAAATCTACTGCAAGGAAAAAACAATGAATTAAAAAATAGAAATTTATATGTAAAAGAATTGTTTGAAAACAATGATTAAAAGGAGGATTTTCTTATTAATAAGGATGATAAAAAAAGAATCATAAATAATATAAAAGCCACTATGTCTATTGAAAATCTATCGTTAGATGATAATACTATTATATTGCTAGAAGATTTCGCTGATGTAAAATTTCAATGGATATGGCTATGAATTTACTGAAAGAATTAATTATAAATAAGGACAAGCAGGATTAGGATAGCATACAGATACACTCCATGGTCTGTATAATATGCACTTAATCCTGCTTTTTCAATTTCTTCGATACTTGCTCCTTTTGTTAGTTGGTGTACGATTGTTCCTACCATTTCTAAATGGGCTAATTCTTCTGTACCAGAATGTTGTCAATCAAAAAAATTTATGACTATTGGCTGTAAATAATATAAAAGTTCACTCGGTGAACTAAAGTACACTAAGTGAACTTTTTATTTTTTCAGGAAACTCGTTTATAGCATAAAACTAAAGGCTCGTTTCTAACCTAATAATAAATTGATATTATTTTATAAAATTATTCTAAAGGATTATATCTTTCCTAATGTGTTAAAGGATATTCGTTTATGGAATAAATCCAAAGGCTCATATCTAACCTAATTTTGTTGTTTTAATAATATTTCTTTCATTTCAATTATATTGTAAAAAGGAATATTAATACCTTTTTTAGCTAGCTTTATAACATCCATTGATGTCTGTATTATTTCTCTTTTTAAAGCTTCAGTTATTTCTACATCTTGCATTTTATTTTGGTATTTACTTTCTATGTAATATTCTGTTGTTGGAAAAATATTTTGTATTAGAAATGCTCTTTCTTTTCCTAAAACTTTTCCAAAAACAAAGTTATAAACTTTCTTTCTAACTTTCTTCTTGTTTTCATATATAACTTTATATTTTTCAACTTTACTTGATATCGGTACAAACCATATTATTTTTTCATCTTCTAGGTCATTAAAACAAAAATAGCAAGGTCTTTTATTGCCATTTTCTTTGTTTTCCATTAATTTATAACCATTGAATATATCAAAAAACTCATCTTTTATAAAATAAAATTTTCCGTTTTCTACTTTCATTATTACCTCATTTCTAAAAGAAAATCTACCTCCGAAAAGGTAGATTTTTTATTACATTTGTCCACCTACCCATTTATTTGTCGCAAGTAGGGTTGCGAGTAACATTTGCTCACCTGTGCATTTATATTTCGCCAACAGGGTGGCGGTTCACATTTGATTTGGACAAAGATACTTTAAAAGTATCTTTATTATTATATTCATTATAACTTATTTTATTTACAAAATCAATACTTTGTGCCAATATTTCATAAATTTCAAGTACACTAAGTGAATTTAATTTAGTTCACTCGGTGAATTTTTACATTATATTTGCATAAAATTTTTGTTTCTTTATTAACTCTTGAAGGCTTGACCTTCAATGTGTATAGGTGATGTGTACACACTCGCTTTCCTGCCCTAATCTTAATAAGGTATTTTGGTTTCAAAATGTGATTATGTCTTCTTGATTAAATATACTTATCCTTAAATCATCTTAATTGAAAATTAACGTGCTTATAAAACTAAGTCAATGTTGTGCAATAGCACATTCATTTCAACATTGACTTAGTTTTATAAAGCACATTACAATTTATTATTAGGATATTAAATAATCTTTGTTTATTTTGTTTAGTGTATAAGCAAAAGCTATGTACATTAAAGTAAATCCAACTATCAAAATTGAAATAATATTCAAATTAAATCCTATTTTTGAAACAAATATTAAAATTAAATATCCTAAACTTCTTAAAAATTTTATCATAATTTCAAACCAAAACACATAATTGGGCTCATCTTCTATACTTATTTCTTGTTTACACATACATTCATAATATAAAACTGAATTTGATGTTTCAAATATTGGATTACTTATTCCATTAACTATGTTATATAAAAGTATCAATAAAAATCCAACACTTATAGTAAGAGTTCCAATTTGAATTGTATTGTTTATATTAAGATACATCATACTAAATGTAAGTATGATAACTACTATACTTTGAACAATAGACATTGGAATAAACAATTTGGATAACTTATCTTTTTTTACAAATTTATTAGTACAATATATTACCAAAATAGAAATAACAGTTATAAAACTACTAATACTTCCTAATGATAATTCTGTTGAAACTACAAAAAAAGTTATAATAGTAATCAATGTTGATAGTACACCAAACGAACTTAGTCCTCTAAATAATGTTCTAAAACTTAATAGTGTCATTAATTTTTTATTTCCTTTATTATTAATATTTCCGAAAAATCTCCTTAAATTTATTTTTCCATGATTTAAGTCGAATCCTTTTATAAATAATGAAAAGATAAAACTAATAGAAATCAATGCAGTTAGTACTATAAAAGCCAATTCATAAGAATTTTTGCTAATACAATAACCTAAAACAATAGGAAGTATAATACTTATTGTATATTTCAAAATTTGATCTTTAGTAATATAATTTTGAAAATTCTCATCTTTATTAACTCTTTTTATTAA
Source organism: uncultured Clostridium sp. (assembly GCA_946500615.1). Taxonomy (GTDB): domain Bacteria; phylum Bacillota; class Clostridia; order TANB77; family CAG-508; genus CAG-269. The sequence continues at coordinate 15,138 of CAMMWP010000030.1, read as the reverse complement.
TATTTGTTTTGGATAATAATAAAAGGCATTTCCTATACTTGCAAAAATTGCGAATGGAATTATATAATTTGCAATTTTCTCTCCAGTTATTAATAAAATTATACATTGCATTAAATTTAAAAATATCCCTATTCTAAACATAGAAACTAAATTGAGTTTTTTTAATCTATTTACAAGCAGTAAGCACACTAAATAGCTTAAAAAGAAAGTTATATAGTATATTGAAACATCAACTATATTTCCTTGTGTTATCTTTAAAAAATAAATTCCTAAAAATACATCTTTAAAAACACTTATAACTTTTCCTGCTAAATCAGAAATCAAAAAACTTTTCCATACATTACTTTGTTCCATTTTTTCTTCTATCTTCCTTCTATATCTTTTTCTTCTTTTCTTTTTTCTAATTCTTTAACTATATTTTCAGCACATTCTACAAAGGTTCTTTGTATAGCTTCATCTGTACAACCTGCAATATGAGGTGTTACAATAACATTGTTTCTTTTTTTAGCTAATAACTCTGAATATTCTCCTATATCTATATCTAAACCTAAATAAAAATTAGGATTTTTATCAGCAAAATCGACTAATGCTTGTACATCTGCAACTTCAGTTCTTGAAGTATTTATAAATATTGCTTTTTCTTTCAATAAATTCACTTTTTCTCTTGATATTAAATTTCTAGTTTGCTCAGTCAATGGTACACTTACATTTACAATATCCGAATTTTTCAACAACTCATTAAGTCCTACAAATTGTACTCCTTTTTCTATTAAGTCACTATGGTTATCAGGATGAGCAGTATAACAAAGTATTGGCATTTGAAATATATTAGCTATATTTACCACTTTTTTAGATATATTTCCTGCACCTATTAAGCCTATAGTTTTTCCTGTTATATCATTTGGTTTGCTACTTAAAAAGCTTTTATTTCCTTTTCCATTTATAACCAATTCATTAGCTTCTTGTATTCTTTTACTTACATCTAATATTAAAGCAAATATATGCTCTGTAACTGATGTTGTATTAGCTGATGGACAATTAACAACATTAATAAAATCTGATTGCAAACATTCTTTGTCTATATGGTCTAATCCTATTGAGAGTGTTCCAATAATTTTTGGACTTCTTATATCACCAAGCATATCTTTTGTTATTTTTTCTTTAACTCCTATCATTAGAATATCGTATATTCGTAATAATTCTTTTAATTCATCTTGTGTTGGAGATTTTTCTCCACTCCAAACATCGACACTAATGTCTTTTTCTCTTAATATTTTAATAGCTCGTCTGTTTATACTTTTTGATATACTACATGCTTTTAACATTTTTTGCTCCTTTCATTTTCTATTATTTTTATATCATAAATTGTTAACTTTTCCTAGTTTTTATCTATATTTTTTACAAGTTTTATGACTAATCATAGAAAAATGGAAAATAAAAGGGAATTGATTTTATAATTCACTCATCATATAATGTTAGCATAGAAAAATATAAATTTGCTCAAGACAAGCGTGTCTTGGGTATTTTTTTATGTTTTTTTCATAAATTTTAGAGAGGCGATTATATGATATTAGAAGAATATATATTAGAAAACACAAAAGTCAAATTTTATGATGATTATATAGTAGAAGATGTTGCTACTCAAAAAGAGTATATAAACAACATTATTATTAATTTAATATATAAAATAAACAAATCTCCTTTATTGTAATTTGTCGAAATTTCATATATAATTTAGACAAGTTAAAGACAAATTACAAGGAAAGGAGGAATTGTGCAAGATGGCACATATGCAATATATTTAAGAAAATCAAGAGAAGATATAGAGTCAGAAAAATATGGAGAAGGCGAAACTTTAGCAAGACATGAAAAAATCCTAACCAACTTAGCAGAAAAACGAAACCTAACAATTAGCAAAATATATCGTGAAGTGGTAAGTGGAGAAACTATTTCCGAAAGAAAAGAAATGCAAAAACTTCTAAGAGATGTTGAAAATGAAAAATGGACTGGCGTTTTAGTAGTTGAAGTAGAAAGGCTTGCTCGTGGTGATACTTCTGATCAAGGCAGAGTTTCAAAGGCTTTTAAATATTCTCATACAAAAATTATTACACCTGTTAAAACTTATGACCCAGATAATGAATTTGATGAAGAATATTTTGAGTTTGGCTTATTTATGTCTAGGAGAGAATATAAAACAATTAATAGGCGTTTGCAAAGGGGTCGTGAAATCTCTGTTTCTGAAGGTAAGTTTATTGGTAATATTGCTCCATTTGGATATGATAGAGTTAAACTAAAAGATTCAAAAGGTTATAGTTTATCAATAAATAAAGATGAAGCACCTATTGTAAAAGAAATTTTTAGACTATATACTTTTGAAAACAATACTATAAATTCTGTAGCTAAACAATTAAATAATATGAATTTAAAGCCTAGAAATTCAGATGAATGGACTATTTCTTCTGTTAAAGATATTCTTTCTAATCCAACTTATATTGGCAAAATCGTTTGGAATAGAAGAAAACAAAAAAAGAAAACAAAAAATGGACATCTTATTATTAGTAGACCTCGTAATCAAGATTATTTAATTTATGATGGGCTACATGAGTCAATTATTGATACTAAGACTTGGGAATTAGTTCAAGAAAAACGAAAACAAAATACTCCAAAAGTACAACATTCAAATACAATTCGAAACCCTTTAGTTCGGTTTAGTATTTTGTGAAAAGTGTGGTAAGCCTATGCAAAGGAGACCTTATACCAAAGCAGACAAACCTGCAACTCTTATATGTTCCAATCCAAAATGCAATAATATTAGTTCTAAACTCTATATTGTAGAAAATAAAATCATTGAATCTTTAAAAATATGGCTTGAGAATTATAAAGTAGATTATGAAAGTTCACAAGATAAATCAAAAACAAATAATAGTAAAATGATAGAACATTCTATTATTTCTACTAAAAAAGAATTAGAAAAAGAAAATGCAAAACTTGATAAGATTTATGACTTTTTAGAAAACGGAATTTATAGTAAAGATGAGTTTATAAATCGTTCTAAATCTATAAAAGAGCATGTACAAAGGTTAGAAGAAAAGCTAAAAGAATATAATGAGCTATTATCTAAAAATGAAGAAATACAAACACAAAAAGAAGTTATTATTCCTAAACTAGAAAATGTAATTGATTTATACAATAAGCTAGAAAATGCTGAAGATAAAAATATTTTACTAAAAAGCTTACTTTCAAAAGTTACATATCTAAAAACTGAAAAAGCTATAAAAAAAGATTCAGACCCTACAAATTTTGAATTACATATATATCCTAAAATACCTAAAATTTAATTTACAATTCAACTAATTTATGATATAATAATTATGTTACTTATGTTTTGTAATTTACAAAATAGGAGGATTTATATGACTATTGTTGAAAAATTTGACATTAGTAAAGCTTTTCATCTTCGTGACTGTTATAAAAAACAGCGGAAGATATCAAAACAAAGGTTAGTTGAATCACTGATTTCTTGGCAATACTTCTTTGGAGAAAAAAGTATTGTTGGAGTTACCATTTCTCTTCCATGTTGCTATAGAAAATCTACAGTTGAAAGTGTTATAAATGATATGGGATATAACCTTACTTATTACAATACTTCATCTCAACGAGATTTATATGGTGTGACTCATGGTAGAGATACTAACTTTTCGTTTTCAAAAACTGGGGTATAATAGCTCCAGTTTTTTCTAAAATAATGTATTTTATAGTCAATAGTTAAGATTGTAATCACTGTCTTTAACTATTGACAACATCATGGAACACATTCTTCTGTACCAATATCATTTAAAATAGCTTTTGCATTTTGATCTGGCATACCAAATCTTTGAGACAAATATCTAAGTGATGCTGCTAATTCTCCATCTGGTCCACCATATTGTGATATAATGACTTTTGCAAGTTTTGGGTCTGTACATTTAATATTAATTGGGTATTGTAACATTTTATTATATGTCCACATTAGAAATTCCCCCTTTCCCATGGCCAGTTTTCGTTTGATTTGGAAGAACTATTTGTTTATACGATTTTTACATCTATTATTTATTATTAAAGTGGATATAAACTAGCCTTCAAATAGATATCTTTAATGTATCCATTGGAAGTTTCTTTTGATGACTTTAAAATAGATATTTTGATAGGCTTCTAATATACTAAAAATAAATCAAAACTTAAAAAAGTTGTTTGGATTTTAAATAGTATGATACAGGTAAAGGAATTTTAAGAAAATTAAGTGTGTATATTGTTATGTTATTAAACTCTAGTAGAAAAAATTGTGAGACAAAAGAATATGAAATGTAAAAATATTATCAAAACAACCTCCTTTGACAAATATGTCTAAGAAGGCTGTTTTGTTTTGGATAACTAATATCCGTTAAATTTAATGGTTTCCGTTGCTACAAATTTTCAGTGAAAGAACATAAATAGGTTTCCCATAATCATTGATTAATCTATGCGTACAATCTTTCCTACACATCTCAATTCTCCCATCTGGGAAAATATAGAATTCCCTTGTTTTCTTTACTTGCTTTCCTTTATGAATCTGTTCATTGTGTCCATGCCAGTCAATTACCAGTTCTTTGGATTCTACATACATATATTCAAATTTATGTACTGTATGTTTATAGTAGAATTCACCTACTCGCTGATACCACACTTCTCCAAGCACAACATCATCCTTTTCCTTTCGCTCCCATACATGGCTTTTAGGATTACACTTAAGAATACACTCAAGTTCATCCCAAAAACTTGAATTAGCCCCTGCACTGAAATAACATTTGTCACCTTTGCGTAAATTACGAATTTCATTAAGGCGCTTCATGTCAAATGGTTGTAAATCTTTCCGAATTTGCTGCATAGTCATTACCTCCAACTTTTTCGTGTATTACTTCAACTAACTGTTACTATAATAATACCATAAATCCATATAGTTTTCAATCAATTTAACATAAAACCTTCTATATTCTTCCCTTTTATATTAAAGTGTATATATTTTTCTCCCATAACTATTGAAAAATAAGCCTTAAAAAATTTCAAATGTATATATTTTCGAAACAAATAAAATATTATATAATCTATGTAGTAGCAATTGATATTCAGATTGCTACTACAAAACTATATAAAAAATAAGTAAACACATTTTGAACGATAAATATAAATTATCTTTGGACAATTTATATTTATTTTTTTTCGTTCATAAACTTATGTAGAAGGTGAGGCAATGCAAAAAAACACATTACAACCTAAAGTAACAAGTATATATAATAAAACTGGTTTAACGCTTACAGAACTAATGCAAGAATGGCTAAATGAAAATTATTTTTTTTGGAATTTAAATAATGATAAAAATGGAATAAAATATAAAGGTATAAATAAATAGTTATCGTAAATTTAAACTCTGGAAAGGAGGCTAAATGCAAGAGTTAAACTATAACTTCCCCCCTACTTATTTTAAAGTAGGAATTTACACAAGACTTTCCAGAGAAGATGAAAAAGAGAAAGAATCTGAAAGTATTGATACGCAAAAAAAGTTACTAACAAACTATATAAAAAGTCAAGGTTGGACTTTATTTAAAATATATGTAGATGATGGATTTACTGGTACCAATTTTAATAGACCAGATTTTAAAAATTTAATTAATGACATTGAAGTTGGTAATGTCAATTTAGTGATTACAAAAGATTTATCCAGACTTGGTAGAGATTACATTGAAACAGGTTACTATTTAGAAAAGTATTTCCCTTTAAAAAATGTTCGATATATTGCTCTAAATGATGGAATTGATACATTTGACAATAACAATACCAATAATGATATGACACCATTTAAATCTGTTTTTAACGATATGTATGCAAAAGATATTTCAAAAAAAGTTCGCTCTAGCTTACTAACAAAAGCATCCAGTGGGCAAAATATTAAATCCTTTTTGCCTTATGGTTATAAAAAAGATGAAAAAGATAAAAATATCATTTTAGTAGATTACGAAGTTTCACCTGTTGTTCAAAAAATCTTTGAAATGTATTATGCTGGAAACAATAAAACCCAAATATGTAAATACTTAAATGCAAATAAAATATTAACACCACTTTCTTATAAAAGAAAAACAACAAACTATTATAATCCAAATAATAAAACAAATTTATGGAGTACCACTATGATTTCCAAAATTCTTAGAGATAGGATTTATACAGGTGATTTAGTACAACACAAATATAGCAAGTTAAATTATAAAACGAAAAAAATTATTGATGTGCCAAAACATCAACATATTATTATTGAAAACAATCATGAACCAATTATTGATAGAAATCTTTTTAATAGTGTTCAAATTATGCTTGATAAAAAATCAAATGAATGGAATTATAACTCGTCTTCTCCCCACTTACTTCAAGGCCTTGTTTTATGCAAAAAGTGTAAATCGAAAATTACTTATAATAAAAATCATGGAAAGTATTTTAGATGTGTATGTTCTTCCTATAAAAGAAATGGTAGTAAATTTTGTTCCAATATTCATTTAAGAGAAGATACATTAATTAATAGTGTAATTATTAGCTTAAAAGAAAACATTGCTAATTTCTTAAAATATGATGAATTAGAATATATATGTCCTAATACCCAAACAGATAATAAAAAATTGGATTATTTAGATGCAAAAATAACTGAAAAAGATAGCTTAATTCAATCTTTATATGAAGATAAAGTAAAAGGAATTATCACAGAAGATTTATTTATTAAACTTTCTAAACAATATGAAACAGACAAAAAGTTTTTGCTTAACCGAGTCCAAAAAGAGAAAGAGAATAATAAAAATACAATAAAAAAAGAAGATCTACTCTGTAATGTGAAAGAATTATTAGATTTTAATGAAAATACTATAGATAGAAATTTACTTTTAAAATTAATTGATAAGATTGAAATAGATGATAATTATATTGATATTTATTATAAGTTCAAAGCTATTTAACTGTGTCTAATTCCGCGGAGGTATATATATTACATTTTAAGTGAGCTTCGTGGAGACCGACACACTACATACTCTTATTAAATCAGCAACAGTCACGTGGGAGCTGATTTGATTAGAGTATGTAAAGTGTTGGGATAGCGAAAAATATAATATATATACCTCCGAGGAATTAGACAATGAACTGAAACAACTTTTATAGTTAAATTCTAATAAATTTACGATAAAGATTGTAAATTCCTCTTGAAGTTGCTATAATAAATACATAAAATTAAAAGAAAGGAGCTGATTAATTATGTCTGAATCACAAATTCAAGCAATTAAAGATGTTATCAAAATGACGCCGAGACTTAATGTAGAATGTCTAAATTCTATTAAAATCTTAATGGAAAAAGCAATTGACTCTGAGCTATTAAGATTAGAACCCACTGTCATTTTAGACAACATGGATATTACTGAAAAAGTAATGTATTTAGACTATCTAACTGAAAGCAAAGATACTAAGGAAAAGGAATTAAAAAATACTGTATCTTTTGAAGAAATACTAAAGAGAGAGGGGTTGACTTACGATGATTTACAAAATAAAGATTAGACCTAAAGCTCTTAAATTTATTGAAAAACAGGATAAAATTCAAAGAATACGAATTTATAAAGCTATTTACAACCTGCCAAATGGTGATGTAAAGAAAATGGTAGGTTGTAAAAATGATTATCGACTTCGCGTTCGGTGATTTTCGAATTATTTATGAATTAAATCAAGATGAACTGATTATTTTAGTAACAAAAGCTGACAACAGAGGACAAGCATATAAATAATTATATTTTTAAATCTTTAAAATTAAACTCTAAATTACATTTTTATTCAAGTAGAGTTTAAATGACTCCCAAACAAAACGAAACCCAAGGTTCTTCAAGCCATCTCCATTTATTACATGGATAATTGATTGTTAATGGACCATATACCTTTTGATACTTATCTTTCAATTCTTTTACCTCTTTTGCGTATTTTCTGTGCAAACAAAGTGCTTTTTGGTCATTTGGATGTGTATCCAGATACAATGCTAGTTCATTAATTGCAAATTCATAACATCTAATTTGTTCTGCCATTTCCCTTCTTTCATCACAATCAACTGTTCTTTCTACTTCTGGCATTTGACAACATGAAAATGTCATTTCTTCGCATCCACAATTTCTATTTTCATTCATCATTGACATTTGTTGCACCCCTTTCCAATTGTATTTGTCATCTCAATATAGTCTATTTCTCTCATTGATTGACATGGTTCATATGGGCTTACTAATTCTGGGAAAATTGTTCCCATTTTCAAGCCAACACATGGTTTAAATGTTCTATCCATATATTGAATTGGAACATAACTTTGCGCCAACATTGGATTTTCTGGAAATACGCTTAATTCTTCGTCAAATCCACAATCACAACTATTAGCATTATCTTCATAAGATACAACATTATTGCATTTTGTTTCCATGATTTCATTTTGTAATTCACATGAATTATTTGAATAATTGTTGTTCATACAATAGCATTTTCTTCTACTAAACATTTTAAAATTCCTCCTTTTGTTACATTATATGTATAATTAACGAAAAAGGTTTACCTTTTATTCCTATTTTTTCATACAATAGGAACACCATACAACATGCTATAGCAATTTTTATTTGTTTATGATATATTACTTTTAAAAGGAGGTTTAACTTATGGATGTAAATATATTGATTGAAACAGCTAAAAAAGCTAGAAAAAATTCATATGCCCCATATTCAAATTATAAAGTGGGCTGCGCTTTGCTTACTAAGAGCGGAAAAATTTTTTCTGGTTGCAATATTGAAAATAGCGGAATTATGTCTATTTGTGCTGAAAGAGTAGCTTTTACAAAGGCAATTTCTGAAGGCGAAAAAGATTTTGAATGTATTTTAGTTTTGGGTGGAAAAGACGAATTACAATATACTACCCCTTGTGGATATTGTAGACAATTTATGTCTGAATTTTGTGATAAGGATTTTGAAGTTATGATATATGATGATCATAAAATTGATATAAAAACATTAGAAGAATTGCTACCAAATAGTTTTGATTTTTAACAATGCCCATTTTACATATGTAAAATTTGGCGCCGAACAATAGGAAACACCATGCAACTTTAAGTTTCGCAACTCAAAATGAAAATAAATAATAACTTCTATTTTCAGAAGAAAGTAACTCTTTCCTATTGCATAAAAAAAAGAGGTACCCCCTCTTTTTTTATGGTTTAATGCTTATATTTTTGCATAAACTCCTATTATTTTACTATCTGAAGCATTTGGTAATGTTTTTGGTCCTCCTGAAATAACGATTTTATCTCCAGTTTCTAATATACCTTTTTGTTTTAGTTTTTCAATTCCTAATTCAACAACCTTATCAATATTTTCTTGTTTTTCAACATAGATAGGTGTTACATTCCATACAATTGCCAATTGATTGAAAGTTCTTCTATTATCTGTAATTGCTAATATTGGACATCCAGCACCTAATCCTGCTAACTTTCTTGCAGAATCTCCAGAATTTGTATAGCATACAATTGCATCTGCTTCCATATTCATTGCAGTTACACATGTTGAATATGCAATTTTTGTTTCAAAGTTTGATAAATCAATATTATCATTATTTCTAAATCTTTTCCAGTAATCAATTTCTTTTTCTACTCTTTTAGAAATTTTTACCATTGTTTGTACACATTCTACTGGATATTTACCCATAGCACATTCTCCAGATAGCATGATTGCACTTGTTCTATCATATATTGCATTGGCAACGTCACTTGCTTCAGCTCTTGTTGGTAATGGATTATATGTCATAGATTCTAGCATTTGAGTAGCTGTAATAGCTGGTTTATTTGCTTTGTTTGATAATTTGATAAATTTCTTTTGCATAACAGGTGGTTCTGTAAAATCTGTTTCTGTTGCCATATCTCCACGAGCAATCATTTGAACATCAGCATTTTCTACGATTTCCTCCATGTTTTCTAAACCTTCTACATTTTCTACTTTCGTAACTATTTTTATATCTTTTCCACCATTTTCATCTAATACTTTTCTAACTTGGTCAATGTCATCTTTATTTCTAGTGAAAGACATTGCAACATAATCATAATCATGTTCACAAGCTGTTTTTAAGTCATTGATATCTTTTTCTTTTAAAGCAGGTAAACGTACCGCTGTTCCCGGTAAATTAATTGTTTTTCTACTTCCTAATCCATTTCCATGTACTACTGTACATACAATGTCTTTTTCTACAATTTCATCTACTACTAATTCAATTGCTCCATCATCTATTAATACTTTAGCGCCCGGTTTTACGTCTTTATATAATTCTTTATATGAAACAGATACTTTGTCTTTATCTCCAACAATATCTTCATTAACTAATATGAATTTTTGTCCATCTTCTAATTTAATTTTTTCGTTTTTACCTGTAACAAGCATTCCTGTTCTAATTTCTGGTCCTTGCATATCTAATAATAAGGCTACAGGTACATCCATTTCTTTTCTTAATCTAATTACTTCTTCTGTTTTTTCAGATTGCTCATCCCAACTTCCATGAGAATAATTGATTCTTGTAACATTTAGTCCTGCTTCGATCAACTCTTTTAATTTGTATTCACTTGCTGGTCCTATTGTTCCTACAATTTTTGTTTTTCTTAAAACTTCTTTCATTTTTTATTCCTCCCTTATCATCTTAAAAACCATTTTGTATTATATCACAGTTTTATGATTTTTTTCAATCTTTTTAAATATTTTTTACAAAAAAACTATAAAAAATGTATATATAAGCTAATATTTTAATTTTACAATCGCATGTAATATTTTATCATCTTCACTTTTGATAACCACTATATTTTCTCCATCTTCCTTTGCATATTTACACTTTGCAGTCTCTCCTAATTTTATTTGATTTTTATATTGAATTCTAATGTGGTTAAAAGGTCTTTTATTATATTCTTCTTCTGGTAAAGCTTCGTAAGCTAGATATAAATAATATAAATTATGCATATGTCCAATAACATCAATATCTCTTCTTCTAGCTGTATAAGTCATTTCACTTATATACTCTTTTGGTTCTTTTATTTTCTCAATTTTCTTATCTTTAAATACAGCTTTACCTATTTCTGATTCATACCTATCAGAAATTTGTGGCTCTACCCTTGCTATTTTTTCTGTTTTACTATCTACCAATAACCATTTTGAAGTCGCAATTGCACATAAATTATTTTCATTATCATATACTTCAAAATCACGAAAAGCATAAAATTTTTCTATTCCTCTAGACCATGTATGAATTTCAAGAACTTGTCCATATGTTGGTCTTTTCAATACTTCTAATTCCCAATCTAATAATAACCAATTTAAATGCGTTTCTTCTGTTGTATTAATTCCAATTCCTACACTATCAGAATGATAAGCTGCAATATCTTCTAAGTACTCTAAAATAGCAATATTACTCACTTCATCCTTAGCCCACACATCTTTTAATCCTATTTTAAATGTTTCCTTGTATATCATGTTTTCCTCCTATTGAACTTTTGGGGACATACCAAAATGGACATTTTTTGTCCAAATGGGACACTCCTTACCCATTTTTTATTTGTTATATCATTTAAAGATTGAAGGGGGTTCCTTCAATCTCTATTTTCTAATATCCCGGTTTTTCTAATAATTTGAACATATTCTTTTTATATTCTTCAACCCCCGGTTGGTTAAATGGATTTACACCTAGTATATTTCCAGATATAGCACATGCTTTTTCAAAGAAATAAATTAGTTCTCCTATGTTTTCTTCGTCCAATTTTTCCAACTCTATGACAATGTTTGGAACATCCCCTGTCACATGTGCTTTTATTGTTCCTTCCATTGCTTTTTTATTGACATAGTCCAAGCCTTTTCCTGCTAAATAGTTTAATCCGTCTAAATTGTCATCATCTGGATGAATGGTTATATCTGAATTTGGTGTTTTTATACTAATCACTGTCTCAAATAAATTTCTTCTTCCTTCTTGAATGTATTGCCCCATAGAATGTAAATCTGTTGTAAAATCAACACCTGCTGGAAAGATTCCCATTTGGTCTTTTCCTTCACTTTCCCCATATAGTTGTTTCCACCATTCCGTAAAGTAATGCATTTTTGGCTCATAGTTTACTAAAATTTCTGTATTTTTGTATAATTTATATAAAATATTTCTTACAACGGCATATTGATAACATTCATTATATTTTACATTTGGGTCATCATATCTATCCTGTGCTGTTTTTGCTCCTCTCATTAGCTTATCAATATCAATTCCTGCTGTTGCAATTGGCAATAATCCTACTGCCGTTAATACAGAATATCTTCCACCTATATTATCTGGGACAACAAATTGCTCATATCCTTCATTCTCTGCTAATGTTTTTAGTGCTCCTTTTGCTTTATCTGTTGTTGCATATATTCTACTTCTTGCTTCATCAATTCCATACTTATTTTCTAATATTTCTCTAAAAATTCTAAATGCAATGGCTGGTTCTGTTGTTGTGCCAGATTTAGAAATCACATTTACTGAGAAATCTTTATCTCCTATATATTCTATTAATTCATTAATATAATTTGAACTTAGATTATTTCCGACATATAGTATTTGTGGGTATTTTCTTTGTTTGTTTGGTAACATATTATAGAATGAACTGGTTAATGCTTCAATAACTGCTCTTGCTCCTAAATAAGATCCACCAATTCCAATGACTACTAATATGTCAGATTCTTTTTTGATTTTTTTTGCTGCTTTTTTGATTCTTGCAAATTCTTCTTTATCATAATTTGTAGGCAATTCTAGCCAGCCAACAAAATCTTTTTCATCATTTGCTCTTCTATGCAAATCTTTATGTATATTTTCTACTTGTTCTTTGTATGTTAAGATTGTTTTTTGTGTAATTCCTGTATGTTTTAGGTTTAAACTAATATTTGCCATATGTTTCCCTCTTTTCTTCTTTTTATTTTATGGTTATTATATCCAACTTGCTATCATATTTCAAGGTATTAGAAATAAAAAATCGGAAATTTGAAAAGGCGGCCACATTTTTTCCTTTTAAATTTAAGTTGTTTCAAAAAATCTAGAATATAAAATCATTACACAATTTTATATTCTAGATTTTTGTCTTTTAATTTAGAAAAAGAAAAAATGATCTGTTCTCAATTTCTCGATTTCACTTCATAACTTCATCCATAACTTTTGCAAAATATTTCATACTTGTTAAACATTGTTCTAAAGTATTTCCAGTAGCACCAACTTCTATAATATTGGCATATTTTCCTGTATGTTGATTATATCTAGAAGTTGTTAGCATAATTGGCTTGAATAATCCCGGATATAATTCTTCTGCTTTTTCTTGGACTTTAACAGCAAATTTTAAATTTTGATTCCAATTGGGATGCCATAACCCACCCGCATTTGTTCCGAATAACAAACATAATTTGTGCTGCTTCTTCATCTCCAATTTTAACAGTTGGAGCATAGTCGCTTCTACTTCCTATTGCATCTCTATGTAAGTCAATGATAATATCTGATGGATTTGTTTGTAATAAACTTTCTACAGTTTTTAATGAACTTGTGTATGAACCATTGTAAGATGGATAATCGTGATAATTTGTATCATGTATAACATTGTAGCCATATTGTTGCAATTGGTTTGTCAATTCTGTTCCCACTCTTGTGACTGTAAAGTTTAAATCTGTTGTTCTAAAATTTCCTGTTGGTGTATATGCATACTGTTCACTTGAAGTATAACTTTCACAACTATGTGTATGGAATATCATGACATTTTTATTCTCTATGGTAATATCTGGTGTTAACATTTCTTGTGTTAGTTCATAATCTGTTTGATTTCTTATTTTTACCTTCCCATATTGTGTATTATAATTTTCTGCTATTGGATTATCTGTAACTACTTCTGTGGTGGTTCCAGTTTCTGCCAATTCTACATTTTGATCTTGTTCTGTAGTTTTCTTCTCCTCCTCTTCTGATACTTCTTCCATATTTTGTATTTCATCTATAGAACTTATCTGCGTTTCCAACATCGATTTTAATAAATCATTCTCATTTAATGTTTCTTTTCCTTTTTCCTCACTATGATTAATAGATGCTACAACTGGTAGTGTAGCATCTAAGCAAGATAATAAGCTGTGGCTAGACAATTGATTGGTTACGTTTTCTACTTTTTGTGTAACTTCTTGTGTATTTTTCTTTACATTAGAAAAATAATTTGTAATACTGACTATCAGTAAAATAAGCACAAATATACATATAATATATTTTATGATATCTCTCAATCTCAATACTGTAACATTAAACATAATCTTTCTCCTTTGTCCAAACTTATATATATATGTATATGCAAAAATTCAAAGAATATTATTCATTTTTATAATTTTAAGTGGATAATTTATATATTTAAATAGTATATAGCAATGTTTAAGTAGGTGGCAAAAAGTAACCATAAAACATATGGAATTAATAAAATGCTTGATAATTTATTTTTCTTATAAAATTGATATGTCATACAAATAACTAATACATCTAACATGATAATCCATAAAACAGATAATAATCTAAGTCTAAATACGAAGAATATAATTGTCCACAAGTAGTTAACAATAAGCTGTGTGTAGTATAGTTGTTTTGTTTCTTTTGGTACTTCTCCTTTTTGTTTTAATAGGGAATATGCTATTCCAATTAGCAAATAGATAATTGTCCAAACAATTGGAAATACAATTCTTGGTGGAGATAGTGGTGGTTTTGTTAAGTTGTTATAATCTATGAAACTAGATGTTATTATTCCTACCATTCCTCCAATTATCAGTGGTAATAAGGTTTGAATGATTTTTTCTAGATTTTTGTTATTGATATATTTCCCTCCCTTCTTAATAAATGATATTTTTTAATCTAAAATTTATTCTATCTTTTTTTAAATTTTTGAAAGATGGAAGAAATATAAAAGTTTATAAGCTTAATTATGGAGATTGCCAAAAACAATTATTCTTCTTTTATAAAATCATAACCACCAGTAAAACTGGTGGTTTGCTCTTAGCCTAGAAGGCTTTTGTA
>CAMMWP010000029.1 GCA_946500615.1 uncultured Clostridium sp. | reverse complement strand
CTGATGTATAACCATTAAATAACATTGCATCAGTTCCAACTTTAAATCTATCTAACAATATCTCTAACTTATCAACTATTTTTAATTGTTCTGGGTTAGTAATCATATTACGATAATCTGGTAGAAATTCTATCAAGTCGGAAAATATTGGATAATCAGTATTTTCTAATTTCTCTAACCTAGATATTTTTGTATTTTTAGTTATACCAAACCTTTTATATAGTTTTTCAATCATATCTAGCATAACTACTACTTCACTTTCTTTTATTTCTTCAAAGGCACATTTAATAAATGTTTCTAGTGATCCTAGATGTTTAGCAAGAGGACAATCTTCATAATTAATTGAATTTATATCGCCATCTTCTTTTTCTTCTTTATCACTAGGAAGAAATCTTACTTGTAGTGGATTAATGATACCACCACTAGAAGAATACATATCAATATACTCTCCCTTATTTTTCCTAACTAACTTTTCATACTCGCCCTCTGCATCAAACAAAAAGCAAGAATTACCACGATTAATTTCATTAATAATCATTTTCTTTAATGTAAAACTTTTACCACCACCAGTTGATGCAATTATGGCTAAATTACTTGATGGTCGTGTTGCATCTTTATGAAATAAATCAAATATTGTTGGTAAAGCTGTATGAATATCTGATCCTAAAATATAACCTGTTTCATCATTAAAATGAGTAATCGTAAGTGGGAATGATGCTGATAAAGTCAAACTAGGAAGATAGTTATGATAATCTTCAAAACCATTTTTAGTTATATCGAATGCTTGCCAACCTTCCATTTGCCTCATTCTAGGAACATCTAATTTAATTTGAAATACATCAGCAATTTTTCTTAACTCTTTTAACTTTTCTTCACGTTGTTTTCTATTACCACTTATTACAATAATGAAATCAACTTCTTTGATTTTTTCATCGCCATTTTTAATTTGTGTCATTAATGCTTGAAAGTTCTCTCTTTCAGTATCCATTTGAGTAGCATCTGATAATTTTCTAGTAGTGCTTCTTTCGGAAACTAAAAATTCATAATTACTATCTAATCTTCTAACCAGTTCTTCAGTTGGTATTGTATCTTTAATATGAATACAACATCTTGTATCTGGAACATTAAATAGTTCTTCAAAAAATAACTCATCTATAAATGGTGGTAATCTTTTAATTGTTACAACTTGTATTTCTGTATCATCTGATTTTATATAACCTACTGTTTCATTAATAAAAAAAGGAGTGATTAGTTCTACTAAATCGCTCCACATTAATTGTTCTATATTAGCATTCGATAAATATAAGTTTATCAAAAACTGATATATCTCTAGTTTATTTGTAATCATTTGAATATGTAATCTAGGTGTCATATTGTAACAATGCATTTCTAGTTCTTCTGATGTATGTTCTAATGCTTTATCATTATCACTAATTAATACAAAATAATATCTACTTGTAGTAGTAAGATTTTGTTCTTCTAATATTTCTAATCTATCATATCTTTCTTTTAAAAATGTTAGTTTTTCTTCATCATTAGCAAATTCTTCCATTAGTCTATTGTAGTAATCTTTATTAGCATTTAGATCTATCTTATCATCTAACTTGTATATTCTTAAATTTAATCCTTTTAATTGATAAAGAAATTTTAATTGATTAAAAAAGTTTTGCTTTTGATTATTTGATGTTAGTGATAAATCAATAGCATCAACTGAAAAAACTCTTGCAAAACTATTATCACGAAGTTTTATAATTCCATTATCATTTACTACTTCTGCATTGGTAAAACTTTGAGCATTTTTAAACTTTCTTTTTAAAACACCTTTAGTTATGTATTTTTGTTTTGAATTGTCTTTCTTCTTAACAAACTTTTCTATAACTTTATGTTCTTTCTTTTTCTTTTTTTCTTCTTTAGTTACTTGTTTTTTCAAAGTTGTCCACCTCTCCTTTCCTTTGATATACATATATCTTATTTCTAAATAAATATTTAAAAATTAAACCTATTACTTTATACATTCTATTTTTCTTACTAACATTAATAGGTAGTAAACAAAAAATTCCAATCATTAATCCAACAATAGAAGGTATTTTGAGTGGTGTAAAGCAAAATAAGACTATAAATAAGATTAATATTGGTAAAGCAATAATAATATCAGATACCTCGATACCTTTAAAACCTAAATTTCTTTTTATTGATTTTACTGTAATATACATAAATTCATTCCTCCTATATCATGTTTTTTCTTCGGTAATAAGATGTATTATAACTCGCTCGTGGCATTACTCTTCTTACAGTATTATGCAAACTACTTGCTCCTGCATTTACAAAGGCATCACTTGCACTAAACTTATTGCCACTAGGTTTACTTCCCATTTTTTGACCAGCCATATACATTCTTGTTCCCATAGCACTAGCAAATCTCTGCATTCTATTTGGTGTTTGTCCACTAGATGGATCAACTGCACCCATTACTCCTAAAGCAAGTCCTGCTTGAGATAAAGCATGAGAGCCTACTGCTTTTCCACCTTTCATAGCAACACCAGTACCTAAAAGAGCTCCACCAAGTGTTGCTCCTGCTCCAATAGTTGCTCCAATTCCAGCCATTTTGCCATAACCCATTAATGACATTAATTGTTCTCTACCACTCGCTGCACTTACATTTGAGCCAATAAATCTGTTAATCACTTGACTACCTGTCATGATGAATGTCGCACATCCAAGATATAATAATGCTTTAGTTGTAATATTCATAAACGAATTATTAAAGAATGTCGTAACACTTATTTCTTGCATTACCATTACTGTTAGACTGACTATTAGCATTACAACTGCACTTTGGAGTGCGAGCGATACTAATTGTTCAATAACTGCACCTCGCCTTTGCTTATTACAAACACTTGTTGCAAATATTATTGGTGCTATTGAAAATAGAAATAAAAATTCTATTTGCCTTCTTCCTAACATAATTCCAGCAAAGAATAAACTATATAGGAAAAAGCCACCACTTAATACTGCCATAATCCAATTTATTTCGTATTTATAATCTTTTTCATCAGATAATATTACTCTTGATTTAGTTACATATTTTGACAAATATAATTCATCATTATCAAATGAGCCACTACTTACTAATTCTGATATACTTTTGCTTTCATCAAACTTTTCGCTATTCTTATAACCATCTCTATAAGAAATAAACATTGTAAGCATTGAATCACTCATTTTTGAATTGCTGGTCGTTTCAAAAATATTTCCTGTATAATTAGATAAGGTAATTGAAAAGTTAGATACTTGCACAAATAAAAATGTAGATAGCATAATAAGCGTTCCACATTTTACTGCCTCCATGATAATCATTTTAAACGTTGTTTCTTCATCTGGATCTAACAATTTATTTACAAATCTCCATACTATAAATAATGCAAACAATGTTACTGCTATTGCCATAGCACCATTATAAAAATTTATGAATGTTTGATTGTTTGATAAAGAATTAATAATATCAAAAGCATTAAGTTCTTTTATAATCTGCAAAAGTCCATCAATTAAGTCATAAATAAAACTTGTTAAATACCAACCTAGACTACGTAATAAGTCAAAAACTTTTGTCATCATAAAGCATTACACCTATGTAAAT
The DNA here is from genome assembly GCA_946500615.1 of uncultured Clostridium sp. GTDB lineage: Bacteria > Bacillota > Clostridia > TANB77 > CAG-508 > CAG-269. Next base: position 18,250 of record CAMMWP010000029.1, on the reverse strand, counting down.
AATTTTATAATAATATTAACTAATGAGATTGCTAAAATTATTCCGAATATTCCAAGTAATGTCTGTAAAATCCTTGTTTTTACTCTAGGTTTTTGATCGACATCTACAACTGCATACATAATAAAACTAACTACTAATGCAATGCCTGCAAGTGATATGCCTACTGCTAATGCCCAGTCAGTTATTTGTTTAATTACATTTAAAACAGTATCTATTGTATACGTTCCACCTTCTAATTGTTGAATTGCTAATGTACTTAAAAAATTCCTCATTATATTCACCCTTTCTTTTATTCATATACAAAAAAACAACTGTGCAACTATTACCCAATAATTGCACAGTTTTATATTTTATTTTGACATATCTTTGTTGTTATTCTCTAATCTATCCGATAGTGTGTCATTCATATAAGAATTAACTAATTCTTTATTACAAATAACATCTTCAATATCAACTCTATCATCATTACCTGCTACAAAGTGTTTACCATCAAACGAATTATCTTTATCACTAAAGTTTCTTTCAAATATTAATGGTACTGTACTCTCACAATTGGAATGATAGATTGCAAAAAAGCCTTTTTGTTTAGCTTTTAATTCAGCATCTAAATAAATATTATTATCAACGATAAAACCGATAACCTCATAATATTGATTAAACTCTTTACTATATGCTTGTCCTCTTACTAATGGACCTATCTCAGTAGGTCTTAATTCAAATTCTTTTGTATTTGAGTTTTTAATAATATCCAAGCATCTTTTAATTTTTTCTTCCATAGTAGAATTATCTAATTCTTTCATAGACTGATAATACCATGTACTATTTTCAATTATCTCTGATTTTTCATCTAAAACCTCTTTAATAAAAATATTGCTTTTAGTCATATAACTTTGTTCTTTATCAGTCCATAAATCTAAATTAGTAAAGAATATTTGGTCATCATAATCAAATCCTAGAAAATAATATTTTTTATCATCAACACCTATAAATGCTTGTCCTTTTTTTAATTCATCTTTCAAGTTCATCATGCTCCTTTACTCTATCATCATTAAAGCAACATTGTAAACCACCATAACCACATATCATATACTCGCCATCATCTAGTGTTATATAACTATGTAGATTGTATTTATCAATTTCCTTTTTTAGAGTATTAATATCTTCATCAATAAATTCTTCATCTTCTTTTAATTCTTCCCAATCGTTATAATCAATATGACACATATCAGCATCACTTTCACAAACATAATCATATACGTATTTAAGTAATGGACTTGCCTCACTTACTTTTGGTAAATTAAATTCTAATCCATTGTTTTCTTTGATTAGTTCTGTTAATGAATCTATAATATCCTCTACTGAAGATGAATTATAATCACAACTAAGATCAGAGGTATTGTAATATTCTATTGCATTGACTGTATTTTTAGTTTCGGTATCTTCTACAATGTAATTGACATATAAATCATCTGCATTGTTCCAATAACTTAATATTTTATATTGATACTTACTCATACTTATCTTTCCATTTCATCTTTTGATTTATCTTTTAATTCTTGAACTTGACCATCGGAAGTATAAACTTTATTATTTTTTCTATCAGTAATTTCAAAGCCTAAAATATCTATTGCTTTATCTTTATATGTTTTTCCATCTTTTTCAACATCTTTAGTATAAGTAGATATTCTACCTTTAACAGAGATCCAGTCTCCTTTTTGGATTTCAATACCATAAGTATTTACTAATTCTCCCCTTAAAACAATAGGGACATATTGAGTATTACCATTATTATTTTGTGCTAAATCGAATCTTAACATTTTCTTACCATTTTGATTGGTATAAATGTTATTTATATTAGCAACATTCCCTTCTAATTCAAAACTATTTTTAGAGTTTCTTACTTCTCTTTCTTTTTCATTATTCATCTTTCTTTTTCCTCCTTCATTTTATTAAATCTTTCATATATTTTTTATATAAAGTTAAATCAGTTCCATCCATGCTTTCTATTTTGCAGTCATTATCTTCTAAAAATTGCAAAAATTCCATATTATGAACTGTATTTCTTGATAATTGTGTTATATCTTTAATTATCACTTTGGAGTATTCTCCATTTTCAATATCTTCTTTTAAGTCATTTAATTCTTTTCTATCTAAATCTAACCTATTTTTTACTTTATCAAAGTAAAGAGTATAATCGTAATTTTTCATAAGACACCAATCGGCTACTCGGTTTAGAAAAAAATCAATCGACTTTCTACTTTGGTCTTTAAAACTAGCATATACTGCAACTTTTTCCATTTGATTTTCCTACCTTTCCAAGTCATCTTGTACTTTTTCTGTTTCCTTGTTAAAGCTAGATAAAGCACTATCTAAATCATGTCCGAAGTAATGACCATGTAACCAACTACCTGTTTCTTTATCTAAATCAGAAACAACAATGAATTGTTTACTTTGAATAGCATAGACTAATGTATATTGGGTATTGCTTTCTTTTAAAACAACACATCTACCCATTCCACTATTTTCAAATTCCATATTAATAATTCTCCTTTTCTATTAATTTGCCGACAAAGACAACTTGTTTATTTGTACCACTAATACAAGTAATTAAAGTAATATCAGAACCAGTTGTTTGCCTTAAACTTACAGTTCCAGTTTTTTCAACCTCATATCTATCAGTTATCTCATAAATATATTTAATGTTTTCATAATATAAATAAACTTTATCTTCCATTTCTAAATTATTTAATTTTCTAAAATAAGCATGATAACCGCTACCAGAATGAGATGCTAAAATAACATGACTATTAGTTTGTTCATTTGGAAATATTGATTCTTTTAAGGTATATATATTTATATCAACATCATTATATTTACTGTTTTTATCAACTAAACCTCGTTTTAAACTGATTTTTGGGATTTCTAAAACTGCTATATAGTTTATAACACTTTCCTTTTTACTTTCTTCTTCAACTTGCTCTTCAGTTGTTTCTTGTTCTATTTGTGGTATTTCTTGAAAAAATATTTCGATACTTTTTTCTTCTTGCTTGTGATTTTCATATAAACCATAGTATTTATAGACAAGCAAAAAAATACTACCAAGAATAAGAAAAGCACTTATTATAATCAACAAGTGCTTATTTTCTATTTTTACTTTTCTTTTTAGCATAAATAATAATTCCTATACCTGATAATAAAAGTGTTGCTGAAATAATTTCAATAAGAATGTCTTTTTCTTGTAATGTATTAGGAACTTCAACAATCTTTTCATTAGTCATATCTGCTTTAACAATTTCTCCGTTTTCAGTAATAGAAAACCACATTTTCTCCTCGTTTAAAATATAACCATCTGGTGCATCTGATTCTAAAATAAAGTATTTGCCAACTGGTAAATCAGTAATAATGATTTTTCCATTCTCATCAGTTCTTCCCTCAAAAACTTTAACTCCATTTTCTGTAAAGATTTCAATTTTCGTATCAGGTAGTGGATCTCCAGTTACTAAATCAGTTTTGGTAAATTCAAGTTCGCCTTTTGGATACTTATTATCAAGAGTAAATGTTTTATATACCACTTCAGTATATTGATCTTCATAAACAAGTTCAAACTCGTATGTATTTGGATCAAGAACATTGTTATTAGCAGACTTGACTTCTTTTAGTGTATATTTTCCTAAAGGTAAGTTATCTATACTTGCATAACCATCTTTGTCGGTAACCAAAATAGTAACTAACTCGCCTTTCTTATAATAAGTTTTACCTCCAACAATTATATCTTCATTTGCACGAAGTTCAAATTCTGCTCCTTCAAGTTTAATTTTTTCATAATGATAAGAGTCATCCTCAATGATAAGTTCTTCTCCAGTTTTATTGATTTCTACTTTTCCTTTAACTTGAGTATTTTCAAATTCCACTTCAACAATAGCACCAAATACCTCATCATTAATTAAAGTAGAATCATCTCCAATAGCAAATGTTAAGGCTTCTTCATTCCATAAATAACCATCTAACTTTTGATCTTGTTCTTCTAAACGATAAGTTCCACTTTCTAATGGTAATGGTGTAAGTAAAATTCCCTCATCATTAGTTTCAAAAACACATTGTTCTTTGTCTGTAACTTGACATACATATTCGTTATTTTTAACATCAAAAATTTTAAATTTAATTCCTGCTACTGGAATAGTATTTCCAGTTTCTGAATCAATTTTTATAACTTTTAATCTAGCAGTAATTTCTGCATTTGCAAGCAACTTGTAAATTGGATCTTCTGAATATTCATTTACGACTATTTCAAAATCTTCTACCATTTCATGATCTTCAGTTGAACTTACTTGCCTAACTGTATAAGTTCCGTATGGTAAAGTTGCTGTTGCATAACCGTTTTCATCAGTAGTAATACTTGTTACTTTTTCGCCAGTTGACTTTAAATATATATCAAAAGTTACATTAGGCTCACCAGTTAAGAATCCTGTTTCATCACTAGCATAAACTTTAAATATTTTTAAATCACGTTCAATAACTTTCTCTGTAACATCTACCTCTGGATACAAGTCATCTTTCGTAATATTAAAAAAATACTTGGTTTCGTTAAGTTCGTATCCAGTTGATGATTTTTCCTCTTTTAGATAAAACGTACCTAAAGATGGTAAATAATCACTTGTTACATATTCTCCACCTTTTGAAATTACTTCGCCTACTCTATTTCCTTCTAAATCATAAATGCCATATACTGCACCATCTAAAGTTGCATCTCCTTGAGCAATGCCCAAGCCAGTATCCATGTCAACTTTTTTTACTGATACCTTACCACCTACGATTTCAATTTTTAAATTTACATCAATCGGATCGTAAGCTCCTCTCATCATTAAATCTTGTGATGTAGGATGATAATAAATAATCGCAGGATGTGAGTAATTTTTATCTCTTTTACTGATAGTAACACTACCATCGCCAACATCATTTGCAGTGATACTTAATGTGTTTCCACTAATAGAAGCACTAACATTATCAGTATCAACAACTTCAAACTTATTTAATACATTGTTAGAATCAGTTAATTCTACTGTATCTCCAATAACCATATCAATAGTATCATTAGTTATATTAGGGCTAATATTATGTTCTTCTACCAAACGATTTAACTCATTAATTTCATTTGTGTATTTAGTAATTCGATTTCCATTAAGTGAATCAGTAAAATAAATGTCATAACCATGAGGTACTGTTTGCCATATTAAATATTGAGTTACAGTATACCAATGTATGTCAGTATGGTTTCCATATCCGTAACCATAATATGCAAGCAAAGTAATTCTTCTCCATTGCTCTTGTGTCATCTGTCCTACATAGGATTGGTCAAAATCTTGTCCTGGATAAACAGCTCCATCTGAAACTGGAGTACCAGGTTCAATACAGTAAACGAAACTTCCATCGGAATTTCTAGTAATTACTGTCATCTGTTGGTATTTTCTTGTACTTCCTTTTACCTTTAAGATATAATCTCCACTTATCCATTGAGATTTATCATTAAAAGTTTCATTATATGTTGATGCATTTACTGTTGGCACACATGAAATTCCAATCAACAATAACATCAAACCATTAATTATCTTATTTTTTATCTTCTTCATAAATTCCTCCTATTTTTACCAAAAGAAAAAAGCCTATCAAGGCTTGGGAATATCTGGATAAGCAATATAGTTATTATTTCCATCAAACATAGTCAACATATAGTACATAACACCACAGTCATCAGTAGTATAATCGCAAAAATATCCGTAATACCCGTATTCTTTTTTATAAAGTTCTCCAACTCTATTACATTCTGCCATAGAATCAAAGTCTGCTCTAAAAACTGTATAAAATTTTTTAGGTGTGCAACTAGGTTCTTCTACTACTGGTGGAGTTATCGTTTGTGGTGGAGTTGGTGTTGTTGTTTGCTGGTTATTAGTGTTAGTATCATTTTTAGGAGTTGTATATGTTTCATTTGTATTAGCCTCACTTTGTGGCATTTCTTCCTTTGGTTTTTCTTCTATTTGTTCTTCTTTATTTTCAGTTTCAAGTTTTTCTTCATTATCATCTTCTTCTTTTTCTTCGGTTATTCTTTCTGTTTTTAAATCAGAATTTAATCGTGTTTTTGATGATTGTTCTTTTGAAACATCTCTATTATTTATAATACCTATACCTATTACAGTACCAAAAAGAAATAATGATACTATAATTACCAAAATAACTCTTTTAAGCATCTTTCTTTTAGTGGTCATATAATTATTCAACTCCTAACTCCAAAATCGTTATATTGCCTTTTAATGCACTTTGACAACGGATATAACATATTCTATTTATCACTCTAAAAAAGAAATTTTGCAAGAGTTTTTTTGATTTTTTCTAAAAATTACGGTATTTTCTGTCGTTTATTGAAAATGTGCATTTTCATCACTCCTTTCAAAGTTAGTTTTTTGACAATGAGATCCCTATAAACTCATAAAATTAATGCAAAAAAAAGAGTCCAAAAAGGCTCCTACGGTTACTTTTCAATTTATTATTTATAAACAATTATATTAAATACGATACCAAATCTAATAATTGCACTATTCTTAATAGTATTAAATGCTTCTCTGCCTAAATCAAATTTAGTCCTTAATGATGCCTCTGATTTACCACATAATAAGCAATCATTAATATATGCATTTTCCTCTTTAGACATTATAGAGTATAATTTGTTAAGTTGAATATTAAACTCATTATAGGCTTGCTCACTATCAAGTTTATATTCAACTGCTTTACCAACAGGGTCAGAAACATTATTAGAGAATTGTTCTAATCTTGGTCTATAATTAGCAGTTAATCTAACATGATAGCCATTAATAAACTTATTTCTAGCTATTTTTAGTTCTCTTAACTTTTCTATAACTTTTTCATAAGTCGCTAGTATATCATAGCCTACCATTTCTTCTTTTGTTAATGTAAAATTGTCTGCATATTCTTCTTCGTAACATTGTTCATAATTTGTATTCAAAGTAACCACCCTTTCAATATAAAATAAAAGAGGGAAAATTAGAGGGGCAAAAGCCCTTAACTTTCTCTCTTTATAATTCTTAATACGTTATTTTTAGAGACTTTAAAAATACTCGCATTATTATAGCAACTATTTACACTTAAACAGCCGGCTGAAGAACATCCTTTTTTACTAGAAATCATCATATAACCTCATTTCATAAAAAAGGGGCGAAAAAGTCAGTAACTGTTCTCAAAATAGAAATGATACTGCTTTTTCTACCCTAACAACTCTAAATTTTATTAATAATAGCATCTGCCATTACATCAACAAATAAATTGCCTTATATTCTAACGGTTTTAGAAATAAGTGTCAATAGTTTTTATTAAAAAAATAAACAAAAAGCAAAGAAATAATCTCTCTCTTTGCATAATTTGTTTATTTTACATTATTATACCACTTGACAAGATGGAGTCAAGTTTATTTCATGTCTATTTCATGTCGTTTTATGCTTTTTTTATGTCGCTTTTAAAATAACCACTTTTTTAACAATTTAACTCTTTTAAAATGTTTTTTTCAATAGCATCTAAAAGTTTTTCTTCAGACATCATATTTATATATTGTCTTAATTGATTGTATTTATTTATTGCAGTTTCTTTATCTTCCTCAATACCACCAAATACTCCAGAAATATCTAAATCATAATTACCAACTGGGAATGATACAACTGCACCATACTCAAATAATAATCTCTTATTTAAAGGTAATGGCTGATAATCTTTATCTAAAGCAATAGGATCGGTGTGTTCATAATTTATTAAGTATAACCCAAAGGAGATATTACCTTTATTAATATCATCTTTAAATATATAAACATCTTTCAAATCCCTATTACTATGATTTTTTGAAAAATCATCTAAATTAACTCCATCATCTATTTTGGGTATTACTTCATGTAATTCCTTATGTTGCTTATCTTGTAATTCTTTCATCAAGTTGAAAATATTTTTTCTTTTTTCTTCTAGCATACTAAATCCTCTTTTCACTACACAAATACTAATTTGGACTTATGTAAATAATTGTACCACATAAATATGATATTTATAACCCATTTCATAAATTTGTCATAAATTCCCAAACAATAGTATAGAGTTTGGAGTTTTTTATTTTAGTAAATAAGTAATAAATAACTCCAAACTCAAAAACGCTTAATAAAAATATCATATTATTAGCAAACCCCATACTCATAACTGATATTGCTAAATCTCTCGGAATATCACATGAATCACAAACAAAATAAGAAAAATCTATATTAGTTTTTATTAAGAAACAAATTTCAAGAAAAATGGGAACTATTATTAATGATGCAAGTAAGGATTTTAATACAATTCGAACGTAATCTTTAAAATCTAAATAATACACTATATCCTTCCTTTCTGTTCTTATTATATCACGTTTTTAGGTAATACACCGACACTTTTTAAATATTTCTATTTTAAATGGGAAAATTATATTAGAGGTGTCGTTATATGATATATGAAAGAATGAAAGACATAAGAACTTACTTTGGGAATACACAGAAAGAACTTGCTGGTATTTTAGGTGTAAGTAGATCAACTTATGCTGGATGGGAAAATGGGCTTGATGCTATTATTCTCCCAAAACTAAATGATTTTTGCAATTATTATGGTGTGAGTTTAGATTATATTTGTGGGCTTACTAATACCAAAAAATATGATGTTATCAATGATAAAATTGATAAAAGTGTTTTAGGTAATAATTTAAAGGAAACAAGAACTAAAAATAAGCATACTCAAGAAAAGGTTGCAAATATCATCAATGTAGATCAATCAAACTACTCTAAATGTGAATTAGGTAAAATGTATATTCATACCTATGCTTTAATTGAATTTGCGAAACATTATAAAGTATCTATTGATTGGCTTTGTGGTAAAACAAAAGACTCGGAAATTAAATAACCGAGTCTTCATTACTCTTCTTTATTTTTATATATCTTATAAGAAATTTTATAACTTATAAAATACATTAAACATGATAGCAAAATAAGTGCAACTAAGCCGAAATTATTTAATATATTTTCTAACTTTTCAATATCTACACTTAATCCTGCTTGCTTTAAAAGAAATCCTGCAATTGCTCCAATTATAACTAGAACAAATAATACTATAAACATTTGTATTCTACCTTTTTCAGCACCCCATTTAAAGATACTAGGAATTTGAATTGACTGAATTAAAGAAATGCCAAACATTCCTCCAACAGATGTAGCAAGTAATGTTTCAATGTTTATATCTATCAAATTATCTGGTCTTAAATAATTCATAACATTACCAACTAATAATGTTACTATAAACCCAAGTATCCCACCTAAGATAGTTGCTCCAATAGCCAAAACATATTTTTCTAAAACAATTTCTTTTCTAGTAACTGGTAAAGTTAAAATATATTTATTAGATTTTGACATTTCATCATAGCTAAATGTTGATAAAGAAATCATACCAACTATAATTCCAATCACTACTGAACCCCAGTATATTGCATCAGTACCGATTATCGCAATACCACAAAACAATACAACAATAATTAATGTGGTTTTATAACTTGCTAAATTGTATAAGTCCTTTTTTAATAATCCTTTTATCATAACTATCTTTCTCCTCTTATATAAAATAACATTATATCTTCAATAGATGGCTTATCTATTGAACTAATATTATATTTCTTTTTAATCTTATTCTTATCCGATGTAAGTACCTCATATTGATATTTACTTTTTCTATAACTGATATAATCATCTTCAGAAATCTTTGCAAACTCTTCTTTACTACATTTAATAATACCATAATTTTCTAACAATTCATTTGTTGGAACATTTAAAATTGTTTTACCTCTATCAATAAAAATTATATAATCAGAAATATGTTCTAAATCAGTAGTGATGTGTGAAGATAATAAAATTGATCTTGTTTCATCTTCTTCAATATATTTTCTAAATATATCAAGTATTTCATTTCTAACAACAGGATCTAATCCACTTGTAGGCTCATCTAGTATTAAAAGTTTTGGATTATGTGAAATAGCCGTTGCAATTTTTAATTTCATCTTCATACCACTTGAAAAATCTTTAATTAATTTGTCACTTGGTAAACCAAATTGCTTTAACAATTTATTGTATTTTTCTTCATCCCAGTTTTTATAAAACTCTTTCATAACTGAATTTATATATTTAGGTGTTAGATAAGTAGATAAGAAACTATCATCTAATACTACACCAATATTTTGTTTTATTTCTTTTTCATTTTGATTAATATCTTTATTAAATATTTTTACAGTACCTTCTGATTTTATAATATTTAATATTGACTTAATTGTTGTCGTTTTACCAGCACCGTTTTCCCCAATTAAACCTACAATAGAGCCAGCTGGAACATCAAAACTTATTTTGTCTAATAAAAATCCATCATACTTTTTAGTAACATTTTTAATTTCAATATTATTCATCTACAATTCCTCCTCAAAAATCATTTTAAATAATTCACTAATTTCCTCTTTAGAAATATTAGAAAGTTTAGATACTTCATAAATCTTTTCTATATAATCCTGAACTTCTTTTAATTTCTCTTCTTTGATTAAATCCAAATTTTTAGGTGATACATAGCTTCCTTTTCCTTGCACTGTTTTAATAAAACCTGCTTTTTCTAATTCATCATAAGCACGTTTAACAGTCAAAAAACTTATTTTCAAATCATTGGCTAAACTTCTTACAGATGGTAACATTTCTCCTTCTTTAAGTTCGTTAGAAAAAATTGCTTCTTTTATGGCATTCTCTATTTGTTCAAATATTGGAATACCACTACTATTAGTAATAATAATATTCATTTTTTCACCTCACTGTTTCATCTGTTATGTTTTAATTATAACACTTTATAACAGTTTGTCAATACCATACAATATAGAAATTAAAAAAACTACTAAATTAGTAGCTTTAATCCATTTTATTAAAATTACTTTTCGGATAAATAATTTCAACTTTAGTCCCTTCTTTGTACTTTGAATATATATTGATTTCAAGTCCTAACTTATTACAAATCTTTTTAGAAAGATATAAACCAATACCAGTAGATTTTGATTTAGTTCTATCACTACCAGTAAAACTCTTTTCAAATACTCTAGATAAATCACTATCTTTGATTCCACAGCCATTGTCCTTTATAGATAATATCACATTATCTTTATTTTCACTTGCATTTATCTCAATCCTTTTATCTTTCTTATTCATATATTTAATTGAATTTTGAATGACTTGTGAAACAATGAATATTAACCATTTCTCATCACTATATATTTTCTTTTCTAAATGATTCACTTGTACTGATATTTTTTCATCCAGTATATATACCCTATATTTTAATAAAACTTTATGAATAACATCAGATAAGTTTAGTTCTTTTATAAAATAATCTTTTTCTGGATTCTCACTTCGTGCATAATATAAAATCTGATCTACATACATATCAATTTTATTTAATTCTTTTTTTGATATTTTATCTTTACTATTATCAAATGATAAAGATAATGCCGAAATTGGTGTTTTAATTTCATGAGCAAAACTTTCTATATATTCTCGATAATCTAAATTTTCTTGTTCCAATTTACTTATCTTATCATTCATTGATTTTGTTGCTTGTTTTAAAGCATAGATATATGCCTTATTTTCTACATTACTACTTTTAGGAATTATCTCTGATATAAAATACTTTTCATCTAAAGCATCAACTAAATCAGTAATTTGCAAATATTTTTTCTTTTGGAAATGATAATCACAAAATAAATAACTAATTAGTAGAACTAATAAAATAATATCAATTAAAGCAATATAAAATAATGGTATTTCAGCAAAACCTAATAAAACTGATAATACAATGATGGTTGATATTTGAAATAGAATATAAAATATTTTATTCTCTAAATAACTCGACAATTTCATAGTTTATATCCCTTTCCTCTTATATTTGTTAAAAAGTCAGTAATTCCTATCTCTTTTGCTTTATTTCTTAAACGATTAATATTTACTGATAAAATATTATCATCTAAATAATACTTATCATTCCAAAGTTTTTCTAATAATTCATCTTTAGTAATAAGTCTTCCCGAATTAGTGAAGAAATAATAAAGAATACGAAACTCGTTACGTGTTAATTCTATTTCCTTATCTTGATATTTCAAGATGGATAAATGCAAGTCCAAAGTATAACCGTTTTTAGTTAGTTCTCTAAAATTAATAGGATTATTTAATTTTAATGCTCTTTTGATTTTTTCAAGTAAAACAATTTTATTATATGGCTTTGTTATAAAATCAACGCCACCTACCCTAATGCTTTTAATTTCATCTTCTGTTGTATCACGACTTGTAACAAAGATAATTGGTATGTTTGATTTTTCTTTTATCTTTTTACATATATCATAACCATCCATATAAGGTAAATTAATATCTAGTAAAATCAAATTAGCATCTATTTCTAACAAATTATCTACGACATTTTCAAAATTTTCTATCAATGTAGTTTTATAACCAGCATCTTGCAAAAGTATAGATAGTTTTTCTCTGATAATTGGATCATCTTCAACAATTACAATATTCATAACATCACCACATTTCTATTAATATTATACTATAAAAAGAGTTAGATTACATTACCCTCTAACTCTTATCAATGTTTCTTTTAAATCCAAAATAAGTTGCAATAAAGTAAATTACATATATCATTATAAATATCAAGATACTTACACCAAAACAACTTAAATAAAATGTTGGACTTGGGAGAATTGACTTATATACTCTATTTAATAAATATACAAAACCAAAACTAATAATAATTGGATAAATAGCTGGTACACCAAATAAGATATAAAGTTGTTTTCTAATTGTCTTATAGATTTTTCCATCATTTACACCAAGCCTTTTTAATACTTTATAACGATAATTATATTTAGCACTATCGCTTAATGTTTGTATTGCCAGTATCGTTCCAACGATTGCCGAGAAAATAAATGACATATAAACGCTAATTGCAGTTACAATTGCTGATGATATATTACCTTCTTCTAATGTAGTACCTCTTACATTAATACGATATGTAGAACAAAATTCCTGTCCTTCTTCATCTTTTTCACATAAATCAGAACGTAAAGCCTCTACAAGATTTTTTTCTAATTGGCTTGTTGTTTCTTCCGTTGTATCAATAGATATAAAATATTCGTAAATATCCAAGCCTTTTACTACTTCATCTGGAACAACTATTGCATAATCAGCATTTGTTAATCCTGAAAAATAAAGCTCGGTAGTTGCACTTTTTTGTTTAAGAGTTCGACCGTTAGATAACGTAATGGTTTTTATTAAATTTTCATTAGCTAAAGAAGTTTCGCTAGTATCATACACTAAAATATACTCATCACTATTTAAAGCAACTTCATTTTTACCTTTCATTTTTAATAAATGATTATAATCACTTATTTTAATAATCTTGTCATAAGGTTCACTTTTATAATCATAAGCTGGTAATAGTTTTTCTATATTGGAGTTTGTATCCATATAAACATTATATCTAACACTATCTACAATTGTGTAATTTTCATCTACAACATCATAAACTTTTGAAAGAGGTTCTTCTGTTTCAAAAAATGCTGAAATATCAAAAGGTGAAGTAACTTCATTGATATAATCATAAGAGGCTTTATTCAAACTAGAAAAATTTAAAAATAGTAAAGTAAACATAATTAAAACGCCAAGTGTTCCAAGTGTCATGCCCATTGTTCTTGCTTTAGATGAGAATGTTCTAGCTACAAATAAATTATCTTTACTATATTTAATTTTTTTATTTTTCAAAACAATAGAAAGTAGAAAGTCCGATAAGCTAAACATCACTCCATAAATACTTATGATAAATAAGAATATTCCAACTATGGCGTATGTTAATATAGACTGATCCATTATAACATCATTGGTAAAAGTAGAATTTAGAAAAATAAATGAGCCAATTCCTATTAAAATACTGATAATAAATAATAAATTACGTCTTTTTTTAGTCTTGATTACTTTTTCTTCGTTTTGTTTTTCTAAATATAATAAATTATAAATATTTATCTTTTTAATTCTTCGGTAAGCTAAAAATAAAACAAATAAATAAATAAGTAAAAAGTAAAGTAATAATAGTACAATAGACATGAAATTAAATTCTATAAATATGGCTTGTGGTAATTCCATTACTTTAACTAAAAATAACGAAATAAATTGACTAAATACAAATCCTATGGGAATAGAAAGTATAAGAGCAATGATTCCAAATAGAATATTTTCTAACAAAAATAATCTTGAAATCTTTTTCTTTTTAATTCCCAGTAACATATAAGTACCAAATTCTTTGCTTCGCTTAGAAAACATAAATTTTGTTGTATAATTAATTAAAAAGCAAATAACAAACACAACTATTACATTGATAAATATAACAATATTTTTAAATGAATCATTCATAGTATCATAAATTTCTACAATAGCATCAGACCATGATACTAAATTCATAGCAAACATAAGCGAAAATGCTATTGTAATAGTAATTAGGTAAATAATATAGTCACGACTACTACGCTTTACATTTCTAATTGCTAATTTTCTTAACACTTTATCGCCTCCTTAATTTCTTTCAATATTTCTTTTAAAGCCGTAATAAGTAGCTATAAAATATATTGAATAAATTAATATAAACACAATCAAATTAATAAAATAATATATCAAGTAAACTGTATTTGTTGTTAATGCAATATTAAATACTTTATTTAGAGATGTTAAAGTAACAAAACTAATGATAAGTGGATAAAAAACAGGAAAAATAAAGAACACAAATAGTTGTTTAAATATTGTTTTATTTAACATCTCATCACGAACTCCTAGTTTACTTAAAACTCTATAACGATATTGATATTTTGTAGAATCACTAAGTGATTGAATAGCTAGGATTGTTCCAACCACTGCAATAAAGATAAATGCTATGTAAAAACAAACAAAAGATATGATTGTTATAAATCCATTATTAGTAGCCTCTTCTTGACCTCTTACTGTTAAATTGCCTGAAGAATAACACATAGTATATCCATCTTCAGTTTCATTACAAATATCTGGACTTATAAAAGCTGTCAATTTCTTTCCAAAAGTTTCTGTTGTTTTTTCCTTTGTATTAACAATAAGATTTGTAGCACCCTCTTCTAAACCCGTAATAGCATTATCAGGAACTACGATTATAAAGCCATATCCAACACCCCAAGAATAAGTGTAACCAGTAGTAAGAACTTCCTTTTGCTTTAGCTTAACTCCATTTGATAAAGTAAGTGTTTTGATGGAATCTTCATTTGCAATTTTATCTCCTAACTCTTTTACTGTATTAATCAAATATTCATCATCAGCTAAACTAACTTTCTTATCGCCTCTTAATTCTAATAATTTATTATAATCACTTAGCTTAATTACTTGGTCATAATCTCTCCAGCCACTATATTCTCCTAAAGAATTACTTATATATCGATTTGTTTCTTTATATCCATGATAGCTAAAACTTTCTTCAATGGTATAATCACTTTGAATAAAATTTATATATTCGGAAATATTGTTTTTATCAATTTCTTTGATACTAATATCATAAGGAGATGCTAACTCTAACTGATAGTCAAACATTCCTTTAAATAAGCTAGATAAATTTAAGGCTATTAAAGTAAATGTAATTAATACTGTCAACGTTCCTAAAGTAAAACTCATTGTTTTTACTTTAGAGGAAAATGTCCTTGCTATAAATAAATTATCTTTACTATATTTAATTTTTTTATTTTTTAAAACTATTTTTAAAATAAAATCAGATAATGTAATAGCAACCCCATAAATACTTATAATAATTAAAATGATACATAAGAAAATTATTCCGAAAGATGGTTCTGTCCCCATCCCTTTAAACTGCTTATCAAAAAGAAACATTGCAACAACACCAACAATTAAAGAAACAATAAATGCTACATTTCTAACTTTATTCTTTTTAAATCTTTTCTCTTCATTTTGCTTTTCTAAATATAATAAATCATGTATTTTTACTTTTTTTATTCTGTGTCTTGCTAAAAATAAAACAAATAAATATATTAAAGCAAAATAAAGCAACAGTAATAAAACAGAATTTAAATTAAAAGTAATCTTAACAATAGAATCCAATTCAAACATTCTTGTAACTATGAATGACATAAAAAGACTAAAAATATAACCGATAGGAATTGAAATTAATAAAGAAAAGAAACCCAAAATAATATTTTCAAAAGTAAACATCTTTGTTATTTTTTTCTTCTTTATTCCAAGTAACATATATGTTCCAAATTCTTTACTTCTTTTGCTAAACATAAATTTAACTGTATAATTAATTAAAAAGCATACAACAACTATAATAAATGCATTAACAAAATACATTACCAATGCAAAATTATTCATTACATCACATAAATTCAATATTTCTTTAGAATTTCCCATTAAGTTAAATGCAAAAATAAAAGAAAAAGCTAAAGTTACTGTAATTAAATAAATTACATAATCTTTTGCACTTCGTTTAACATTACGAAATGCTAATTTACTTAACATTTCCTACATCTCCTCCAAGGAGTGTTAAGACATCAATTATTTCATCAAAGAAATCTTTTCTTGATTTATTACCACGAACTATCTCATTGAAAATTTTACCATCTTTTAAGAATAATACTCTTTTACAGAAACTAGCACTAAACGAATCGTGTGTAACCATAAGAATAGTTGCTTTTAATTTATCATTCATATCATTCATTGTTTCCAAAAGCATTCTTGAAGATTTAGAATCTAATGCACCAGTTGGTTCATCTGCTAAAATTAATTTTGGATGATTAATTAAAGCTCTTGCACAAGCACATCTTTGTTTTTGACCTCCTGATACTTCGTAAGGAAACTTCTTTAAAACATCTGCAATTCCTAATTTAGTAGCAATATCTTTTACTTTATTATCAACTTTGTTTGGATCTTCATTATTGATAATTAAAGATAAAGAAATATTTTCTTCGATACTTAAAGTATCTAGTAAATTGAAATCTTGAAAAATAAAACCTAAATTTTCTTTTCTAAAATCTGCCATATCATCTTCTTTGATTTCTGTAATGTCTTTACCACCAACATAGATATGTCCAGCAGTAACATTATCAATAGTAGAAATACAATTTAACAATGTAGTTTTACCAGAGCCACTTGCTCCCATAATAGCGACAAATTCACCTTCATCTACATCAAAAGAAATTCCATCTACTGCTTTTGTAATATTCGTATTCACGCCATAATACTTTTTTACATTTTCTAATTTTAAAACTTCCATATAATTTTCTCCTCTCTGATAATATTATAAAATATATTAATAAAATATAAAATTACAGTTTTGTAAGTAAAAGAAAAAGACTATCATTTTCATCTGATAATCTTATTATGGCATTAGAACCAAATTATAAACTAATGTTAAATCATTTTATTTAGCAAAAAATATACCATAAATCACTATTAATGCAAAAAACATTAATATTCCTGTACCTATCACTAAATATATTTTAATTACACTTTTTACACTTTGTGAATCTCGATACAATGAATCAACTTTTTTTCTACTAATTTCTTTAATTATAGCATTAGGAATTGATCTATCTTTTACTAATTCATCTATACTAATTTCAAAAAGATCAGATAATTCTTCTAATTTGTCCATTTCAGGAGTTGTTTCACCTAATTCCCATTTACTAACAGTTTGTCTTGCTACATTTAATTTATTTCCTAGTTCTTCTTGTGAAAGTCCTGCTGCTTTTCTTAACTTTATTAATTTTTCATTAAATTTCACTTCAAATCATTCCTTTCATTTTCTGATACAAAGAGCTCTTTAAATATCTAATATAATTATAATATTTTATTGCCCTTATATCTACCATTTAGAACTGGAAATATGTCCCTTAAACATAACATTTAATATTTTATAGTATTTGTTTTAAAAATAGTAATTTATTATTTATTTCTTTTTATTAAAATTATTGCTAAAATTAACGTAATAACTATAACTATAATTGGTGCAACTTTAAAGAATATCCATTCAAAAGAATGCCATATTGTTCCAATAACGCTCCATTCAGGATTACTATAATCCCAAGATT
>CAMMWP010000028.1 GCA_946500615.1 uncultured Clostridium sp. | reverse complement strand
AAAACAAAAGATTAAAACATGTAGGAAATAGAATGAATAATGGTATTACCTTAATTGCATTGGTAATAACAATCATTGTGTTATTAATTTTAGCAGGTGTAAGCATTGCAACATTAACAGGAGAAAATGGAGTTTTGACAAAAGCAAATGATGCAAATAAAAAAACAGGACAAGCTAGTGCAGAAGAACAAGTACAGTTAGAAGTAACAGCTAGTATTGGAACAGATGGAAAAATTAGTATACCTGATTTAAATAAGAATTTAAAAAATATTAAAGGATTAATACATGAAGGAGAGTCAATAGAGAATATTCCAATAGACAATCTACCAGCAGCAGTAGTAGTGGATGGAAATAATGTCATCATAAGAGAAAATGGAACTGTAGTTGTATCAGAATGGATACAAACAGGATATAAAATTACAAATGAAGAAATAACAGTAAAAATAGGAGATTATGTATTAAACTATGATGAAGGAACAGAAAGTACACAAATAGAAACAGCAGAAAGTGGACACACAGAACAACAAGCGTTAATAACAGAAAATTTAGGATGGAGAATATTAGGAATAGGAGAAAATGGAGGACTAGAATTGATCAGTGATAACCCAACAACAACACCAGTGACACTATCAGGAGAAACAGGATTTTTAAATGGAGAAGAAGTATTAAACACTGTATGCAATAAATTGTATGGAAAAGGAGAATATGCAGAAAGTGCAAGAAGTTTGAATGCACAAGATATAAATAAATTAGCAAATTATGCTCCAAAGACATATAGTGGATATGGAGATTTATGGAAATATAGATTTTCAACAGAAACAGGATATATGCAATATAGCAAATCAACAGATAAAGGACAAATATGGAGTGATTGGAGGAATATATCAAATACAAATTATCAGACATTTAAAGTACCAGGTTCAACAAACATGATAAGTGCAGAAAATCCAATAGAAAGTGAAGAAATAGAAAACACATATTACTTTTATTCAATTCCATCTCAAATATCAGATAATGATATAGTCAATATGATAACCAATGGAACAGGAGATAGTAACATAACACAATGGCTAGCTTCTTGCCCAATTTTATGTAACGTCCATTGTGCTAACTTCTATGTGCAAAGTATAAGTAGTGGGGACGTTTATAGTCAACATGTCTACAATTCTTCTGGCATATCACGTAGTTATAGTAAAGTTATTCGACCAGTAATATCTTTAAATCCTAATATTAAATTGGAAAAATTTTCAGAAAATAGTTGGAAAATAAAATAGAGACTTGTGTTTTACTATTACTTCTCCATACGCAAGTTCGTGCCACACTTTATTAGTAGCACTGAGACCTGCTAAGACTAAATCAGATAGTAATACAAAACTTAAAATAGGGCTTGTCAAGATAACTGTGTAAATACGGATATATTGAAACTTGTATAATAAACTAGTCAAAAGTTCTCAAGTAAAATTGAGCAAAATTTGACTAGTTTTATTATTATACAAGTTACAATTTTCATGTATCTTACAAAAATGTCATTTAAAAACCAAAAAAATATGATATAATCATATTGGAGGGAAAAACATGCAAAAAATATTAATCGTAGAAGATGATAAAAAAATACGAAGTGAACTAGAAACATTTTTAAACAAAAATGGATTTGAAGCAAAAAGCCTAGAAAACTTTGAAAATACCATTCAAGACATATTAGAAGAAAATGCAGATTTGGTATTGCTAGACATCAATTTGCCATATACAGATGGAGAATTTGTATGTAAAGAAATAAGGAAAACA
The DNA here is from genome assembly GCA_946500615.1 of uncultured Clostridium sp. Classification (GTDB taxonomy): domain Bacteria; phylum Bacillota; class Clostridia; order TANB77; family CAG-508; genus CAG-269. The sequence continues at coordinate 20,280 of CAMMWP010000028.1, read as the reverse complement.
TCAGATGTACCAATTATTATGGTAACGAGTAGAGATAATGAAATTGATGAATTAATGAGTTTAAATTATGGGGCAGACCAATATGTAACAAAACCATATAATATCCAGATATTACTTGCGAAAATAAATGGCTTATTAAAAAGAAATCAAAAGTCAGAAAAAGATATACAAAAAATAGATTGTAATGATTTTTACTTAAATATAGCAGAAAGAGTCATCGAAAAAGAAGAGCAAAAGATAGAATTAACAAAAAATGAATATAGTATTTTATACTATTTAAGCATCAATAAAGGGAAAGTGGTATCCAGAGATGAAATCATGGACTATTTATGGGAAAGTCAAGAATTTATAGATGACAACACATTAAGTGTTAATATCAAAAGATTAAGAGATAAGCTAGATGCGCTAGGACTAGTAAATAGAATTGAAACTAGGAGAGGACAAGGGTATTTATTAAAATGAAATTTAAAGATTTTATAAAAGAAAAAATGACGTTAATAGTAGGTATATTCTTAGCTTTAGCTAGTGTAGAGATATTATTACTTGCCTATCATATTGGAATATTGGTGAGAGTATATTGTGCATGTATTGTCATACTGGTTGTAGCACTTGCCATGTTTATAGAATATAAAAGAAAAAAACACTATTATGATGAATTAATAAATCATATGGGAGAATTAACAGAAAAATACTTAATTTCAGAAATCATAAAAACACCTAATTTTATCGAAGGAAAAATATTAAAAGAAGTTCTGCAAGATACAGGAAAATCCATGTTAGAAAATGTGAATAAGTATAAAAAGATACAAGAAGAATATAAAGAATATATCGAATTATGGATTCATGAGGTTAAAATACCTATTGCAGCCAGTAAATTAATTATAGAGAATAATAAAAATGAGATTACAAAAAGTATAGAAGAAGAATTAGATAAAGTAGAAAACTATACAGAACAAGCCCTATTTTATGCTAGAAGTAATGCAGTAGAAAAAGATTATATTATAACCAAAACCAACTTAAAAGAAATTGTTAATGCAGCCATTTTAAAAAATAAAACCACTTTACTTAATGAAAAAGTATCCATAGAATTAACAGATTTGAAACCAGAAGAAATATATACTGATAGTAAGTGGGGAATATTTATAGTTAATCAAATTATACAAAATGCTATTAAATATTCCAAAAAAGAAGATAAAAAAATTATCATTTCTTCAAAAGAAAAAAACGATAAAGTCATTTTATATATTAAAGATAATGGTATAGGAATTAAAAAAGGAGAAATTATAAGAGTATTTGAAAGAGGATTTACAGGGGAAAATGGAAGAAAAATGGGGCAGAAATCAACAGGAATCGGATTATATTTATGCAAAAAGCTATGTGATAAGTTAGGTTTAGGAATAGAATTGAATTCAGAAAAAGAGGAAGGAACAGAAGTTAGAATTATCTTTCCTAAAAATAGTTATACTATTTTTAAATAGCTTTTTAGTAGAGTTATTTTTGCATAGGAAACATTAAAAATTTTGCTATTATTCCAATTCATTTTAGACAAAATTGCTTGAAACTCAAAAAAATCAATAGTATATCTATTTACATAATTTGACTACTCACTAGAAATGTGGTACTATATAAATAGTAACTAAAGTAGCAACCTCGCAGAGAGATATCTGCGAGAAAGGAGCATAAAAATGATAATAGTAAAAAAATGGGTCAAAGAGAATGGATATCGGTATAATAGGAAGATGTCCAAAGAGCTAATGAAAATCCTTGGGGATCTTCAAGATCCCAAGGTAGAAGACCAAACCCTAACAGCAGCGACGCCATTAGGGAGGGTTAAAGCCCAGCTACTTAAAGGAAATGTCCTTCAAGTAGTAAGAAGTAATCCCGTAGAAGAAGAGATAAGCTATTATTTCTTCGAGAACGGGAAATTTATCCAGACGAGTCATGAACTCGTTTGGAAGTCCGAGGATTCAGGAGAACATTAATTCTCGGACCAAATGCTAAGAGCCTAAAAACTCTTAGCATTTGTTATTGAATAGGATAATCGAGTTTTTTCTATTCGATAACATTGCTTTGCTCTAACGATTGCACACAAATTTTACTAAAGTAAAATTTGGTGCCGAACAATAATGCGGGCTTTAAAATGTCATAAACAGTAAAAATATAAACGCACAGTTACCTTACAAAACTGTAAGACAAATGTAAGATTAATAAATGGTAAAGAAGTAAGAAGTATCTTATAATATAATTAGAAAGTTGAAAAAGGAGGAAAATTTTATCATGAGCAAAGTATTAGAAGTAAAAAGCATTGAAAAATATTACGGAAATAAATCAAATTTAACAAAGGCGATTGATGGAATCAGTTTTAATGTAGAAGATGGGGAATTTGTTGGAATCATGGGAGCCTCTGGTTCTGGAAAAACAACACTTTTAAATTGTATATCGACAATAGATAGAGTAACCGCTGGAAAAATTATCATTAATAACCAAGATATCACAAAGCTAAAAGGTAATAAACTAAATAAGTTTAGAAGAGAAGAATTAGGGTTTATATTCCAAGACTTTAACCTATTAGATACCTTAACAGCTTATGAAAATATAGCACTTGCATTAACCATTCAAAAAGTAAAACCTCGTGAAATAGACAAAAAAGTAAAAGAGGTAGCAGAAAAATTAGAGATTTCAGAGATTTTAAATAAATATCCTTATCAAATATCAGGAGGACAAAAACAAAGAGTAGCATCAGCAAGAGCCATTGTTACAAACCCTAAAATGGTACTTGCAGATGAACCAACAGGAGCATTAGACTCAAAATCTGCAAGACAATTATTAGAAACATTTGAACACCTAAATCAAAACTTAGGAGCAACCATCTTAATGGTTACCCATGATGCATTTACAGCAAGTTATGCAGAAAGAATCATCTTTATAAAAGATGGTAAAATATTTAATGAATTAATCAAAGGAGAAGATACTAGAAAACAATTCTTTGAGAAAATAATCGAGGTGCAAACACTTCTTGGAGGTGATTTGAACGATGTTATTTAAATTATCTATAAGAAACATGAAAAAAAGTTTTAAAGATTATGCAATCTATTTTTTAACCTTAGTACTAGGCGTAGCTATCTTTTATATGTTTAACTCTTTAGACAGTCAACAAGCAATGTTACAAGTATCAGAATCTACAAGAGATATCATTAGATTAATGATTGAAATGCTTGGAATGATTTCTGTATTTATAGCAATTGTATTAGGATTTTTAATTGTATATGCCAATAACTTCCTAGTCAATAGAAGGAAAAAAGAATTTGGGATTTATATGACACTTGGAATGGGAAGAAGACAAATATCTGGAATTATTCTTTTGGAAACAATATTGATAGGAATCTTATCACTTGCAGTTGGAATATTTATAGGGATATTTGCTTCACAATTTATGTCTGTTTTAGTAGCAAAATTATTTGAAGCAGATATGAGTGAATTTACATTTGTATTTTCAAAAGATGCGTGTATAAAAACTTGTATCTATTTTACAGTTATGTTTTTAGCAGTGATTGTATTTAATACACTAACTATTTCAAGATATAAATTAATTAACCTAATGACTGCTGTCAGAAAAAACCAAAAAATAAAAATGAAAAATCCAATCCTTTCTATATTTGTGTTTTTGTTTTCAGCGGGGATATTGGCATATGCTTATTGGAGAGTAACAGCAGGAGTTTATGAGTTACGAACTGCAAATGAACTATTACCTCCAATCTTAATGGGAATCGCAGGAACAATAGGTGTATTTTGGTCTTTATCAGGTTTTATATTACGAATTATACAAGCAAATAAAAAAGTCTATTTAAAAGGAACAAACATGTTTGTATTAAGACAATTAAATAACAAAATTAATACAAACATCATTAGTATGAGTATCATTTGTCTAATGCTATTTATGACAATCAGTGTATTATCAGGAAGTTTATCCGTACAATCTGCATTAGACTCACAATTAGAAGAATTAACACCAGTTGATATCAATTTATATAAAACAGCATATTTGCCAGAAAGTTCAATAAATTCATATACCAATGCACCACAATATTATACAAATGATCAACGAGAAGATTCCAGAAAACCAATTCGTTATACATTAGAAACCAATGGATATGACATGAATCAATTAAAAGACATTGTAGAATTTCCAATTTATGCAACACCAGATTGGACACTAGAAGATAGTTTAGGAGAGTATTATGAAGCAATAAAAAATCAATTTACCATGTTAAGTTATGACACACCAGAAGAAATTGTTAAAATTTCAGATTACAACAGATTAGCAGAACTTTATGGTGAGGAGCAATATCATTTAAATGATGATGAATATATAGTACTTTGTGATTTTGACCAAATGACAGCTCTAAGAAATGAAGCATTAAAAAGAAATCCTAATAGAGAAATTAATGGAAAAATATATCATGCAAAATATAGTGAATGCCAAAAAGGTTATGTATTTATGTCATCAAGTAATATCAATGGAGGAATTATATTAGTACCAGATAATTTTGAAGTAGAAGAAGAATATACAGAACAATATTTTTTAGCAGCAAATTATAATGCAAAAACAGATGAAGAAAAAATGGAAATAGAAAGTATATTAATTGGAGATAGTAATTCAGAATTTGTTGATACAATAAAACAAAAAGGATATTTACTAGATGGAACATCTAAAATTACCCTAACAGAAGCCAGTAAAGGATTAGCTACAATCATTATATTTATAGCAATTTATTTAGGAATTGTATTCTTAATTGCAAGTTCAGCAATTTTAGCTTTAAAACAACTAACAGAAAGTTCTGATAACAAACAAAGATATACCATTTTAAGAAAAATTGGTTGTGATGAAAAAATGATTAATAAAGCATTATTTAGACAAATTTGTATTTTCTTTATGATGCCACTTGCTTTAGCAATTATACATTCTATTTTTGGAATTAAATTTATATTAGCAATGCTTGCAGTACTTGCATCACCAGAAGAATTATTGCCTTCTGTCATAGCAACAGCCATTATTATAGGAGCGATCTATGGATTATACTTCTTAGCAACATATTTTGGAAGTAAAAACATTATTAAAGAGGAGGAATAGAGATGGAAGAGTTCAAAGAAAAAATACCAATGATAATTGCTATTATTCTGGTAATTGCTTTAATGATTGGAGCATATTACTTCTTAGTCGTACATAAAGACCTTTATTATACAAAAATAGATAATACAAAAATAGAAGAAGTTTCTGGTTCTGGAGATATGAATTATCAATATACACTAGAAGCATATAACAAAAATGGAAAAGAAAAAGAGGTTCAATTTAAAACAAGTAGAGAATTAAGAGAAGGTGCTTTCTTGGAGTTAGATGTCATGCAAATGAGAGGAGTAGTGAACTGGAGAGAAGTACAAGAAAATGACTTGCCAGATGATGTAAAAGCAGCAATGCATATTGAATAGACGATATATGAGAATTGTAATAGATATAAAAATAAATGTATGAGAAAATGAAAAATGAAATGAGGTGGTAAAAGATGAAAAAATTGTTTAAAGTATTAATTTTCCTAGTATTAATTGGAATGAGTATAGCTTTGCTATTTATTGGAAATGGTTACAATATATATAAAGAAGCAATCAATGCAAATCCACTTGAAGAAAAAGTTGAAGAAATAAGAGCAAAAGAAAATTATACAGAATTTTCAGAATTACCACAAATGTATGTAAATGCTGTTATAAGTGTGGAAGATAAAAGATTTTATAAACATAATGGAATGGATATCATTGCAATAGGTAGAGCAGCCATAAATGATGTTAAAGCAATGAAATATGTAGAAGGTGGAAGCACAATAACCCAACAGTTAGCCAAAAATATGTATTTTACCCAAGAAAAGAAGCTGGAGAGAAAAATTGCCGAAGTATTTATGGCTTGGAAAATAGAAAATAATTATTCAAAAGAAGATATATTTGAATTATATGTCAATAGCATTTTCTTTGGAGATGGATATTATACAGTAAAAGAGGCTTGTAACGGATATTTTAATAAAGACCTGGATGAAATGACAGACTATGAATGCATATTGTTAGCAGGTATTCCAAATGCACCTTCTGTATATGCACCAACCAAAAATCCAGATTTAGCTAAACAAAGGCAAAGACAAGTTATGGAAAAAATGATTGAAAACAAGTATTTAACACAAAAAGAGGCAAGTGAAATACTAGAACAAGAGGAGTAAAACGGAATATAACTTTATTTTCATTAATATTAAACATTTATAGGATTTTACAATTGATTTTTAAAAATATTTTGGGAAATACGAATTTTTGAAAATGATTTGACATGAATAAAAAATATAGTATACTATATTTAGCTTAAGCAAGAGAGTTGTTTGTAAGATGATAATTGCTCGAGATATGTTGACCACATATCTCATTTTTTTCGGAACAATAGCGGGCTTTTTTAAACATTTTCTCTATCTATAACATTTTTAAAGCCCGCGTTATTGTTCGGCGCCAAATTTTACGTAAGTCAAAATTTGTGTGCAATGATTGATATTATAGGAAAATCTTTGATTTTTCCTATAACATAAAAATGAAGCGGTTGACCAGACCGCTTTGATTAGATAGGTTTTATATAAAATACAAAAATGTCAGTTCTCTTTTTAACTTTAAAAAAATTTTATAATATATAGCTAAACAGTAGAATAATTTTAAATTATATGCTATTCTATTGACAAAGTAATAACAAATAGAACTAAGAAAAGGAGAAGTATATGAAATTAGTCGTTAAAAATCTAAGAAAAAGTTTTGAGAAAAAAGAAGTCTTAAAAGACATAAATTTTGAATTTGAAAAAGGTAAAATTTATGGTCTGCTTGGTAGAAATGGAGCAGGAAAAACCACATTTTTTAATTGCCTGAATGAAGATATAGAAATAGATGCAGGAGAATTCTATATAGAAGATGATAATGATAAAAGAAAAATGGAAGCAGAAGATGTGGGATATGTATTATCTACTCCAAATGTTCCAGAATTTTTAACTGCAAGAGAATTTTTAAAATTTTTCATAGATATTAACAAGAAGAAAATAAAGAATGAAAAAACAATTGATGAATATTTTAATTTTATGAAAATACAAGAAGAAGACAGAGATAGACTATTAAAAGATTATTCACATGGTATGAAAAACAAAATGCAAATGCTTGTTAATATAATTGCTAATCCAAATGTATTGTTATTAGATGAACCTTTAACTTCATTTGATGTAGTAGTTGCTGAAGAAATGAAACAAATGTTAAGAGAAATAAAGAAAGATCATATTATTATTTTCTCTACACATATTATGGAATTAGCCTTAGATTTATGTGATGAAATTGTTATCCTAAATAAAGGTATATTAGAAGAAATTAATAAAAATGACATAAATAATGAGCAGTTAAAAAATAAAATTATAGAAGCTTTAAAGGAGGAATAAAACAATGATAAAGACATTTATAACTTCCTTTAAATTGAAAAATACATATAGAACAAATAGTATTATATATTCTATTAAACAATTACCAATTATCAAAAGAATATTACCAAATAGTTTATATAAAAATAGAGGGCTAAAAATATTTGCGAATATCATTAGCATATTATATGAAATAATCAGTATTTTCATCGGTAAAATTATATATATTGTGGCTATGATATTTATGGCATTATCTTGGTATAAGACAAATCAAGCAGATACTTTTATACATTTATTTACTTTTTTAACACTGTGTGGGGGAATGTTAAACACCTATATGCTTAATCCAACAAAAGATAAATATTACGCAATTATCATAATGAACATAAATGCGAGGGAATATGGATTATCAAATTATTATTATCAATTGTTAAAATTAGTGATTGGATTTTTACCATTTACCATTTTATTTGGAATGATAATAGGCGTTTCATTATGGGTTCAACTTGCAATACCTTTTTTTGTAGCAAGTGTAAAATTAATTGTGATGAATTATACCATATATAAATTTAAGAAAATAAATAAGGCAATGAATGAAAATCTACCAACAAAATTTGTTTGGGGATTTGTAGGAATATGTCTGATACTTGCTTATGGATTACCAGCAGTAAATATGGTAGTAAACCAAACGATTTTCTTATTCATATTTGTTATTTCAATGATACTTGGAATGTATAGTTTTATAAAAATACATAATTTTAAAAATTATGCAAAAATGTATAAACAAGTATTAACAGAGACAAATGTATATATGCAAGAAAGAAATACGGGAACACAAGCAATAAAAGACATGAACCTAAAACAAATAGAACTAGATAAAAACTATACAAGTAATCAATCTGGATTTGCATATTTTCATGATTTATTTGTAAAAAGACATAGAAAAATTTTAACACAAGCAGTAAAGAAACAGGCAGTTATCATATTAGTCATTCTTATTGGAATCATGATTGGCATTGAAATAAATGAAGGATTTAAAACTAAAATAAATGAAATACTAATGGCGTATTTACCATATTTTGTTTTTATCATGTATTGTATCAATAGAAGTTCATCTGTTACACAAGCTATGTTTATGAATTGTGATCATAGTATGCTGACATATAGAATATATAGAACACCGAAAGTCATCCTTGGAATATTTAAAGAAAGATTAAAAACGCTAATTGTTATTAATTCATTACCAGCAATTCTTATAGGTGGAGGACTAACATTATTATTATACTTATCTGGTGGGACAGATAATGCATTAAATTATGGGATTTTATTTGTATCAATCATAGCTATGAGTGTCTTCTTTTCAGTCCATTATCTAGTAATGTATTATTTATTACAGCCATATAATGTTAGTACAGAAATGAAAAGTAGTACTTACACAGTGGTACAAGCAATTACATATTTTGTATGTTGGTATATGATACAAATACAATTGCCAACCTTATCTTTTGGAATAGCAACTATCATCTTTTGTGTGGCATATTCATTGATTTCACTATTTTTAGCATATAAGTATGCACCAAAAACGTTTAAATTAAGAGTATAAGATGAAGTAGGAAATCATGGATAAACAAAACTACAATAAAATCAATAGCTTGGTCTATTGATGGTAATTATGTATTTTGTATCATATAAAATATCATGCAAAATATATAAAAATAAAGAAGAATAATACGATTTATTTAAAAATCCGAATAGTATACATAAAATTAATAGCAGAATATAATATATTAGTAGCGATTGATTTCGTTACTAATATTTTTATGAAGAAGGAGATAGATATGCCTATAATAACAGGTAGAGTAGTGTTTGACAGAGATAGAAGTGCAACAATTAATGCAGGAGATACAGGATTATTAGATATTCCGGTTGTTCTACAAAATATAGAAACAAATGAAAGATTAGCCGTATTAACAGATGAAAATGGAAATTATGTTTTCGAGAATGTTCCAAATGGACAATATAGAATTGTAGAATCTTATGGTACGACAGGGGCTGTGCCATCACCGGCAAATTTTAATTTTGCAACAGTAGGCGCAATTCCAGTTGGAGAAGATCCACCAATTGATGCAGCAACGAATCCACAGCCGGGAGCCACAGATTTAGACTCATTAACACCAAATACAATTTTTGTTACTGTTTCAAGCGAAAATATTTCTAACCAGAATTTTCTAGATGGACCAATTAGAAACATTCCAATCGAAACCATACTAGATGAATGTGTTTTTGTATCAAATGAAAATTTGATTACAGCAGCTGATAATGGGACATTTGGATTTTTTCCAGCAGGTACACCAGCCAATACAGGAGTTCCTATAGAACCATATCCAGATGTAACACCAGATTACACGTATGTATTACCAAATCCAGAAGAATATACACCAACAGGAGGGGAATATACGGTACAAAATATTATGTCAGATGCACTTAGTCAACAAATTGGTGCTTGGTGGCGTATAGCTGACCATACAACTGGTGATGAGACAGGAAGAATGATGGTAGTAAATGGATTTGACCCGGGGTCAATATTTTTTACTAGTACAGTAGCTGTAACGCCAAATACAAATTATTTATTTAGTTCATGGATATTAAATTTGTTTAGAGCAGTAGGTTATGCAGAACCACGATTAGGTGTGGTTATTTTAGACGAAGAAGGAGAAAGATTATATAGTGCTAGTTTAGGAGAGACCATACCAGTTAATACAGAGCTTCCCGAGTGGAGAGAAATTGGTACAGTCATTAATTCTCAAAACAATCATTTTTTAACAGTTCAATTCTTGAGTGAAGGACCAGAAGAAATAGGAAATGACTATGTAATTGATGACATTACCTTACGAGAAATTGAAATTCCTACGTTTACACCTGTAAAAACAGCAAGTACAAATCTCATAGAAGTCGGAGAAATGGTAACGTATACAATTACTTTGGAAAATACGTGCACAAGTCCATTAACCAATGTATTTTTTAGAGATATAATACCAGAGGGACTTGTATTTGTTCCTAATAGTGTGATTGTCAATGGAACGCAAATTTTAGGAGCAAATCCTAACGTTGGATTTGAAATACCAGATATACCAGGAGGAGAAATATCTGTCATTATTTTTAGTGCGATTGCAGAATTTGTGCCAGAAGAGAATCCAACAGTGAATACGGCAAGTATCATGTATTCTTATACACCAGTAGAAGGTGGAATAGAAAATGTGTATATGGTTCAAACAAATGAAGTAGAAGTAGGAATTGTTATTCCAATAAATGAAGCAGATGTATCTATTACGAAAAATGCCAATACAAATCCAATTCAAGTAGGAGAAACTATTATATATAGAATTACTGTAACAAACAATGGACCAATGTCAGCAGAAAATGTAGTTATCAGAGATAATATTCCAAATGTTATTTTAAATCCAGAATTCTCAATAAATGGTGGAATTACTTGGAATCCATGGAATGGGGAATATGTAGTAGGAACACTTGTAAATGGAGAAAATGTAACTATATTAATTAGAGGTACCGTTAGTATGAATGCTAGTGGAAATATTACCAACACAGCCACAGTAAGTTCAACAACGCCTGATCCTAATCCATCAAATAATTCTGATACAGAAGTTGTAACAATAGAAAATAATAATAGAGATGCAGATTTATGTATCAAAAAGAGGGCATTTCCTAAATGTGTAAAAAAATGTAGACTATTAACGTATGTTATAAAAATAACAAATAATGGTCCAGCAAATGCGGAAAATGTTACTTTATTAGATGATATTTCAAATAAAATAACTGAACCAGAATTTTCAGCAGATGGAGGAACAACTTGGTTACCTTGGGAAGGAAGTTATTGCCTTGGAACAGTAGAAAATGGAGAAACGAGAATTATTTTAATAAGAGGAAGAGTAAAGTTATTTACTATTTGCAAAATTGTGAATAAAGCTTTGGTCGTTTCTACAACACCAGACCCAAATGAATGTAATAATGTAGCTGTCTCAAAAGTGAAAGTTAGAAAATTTTTTGATGGCTGTTGCAGTTGTTGTTGCTAAATTAAATCCAATAATTTAGATATAATGCAATAAATGTTAAATGCACAATACCACAAATATTCTATATTTTATATTAAGAAATATAGAATATTTTTTTCTTTATGATATAGTTAAAAAAATTTGTTTTGAAAGGAAAGCAGTCATGATAGAATAAAAAAACTTAGTAAAGCATACAGAAACATAAAAATGTCATTCAAAATATGAACTTAACCATAGAAGATGAATAAATATTTTGATTTATTGGAGTAAATGATTATTTTTATCGCATAACATAAGATTGCAAAAGCAAAGAAATTATAATATAATAAAATGCAGCATAAATGTATGCTAGAAATCTCGGATTCATATTGAAAGGAGATGAATCCAATTTAGATATGTAACTCGCTGACAACAAGTTAAAAATTGGAGGAAAAGGAAATGTTAGAACAGGAAGAAATTATGTTTTATTTAGTAATGTCTGCAAGTATAATAGCTATAATACTTATAATAGCTGCTGTTGTTAAGAAGACCTATTCTTTAGAAAAGGAACTAGAAAGTAAAGAGAAAAAAATTAAAGAGCAAGCAGCAACAATAAAATGGTTGAATGATCATTCTGTGAGTGATGCATGGAGTTACAAAGAATTAGAAGAGGAAAAGGAGCAGATAAAAAACGAAAATAAACGCCTAAAGGCAGAGTTAGACGACATACAATATGGAATAATTAGGTGACTAACTATATCCCCATATAAAAGCAAATGCTTTTATATGGGGACGTTTCCTTAAAAAACCAAAGACACATATAAAATTATAAAATTAAAAAGTAATTTAAAAGAGAAATTTAAAGAATTAGAAAATATTCATAGATTTATATATGAATCTATGATATAGTAGGAACAATAATGTATATGGAGCGTAATATTATGAAAAAGATGGCAATAAAAAAACAAATAGTAGTATTTGGTGGATGTTTTAATCCACCACTAAATTCACACTTTTCACTAGCAGAGCAAATGATAGTAGAATATCCAGAAATAGAGAAAGTTATATTTGTTCCAGTAAACAGTCAATATGAAAAAATAGATTTAATTGAAAATGAACATCGTTATCAAATGTTAAAAGCAGTTTGTGATAAAAATGAAAAATTTGAAGTATCAAGAATTGAAATAGATAGTGAAAGACAATTGTATACAGTCGAAACATTACACAAATTACAAGAAGTGTATACAAATTATGAAGTTGCTTTTTTAACAGGAAGTGACAATTTAAAAACATTAGACACATGGAAAAAAGTAGAAGAACTTATCACTAAATTCAAGTTGTATATTTTAGAAAGAGATAATGACTGCATGGAGAAAATTATTGAAAACAATAAATTGTTAAGAAATCATAGAGAATCTTTTATAAAAGCAAAAGACACGATAAAAAGTAATTTAAGTTCTACATTTGTCAGAGAAAAAATTAAGGCAGGAAAAAGTATCCGATATTTGACACCAGATGAAGTTATCACATATATAAAACAACATCAGTTATATCGATAGAAATGTCCAAATGTCCAATTGGGTGTCCAATTGGGGACGTTTCTACTTGAGACATTTTTATGTTAACTGATGTGGCGTCTGATTTTTAAATGCAGTATATTAGGAATGTTTTTTTCTAGGACATTTTAATACTAACTATAGGTGTTTCCTATGTGAATGTAGTTGAACTGTTAGAAAATTAAAATATTCTAATCGTTTAGATGAATTTTCATGCCACAATTATTGTCATGTGTCAATTTCATAACTGTGTATCAAGCAAATAGATTTTTAAAGGGAGGAGTAAAAACATGTTAGAAAGAGAAGAATTAATAAAACAAACAGAAGGGGCAATTGATTGGATTAAAGAATATGTAAAACAAAGTGGAGCAAAAGGTGTTGTTGTTGGTAATAGTGGAGGTAAAGATTCGGCAACAGTTCTTGGTATGGCAGTTAAGGCTTTAGGAAAAGAAAACGTATTTGCTGTATCTATGCCTTGTCATTCTATATCTCATGATTTTGATGATGCCAAATTAGTGGCAGATACTTTCGGTGTGAAATTTTTAAAAGTAGATTTGACCAAAACATATAATGAAATGGAAAACGAAATACAAGTTGCTATAGGAGAAAAACTATCAAAAGAAGCAACCATTAATATGAAACCGAGATTAAGAATGATTACCTTATATGGAATGGCACAAAGTTTAGGATATTTAGTAATTGGAACAGGAAATCTTTGTGAAGCAATGGTAGGATATACAACCAAATGGGGAGATAATGCTTCAGACTTTAATCCGATTGGAAACTTTACAGTTGAGGAAGTATTAGCTATCGGAAAATATGTAGGCGTTCCAGAAAAAATATTACAAAAGGCACCAAATGATGGATTAGGTGGAAAAACGGATGAAGAAAAAATGGGAATTAAATATAGTCAAATTGCAGAAATGATAGAAACAGGAAATACAGAAGAAAATGTAAAGAAAGAAATTTTAAAAAGATACGAGGCATCAAAACATAAAAGAGAATTAGTTCCAACTTATACTTTTGAAAGAAAGAATTATTTAAAGATATAGGAGAATAAATAAATGGCAACGTTTGAAGATTTTATGAAACTAGATATTCGAGTAGGTACGATTATAAAAGTAGAAGAATTTAAGAAAGCAAAAAAGCCAGCCTACAAATTAGAAATTGATTTTGGCGAAGAAATTGGAATAAAAAAATCATCAGCCCAAGTTACCAATATCTATAATCCAGAAGAGTTAAAAGGAAAGCAAATACTAGGTGTGGTAAATTTTCCTAAAAAACAAATTGCGGATTTTCTATCAGAAGTATTGGTACTAGGAACATATAGTAAAGAAGGCGTTATATTAATTACACCAGACAAAAAAGCAATTAATGGTGACAAATTGGGATAATATAGGAGATATAAATGATTGAGGAATTAAATAAAAAAGATATCAATCAAGTTATGGATATCTGGTTAAAAGAAAATAAAAACACACATTCCTATATTCCAGAACAATATTGGGATAAGCATTTTGAAGAAGTAAAACAGGAAATTTTAAAATCAGAAGTGTATGTTTATAGAGAAAAAGAAGAGATATATGGATTTATAGGATTATCTGGTACATATATTGCAGGAATATTTGTGAAAAAAGAAAAACAAACTATGGGAATAGGTAAAAAATTAATACAATTTTGTAAGTCAAAACATGTAGAGTTAATGCTACATGTGTATGTAAAAAATGAAAAAGCAATTACATTTTATAAAAAACAACAATTCAATATCATACAAGAAGAAATGGACAAAACAACAAATGAAAAAGAATATGTAATGAAGTGGATAAAATAAAAAAGAAATAAATGAATTAATTTTCACTTATTTCTTTTTTTGTATAAATGGCATAAGCACAAGAAAGTAAAACAGATTTTAGCAAATACTTGCGGTCATTTGTTGAATAATTATCAATAAAATCAGTTTTTTCAAAAACACAATCTAAAGCCTTTTCAAATAATTTGCAAAAATTATCATAGGCTATTTCAATAGGAGCGCTTTCTAAAGCCAATCCAATCAACAATTTTATATCATTTATTTTATAAACTTCTTTTAAAACACAAATGACAAAAAATTTAGCTAAGTGATTTTTGTTATATTTCTTCTTTATAGGTGCTTCTATAATTTTATTTTTTACATAATTATTAATCATATTTTTAGTTAAGATTTGTGTACCCTCTTCAGAACTTGTATTAGATAAAAAAGAAGATAGTGTTTCATTTACTAAGGTAACAACTTGATCTAAATATAAATCAACATTAGGAAGCTCTTTCCATCTAGGAATATGCAATTTTATTATTTCATTACTCATAATTTTCAGTCCTTTATTTTAATTTCTATTTTATATATTAGGAAAGTCATGCTGACTTTCTAATATATAAAACACATTGTACACAATTTTACTTACGTAAAATTGGCACACGAACAATGACGCGGGCTTTAAAATGTTATAGACAGAGAAAATGTTAAAAAAATCCCGCTATTGTTCTAAAACATTTACAATATTTCATAAAATTTTCATAATCTCGAAAAAATCCCCAAGTCAATATATATACATATATATTATCATGGTTGAAACAGATAGTCAATATTGACAAAGTCATATCGATGTGTTAATCTGGTTTAGAAAACTAGATAGGAGAATTTTGAATATGAAAAATCAATTAAGAGAAGTTCCAAAATTTGAGAATATCAAAGAAATTATTTATAACTCTGTAAAGTTATATCCAAAAAATATAGCATTTACAATTAAAAAGAAAATGCAAGGAGATAAAATAGAATATACCAATATTACATATACACAATTATTAAAAGATATAAATGCACTAGGAACAGCGTTATATGAAAAAGGCTTAAAAGGAAAGCGAGTTGCAATCATTGGAAAAAATCAATATCACTGGGCAATTTCACATTTGGCTTGTTTGTTAGGTGGCATGATTTCTGTACCATTAGATAAAGACTTACAAATGAATGAATTAGAAGAATCATTAATTCGAAGTAAAGTAGATGCCATTATTTTTGATGAAAAATTAACAGATAAAATACAACAAGTTAAAGAAAACCAAAAAACGAATATCCACGAATATATTTGTATGAGTGATATAGATGGTTTTGAAAATGTTAAACAATTACTTGAGACAGGAAAAGAATGTTTACAAAATGGAAAAGAAGACTTTATTCATTATGAGGTCGATGCAAAAGGAATGAGTATATTGTTATTCACATCAGGAACTACTTCGAAATCAAAAGCGGTAATGTTATCCCAATATGGAATTGCAACAAATGTATATGATATGCAGATTGTAGAAACATTTTATGATACAGATGTAAACATTGCATTTTTACCATATCACCATATATTTGGTTCAACTGCTATGGTGGTCATGTTAGCATATGGTGTAAAAACAGTATTTCCAGATGGTTTACGATATATTAAACAAAACTTACAAGAATATCAAGTATCTGTTTTTGTTGGTGTACCTTTATTAGTAGATAAAATGTATGCCAATATTGAAAAAGAAATTGAAAAACAGGGAAAAACAAAACTAATTAAAATAGCAACAAAAATCAGTAATTTTCTATTAAAATTTCATATAGATATACGAAGAAAACTATTTAAACAAATTATAGATGGATTAGGTGGCAAAATGCGATTTGTTATTGCAGGAGGTGCGCCATTTGACAGTAAAATAGAAAGAAAGTTTAATGAATTTGGTATTCATATGGTGCAAGGATATGGATTAACAGAAACATCACCTGTTATTGCAGCAGAAAATGATAAATACACAAAATATGGCTCAGTAGGAATTCCTATGAAGCATACAGAAGTAAGAATTGTGGATAAAGATGAAAAAGGAATCGGAGAAATTACGGTAAAAGGTCCAAACGTAATGCTAGGATATTATGAAAATGAAGAAGCAACAAAAGAAGTTTTGCAAGATGGTTGGTTTCATACAGGAGATTTAGGGTATCTAGATAAAGATGGTTTCTTATTTATTACTGGAAGAAAAAAAGACATGATAGTTTTAAAAAACGGAAAAAAAGTATTTCCAGAAGAATTAGAAACGTTAATCAATCGAAATGAAGAAATAGAGGAATCATTTGTATATGGTATGTTAGATAAGCAAAATCAAAGTAAGGTAAAAGTTGCTGTTAAGGTAGTATATAATAAAGAAGTGGTAAAAGAGAAATATGGAGATATTTCAAAAGAGGATTTATTCCCAATTATTTGGAATAAAATAAAAGAAGTCAATAAAACATTGCCAAGATACAAGTATATTATGCATATGATATTGACAGATGAACCATTAATAAAAACCACGACACATAAAACTAAAAGAAATGAAGAATTGAAAAAAGTAGAACAATAGGGACATGCCAAAATGGACATTTTTTGTCCAAAAGGGACAGACTATAGATATTCAAATTTGAAATTTACACATTGCCAATATTATGAATACAACAGATGAATTTTCAATAGAATATTTAGTATAAAATTTAAAATGTTAAGTAAAATTTTGACAAAAATAGAAAAAAGATATAATATAAGTTTGACCTAAAAAATTTTCATAAATAATAATAGAAAATAAAAGTGGGGAAAACAATATGGAAACAATAAAAGAAAAAAAGAAAGAAAAAAAAGAGGTAGGAGAAGGAATAGAAGAGCTATTAATAAGACTAAGGAATGAAAAAGGCTGGTCACGAATAGAACTTATGTCACATTTGTCCAATAAAACAATAGCAGAAAAAGACATTAAAAAATGGGAATATGGATTAGAATATCCAGATTTAGACATGATTTATGAATTATCAGCAATTTATCAAATACCAAGTGAGCAATTTGTGCAAGCTAAAAATAATAGTTATATAAAAGGTTTAGGCTCTGTTAATATGTTCCTAACAAAATGGATATGTTATCTCTTAAATGTTTCAATTAAAGTGGGTATAGTATTACTAGTCTTATTTTATGTGATAGCACTATTTATAGCATTTGGCACATTTGCTTATATAGGAACACTGGTTAAAAAATAATAGGAAATGCGCATTATATGTTATATACATTTGTATTTTTGCAAACGAATACAAATCAGCAAAACATATCTAGCATATCAAAAAGTAGTTACATTATTTAATTTGTAACTACTTAATTTTTTAAAAATATCAGCTATTGCACATAATGAATTTAATTTAAAAATTCAATACCATCAGAAGAAATCTTAGAAATTTTTGCCAAAGAATACACATCTAAACCTAAATCTTCTAATTTCTTTCTTCCATCTTGAAAAGACTTTTCAATGACAATTCCAATACCGGCAACAGAAGAGCCAGCTTCTTTTAAAATGCGATAAGCTCCCATGGCAGCTTGTCCATTTGCAAGAAAGTCATCGATAATAAGAACATTATCAGCTTCTGTTAAATATTTTTTTGAAGCTGTTAAAATATAATCTGTATTTTTGGTAAAAGAATGGACAGGTGTTTGAATAGTAGTTTCAGTGTCTAAAATGGCAGAAGATTGTTTCTTAAAAATAACAAAAGGAACATTTAAAGCAAATGCAGTCGCATAGGCAGGTGCGATTCCAGAAGATTCAATTGTAATAACTTTTGTAATTTGTTTATCTCTAAAATAATTGGCAAATTCTTTTCCAATAGAATCCATTAATTTTGTATCTACTTGGTGATTTAAAAAACTATCCACTTTTAAAACATGTTCATTAATGACAATTCCATCATTTTTAATTTTTTCTTTCAATAAATCCATATAAAAACAACTCCTAAATATATATTATGAAACGTATTATATCATAGAAAGAAGAAAAATAGCAAGATTTCTAGAAAAATGTCGAAATGCTTTCATAATATATAAAATATTCATGAAATTTTCTTGACAAATACAAAAAAAAGATATATGATAAGACTGAAATTAGGAATTATTCTTAATTTAAAGGAGAGATTTATGAATAACTATTCCAAGCAAAGAGAGGCAATACTAGATATTATGAAACAAAGTAGAGTACATCCGACAGCAGAAGAGATTTATCATTTAGTATTAGAGAAAGAACCACAGATTAGTAAAAGTACAGTATACAGAAATATTAATATTTTAGTAGAGCTAGGTGTAATCAAAAAATTGAATATGACCATAGGACCAGATAGGTATGACTATTTATATCAAGAACATTCTCATGCAATTTGCGAAAAATGTGGAAGCATATTTGATTTCTACGATGATTTTAATAAGGATGAATTATCAAATCAATTATTAAAACAAATAGGAAACAATATGGATATAAATAGTATTACAATTTATGGAATATGTGAAAATTGTAAATCAAAAAATAAAAAATAGGAGGAATTAAAATGGGAGAAATTAATTTAGCAGGAACAAAAACAGAGAAAAATTTAATGGAGGCATTTGCAGGAGAATCACAAGCAAGAAACAAATATACATATTTTGCATCTAAAGCAAAAAAAGAAGGATATGAACAAATTGCAGCTATATTTGAAGAAACAGCTCAAAATGAAAAAGAACATGCAAAAATGTGGTTTAAATTATTACAAGGTGGAAAAATCAAATCTACATTGGAAAACTTACAAGCAGCTGCTGAAGGAGAAAATTACGAATGGACAGATATGTATGACAGAATGGCTAAAGAAGCTAGAGAAGAAGGATTTAATCATATTGCATTCTTATTCGAAGAAGTAGGAAAAATTGAAAAAGAACATGAAGAAAGATACAAAAAATTAATTGAAAATGTAGAAGGTGGCTTAGTATTTAGCCGTGATGGAGATAGAATTTGGAAATGTAGAAATTGTGGACATATTGTTATTGGAAAAGCAGCTCCAGAAATTTGCCCAGTATGTAGCCATCCAAAAGCATTCTTTGAAATTAAAGCTGAAAACTATTAATATATATAGGCAGGGATTTAAAAGTTCCTGTCTTTTTTAATGGTATAAGAAAAGCAATCTTCTTTTGAAAATATTTTCACTTTGTGTTGCGAAACTTAAAATTTGCATAGTGTTTCCTATACCAATAAAATCGTTTCATTCTAGTAATAGTAAATTAAAAAAGTAATTCTTATAACAAAAAATTTTCTTAGAGTTTAGTTCTTTAATTTTAATACTCTAAGAAGATTTTTTGTAGTTTAATTTTAACAATAAAATATATT
>CAMMWP010000027.1 GCA_946500615.1 uncultured Clostridium sp. | reverse complement strand
AGAATTTCTAAAACGATTCCGGTCGCATTCGAACGCATAAAAAATATATCATACAATTACTCTCAAATGGGAAGATCTGAACAGCAACAATTATTTACATGGAGGTTTTTATGAAACATAAGCAAATTGTAGATTTATTAAATAAAATGACAATAGATGAAAAAATAGGACAAATGGTACAAATTGCAGGAGATATATTTTTATCAGAAGATATAGGTAGTGTACTAACAGGCCCTCTGAAAAATTTACACTTAACGGATGAAAAGATATGTCATGTAGGTTCTGTATTAAATATTGTAGGTGCCGAAAAGGTAAAAAGAGTACAAGACCAATATTTATCTAAAAATAGATTAAAAATACCATTGTTATTTATGGATGATATTATTCATGGATATAAAATTGCATTTCCTATCCCAATTGCACAAGGGTGTTCATGGAATACAGAAGTGATAAAAGAAATGGCAGAGATTTCTGCAATGGAATCAAGTATAGCAGGTGCAAATGTTAATTTTTCGCCAATGGTCGATTTATCAAGAGATGCCAGATGGGGAAGAGTAATGGAATCCATTGGAGGAGAAGATCCTCTTCTAGGAGAAATCTATGCGAAAACAATTGTAAAAGCATATCAAGGAAAAAAACTTTCCAAAATAGGAAAACTAGCCTCTTGTGTAAAACATATAGCAGCCTATGGAGCAGTAGAAGCAGGGCGAGATTATAACACAGTAGATATGTCAGAAAGAGAGTTCAGACAATATTATTTGCCAGCTTATAAAGCAGCAATTGAAGCAGGAGCAGAAATGCTAATGACATCTTTTAATATAATTAATGGCATTCCTTCTACAGTAAATCAATGGCTAATCCAAGAAGTAATTAGAAAAGAACTAGGATTTAAAGGAATTATCATTTCAGACTATGGTGCAATTGAAGAAACGATAGCACATGGATATTCTGCAAATGAAAAAGAAGCGGCTAAAAATGCGATTCATGCAGGTGTTGATATTGATATGATGTCCAGTATTTATGCAAATCATTTAAAAGATTTATGTTTAGAAGATAAAGAAATAGAAAACAAAGTAAATGAAAGCGTTTTGAGAATATTAACATTAAAAAATAAATTAGGGTTATTTGAAACCCCCTATGGCAATATAGATGAAGAAAAAGAGAAAACATGGTTAATGAGTCCAACTAATTTAGAAAAAGCAAGAAAATTAACACAAGAAACTTTTGTACTATTAAAAAATAAAAATCATATTTTACCATTACAAAAAAATAAAAAAATTGCTCTAATTGGACCATATATCGATAATATAGGAATAACTGGTTCATGGAGTATGTTTTCTGATAAATCAAAAAATCATACAATTTTAGATATCTTTAAAGAAAAAATGGAAAATGAAGTGATGTATGCAAAAGGATGTGAAATTTTAAGACAAGAAGAAATTAATAAAATATTATTGGCTGATGGTTTACCTTTGGTACAGATAGAAAATGAAATGCAAAAAGAAGAAAAAATGATTACTTCTGCACTAGAGATTGCAAAAAATGCCAATATGATTCTTTTAGCATTAGGAGAACATTATAAACAAACAGGAGAAGCATGTTCACGTTCTAATATTTCGTTACCAGAAAATCAAGTGAATTTGATTAATGAATTATATAAATTACATAAACCAATCATTTTAATATTGTTTAATGGTAGACCGATTCAATTAAATATGATAGAAGAAAAGGTTGATGCTATTCTAGAAGTATGGTTTCCGGGAACAACAGGAGCAAAAGCAATTGTGGAAATGATATTAGGAGAGGAAAATCCATCGGGAAAATTAACAATGAGTTTTCCTCAAAATGCAGGACAATGTCCAGTGTATTATAATCATTACAATACAGGTAGACCACATAATGACAATCTTCGATATGTATCAAGATACCAAGATATTCCTACAGAAAGCTTTTATCCATTTGGATATGGTTTGTCATTTTGCAATTTTCAATATCTAGAAATGCATCTTGATAAGTTCAAAATGAAACAAGATGAGAAGATTACTGTGACAATAAAAATAGAAAATCAAAGCAATTATGCGGGATATGAAGTGGTACAGTTATACATACAAGATTTATACGGAAGTGTTGTAAGACCTGTGAAGGAATTAAAGGCATATAAAAAAGTGTATTTTGAGCCTTATGAAATGAAGTATGTGGATTTTCATATTGATATAGAGATGTTAAAATTTTGGAATGAAAAATTAGAGTTTGTCGCAGAAATAGGAGAGTTTAAAGTTTATGTTGGAGGAAATTCTGTAAATGTTTTGGAAAATAAGTTTGAATTGGTAACATAGTTTATTTTTAGATTAGAATACTTTGGGAGCAAAAATTGATGACTTACATATTAGATATTGAAATGTTTATGGGGGTATGTTAATATCAGTATAAGTGTTATATGATATGAAATTATTTAAATCGGCTAATAATATATAAATACTAAAAAAGTATACAATAAATGAAGTATCCATATGGGTACTTTTTTTGGTGTTTATGAATAGAAAAATAATTAATTATGGTTGAAAAGAGTTAAGAATTATGTTAATATATAATTATGTTTTTTTAAAAATCCTGTTCTAATTTAAGAGCAGTAAAAATAGATAGCAACTCGTTAACTTATTTTAGAAAGCCAATTGGCAGGAGGAAAAATGGAATCTATAATTTTAAAAATTGTTGCAGTTATCTGTGTAGCCATAGTTGCAGGAATTATGGCGTGGAAGGATAAAGAGGGTATGGCATGTGGCACTTTACTAGTCGGATTAGCAATCATTTTTATCTCGTGGGATGAAGTATTAAAAATGATAATATAAAAGTATTTACCCTATAGGATGAAGTATAGAGGTCGCAATGCGACCTCTAATGCTTTCTATAACTCTAATTTTGGTTGATACTTCTCAAGCAACATATTCACTTGACAAAGAATTATAAAGAAAAAATAAATATAAAATCAAAAGTCGTCAAAATAAATTGCGATTAAGTATAAAAGTGGTAGTAAAAACTTGCATCTTTATCATAAAAGTCATCAGAAAAACTTGCATAAAATGAATAAAAATTGTATAATATATAAAAGAAAATTCGAGGTGATAAAATGTTAGAAAGAAAAATTACCTATATATTGGAAGAATGGAAAAAAGAAGAAAAAAAACCATGCTTGTTAATTAGAGGCGCAAGGCAAGTCGGAAAAACATTTATTGTTGATGATTTTGCAAAGAAAAATTATGAACATTATATTTATATAAATTTTGAGTTAACTCCTGAATATAAAAATATCTTTGATGGAAACTTAGATATAAAGACATTAATAATGAAACTTGAAGTTACATTTCCAAATGTAAATATAGTACCAAATAAAACGATTTTATTTTTAGATGAAATACAATCTTGCCCAAATGCACGAACAGCATTAAAAAGTTTTGCTTTAGATGGAAGAATTGATGTCATTTCATCTGGTTCATTATTAGGTTTGTATTATAAAGAAGTATCGTCATACCCAGTAGGTTATGAAAGAGTTATAGATTTATATCCATTAGACTTTGAAGAATTTTTATGGGGATTAGGTATAAAAAAAGAAACTATAGATTATGCAAAAGACTGTTTTGAAAATATAAAGCCAATGGATGAATATATTGTTAAGCAATTATCAGAACAGTTCAAAATGTATATGTTAGTTGGAGGAATGCCTAATGTAGTAAATGAATATGTGAAAACAAATAGTTTATCAAAAGTGTTAACTCTCCAGAAGGCAATTGTAGAAAATTATTTATTAGATGTCGTAAAATTTGCAGAAATGAGCAATAAACAAAAAATCATAAACACATTTAATAGTATTCCAATACAATTATCAAAGAAGAATAAAAAATTCTTATTTTCAGAAATTAAAGAAGATGAAGAAAATGTTGGGGAAAGAAAGTATGCATCATCAATTGAATGGTTAAAAGATGCAGGAATCATTAACTTTTGCTATAATTTATCAGAACCAGCATTACCTTTGATATCAAATATACGATTGAATTGTTTTAAAATATATATGAGAGATACAGGATTATTAATATCTATGCTAGAAGAAGGCACACAAAAAGCAATTTTGGATGATGAATTATATATTAATCAAGGAGCGATATTAGAAAATATATGTGCAGAAGAAATAGCTACTAGACATAGTAAATTAATGTATTTTGAAAGAAAAAGTACTTTGGAAATTGATTTTGTATTAAATATAGATGGAAAAGTTACAGCTATAGAAGTAAAGTCGGGAAAAAATAAACAAGCAAAATCTTTGAAATCAATTATACTGAATTATAAAACTGTAACAAGGTATATGAAATTTGAAAATGGTTGCAATATTTATAAAGATGAAGAAAATATAGAACATTATCCATTATTTATGATTATGTTTATATAAACTAATATACTATTGAGAAACATTAATAGAGTACTTATAAGAAATGTTTTGCAATTTCAAAAATTGAGGATGATGAATATATAGAAAAAAAGTAATTACAGTTGAAAAGACTTGAAAATTATGTTAATATATAATTATGTATTTTTTAAAATTCCTGTTCTAATTTAGGGACAGTTAAAATAAATTGTAACTTGTTAACTTATATTAGAAGCCAATTGGCAGGAGGAAAAATGAGGAAATCTATACAAATACAAAGCAAATCAAAAGAAACTATTATATTGAAACAAGGAGAAATAGAAAAGATAGGGAATTACACTTTATCAGAAGAGATAGAGTATGGACAAAAGAAGTATGTAGCAACTATAAAAAATGGATTATATCCTTACCCCGAAGGATATTATACGGAACAAGAAATGAAAGAAATGCTAAATGATAGCAATAAACTTAAAGAAAGAATATCAAGTCTCTGGAGTGGATGGCTTATAGCATTTTATGATGATTAGATTTTCTTAAGAGGATTCTAAAAAGATAGAATCCTCTACTCAATTTTACAATTCAATTTTTGGTTGATACCTCTCAAGCCACATATTTACTTGACAAAGATAAGCCATAAGTTGAGGACCGTGTCATCAACTGACCGAACCAAGGCCTAGAAAAGCTAGAACCATTTGTATCCAATATTTCTAAAATATAATCTCTATTCAATAAATCATTAATAGGAGCACTTGGACAATGCATAATATCAGTCAACATAGCCTTAACCTTAGAAAGATACGTAGGATTATGTGTTTTAGGATAAGGAGACTTTTTTCTATCTACAATTTCAGAAGGTAGAAAATCCCTACAAATATAACGAAGCAATCCTTTTTCTCTACCATTTAAAGCCTTCATTTCCCAAGGAATATTCCATACATACTCTGCTAATCGATAATCGCAAAATGGAACACGAAGTTCAAAGCCATTATACATAGCCATTCTGTCAGAGCGATCTAATAAAGTTTGCATAAACCAATGTAAAGTTAAATGAGAAATCTTTCGTTTTTCAGCAGTTTCTTTAGAATCAACATCCAATATCTCAACCTCTTCTAAACTTTCATGATATCGAAAATCAATATAATCTTTTAAAGCTATTTTTTTACTCAAAGTCGGATGCAATAACGTCTGTCTTTCGCTAATAGCAATTGACCAAGGAAAAGTACCACTATTTAATGCATCCTCTCTAAAAAACCACGGATAACCTCCAAAAATCTCATCAGCACATTCACCTGTTAGAGCTACTGTTTGCTCTGGTTTTACATTTTTACAAAATAACAGTAAAGAAGAATCAATATCAGCCATTCCGAGGCATATCTCTTGCAATCATACTATCATATAAATAAGAAGCAAGTTCTGGGGTGTCAATCACAATATTATGATGTTGTGTATGCAAATTCTTAGACATTAAATCAATATAATAATTGTCAGAATTTGGTTGAAAATCGTTTTTAACAAAGTTTTTATCATTATCTACATAATCAATCGAATAGGTATCTAAAGGTGGCAATTTTTCTTTTTCATAAAAATCTGCAGCAAACTTTGTAATAATACTAGAATCTAATCCTCCAGATAAAAACGTACATAGAGGAACATCAGACACTAGTTGACGTTCAATAGCATCTTTTAATAAATCATGAACATGTTCACAAGTTTGAGCTAAAGAATCTGTATGTTCTCTTGAATGTAATTTCCAATATCGTTCTGTTTTCAATCCATAATCATTAAAAATAGCAAAATGAGCAGGTTTTAATTCATAGATGTTTTTAAAAATAGTTGTACCGGGTGTATGACTAGGACCAATTCCCAGCAATTCAGATATACCTTGACTATCTAGAATTTTTTCTACACCGGGATATTCAAAAATTGCTTTTATTTCTGAAGCAAAAATAAAAGTATTATCCAGTATTGAATAAAATAAAGGCTTTACGCCAAAATGATCTCTTGCCATAAATAGTTCGTTTTTCTTTGTATTCCAAATGACAAAGGCAAAGATACCATTTAGATGATGTACAATTTCTTTTCCAAAATGTATATAACCTTTCAAAATAACTTCTGTATCACAATGTCCTTGAAAAGTAAACCCATTTTGTATTAACATGTTTCGAAGCTCTTTAGTATTATATATTTGTCCATTATAGCAAATAATATAATCTCCATAAGATGTATGTTCAACCATAGGTTGTTTTCCGCCATTAGGATCGATAACAATTAATCGTTTATGTGCTAAGTATGCATGATTTGAGATAAAGTAGCCATCTTCATCTGGTCCTCTTTTAGACAAAGTACAATTCATATTTTCTAAAATTTTTTTAGAATGTTCATTTAAATTTCCTTTTGTATTTACAAATCCAGTAAAGCCACACATGTATTTTATACCCCCAATCTTTAGTCATTGTTTACCTATATAAAATATTGATAGGTAAATAGTAATAATCTATATATCATATGCAAAAAAAGAAATAAAATTTATTGATTTTTAAAAAAAATTATTATAGACTAAATATGGTGAAAAAAATGAAACGAAAAATGAAATTGAAAAATATAATAAAACATTTCATATTAATTACCAAACATAAATGGGTAGTTTTAACATTATGTTGCAAAGTAGGTATACCTTGGAGAGGAATTATACATGATTTATCCAAATATTCTCCAACAGAATTTTTTGAAAGTATAGACTATTATGAGGGAAATCACTCACCAATTGTTGGAGCCAAAAAAGATAAAGGATATTCTGAAGCATGGCTTCATCATAAAGGAAGAAATAAACACCATTGTGAATATTGGGTAGACATGAATGCACCAAATCAAACACCCATTATGCCATATACCTACACAGCGGAAATGATTTGTGACAAACTAGCAGCTGGAATGATTTATCAAGGCAAGAATTGGAAAAAAGAATATCCTTTAATATATTGGAAAAAGGAAAGTGAAAAAGCACAAATGCATGAAAGCTTGAAAAACCTATTGACAGATTTTTTTACACAAGTCAGTGTAGATGGCATTGATAAGGTATTGACGAAAAAAAATATACAAGGTTTATACAAAAAATATTGTGGCAATAGTTGACAAAAAACGAAAATACTTGTATAATCTTATAGTGACTAAAAAATGATGAAATAACAATGGATATATACATATATCTTAAGCAAGGAGGGATTTAGATGGCACAACCAAAAAGAAGATGGTCTAAAGCAAGAACACATGCAAAAAGATCAACATGGAAAAAGGAACAACCAGCATATACAACTTGTCCACATTGTCACGAACCAGTAATGCCTCATAGAGTATGCAAAAACTGCGGATATTATGATGGAAAAGAAGTAATTGCTAAAAAAGAAAATGAAGATGCATAATTAAGGGGAAAGTAGTGCTTTTTGAAGTACTATTTTTTGTTATATATATTTCCTATACAATAAAAATAGCGATTATAGGAGGGGGAGCTAAATGCCTAAAACCACATTTTATAATCTAAACGAAGAAAAAAGAGAAAAAATTGAAAAAGCATTAAAAAAAGAATTCAGTAGAAATACGTTTGAAAAAGCATCAATTAGTAATATTATAGAAGAAGCCAATATACCAAGAGGAAGCTTTTATCAATACTTTAATGATAAAGATGATGCCTTAAAGTACATTATAGAAAATTTCCTAGATGATGAAAAAAGACAAATACAGCAATTATTAATAGAGCATAATGGTGACATATTTAAAACGACTTTAGATTTGTTTTCATATTTCATAGACAAAAGTTATAATGAAACTGAAGTAAAGCTTTTTCAAAATATAATTAATAAATTAAGAAATGAAAATGTAAATATTTATAAAGATATCAAACGAAGTAGATTTACAAAAATGGAACATATGAATAAAAATAATTGTTATATCAATACAAGCCAATTAAATATACAAAATGAAGATGATATTGAATATATGTTAAGGATATTAACATGTATTTTAAGAACAGAAATTATTGATGTAATGCATAACAAAGTAACAAAAGAAGAGCGGAAAGAATGAATTATCTAGACAGATTGAGATATTAAAAAAAGGGATGACAAAATAATACAATTTTTTCAAAAATATCTGTACATTTTATTTTTTTTATGATATCATTCTTAATGACAACAGTTAACAAAACAAATACAAAAGAAAGAGAGGAGATACATATGTTTGAAAAATTTTTAAAAAGAACAAACTGGACAGATATTGCAATATCTATATTGTTTGTAATATTAGGAACATTGCTAATTGTAAAACCTACTGAAATGATGTCTGTCATATCTATTCTTTTAGGAATTGTATTATTTGTAATAGGATTTCTAAAATTAGTAGACTATTTTACATCAAAAGATAAAGAAGATTATCTTTTAACAATGGCATTGGTTTCAGCAGTGTTAGGTGTAATTGTTTTATTTTGCTCAGATGCTATAGCAGGTGTATTTAGAGCAGCATTAGGAATTTGGATTATTATTGCAGGAATTAGAAATTTTCAAACAACTTTAGTTTGGAAAGAAGTAAAATCAGGACTTTGGACAATTACATTATTATGTGCAATGCTAATGATTGTAGCAGGAATTGTTATACTAGTAAGTACAACTTTAGCTTTTAGAATTGTTGGAATCGTTATTGTTGTGTATGCTCTACTAGATATGATTACAAGAATGATATTTATTAAAAAAGTTCAAGATTATTTAGACAAATAAAAATAAGATACTTAAAACCAACCTATTAAACTTCTCGTTTTATAGGTTGTTTTTTTAAGGTCTATCCTATTAAAATATACTTGACATATACCCGGTGGGGGTGTATAATCTTTTTGAGAGGTGATAAAAAATGGAAAAAAATTGCTGTATGCCTAACAAGAAAACATATAGAGGAGAAGAAGAAAAAAGGCAGTTAATCAAAAGGTTAAACATTATTGAAGGTCAAATTAGAGGAATTAAGCAAATGATAGAAGATAACAGATATTGTGATGATGTTTTAACACAAATGTTAGCTGTTAATAAAGCCTTAGAAAGTTTAGAAAATATCATTTTAGAAAAGCACTTACAAAGATGTATTGCTAAACAGATTGAAGAAGGGAATATTGAGGTAACAGAAGAAATCATGAATTTATTTAAAAAAATGCGATAATATAATGAATAGATAGAAACTGCAATCGTTAGAGCGAAGCATTTATTCTACAATAGAAAAGTGTAACTTTCCTATTGTAGAACAATTTAAGGTAAGTAATCAAGGTTTATAAGTAAATCCTAAAAAACTTAAATATAAAATAAGGAAAGTGAAAGTAATGAAAACAATAGATATAAAAATTAAAGGAATGCATTGTGAAGGATGTTCAAAACGATTAACAAAAATACTGGGAAACATGGAAGGGGTAAAAACAGCAGAAGTCAGTTTAGAAACCACATTAGCACATATTGAATATGATGAAACCTGTGTAAAAGTAGAAGATTTTTATGGAGCAATTGAAGATGCAGGATTTGAAGTAATAGAATAGTACGAATTAAGGAGGACATCTTATGAAAAAAGTATTATTAAAAATTGATGGAATGACTTGTAGTGCTTGTTCAAATGGACTAGAAAAATTTTTGAATAAGCAAGATGGAATAAAACAAGCATCTGTTAATCTTGTCATGAACCATGCCAGTATCGAATATGATGAAAAAATACTAGATATCCCTGCAATAGAAAAATTCATAGAAAAGGCAGGATTTGAAAGTTTAGGGATTGATAAATTAGAAAAAGAAAAGAAGAAAACATCTAACGAAAAATACAAGTTAATTGTTTTAACCATATTAGCCATTTTAATTTTATATATTTCTATGGGACAAATGATAGGACTACCTATTTTTGAAATGATCAATATGCATCATCATCCAGTCTATTTTTCAATATTACAATGTATGATATCTATCATTGCTATATATTTAGGAAAAGATATCATAAAAAATGGATATAAAAATTTAATCCATAAAACACCTAACATGGATACATTGGTAGCTTTAGGTGTTATTAGTAGTTTATTATATAGTCTTTATAACACTTATCAAATCGGAATAGGAAATAAAGAAGCTGTGCATCATTTGTACTATGAATCAATAGTAATCATCCTCTTCTTTATAAAAATTGGAAAATATGTAGAAGGAAGAAATAAAGACAAAACCAAAGAAGCAATACAAAATTTAATGATGATCACACCAAATTTAGCAACAATTGAGAAAAATGACAAACAAAAACAAGTTACCTTAGATGAAATACAAAAAGGAGACATCGTTATTTGTAAACCCGGAGAAAAAATTGCAGTAGATGGAGAAATCATAGAAGGA
Organism: uncultured Clostridium sp.; assembly: GCA_946500615.1. Lineage (GTDB taxonomy): Bacteria > Bacillota > Clostridia > TANB77 > CAG-508 > CAG-269. The sequence continues at coordinate 11,948 of CAMMWP010000027.1, read as the reverse complement.
ATAACACATATTGATGAAGCCTTTATAACGGGAGAAAGTGTTCCTATAAAAAAAGTAATGGGAGATAAAGTGATTGCGGGGAGCATAAATTATGATGGACATATAAAATACAAAGCAGAAAAAATTGGAAAAGAATCCACAGTCTCTGAAATTGTTCGAATGGTAGTAGAAGCAACAAATACAAAAGCACCAATCGCAAAAATAGCAGATACCATTAGTGGGTATTTTGTGCCAAGTATTATTTTAATTGCTATTTTATCTAGCATTTTATGGGGAATATTAGGAAAAGACATTGGGTTTATCATAAATATTTTTATAACCATGCTAGTGGTAGCTTGTCCTTGTAGTTTAGGATTAGCAACACCGCTTGCGATTGTCATGGCTTCAGGACTAGCCAGTAGAAAAGGAATTTTAGTAAAATCCAGTGAAAGCTTAGAAAATGCACATAAAGTAAAAACGATTGTATTTGACAAAACAGGAACTTTAACCAAAGGACATTTAAGTATATCAAAAATTTACAATTATAGTAATTTAAAAGAAAGTGACATTATAACGGTAGTGGGGAATATAGAAAATTATTCAGAACATCCAATTGCAAGAGGAATTGTAAAATATGCAGAAGAAAGACATATAGAAATGACACCCAAAAAAGTAATGGATTTTAAAAATATTTCTGGATATGGAATAGAAGCAAAATACAATGGAGCAAATTATCTGATTGGAAATAAAAAACTAATGATAAAACATCATATTCCAATTGATAAAATTGTAAAAGAAAATGAGATGAACGATGATGAGATTTTAGAAAACAATGGGAATAGTATTTTGTTTGTAGCAAAAGAACATACACTGATTGCCTTAATTGGAATAAAAGATATCATAAAAGAAAATACAAAAGAAGTAATAGATAAACTAAAAAAACAGAATATATATACTGTTATGTTGACAGGAGATAATGAGAAGACGGCAAACACAATTGGAAATATGGTTGGTATAGAAAAAGTCATTGCAAATGTTGTACCAAAAGAAAAAGCAGAACAAATTATGAAACTAAAAGAAAAGGGACTAGTTATGATGTGTGGAGATGGTATTAATGACAGTATTAGTTTAGTAAAAGCAGATATTGGTGTTTCAGTCGGAAGTGGTACAGATATTGCGATGGATAGCAGTGATGTTGTTTTAATGAAAGATAATCTAGATAAAATTAATGATTTGATACAGATTAGTAGAAAGACGATGCGTATTATTAAACAAAATTTATTTTGGGCGTTTTTCTACAATATTGGTATGATACCAATTGCCGCTGGTGCACTTATCCCATTAGGAATTGTAATGAATCCTATGTTTGCAGCATTTAGTATGACTATTAGTAGTATAACTGTTACATTAAATAGTTTAAGATTAAAAAATCTATAAGAAAGATAAGACCTCTTCTAAAAGAGGTCTTAAAACGTCTATAAACGAAAAAATGAAACATTTAATAAAATAATTAAATGTAATAACAGTATATGTATATCTGTAAAAAATATACATGAATATATAAAATGTATTGCAAATCTTACATTATATTGTTAGAATATATATATAATGAAAATAGGGGGGATTTTATGAAAAAAGCAATAAAATGGATTGTCCTAGTAATCATATTAATAATTGCTATAGGAATTGGTATTTTTGTTGTAAAAGATATGAAACAAGAGGACACATTAAGAGAGGAAATGTTAGCATTTGAAAATCTAACACGTGCAGAAACAATTGACGTAGAGCAAATTGAGCAAAGAATTAGAGAACTAAAAACGACAGGAGACTATGGAATTGTAGAAAAAGCAGTAAAAGAATATTTAGCAGATGGGGTAAATGCTTCTATTGAAGTGGCAGATATTTTGAATGATGAAAGACTAGTAAACATACTAACACCAGAAAATTATAAAGAAGATGGGCCAGAATTTGTACAAACAAAGCAGTTTTTACAAGAAGCTAAAGAAAAAGTAGAAACAAATAAAGCAAAATTAGTAGAATTATTGTCAGAAGAAAAAGTGATGTCATACATAGAAGGAAAAAACATAGATCAATACTATATCGACTTATACAAAGAGCTTGCATTAGCTGCTGAAAGCTCAACAGAAGAAGATAAGCAAGAAGTAGAAACAGCAATGAATGAAGTTACACAAATGCTTGAAATACAAACACAAATTATTAATTTTCTAGCAGAAAACAAACAAAACTGGGAAATTCAAGATGACACAATTGTATTTAATAGTCAAGCATTACAAAATCAATATAATGATTATATCAATCAATTATAATTTTCATATAATGGTACATAATAATAGTAGTAATAAATCAAAGGAGAAAATTATGACTGAAAAAGAAAAAAGAGATAGTGGTCAACTGTATAACCTGTCAAATGATAATGAACTTACATCAGAGATGAGGAATTGTAAGTTAATGTGCTATGAGTATAACCACATTTCCCCAGACAAGATAGAAGAAAGAAAAGAGTATATAAAGAAAATATTAGGAAAAACAGGAGAAAATCTACAAATAGAATCTAGCTTTTATTGTGACTATGGGTATCATACATCAGTAGGGGAAAATTTTTATGCTAATCATAATTGTGTCATATTAGATGTAGCAAAAGTAGAGTTTGGAGATAATGTGTTTATTGGTCCAAATTGTGGATTTTATACAGCAGGGCATCCATTGGATGCAAATATTAGAAATCAAGGATTAGAATTTGGTAAACCTATAAAAGTAGGAAATAATGTATGGATTGGTGGAAATGTTGTTGTATTGCCGGGAGTGACGATAGGAGATAATGTGACAATTGGTGCAGGAAGTGTGGTTACGAAAGATATTCCATCCAATACTGTAGCACATGGTAATCCATGTAAAGTCGTTAAAAATATATAAAGATAATTTTAATGGAGAAAAATTAATTTTTTCTCTTTTCCTATTGTATAAAAAACGCTTCGCGCAACAGATACACGCCAATTTTACTTACGTAAAATTGGCGTAGAACAAATATTTTTAATTTAAGGCTCCAGACATAATTCTAAATTTAGGAACACTATTCCAAATTTCTTGTAACTCTTTAAAATTCTCATTAGGCTTCAACATTAATGTAGCTAATTCATCTAGTTCCTTATATTCTTCTTCGGATAATTTAAATTTTTTGTCTTGTATATATTTAGGCATATGTAAAAATATAATTTCATTATTCATTAAAGAGTGAAAATCATAAAATAATCCCCTTATAGAGGCTTTTAGTCCTAAAGTTGGCGGGTCAGAAGAATATAAAATAGTTTTAGGTTTATATTTATTTTGCCTTACACCTAAATAAGCTTTTGCACCAAATATAAATTTATCATAAGGAATATCATTTAAGTCAAATCCCATTTCATGGTCTGGACAATGCTCATCTGCATCTACTAATTTCCATCTATTTTCGTTTTCATCAAAATATTCAGTGATCCAATGGTCATAACATATTCCATCGTAGTGTATATATTCAGCAAATCCACTTCTTGCTCTCGCAGATATTCCTTTTGCTTTTAATATACTAGCTAATAAAATTGCTTGACTTCTACAAGTAACATGAACTTTATCTTTAGCTTGTCTTTTTACAGTGTAATTAGGATTTTTTCTTAACAATTCTGCAAGTACACTTTGTGCTGTTGGAAATATATCATCTTCATATTCTAATCTAGTAATAGGAACATTTGTCATATCTCCCCAAAAACAGTCTTTTTTAGTTCTAATATTTTTATCTCTAAATGCTACAGGGTGAATTATTTGCATTCTTTGTAATACAGATAATTCTTCAATATTATTAGGCAAATCTTGTGCAAATTTTTTATAATACCCTAAATCTGTAAAAGGGCTTGTTTTTTTATAAAATTCTAATATTTCTTCATTATCCATATTAATACCACTCCAATATTTCATTTAATTTTTTTCTACTTCTTTGTTTAGGATTTTCGTTTGCATAACCTATGGAAATTGCTGAAATTAGTTCCATATCTCCATGTCCAACCAATCTAGCTATTTCTTTTTGAGTATATACGATATCTCTTATCCAAAGTGAACCTAATCCTAAATCAGTTGCTCTTAAGCAAATATGTTCTATAGCTCCACCGATTGAAAGTGAATCTCCTATAATCCAATTATTTTCATATTCTTTAAGAACTAATATAAGTACAGGTGCTTCTTTCATTATTTTTGCTGTTGCTTTAACACTACTATTAGCTTTATATATTGGTTTTTCTAAACTAACTTTTGAGCTATTTTCTTTTTCCAACATAATGTCTGCAATTTGATTTTTTATACTATTAGTCACTATTACAAATTTCCAAGGTTGTCTATTTTTTGCAGATGGCGCTAACCTTGCACAATCAATTAAGTCTTCAATTATTTCTTTAGATATTTCAGTATTTTTATATTTGCGAATACTTCTTCTATTTTTTATTGTTTCTTTTAATTCCATTCTGACCTCCTAATTAAGCATTATTCTTTTATAAAGTTATTATAATGCACAAATTATATCAATACTATACAATTTTTTCAACTAAATTTGCATAATTTCTTTTCTAGTTAATTTCGATGATATAAAATGACAAATTTTCTCTTTACAGTCGAAAACTCAAATCGAGCGAGAACAAATTAAAAAAAATCAAAGATTTTATTTATTTGTTCTTGACAATTTTAATACCTAGATATACAATGTATAAAAATACATAGTAAATCTAGGTATAGGAGGTGAAGATATGAAAGTAGATAAAGAATTATTAAAAGGAAGCACAACGATGTTAATTTTGAATTTATTAAGAAAGGAAGATATGTATGGATACCAAATGATTAAACAATTAAAAGAAGCATCAGAAGATGTATTTGAACTAAAAGAAGGTACATTATATCCTATATTACATACGTTAGAGGAAAAGAGATATATTACATCTTATTGGGATGAATCTTACAGTAAAAAAAGAAAATACTACTCTATTACTAAGAAAGGAAAAGATGTTTTGAAAGAAAAAGAGCTTGAATGGAAAATTTTTAGTGAAGGTGTAAATAAAGTTTTAGGAGGTGTTTCATTTGCAAATTAAAGAATTTTTAGAAAAAGTATGTCATGAAATTAAGTATAAACCAATTCGAAACGATATTGCACAAGAATTGCAAAATCATATAGAAGAAGAAAAAGAGGAATATATTCGTAAAGGAGAAAGTGAAGAAGTAGCCACTGATAAAGCAATTGCTAATATGGGAAGTGCAGAAACAATAGGAAAAACCTTAAATAAAATTCATAAGCCAAAATTAGATTATAAATTGCTTATATTATTTCTAATTTTATTATGTTTCACATTTTTAGTGATAGGAATAAAAATGAATTCACATGTGTTTTTAGAACAGGAGGAGTCATTTTTGGCAAAATCGATGATATATCTTATAATAGGGGGTATATTGGGATTAGTTATTTATTTTATGGACTACTCTAAAATCATTAAATATTCAAATTATATTTATATAGCTTCTTCTGTTTGTATTATTTATACAGTACAATGTAGTAACTATCAAATCAATGGTATTCCTTATTTAAATATAGGAAATGTATTTACAATTTCCATCAGCACAGTATCCATGCCATTATTTTTAATTGCTTTTGTGGGATTTCTTCAAAATATAGGAAAACATAAAATGAAAGTACATATCTTGCATATAGAAACAATTGAAATAGATAAAGAACTGATAAAAACCATTGTATTAAGTCTGCTTTCCTTGTTTTTATTGGTATTAATACCATCATTAACTTCTGCTTTTGTACTAGGAATAACATATATGATAGTTGCAACTGTAAAAATTATAAAGGATAGTAAGAGAAAAGTAACAAATATTTTAAAATTATATGGCATGGGATTGGTCTTGGCTATTATATGTATGCTCATGTTTATCGGAAGACCATATTTATTAGAAAGAATTTTAGTATCATTTCATCCAGAAAGCGATCCAGCAGGAGGTGGTTGGCTAGGCATAAATAGGAAATTAATTATTGATTCTGCAAGTTTATTTGGTGAAGCAGAAGATATGAGTAATGCATTAGAATTATTTGATGAAGGAACAGAATATGCCTTTATTTCCATTTTGGCACATTACGGATGGATAGTAACAGGTTTGTTGATTGCAACAATTATATTCATTTCAATAAAACTAATTATAAATTCTATCAAGATAAAAGATACTTATGGGAAAATGATGATTATAGGAATATCTTGCTTATTTATTTTACAAAGTGTGTTTAATGTTTTAATGAATTTGAATTTATGGATTGAGTCAGGGTTTGAATTACCATTTGTTTCTTATGGTGGTACAGGTTTTGTTATGAATATGTTATGTTTAGCGTTAGTGTTGTCAATTTATAGAAGAAAAGACATATGTACCTATTATGATACCGAAAAAATAGCAGATTCGATGCAATGAGATATCATATTTTTATGCAAATGTTGATAAAATATAAAAGTCAAAAATCACAAGAGTTCTATTGAGAAAAATGTATTTTTATGCTATAAATATAAATGATAAAAATAAAGAAGTGATATATGCAAAAGAAATAAAGGAGGAATTTGTATGAAGACAATCATACCGGAAAAATTAAAAAAAGGTGATGAAATTCGAGTAATTGCACCTTCTAGAAGTATGAAAATTCTTGGAGAAGATTGTATAGAACTTGCAACAAAACGTTTAGAAGAGGAAGGATTTAAAGTTACCTTTGCAAAACACGTCATGGAATCCTTTGATGAAGATTACAATTGTGCAACTATAGAAGATAGAGTAAAAGATTTAGAAGAGGCATTTAAAGACAGAAATGTAAAAGCGATATTAACTGTAATTGGTGGCTATAATTCTAATCAATTATTACAATATATCGATTATGATGTAATCAAAGAAAATCCTAAAATCTTATGTGGGTATTCGGATATTACAGCTTTGTTAGATTCTATTTATGCAAAAACAGGACTAGTAACCTATTATGGACCACATTATTCAAGTTTTGGTATGAAAAAAGGATTTGAATATACGTTAGAATATTTTAGAAAAATGTTGATAGAAAAAAATGAAGAAATTGATATATTGCCATCGAAAGAATGGAGTGATGATGCGTGGTTTATTGACCAAGAAAATAGAGAATTTTTCAAAAATAAAGGTTATTTAATCATTAATGAAGGAAAAGTAGAAGGAGAAATTGTTGGTGGTAATTTGTGTACATTAAATTTATTACAAGGTACAGAATATATGCCAGACATAGAAAATAAAATTTTATTTTTAGAAGATGATGGAATGTCAGCAACTGCTTTTTTAATGGAATTTGATAGAAATTTGCAATCTTTATTACATACAGTAAAAAATATAAAAGGAATTGTTATTGGAAGAGCGCAAAAAAACTGTGAAATGACAGATGAAAGATGGATAAAATTAATTAAAAATAAAGCTGAATTAAATGATATACCTGTTATTGCAAATGTAGATTTTGGACATACAACACCAATTTGCACATTTCCAATTGGAGGATATGCAAAAATTGAAGCTAAAGATGGAAAAGCAAGTATACAAATACAAAATAAATATATTCAATAAATGATAAATTTGAGTCATATAGAGAGAAGAGGATTACCCCAATATAGATATGAAATTTTATAAAACGAAATATGTTTTTTAGGAATCATATTTCGTTTTTGACGTTATAGAAAACAAGTTTATTTTAAAGACATGAATATATACAAAATATGTTGTAACTTTTTTAAAAAAAATGGCAATATAGAAATATAAAAATGGAAAATACTGTTGTTGCGAATAGATACAAACTTATGTTAAAATATATTCAACAAAAAGATAAAATTAAAAAATAAAGGAAAAGTATATGAAGAAAATTAAAGAAAGTGGAATAAGAAATATGATCCATGCAAATATTTGTATTATATTGATGATATGCATTGTGTTGCTTTTTACGATTGTATACAAATATATTGCATACAAAAAAGAAATACAAATATCCTTAGAAACTAGTGCAGATGTAGAAAGATTATATAACACAACAAAAGAACAAAAAAATACCATAAAAGAAGAGGAAAAAAAGAAAGAAAAAGAAGTTAATAGCAACACATCTGATTGGGAACTATTGTTGGTAAATAAAAATCATAAAATTCCAGAAAATTATTCTGTGGAATTAGAAGAAATAGAATTTACTCATAAAGTGGACAAAAGAATTGCAGAGGCTTTAAAACAAATGTTATCAGATGCAAGAAAAGAAGGTCTATCACCTATTATTTGTTCAAGCTATCGAACAAATGAAAAACAAAAACAACTATACAATAATAAAGTAAGTGAATATAAAAGATGGGGATGTCATGCTAAAGAAGCAGAAGAATTTGCATCTTATTGGGTAGCCATTCCCGGAACGGGAGAACATGAAACAGGACTAGCAGTGGACATTGTTTCCGAGAACTATCAAATATTGGATGAAGAACAGGAAAAAACAAAAGAACAAAAATGGTTAATAGATAATTCTTACAAATATGGTTTTACATTAAGATATCCAACAGATAAAAAAGAAATGACAATGATAAATTATGAGCCATGGCATTATCGATATGTAGGAATAGAAAATGCAACATATATGAAAGAGCATGAGATGTGTTTAGAAGAATATATTTCTTATTTAAAACAGCTTGAAGTACAAGAATATAAAGAGCATTTTTAAGAGCAATTTTGCATAAAGCTAGTATTTATATATTTGATGAGCCAACTTCTAATATAGATTTGAAAACAGAGGAAAGAATTCAAAAATTAATTGATAAAATTACAAAGATACCAGTTGATTTAAAAAATATTGAACTAGCTTTTAATATACAAAAAAGTATATGGACATCTGATCCAGACTACAATGGATTATACGACAAAGTAGTTAATAGAGCAGATGATAATTGTTCATTTTTAGTATATTTGCAAAATAATTTGATTGGAATTACGGGTGTAGAAATTTATGATGAATATATAGACACAATCTGGTTAGATTGGTTTGCAATTTTACCGAATTATCGTAGAAGAGGATATGGAAAAAAAGTATTGCTTGATACAATTGAATATTGTAAGAATTTAAAAAAATATGATTACTTTCGACTAGATACTACATATTATGAAAATAGACCAGCATTATATTTATATGATGATGTAATGGATTTAAGAGAAGATTATACAGTTGAAGATACAGATATAATAAAGAATAATTTTATAATATACACATATGGTCTAAATAAGAAAGCGGAATATTGGAATAATAAGTATTTGGGATTAAGGGAATACTATGATAAATGTGTATTAAATGATTATAGTGATTAATGATAAAGTGAAAGCGAAAAAGAAGGTAAAATTCTTTCATAATCTTCTTTTTCGCTTTTCATAATTGTTACGGCTATATAATATTAAAAGCAAGAAACTAACAGAAATGTAACCAAAATAAAAATAATCCATAAAATATATAAAAATGAAAGGAGAAAATTTTTTATGGATTATGAATTAATGATGAATGGAAATGTTAAGATTGGACAACGAGCACCAGAATTTGAAGCCAATACAACTATGGGAAAAGTATCGTTAAATGATTATGTACGGAAAATGGTTGGTTTTGTTTTCACATCCGGGAGACTTTACGCCTGTATGTACCACAGAGATGATAGCTTTTACAAGAGCTCATACATATTTTAAACAATTAAATACAGAATTGCTAGGTTTAAGTGTAGATAGCAATGCTTCACATGAAGCGAGTATAAAGTTACCAACAAAAATGAATTAAAGCAATTACCTGCAAAAATTGGCCATGTACAAAAATTATAAAATATGTTAATATAAAATAGGCTTTTAGAAAGAAATAGTAAGTTGTAAGGAAGGTGAAATTATGGATAAGGAACAAAAAAATGAAACAATAACTAAAACAGTTAAAACTGGTATTACTTTTGGAAGTGCATTAGCAATGGTTATAAGCTATGTGAATTGGCATTCAGTTGGTTGGGCAATTATTCATGGACTAATGAGTTGGATATATGTTATCTATTATATAATTAGATATTAAATTACAATTTTAAATTTAGTAGATTTATAGTAATTTGTTGTTAAGATTATTTATAAAAATATATATAAAAAATATCTAAGCGATAACTTACAAATGAAAGTAGGATAAAATAATATTAGTTGTCGTGGTATTTTAAGCCGAACAAAGCAATGAAATGGAGGTTTATATGGAAAGACAAATAAAAAAAGAATTCTCATGGAAGTGGTATTTAGTATTAGTAATAATAGCAGAAATTATAACAATTTTTATTACATTTATAATATACTTAAATACACATAATGCAAACGATTTGAGTGGAATTGCAGTTATGCCAATTTGGCTTTTGAATAGTTCAATTATTTTTATTTCTTCTATAGTTGAATTTATTAAATATAAAAGATATAAATCTAATGAATGCAATGTTGTTGCAAATATTATTATTGCTATATTTTCTTCAATAATGTTAAGTATAGGAACTTATGGTTTTAATTTAAGCTTTTGGAATTTTTTGGAGGGATATGGTTTTATAACTTCAAGTCTTAGTTTTCTTATGTATTTAGGAATTGGTATTGCTTTAATATTTCCAGTATTTAATCATAAAAAATAACATTTTATAATTAGGATAAAAACTGATAATAAAAAATAATGGAAATCAAGCTTTAGTTATCTTTTTAAAAAAAATATGAATTATAGTAACAAATTACATTTAAAATATGTATAGTATAAATTTTATAAATAAAAATATAATAATATTAATAGATAAATTTAGCATTTTACTTGACAAAATCAAGAAATAAATGTTATACTATCTATAGTAGATCAGTACTTCAGCAAACCTACGGGACTGGAGTCGGAAATGGATCGTACCTCGGGTAGCCTAAGGGTCCGAGGTCTTTCTTATTGTATAGGAAACACTGTGAAACTTTAAGTTACGCAACGCAAAGTGAAAATAAACGTAAGTTTTATTTTCAAAAGAAAAATCTTTTTTCCTATACAATGAGAAACAACGTTGCACAGAAAAATTGCATAGCAATCTTTCGCGTCGACAAATCTTTACGCTTCTTCGAGAACTTAAGTATATATAGCTAAATTGGAAAAGTAGAGAGAAGTTCTCGCGAATCGAGATTTTTCTTCATATAGGAGGCAATATTGGAAAAAATATTTAAAACAATAGATGAACAAATAGAGTTATTACAAAGTAGAAAATTAAATATAAAAAATAAAGAAAATGCTAAAGAAATATTATTAAACAATAACTATTATTATTTAATAAATGGATATAAAGATTTGTTTTTAAATAGAAATGCTAAAACAGAAACATTCTATGGAGGAACGACTTTAGAAGAAATTTATAGTTTATATGAATTTGACAGAAAAATAAGAATTATCTTTTTAGAATATATTTTATTAATTGAAAGAAAAATTGATACATATATAGCTTATTAATTTTCAAAAAATTATGGTCATAAAGATTATTTAATTCCAGAAAATTTTAATAATATTAGTAAAAACAAAGAGTTGATTAATAAGTTTTTAAATGATATTAATTTTGAAATATCTCATCAATATAAAAATTCAAATTAAAATGGAGCAAAGTTTGCTCTGTTTTTTCAAAAACTAATACAAATTAATATAAATAAAGAATATATGTTCTTCATCTATCATTATTTTCTCCATTTCTATACTAGATGAAGCAACAAAACAAATATATAATGTTTGTCCAATACTAAATTCTACTTTTCGGATTACTCTACAAACTTAAGACTGGACAGTAACTTTAAACTTAAAGAATTGGGTAAATTGTAAAAGTAAAATATAGTTTGTAAAACTAACATCAAGTGTAAGATTA
>CAMMWP010000026.1 GCA_946500615.1 uncultured Clostridium sp. | reverse complement strand
AGCTAGAAGCTTTTAGAACCCCCTGTAAAACAGGGGGTTTTCATTATCCAAAAATGGTAATATTTGATATTTCCCAAATATTACCATTTTTATGAGCTAGTTATAAATACTGATAACTGTTTAATATAAATCTATTACACTACCTATACATTCTTAATATTTTTCAATTTGTCAATTTTTTCACATTTCCCACCTAGTTTTACAAATATAAAATTGAGCGAAAAGAAGTATATTTACTAGAATCGCTAATGTTACAAAGTATACGATTGCATGTATAGTAACTACTGCTAGTGCTATCTCCACAAGTTCCTCCTCTAAATGTACATGGATTATACGTAGATGTACATGATTCTGTTGTCCATTCTCTACAATTTCCTGCCATATCATATATATTAGATTTCACATCATATTTTGTTCCATCTGTTGCTTTTCCTGTATTGGCTAAAGTACTTTGTAATCTAAACTGTCTAGAATAATCCTCATCTCCCGAATACTTCTGTATAAACAAAATTGCTGTATCCCATGCATAACTATTCATTAAATCACTATTAGTTCCTGTACATAAATCTTGGCATGCAATTGATGCATCTGGTTGAGTGATATTATTCCATACAGTTTTATCATATTTACTTTCTGCTTTATTCGTTTCTGTATTTTGACTTGCCTCAAATCTTGCAATATAATATCCTCCATTCTGTCTTACACTTTCTATAAATCCTTCTATATCTTTTGCAACTGTATTACCATTTCCTGTTGATGTTTCTGTAAAACCATATGAATCAGTACTTACTATTTTTAATTCTTCTCCTAATGTTGTTGGGGTTAAACTTATATCTATATCTCCATTACTGTCAAATACGTATCTTCCTAATATGATTTCTCCATCTACTGCATTTTGTACTGTTTTTCCATCTTCTCCTAAGATTCCATCTACTGGTATCCATACATATTGATTTCCATCTGCTGAATTATTTAAGTCATCTCCTTCTTCATCTGATATAACCAATCCTCCTGTTATAGTTGTTCCTTCTACATGATGAAATCCTTCTGGAATTTTTACGCCTTCTACTATTGTTTCTCCTGTATTATCTCCTATTGTTATATTTCCGTTATTATCTATTATATATTCTCTTCCAGATTCAAATTCTACTAATAATTTTCCATTTCCATTATCCACTACTGTTGCATTATATCCATTATTTCTTAATTCTGTCTGTAAATCTGTAGCACTTACACCTTTTCCTTCATTATCTATTTTTACTCCGTTATATGCTATTCCTATTGCTTCTTTTTCTTCTCCTATTTCTGTTTGTTCTTTACTTTCTGTTGCCTTTGTTAAGATTCCATTTTCTCCTGTTAATATGGCTATTGTTACTCCTGCTAAAATTAGTAAGATGATTATTGTGATAACCAATGCAATTAAAGTAATACCATTATTCTTTGTTACTTTTGATTTCTTCATTCTTTAAAACTCTCCTCTCTTTTGTTTTCATTTCTTTTTCCATGCTTTCATTTGTATTTAGTTTTTTCTACTTTACTTCTTTACTATTTATGACTTGTTATTAATTATGTGTATTTTTAATTTTTTATACCATTGCGAGCACGAGCAATTTAGTACAAGGAAGCTTTTAAAGTGCTACGGACACAGAACGACACGGAACCCGATGATGCCGTTGCTACTGCCACTGTCGTAGGACGAACAGAACACACCTGCACTGCCGGTGTAACTGTAACTGCCTCCACGACGGAAGAACGGAGCGCTCGAATACGCGAAGACAGAGTAGTCGTTAAACCATGCATGAGCAGTGTTGTTGCCAGTACGAACCTCTTTTATTGCATCCCCTACTTTACATATATCATACACATTATTAGCTGATAAACTTGTTCCATTTTCGTATGCTGTTACATATTTGGTACTAATATAATTTCCTTCACTGTCTTTGGCTTCTTGGGTCATTTTTTTCCCAAAACTTGAGTCATCTACATAAGTACTACTACCTAGTCTGTCATATCCTGCTGCTCTGTCCCATGCTCCTCCTGACATGTCATAGATTCCATATACATTTCCTGTGGTACTTGACAATACACCTATTTCTCCATTATATTTCTGAGCATCTGTTGCTGAACTCCATGAATATGTTGAATTATATATTTTATTGTCTCCTTCTCCTCTTCCTGCTCCTGTATAATAACCATTACATTGATTGACACTGATTTCATTTCCATTTCTTCCATATTGGCTTTGGGTTAAATATGCCACTGCTCCCCATTCACTATTTTTTACTAAGTGACTATCCATGTAATTTGTATATGTGTAATCTGTATTATTAGAATTCATTGTTTTTGATGTTCCTGTATATCCGAATTTTGCTTGTCTTGCATATACATATTGATCTCCTATGCTTGTACTTTTTAAACTTGATACATTTGGTTCACTTTTTAACTCTGATGAACTTCCACTCATCTCATATTTTGCAAACCAAAATCCTTCTAAGTTTGCATCCCATTCTCCATTTGCATATCCTTTATCACTTCCATTACAGAATGCTGGATGCACTATATATTTACTTCCTTTATAATCTACTGTTTCTATTCCTTCATCTAATTTGTATTTTAACGTTCCGTCATTTTTCCACATTCCCCATCCATCATAATATCCGGTTGGTATTGTAGATGTTTCACTATCATAATATGTGATTCTATACGCATATCTTGGTATCCATACAAAATAACTTCCATTTTTGGTTTTCGCATTTGCCCATTTACTTGTTGTATTATCTTCTAATTTTCCGTCTGCGCCTCTATTTGATACACTATTGTAGCTATACCAATTTCCACTTGCTGTTCCGTCTTCTGTCCATGTTTTTGAATTTTCATCATATGTCCATGTAACTGGGGTCATACTTTCTCCATTTGATTCTAATATTGGTGCATTTGGTGTGCTTGATACCGTATTTGTCTCTCCACTTAACCAGATAATATCAATTGTTCCATAACCTGTTGAAAAACTAGTTGACGCATCTGCTACACTATCTTCTGTTGGTGTTGTTACTACTGTTACAATACATGTATCTGTATAACTCCCATAACTTACTGTTATCGTTGCTGTTCCTATACTATCTCCTGCTTTTAAGTTTATTGTATTTCCACTAACATTTTCTACTTTTACATATGTTGTATTTGATGACTCTGCCTTTAATTCTTCTTGGGCTGAACTATTGATTTTGCTTTCTTCTCTTGATACTTTTATTCCATTAGCATCTTTTGTTATCAAATAGTATTTTCCTTTTACTACGGCATAATATTGCATTCCTTCTGTATTTCCTTCATAGCTTACATTTATCACTGCTGTTCCATCTTTTTCTATTGTTAAACTATTACTATCTAATTTAATGCCTGTTATTCCATCTCCCGGTTGTGCATATATTTCATATCCTTCTGCTTGTAATTGACTTACGATATCTGCCATTGGCACATCTGCTCCTATCAGATTGTCCATTAATTTAGAAGTATATGCTAAATTGGCTACCTCTTCTATTTCTGCTAATTCTGTATTGGTTTCTGCTTCAATTGCTTTTGATAATATTCCATTTTCTCCTGTTATACTGGCAATCGTTACTCCTGCTAAAATTAACAACACAATGATTGTTATGACTAACGCTATTAATGTAATACCTTTGTTTTTTGTCCCTTTTAGTTCTTCTGTTTTTTTCATTTTTCACATATCTCCTCTCTTTTGTTTTCCATTTCTTTTTTCTCATTTTTGTCTGCATTTATGTTTTATTACTTTGTCATTCTACTGTTTATGACTGGTTCTACTTTTCTCTATTCTTAGAGTTTTTGAAATTTTCGTGGTCATTTATAGTTTCCATTTTTTAGCTTTTAAATAAGTATTCACATTTTTTCTATTTTTATTCGAATAATGATATCTATTTTTCAATGTTCCTACTATTTACAAAATAACTTTTCCCTAATATAGAAAAATTGATTTTTCCGTTTCACTTTTATTTTATTCGTTTTGTCAAATTAAGTCAATGTATTATCGTATTTTATTTCTTGTTTTTTGCTTAGATTTTAATACTCTAAGAAGATATCTTATTATTCGCAAGTATTGATTTTACAGCTTTCGCTTGGTTTTTTATTATCAAAAAAATTTTTTCAATATTTAAAAGTTTCCATATATCTTTTGAGAAATTTTTTACATATTTTTATTGACTTAACTATATTTTATTGTTAAAATCGAACTGTAGAAAATCTTCTTAGAGTATTAAAATCTAGGAATGTTTTTGTTTTTTAGTATAGGATTTATTTATTTTTAATCACTAATTTTAAAGTTTTTAGTGCAAAAAAGGAAACTTAGAACAGTTTCCTTTTTGGTTACATACCTGTAACAGGTAAAATTTTTTGATAACTTGTTTCTTTCTTATCTACTGTTTTTTCAATGGTAGGTTTATCTTCTTTTTGATTATTCACAATCACCTTCACTTCCTCATTAAAATTCACATCAACTTCAATTAAATCTTCATATATTTCATATCCGCTAATCGTTCTTGTTTCTTTAATATAATATTTTCCGGGAATTAAATTCTCTACTGTAATCATTCCATCACTATTTGTTTGCAAATTCGTGTATAGGACATTTTTATTTTCATCTAAAAGTTGAAACTCTACACCTTCTAATTTTTCTTTTGTTTCTTCATCTTCTTTTTCTATAATGATTTTTGTTTCATTTTTTGTATAATTATCTTTCGCCATTCCTGTTCCATCTTCATAAGTATCAGCTGTTAAAGCATAATCTTGTACACTAGTATTCGGAGCCTTTCCATAAAGAATGGGTTTTGTCTCTATTTTGGTTTCTATCTGTATTTGTATCGTTTGTTCTCCTGTCATGTTTTTTATCGGAATTAATACCTTAAATATTTCATTTGCATTAAATTCTGTTTTTGTATTATTATTTTCATCTGTTACCTTAATTCCGTCTATTATCTGACCTTTTTCATCTGTTACTTGAACTTTATAATTATCTATCCTTGTATTTGCTTTTACTTTATATTTTTTAGATACATAATGTAATTCTACATTGTCTTGCTCCCAATATTCTTGAAGTTTTTCAATGTCTACTTGATTTGAAATTTGTACTTCTTGAGAATTATTGGCATCATCGATAATTTTATACATAGCATTTAATGTCCTCTGACCGGCTTCTCCTATGGCTTGATAATCACTTAACTGATTTCCATGAATATAGCTATAAATTGCATGTTTTGTAGCTGTAAATGCTTCTTCTTTACTGGTTACCCCTAATTCTTCTATTGTTTTATATGGGTATCCATTTGTGATAATTTTCCAAAGTCTAACATCTTGTATTGCTTTATCAATTGAAACAGTATAACTTCCTTCTTCTGCTCCGGGTTTTGTTTTATCCATACAATATGCTGGATATAATTTTCCATTATGGTCATATGCTATATATGTTGTTTTTACTATAATCCCTTTATATTTTAATAAACTTCCACAATCTCCTATTGCTTGAACATTTGCTGATTCTAAATTACTTGCAATAACTGAATTTGTAAAATTTAAAAAGTTTAACACTATGATAGCTAAAGCAATACATGCTATTTTTATATATTTTTTTATTTTATACAAATTATTTTCACATCCTTTTCTTATTTTTCTATTCCTTGTATACATCTTCTGTATTCTGGTTGATTCTCAACACATGTAATTAGTGTGATTTTATTTTCTTGCGTATTTTCTAAATTACTCCAATCTGTGTTTTTTATGATTTCATGTTTTGTGACAATATATATTCTTTCTATATCTTCATAGATATATCTAATCTCATCTCCTTCTTTTAATTCTTTTATTCTTCCAAAATAGTTATTTTTATACCCTCTGTTATGTGCCGCTAGACATATATTTCCCTCTTCTTTGGGAGATTCTTCAAAAAGTCCTACATATTCATCTAAATTTTCTTTATTGGTTCCTTCTTTGATAGGTGCTTTTAATCCTATCTTTTCTATTTCAATATACCACCTACCCTCATTGCTTTCTTCTCTATTATTTTCTTTTGAATTCGTGTTTGAATTATTAGATTGTACTTGATTTAAATTTTCTTGATTTAAAATTTTTTCTGATACAAAATTAGCTTTAAATTTCATTTTATGTATGGAATTGTCCATATAATTGATAAAAAAATGTACACTAATACATATTATGATGGAAATCATAATCGATATGATATTAATAAATTTGCTAGTATATATATAAATACGTTTTCTCTCCTTAAGTATATTTCTTTTTGGTTTGGATTTTTTATTCGAATAAAAATTAAAATTATAAACTTTTTTGAATTAAATTGATAACGTTATACTACATACATATTAATACATTTTTTTCCATTTGTAAAGTGTTTTTCATCGCAAATTTCGACATTGCTACAAAAAAGGGCAATCCTAGGTTCTCTAGAACGCCCTTTCCTGTTTTCACGACATTTCATCCAGAATCCAATAGATTCTAATCTTTACTGTGTCTGGACTCTCACGCAAGTTTTCAACTTGCGATTTTAAGCAAACAATTTTTCTTTCATCTAGAATTCTTATTTGCTCCTGCGGATCCGTGGTTTCTGGTAAACCACATTTTTGTTGGTACACTTCATATAGCATGCCTATTTCTTCTTTTAAGTAATTATACCTCCGTTTTATTTCGTCCATAATGTCTCCTCCTTGTGAAACTCTACACAATATTTTCTTAAGCAGTATATCACTTTTTCTTTTTTATGTCAATCTTATATTTCTAAATCTAATTCAAAGTAAAATTCCACTCCATCATCTTTATTAATAACACCATAATCATTTTTATAATTTATCATAATAGCCTTAACAAATGATAGCCCTATACCTGTTCCACCATCTGCTCTGTTTCTAGATTCGTCCACTTTGTAAAAACGATTCCAAATTCTAGTTAAATCTTCTTCTTTTATATTCATACCTGTGTTAAATACTTTTATTCTCACTTTGTTCTTATCTATATTGACTACATTTTCTATTACGATACTTTTCTTTCCTTTCACCTCTTCAACATGTTTAATAGCATTTGTTAAATAGTTCGTAATCACTTGCTCTATATAGAAATCGTCTGCAACTACGTTGATTTCCTCTGGCGATGTTAATTCTACCTCTACTTGCTTTTCCTCTAACATAACTTTTGATTTTCTGATTACTTCTTTTTCCAATTCTACAATATTAAATTTTTTATCCGAAAATTCTCTTTTTCCATATTCAAGTTTCATCAATTCTAATAATTGCTTAACCAATTTATCCATTTTGTTTGTTTCATCTAAAATAACTTCTGCATAAAATTTTCTACTTTCATCATCTGTATTCACATTTTCTAGCAATCCTTCACTATAGCCTTGTATCAAAGCGATTGGGGTTTTTAATTCATGTGATACATCTGAAATAAAGCTTTTTCTCATTTCATCAATTTTTGATTTTTCTTCTATATCTCTTTCTAATTCTATGTTTGTCCTTCTTAGCTGTTTAATGGTACTTTCTAGCTTATCTGACATAAGATTGATACTTTTTCCCAAATTGTTTATTTCATCATCTGCCTCTGTTATTTGGTACTTATGACTAAAATCTAGATTTGCCATATTTTTTGCAATTGCATTTAACTCTAGTATTGGATCTGTAAACTTTCTGCTAACAAATGTTACAATAACTGCTGATATCAATATCGTAAATCCTGCAATCAAATATAAAAAATTATTAGAAATTTTAACACTTTCTTCAATGGAAGAAACCGGTATTCTTATGTATAATAAAAAGTCATTATCTAATTTGGCAGATAATAATATGTATGATACATTTGTTTTTTTGTCTTTTAGACTTCTAATAATAAATTTATCATTTTCTTCTATTAATTCACCTGCATTGATTGTACTTGTCATAGCATTCATTTCTCCAAATGTAGATAAAAAATCTTTATTAGATGTAAATACATTGATATTTTCATTGTCTTTTATAAGGATATCAAAATTGTTTTTTATTGCTAATTTTTCTAATTCAGAGTTAATGTCTATGTCTGTTGGATTATTATAATATTCATTTATGACTTTATATACTTCTTTTAAATCATTGGTCTTACTATATAAATAAAATTGCCCAAATACAAAATTATTTACTAAAATTAAAAATAAAATAATTAATAAGATTACTAATGATAACAGTAGAAATAATTTAACTCTTACGGATTGTAATGCATTTCTAATTTTTTCCATTTTTCTTCCCATCCTTAGGTTATTTTATTTTATTTTATTTCGAATTTATATCCAACCCCTCTCATCGTTTGAATATATTTTCCTTTTTTCCCTAATTTATGTCTTATTTTCTTTATATGACTATCTATTGTCCTAGAATCTCCATAATAGTCATAATTCCATACATTATTCAAAATCTTGTCTCTTGATAATGCTATATTTTCATTATCTACTAAATATGTCAATAATTCATATTCTCTTAAACTTAATTCTATTGCCTTTCCATCTACTTTTACTGTTCTTCCTTCTTTGTCAATTTCAATCCCGCCATAGTTTTTTACTTGTTTCTCATCTTGGCTTGTTCTTTTTAATATAGCTTCTACTCTTGCTACTAGAATTTTAGGACTAAATGGCTTAGAAATATATTCATCTACACCTAATTCAAATCCAAATAATTCATCTTGCTCCTCTCCTCTTGCAGTTAACATGATAATTGGCACTTTTGAATCTTGTCTAATTTGTCTTAGCACAGACCAGCCATCTAATTTAGGCATCATAACATCTAATAAAATAAGACAAATTTTATTTTTATTTTCTTCGAATACTTTTAGACCTTCTTCCCCATCTTGGGCTTCTAATATACTATATCCTTTTGCTGTTAAAAAGTCTTTTATTAATTTTCTCATTCTTTGTTCATCATCTACTACTAAAATACAGTTGTTTAGCATATTTTTCCTCCTATCTAACTTTTATTATACATTATACATAGGTTTTATGTCTATTCTGTGAAAATTTTTTTATTTGTTTTTAAAAATCCTTGAATTTTCTATTCAAGGATCTAAATTTTTTCATCTTTTACATACACTGTTTTTGTGTCATATGCTAATTCAACACTTTCTTCTTTTAAGATTTTCATAATCTTTATATTGATATCTTCTACTTCTTTTAAGTAACTTGCATAATCTACTGAATTGGTATATGTATAAATCAATATATTCATTCCATTATCTGTTATCTGATCAAATTTTACTATAATAGAATCATCATAGATATTTTCTCTTTCTTGCAACATTTTTTCAATTCTTGATTTTAATAATTCTAATTTTTCTAATGGTGTTCCTAATTCTACACATAGGTTTGTTTTATATCTTCTTTTCTCCATTTTGCTCCAATTGGTTACAGATGCATCTGCAATCATTGCATTTGGCACATTCACTAATGCATTTTCAAATGTTCTAATTCTGGTTGTTCTAAATGTAATATCTTCTATTGTTCCTTCATAATTTTCCATCTCAATCCAGTCGCCAACTACAAATGGTTTATCAATAAATATCACAACACCACCAAATAAATTTTTCGCAGTATCTTGTGCTGCAAGTGTTACAATCACGCCTCCTAATCCCAATCCTGCAATTAATCCTGTTAAATCAATTTCTAAAATTGCTAGTATGAAGAATATAGCAATCAAATAGATAAATACTCTTGTCACTTTTAATACAAATTCAAAAACCGTATCATCCATTTTAGTGCTTAGACTTTTTCTCAATTTTTTCCCTAAAATTGTTTTTATCGTAAAACTATTTGCCAAACCTACAGCAAATTCTATGACACTTATGATCTTAAATGCTTTTGTTACTATATCCATTATTTGCATGTCAATTTGTAATGGTGCTCGTAAGAATACAATGGCTAAGTAAATTCCTAAGATAATGAAAAATACTTTTAGAGGCTTAAAAAACGCACTTTCTTTTATCTCTTTTGCTTTTTTACTCTTTATTTTAAATATTTTAATAATCATATAGGAAAATGTGCCACTCAATATCCTAAACAATATGATAATACCAATGGCTATGATAACATCTATTATTTGTATTGATATTATCCTTTCCCACAATTCCGTTAATTGCTCCATATATTCCTCCCATACAAAACTTCTTAATTTTTCGAATTGATTGGAAAAGAATTAAATTTTGACAAGGAAAATTTTATTTAAAAGGCAAGGGCGCATACTTTTGTATGTAACCGCGTTTTAAATGAAATTTGACACAGACAAAATTGTAATTATTTTTCAATCTACCCCATGTAATCTCTCAACTTCTTACTCCTACTAGGATGTCTTAATTTTCTCAAAGCCTTTGCTTCAATTTGTCTAATTCTTTCCCTTGTTACTTGAAATTCCCTTCCCACTTCTTCTAATGTTCTTGATTTTCCATCTTCTAAGCCAAAGCGTAATTTCAATACTTTTGCCTCTCTAGGTGTCAATGTATTCATAACTTCTTCTAATTGTTCTCTAAGCATTGTATATGCTGCTGAATCTTGTGGTGCTGGAGAATCATCATCTTGTATAAAGTCACCCAAATGACTATCATCTTCTTCTCCAATTGGTGTTTCTAATGACACAGGGTCTTGGGCAATTTTTTGAATTTCAATTACCTTTTCAACTGGTATTTCCATTTCAGTAGCAATTTCATCTGGGGTTGGCTCTCTTCCTAGTTGTTGTAATAAATGTCTAGATGTTCTAATTAATTTATTAATGGTTTCTACCATGTGAACAGGTATTCTTATTGTTCTTGCTTGGTCTGCAATTGCTCTTGTAATTGCTTGTCTAATCCACCAAGTTGCATATGTGCTAAATTTAAATCCTTTTGTATAATCAAATTTTTCAACTGCTTTGATTAATCCCATATTTCCCTCTTGTATTAAATCTAAAAATAGCATTCCTCTTCCTACATATTTTTTTGCTATACTAACAACTAATCTTAAGTTTGATTCTGCTAGCTTTTGCTTTGCTTCTTCATCTTCTTGCAATACTTTTTTTGCTAAGTCTAATTCTTCATCAAACGTAAGTAATGGAATTCTTCCGATTTCTCTTAGATACATTCTTACTGGGTCATCTACATTAATTCCTTCATAACTTGTATCTGTAATTTCATCTAATTTTAATTCTTCTACTTCTTTTAAATCTTCAATATCTGGTTCTTCATCCATGTCATCTTGTAATAAATCCACTCCTAATTCTTCAAAAGCATCAAATACTTTATCGATTTGGTCTGGATTTACATCATCTAATTCAGATGCTAGATCTCCATATGTGATTTTTCCATTTTCTTTTGCTTTTTTTAATATATTGTTTACTTTTTCTTCTTTTAGTTTTTTTGTTTCTTCTGTTTCTTCATCTGCTTTTACTTCTTCTGCTTTTCCTGCTTTTTCATGTGCTTTTTTCCTTACTTGCTCTATTTTTTCTTTCATTTCTTCTTGTTTCTCTTCTTTTTTTGCCATTTTTATTCTCATTCCTTTCTTAAGGCACAAATATGGTTAGAAACAATTATATTTTGGTAAAATAGACTTTCGAGATATGCCATTTGCATGTTTAGTGAATTTCTAACAAACGTTGTTAGATACCAAAATTGTAATTATTTTCCCCCTTTTTACCCCTATCTAATTTTGGCTAATTGAATAATAATATCACTTAGCTCTTTTTCTAATTCTTTTTTTACATTTTCATCTGTTTGCTTTTCCAATTCTTCTAGTATTTTTAATTTTCTTTCATTTAGTCTTTCTTTTTCGTAACTTTGTATCACATCATCTATTGCCTTTTCTATATCGTCAATTCCATAATCTTCCGCCATTATCATCGTAATATGGTTTTGTTCTTCTTGCGTTAAATTATCAATAATGCCGTTTATATTACTATTTCCATTATCTAATTCTTCATACAATTTTCTAGCTATCTTTTGGTTAATAACATCTTTAAAATCTTGTATTTGTATATTTTGTTTAATAATTTGGTATACAGAATGATCGCCTGTTAATAGAATGGCTAAAACTGTATTTTCTCTTCTTTTTACTGTTTCTGAAACTTCCTTTACATTTATATTTTCTACATGTTTTACGACTGGTTTAGCTTTGTTTAATATTTTTTCATCTGTTGTTTCTTTATATGCTAATTTGTTTACCTCCGCATAAATAGCTTCTTTTGAAACATCATATTCTTTTGCTATTTTTTCTATGTATACTTCTCTTTCCATACTGTTATCTATTTTTGAAATCAATTTTGCTATTTCATTTAAAAATTTTATCTTGTCATTTGTGCTTTCTAGATTTAAAGATTGTCTTAATATTTTGACTTTAAATTCAATAACAGAAATTGCTTTGTCTACTAAGTTTTGAAATCTAGCATTTCCATATTTGATAACATATTCATCTGGATCTTTTGCACCTTCCATTTGTAAAACGCGAATATCACATCCCATATTTTGCAATATTTCCATTGCTCTTATTTTTGCAGTTTGTCCTGCTTCGTCTGAATCATAGCTTAAAATAATTTGTTCTGTATGATTTCTTAATAAATATCCTTGTTGCTGTGTTAATGCTGTTCCTAAAGAGGCTACTACATTATGAATATCTCTTTGATGAAGTGATATAACATCCATGTAACCTTCTACAATTAGCAATCGCTTTTTGATATCATATTTTTTGGCAACATTTAGTCCATATAAATGTCTGCCTTTACTATATACGACATTTTCTGGTGAATTAATATATTTGGGTTTTGAGTCATCTAACACTCTTCCTCCAAAAGCAATCACTCTTCCTCTTGCATCACATATAGGGAACATTAACCTATTTCTGTATCTATCGATATATTGTCCTCTTTCATTTTTATTAACTAAGCCAGACTCTAAAATTTCCCCATCTTCAAATCCTTGTTTTTTTAATTCTCTATATAACTGATCAAAGTTTCTTGAAAATCCGATTTGAAAAGATTTTAAGGTTTCATTAGTTAATTTTCTTTTTTTTATATATTCTTGGGCAATTTTAGACTCTGGTTTATATAAATTTTCATGATAATAGTTTGCTGTAAATTCATTTACTTTATACACTTTTGCTTTTAGTGCTTCTTTTGCTGAATCCATATTGTTTTCTAATGTTGGTAATTGTATATTTGCTTTTTCTGCTAAGAGCTGTACTGCTTCTACAAAACTAATTCCTTCAATTTTTGTTAAAAATGTAAAAACATTACCGCCTACACCACATCCAAAGCAATGAAATATTTGTTTTTCTGGAGATACGGAAAAGGATGGTGATTTTTCATTGTGAAAAGGACATATGCCAAAATAATTTCTGCCACTTCTTTTTAACCTCACATATTGTGATATGACATCCACAATATCATTCGATTGCCTTACATCATCAATGATTTCGTCACTATATCTTATCATTATATTCCTCCTTTCCAAAATATTTCATATAACTATACATAATTATATTATTCGACGTATTTTACATAAATCCTTCTCTATCATTAAAAAAAATGCCCAAAAAAGGGATTTGTAAAACAGATCTATTTTAAAAATCTGTCCCCAAATTCCCTTCTATTGCATTAGCATAATTTTGTTATCTAATTTGTTCACAATCTTTGCATAGTTTACTAATTCTTTTGATGTTTTTTTATTCACTTCTTTATTTGCCTTGTATTTCATTTTATGTTCTAAACTAGCCCAAAAGTCCATAGCCATTGTACGAATTTGAATTTCGACTTTCACATATATTATCTGGTTTGATAATGTAATTGGTACTTTTACAATCATATGGTAACTTGAATATCCACTTTCTTTAGGATGACTTACATAGTCTTTTTCTTTTTCTGTCTCAATTCCGGGTATTTTTTTTATTAAATTTCTGATTTTAAATATATCTTCTTTCAATTGACATATAATTCTAATTCCAGCAATATCGTTTATGTTTTCAATCATTTCTTTATATGTAAGTTTGCAACCCTTTTTAGTCATTTTATTCATAATACTTACTGGTTTTTTTATTCTTGTATTCATATGATCAATTAAATCATAATTATAAAACACTTTGAATTCCTTTTGTATAATATTCATTTTGGTTTCCAGCTCACTGATTGCCATTTCATAGATTGTCATGATTTTTTCAAATGTATTTGTTTTTTCTTCTATTTTTTCATCATAGCTTAAAAAGTTTTTCATTTCTACAATTCCTAGTTCTTTATTTTTATTCTTTTTCATATCACATCACAGCTCCTTGTATGATATTTCTATTTCTTCCTCTTTAGTATATGCATATATTATCTGATAATTGTTTCTAAAAGATATTTAATTTGTGTTTTTTTGATGAACTTATATATATCAAGACAAATCTCGCTTCGGAGAACTTTTCTCTACTTTTCTAATTTAACTATATATATTTAAGTTCTCAAAGAAGCGTAAAGATTTGTCGACGCGAAAAATTGCATAGCAATTTTTCTGTGCAATGTTGTTTTTTTGTGGTATAGGAAAAAATGATTTTTCCTATACCACAAAAAAACCACGTAAACATTCGTGGTTTTTTCTCAAAAATATAAACTTAAAGAACCTTAATATTTTATCTGCAATGCTTTTTAATCTATAATTACACCTTCTTCTGGCGTCTCTCCTAATTTTGGATAAGTTTTCACTCTTTCTTCTAAAGAAGCGTTTACAGCTTTTAATGTTTTTTCTCTTTCATTTTCTGGGATTTCAACTAATGTTTTTATAAATCCTGTTTCAATACATTGCTTAATAGCTTCTAGTTCTTCTTTATTTAATGTAGAAAAATCTATCTCTTTCTTAGAAGGCTTTTCCTTTTCTCTTAAATCTTTTTTAGCATTTTCATCATTCTGTTTCTTTCCTTGTTCTAATGGATGAAATGCTATTCCTCTAAAAAATTTTTCTTTTTCTGACATTTCTTCACTGTCTGGTTTATATTCTGTACTTTCTGCTATTTCTTTTCCTGTTGCAATACGCATGATTTTTTCTAATTCTTCATCTTTTATACCTAAGTTTGAAAATTCTTTTCTCAAATACTGCTGTTCTGTTTCTGTTAGATTTCCCAAATCTTTCATGAAGAGACTCGCTTTTCTATTTTCTTTTATCGCTTCTCCCATCACTTTTTTTACCATTCGTTCCAAAAAAAATTCTGAAACAGTACTTAAAACAAATGGTTTCTTTTTTTTAAGAATTCGTTTATCTTTATATTCTTTATTATATTCCTTTTCTATCAGTTGTGGCATACTCTCTCTTATCATTTCATCGATTGGCATGATACTCTCTAAAGGAAAAATTTTAATAGAACCATTATAATAAAAATATTTACTTGCAAAAACCTTTGCTACTGTTTTATTTAATTCCTCATTGATTTTATGGGTTTTTTCATTTTCTCCAAAAAGATTTAAAATATCTTGTAATTTTTGTGCAGTTTCCTCTTCTGGCTGTGATTCTTTTAATGATTTATATACTTTTTCTAACTCATTGCAAATTGCTTGTTCTTTCTTTTTTTGATCTTCTAATGAATCAATAACATCCATTCTTACCTTTGTAGATGCTATTCCCTCATTTTTTAAAATATCTACGGTTGTGCTATCTGAAGCTTGCTTTACTAATGTTCCTGCTACACTATCTGGTATCTTCGGATTTTCTGCTGCTTTTTTTGCCGATTCATCAATTACTTCTTGCGGAATTTGCTCAGATTTTGCCGCTTCTTCAACGATTGTTTCTCTTATCTCTGGATTTTCTTGTAATACAGTTACAAGGTTTTCAGCTTGTTGTTGCGTGATTTCTTCATTGGTTAAATCTTCGCTCTCTGTTGGTTGAATAACTTGCTCTTCAAGTAGTTCTGTTACTGATTTTTCCTTATTTTCTTCTGTCATTTTTTGTATTTCTTGTTGAACTTTTTTTCTTATATCCTTTAATTTCATTATCTATTATTCTACATCCTTTCCGTAATAACTATCTAATAAGATTTGTTTAATTTCTGATACTAATGGCACTCTTGGATTAGCTGTTGTGCATTGATCTTCAAATGCTCTATCTGCTAACATGTCTACTTTTGCTAAAAAGTCTTGTTCATCAATTCCTGCCTCTTTAAATGATTTTGGAATATTCATATGTTCATTCATTTGTTTTATTTTTTCAATTAAACTAGCAATTCCTTCCTCTACTGTTTCTGCTTTCAATCCTACTTTCTTAGCCATTTCATAATATTTTTGATCAGCGATAAAATATTCATATTTTGGGAATGAAACAAATTTAGTTGGTCTTGTACTATTATATCTTACCACATATGGTAATAATATGGCATTAATTCTTCCATGTGGTAGATGGAATTCCGCACCAATTTTATGAGCAATTGAGTGGTTTACGCCTAAGAAAGCATTTGTAAATGCCATACCAGCAATTGTACTTGCATTATGCATTTTTTCACGAGCCAATTTATTTGTTCCGTCATCATAAGCTTGTTCTAAGTATTGGAATACCAATTCTACTGCTTTTTCTGCTAATCCGTCTGTATAGTCTGAAGCCATGTTAGAAACATATGCTTCTAAAGCATGTGTTAAAACATCCATACCTGTGTCTGCTGTAACAGATTTTGGTAAACTCATAACTAGATCTGGATCTACAATGGCAACATCTGGTGTTAATTCATAATCTGCTAATGGATATTTTTTATTTTTTTCCTTATCTGTGATAACTGCAAAAGATGTTACTTCTGATCCTGTTCCTGATGTTGTTGGAATTGCTACCATTTGACACTTTTCTCCTAATTTAGGGAATTTATACGTACGTTTTCGAATATCCATGAATTTTAATTTTAAACCTTCTGGATCTGCTTCTGGATGTTCGTAGAATAACCACATTCCCTTCGCTGCATCAATTGGACTTCCCCCTCCTAATGCAATTACTACATCTGGCTTGAAGTTTTTCATGGCTTCTACACCCTTCATAATGGTATCAAATGATGGGTCTGGCTCTACTTCACTAAAAATCTCTGAGTGTACATATTGTTGTCTATTTCTTAAATGATATAAGATTTTATCGACATATCCCAATTTGACCATTCCTTGATCTGTTACGATAAATGCTCTTTCGATATTTGGCATTTTTTCTAAGTAAGCAATTGAACCTGCTTCAAAATATATTTTTTCTGGAACTTTAAACCATTGCATATTAACCCTCCTATTGGCAACTCTTTTAATATTAATTAAATTTACAGATGACACATTGGCTGTTGTAGAATTTCCACCAAATGATCCACAACCTAATGTTAGTGATGGCATATTGGTATTATATATATCACCAATCGCTCCATGTGTTGATGGAGAGTTTACAATAATTCTTCCTGCTTTCATGGTTTCTGAAAATTTCAAAACCGTATCTTTATTTTCAGAATGGATAACTGCTGAGTGTCCTAAACCACCATATTCTAATAGTCTTTCTGCTAATGGTATTCCTTCATTTTCATCTTCTACTACATAATATGTTAATACTGGACTTAATTTTTCTTTTGAGAATGGATAATCTTTTCCTACTCCAGTTTCGGGAACAACAATCACTTTTGTGTCTTCTGGAACGTCAAATCCTGCTTCTTTTGCAATGGTATGAGGATATTGTCCCGGTACATGTGATTTCAATTTGTAATCTCCATTTTCTAGTTTTTCAAACATACCATTTACTAATTTTTCTTTTTCTTCTTCGTTGACAAAATAACAGCCTGCTTTTTTCATTAATTCTTCAAATGGTGTTTGGATATCTTTATCTATGATGACTGCTTGTTCAGATGCACAAATCATTCCATTGTCAAATGATTTTGACATAACTAGATCATTGACAGATGTTTCTAATTTTGCCGTTTTGTCTATATAACATGGTACATTTCCCGGTCCTACTCCCAAAGCTGGTTTTCCACAAGAATAGGCTGATTTGACCATGCCTGTCCCCCCAGTTGCTAAGATTAAGTTAACATCTGGATGGTTCATTAATAGTCTTGTGGCTGTAATACTTGGTTTTTCAATCCATAAAATACAATTTTCTGGTGCTCCTGCTTTTACAGCTGCATCTCTTAAAATGGTTGCTGCTTCTACACTACATTTTTGTGCAGATGGATGGAATCCAAATATGATAACATTTCTTGTTTTGGCTGATATGATAGATTTAAACATGGTAGTTGATGTCGGGTTGGTAACTGGTGTTACTCCTGCTATGATTCCTACTGGTTCTGCAATTTCTACATAGTCGTCTTCTATATTTTCATCTATGATTCCTACTGTTTTTTCGTATTTGATACTGTGATATATATATTCTGTTGCAAACATGTTTTTCGTGATTTTGTCTTCATATATTCCTCTTCCTGTTTCTTCTACTGCCATTTTTGCTAATTTCATATGGTTTTCTAGACCTGCCATTGCCATTGCTTTTGTGATGTTGTTGATTGTTTCTTGGTCTAATTCTAAATATTCTTGAGATGCTTTTTTTGCTTTTTCTACTAAGTCATTAATCATTTGCTCAATTTCTTTTTCTTCATTTACGTTATCACTCATAAATAACCTCCTTTTGAGCTTTTTTGCTCTATATTTTGTGAAACTTCTTTTTCTTTCTTTTAAAAAATTTCAACAAACCTATTATATATATATACGTAAAAAAATTCAAGCAAATACTTGAATTTTTTCTAAAACTACACTTTCTTTGTTCTGTTTATAATTCATTAATTTCTTCATTGGTTAAACCTGTTATTTCAATTATATAATTAATGTCTGTACCTTTTTCTTTCATCTTTTTAGCTATTTTCCTTTTTTCTTCATCTTTTCCAATCTTTTTGCCTCGTTTTTCTCCAATTTTTTCGCCTTCTTCTACTCCTTTTCTTCTTGCCTCATTCATTTCTGTATGATATGTTAGTCTACTTCTTTCTCTTATTTCATATAACTCTCTTTCATATTCATCTGCACTCATTTCTGTTAATTGGTCTACTGCTTCTTTGATTTCTTCATTTTCTTTTTTATACTCTTCCATCATTTTTCTATCTCCCCCAATGACATATAACCATTTTTCTAGTATATCTGCTACCTTTGGTTTTTTCTTCTTGAATTTCGGTAATTCTATGATGTAATATTTTAACATCTGGCTTAGATATTTATCCTCTTCCTTATACCCCATGTCTACATAGCGGATTTCTTCGGTTTTCTCATATGTTTTCTTCTTTCATTTTAGCAAACTTCTTTTTTGTATTCAATATTGAAATTTGATTTTCTAATAAATAAATTTTGATTTTCAATAAATTAGAGATTTTTAGAAATTGTTCTTATTTGTTTTTATTTTGTTTTTTGGGATTTTTATTATATAGATAAGAATTTATAGATAAAAATTTAAAATATAACAATCATAAAAGTTGTAAAAATTTTAATCATCATAAAAGATATGAAACTATAAATATATAGATTAATAAATATGAAGATTTTATAATATACAAAATATATCTTGGAATAAAAACGAAAAGTGAAAATTGAAAAAATAAAAATGGATATATGGATATTAAATTTAATATTATAATGTTTTTTGACTAAAATTATATATTCTTATATAAATTGGAAAATGCACTTAAAAAACTCTAATTGTATTTCCATTATTTTACAATACAATCAGAGATTTTTCAAGCTTTTTTCACTATTTCTAAAAAATTTACACACTAATCTCGACAAGCCCCCATGATTAATGTAAATGTCGTGTAAATTGCGGAAGAACCAAAAATGTAGTTTTTTTACAGCTTTAAAAATGTAGAAAATTTATTCTTCTCATGTTACATCTTCTAAAATAACTTTTATTTGACTACTTAAAAACCTCGCAATGCAATATTATCATTTTTCCTCAATCTAGCATAACAAAAATCAGCCATTTCATTATATCCTATAACTGTTATTTTACTCTTATTGTTTAATTCAACTTCAAATATTGCAATTGAAATATTTCCTCTGTCATGAATGATAAATTGAAAATCTATATCATTTATTATTTTCCCCATAAAAAAACATATATTCATTTTTCTTTCCTCATCTACTTTATTTTTTATTACATAATTATACTTTAATATTCAATCTAATAACTACTATTTTTCTTAACTTTGGCTTCGTTACATAAAATGTACTATATCCACCATGTTTATATGTTTTTGTTTGTAATTTTTCTAAAAGCCACATGATATATTCTTCTTGTTTTAAATTAAATAAAATAATTTCTTTTCGATAACCTTTTCCTTTTCTGGATTTAAAATGTGCTTCTAATAATTTTTCATAAGTCAAATATTTAAAGTATAAATTTCTAATAGTTTTTGGCATAATATTTGATAAGCCCTCCTAATATTTTTCCTATTTCATAGATTAATTCCATTGCTACTCTAAACTTCTTTTCATCTATCCATTTATATTTTTTCAATATCCTTAAATAGATTCTTTGTGTATTTAACTGGCTATCAATTATATTTAATATATTTATCATTTCTTTCAAGTATTTCTTATATTCATTTTGTTTTTCTAAATTTTCTTTATTATTCTTTTCTATTTTTCCCTTCATAATCTTCTAATATTTGTAATTCTTCTTTTTCTTGGTCAAAATAATATACTATATAACTATATCTTTTTTGTATTAGTAACTCTGTATACTTCTCTAATGAATTTATTGGAAATCCTACTTTGCATACTTCTGGTTTAATACAACTTGCCTTTAATTCCAATAAATTATTTAATAAAACTGCATCTTTTCCTATGGCAATATAAAAATATCCTGCATTACAAAAAATTATTTTTCCTTGATTTTTCTTTTGTAATAATTCCATCATTTGACTAAATCCCATTTTATCACCGCTTTCTATATTTTTTGTGCCATTTTTTGTGCTTGAAAAGCACAAAAAACGCCACGTTAGTGGCGCTACGTTAGTAGGAATTTTTCTTAATTTTGCAAAATCTGTTTTTCAAACGCATTTTGTTAAATTTTGAAAAATTCCTCTCTTAACGTCTGAAGTCGTTAAGACTTATGATTAAATTTCTACTTCTAAAATAACCTCTTTTACTATTGCAATTTACGGCTTTAGCTTTCAGCATTACAAGTATAAAAGTGGGCGGAAGGAAAAGTTGGTAAAGCTACCGCTCGTACTATAACCGTAGCGATAGCTGGTGTAATAGATGCTAGTATTGTAACCGCCTCCCCTATCGACGCACGGATAGCTCGAACGGCTAGAGGTTTCCGTTGTCCATTCATAACAATTTCCTGCCATATCATATACATTCAACTGTACATCTCCTGATTTTCCTGTGTTTTGTAATGAAGAATTTATTGAATTTCCATCTTGCCTTGAATAATTACTTTGTCCATATTTCTGTATAAACAAAATTGCTGTATCCCAGGCATAACTATTTATTAAATCACTATTAACTCCTGCATATAGATCTTGACACGCAATTGCTGCGTTTGGCTGGTTTATACTATTCCATACTGTTTTATCATATTTACTTTCTGCTTTATTCGTTTCTGTATTTTGACTTGCCTCAAATCTTGCAATATAATATCCTCCATTCTGTCTTACACTTTGTATAAATCCTTCTATATCTTTTGCTACTGTATTACCATTTCCTGTTGATGATTCTGTATAATTATATGAAATTGTACTACTTGTCTTTAATTCTCCACCTAATGTTGTTGGCGTTAATGTTGTATCAATATCTCCATTACTATCAAATACATATCTTCCTAGTATAATTTCTCCTTCTACTGCATTCTGTACTGTTTTTCCTTCTTCTCCTAAGATTCCATCTACTGGTATCCATACATATTGGTTTCCGCCTTTTAAATTGCTTAAGTCATCATCTTTTTCATCAGAGATGACCAATCCTCCTGTTACAGTTGTTCCCTCTACATGATAAAATCCTTCTGGAATTTTTACTCCATCTACTACTGTTTCTCCTGTATCTCCTCCCCCTGCATTATCTCCTACTGTCACACTTCCATCTTTATTGATTGTTACTTGATATCCATCTACGGTTACTGTTATTGGGTAGCTTGCATCTGTTATAGGGCTTGGCACTCCACTTATATTTTCAATTTGGTTTAGATTTTTCTCTAATTCTTCATTATCTATTTTTCCGTCTGTTCCTATACTTCCTGCTACTGCTATTTTTACCTGCTCTTCGGCATTTGCCTCTCCTGTCTTTTCTTTTGCCTCTGTTGTCTTTGTTAATATTCCATTTTCTCCTGTTAATGTCACAATTGTCACTCCTGCAAGGATTAGCAATACTATAATTGTGATAACTAATGCTATTAAAGTAATACCATTATTCGTTCTGGTCTTTTGTTCTTCTCGTTTTTTCATTATTTTTTATTCCTCCTTCTTCTGCTTTCTATTCATTTTATTTTTTATGTTAAAACCTTTTATATGTATGTAGTAGTTGCAATACAATTTCACATATATGATAAAAAACATTTTTTATATATCAAGGTTAGTTTTCTATTCTTAGAGTTCTTGAAAATTTTGTTTTTGACTTTTTTCTTTCTATCTCGTAAATAGTATTCACATTTTTTCCTCTTTTTATTCGAATAATGATATGTAGTTTTCAACGTTCTTACTATTTACAAAATAGCTTTTCTTTTATGCAGAAAAAATTGATTTTTCTCTATTTTTATTTTATCTGTTTTGTTGTATTAAGTCAATATGTTATCGTATTATATTTCTTGTTTTTGCTTAGATTTCAATACTCTAAGAA
>CAMMWP010000025.1 GCA_946500615.1 uncultured Clostridium sp. | reverse complement strand
TGAAAAAAGAAAAGACTATTGACAAAATTTTTTTATATACTTTGTCAACAATCTGGAAAAAATTACTTTATATAAAGTAATTTTTTTGTATTCTATCTTGAAAAAAAGCACAAGATAATGTATGATATCATGGATAGAGGTGAGATATGAAATCCAATATTTTTAAATATATATTTATCATATTTGTCATTATAATTGTCATTGTAGCATTCTTTGTCATCCGAAATAGTGAAAATAAACAAGAAGCAGAAGGGGAAACAGCTACAAATACAAATAAAGAAATCATAAGAGAAATCAGACTAGGCATGGCACAATGTGACACATTAAATCCATTGTTAACAACCAATAAAAATGTACAAGACATTACAAAACTAGTATTTGAGCCATTAATTGACATATCATCAGACTATAAAGCCATACCTGCATTAGCAACAGAATGGGCAAAGCAAGATGCAACAACATATATTATAAAACTAAGAGAAAATGTGAAATGGTCAAATGGTGAGAGATTTACTTCAGCCGATGTACAATTTACATATGATAAACTAAAAGAAAATTCTTCAATATACTCAAGC
Organism: uncultured Clostridium sp.; assembly: GCA_946500615.1. Classification (GTDB taxonomy): domain Bacteria; phylum Bacillota; class Clostridia; order TANB77; family CAG-508; genus CAG-269. The sequence goes on along the minus strand of CAMMWP010000025.1, from coordinate 23,359 downwards.
AATTTAGAACATGTAACAATGTTGGAAGTAGTAGATGACTACACAGTAAAAATGTATCTAGATAAAGAAAATCCATTTTTCGAATACTATTTAACATTTCCAATACTATCTAAAACATTTTATGATACACAAGACTATTATAATACTGGGATTGTACCAGCAGGAACAGGAAAATATAAAGTAGATAGTGTGCAAGAAAATTACATAACGCTTACCAAAAATACAAATTGGTGGAATAGAGACACACAATTATCTATTGAAAAAATTAATGTCAATGTATATGACTCAGTAGGGGAATTATATAATGCATTTAAATTAGGAAATGTTGATTTAGTAAGTACAAGCAATACCAATATACAAGAATATATTGGAACAATTGGATATAACACAAAAGAGATAAAAGGAAGAGAACATGATTTTATTGTTTTAAACACCCAAAATGAATTATTGGTCAATCAAGAAGTTAGAAAAGCAATTTCTTATTCAATAGACAAAAATAACATCGTATCAAATGTTTTTCAAAACAAATATAATACTTCAAGTTATCCATTAGATTATGGATCATGGGTATATCAAGAACAAGATGCAAGTTCTGGATATAATCCTGAACAAGCCAATCAATTGCTTTCAGAAAATGGATGGAGTTATAGAAGTGGAACATGGCAAAAAACGATGAATCGAAGGACGCAAAAAATTGAACTAAATTTAATCGTCAAGGCATCAAATAGTACACAAATATCAGTAGCTGAGAATATAAAAGCACAGTTAGCAAATCAAGGAATTATTATTCATATACAGCAATACGCAGATGAGCAATATACTATAGCAATTAGAAATAAATCTTATGACATGATTTTATGTAGTATGAATTTATCGCCTAACCCAGATATGTCACTATTTTTCGGAGAAGGAAATTTAGCAAATTATACAAATGAAGAAGTCACAAATTTAATGAATGAAATTAAAAATACAACAGATGAGCAGACAATCAAAAATGATTTTGCAAGGTTAGCAGAAATCTATAAAACAGATATACCATATATTAGTTTATATACGAATAAATATACAGTAGCATATCACACAGAATTGGTAGGAGAGATAAACTCTAACTGGTTTAACCCATTTTGTGGAATAGAAACATGGTATAAATAATGATAGAAAAAAATTAAAAATAAGTATTGACAAAACAAAAATTTGATATATAATAAAAATATCAAACAAAAGTTCAAAAAATAAGGAGGAAAATTATGAGTGAAAATGCAGAAAAAAAGAAAGCACTAGAAGCAGCAATGAGTCAAATAGAAAAACAATTTGGTAAAGGCTCAGTAATGAAATTAGGAGAATTTAAAGCAATGGAAATAGAAGCAATTCCAACAGGTGCACTAAGCTTAGATATTGCATTAGGAATTGGAGGCGTACCTAGAGGAAGAATTATAGAAGTATTTGGACCAGAATCTTCTGGAAAAACAACCTTAGCGTTACACATAGTAGCAGAAGCACAAAAAATGGGAGGAGAAGCAGCATTCATAGATGCAGAACATGCGTTGGATCCTGTTTATGCAAAAAAATTAGGTGTAGATATAGATAATTTAATTGTATCTCAACCAGATACGGGAGAACAAGCATTGGAAATTACAGAGAGTTTAGTAAGAAGTGGTGCATTAGATGTTATTGTTGTAGACTCAGTAGCAGCTTTAGTTCCAAAGGCAGAAATCGATGGAGACATGGGAGATTCCCATATGGGATTACAAGCAAGGCTTATGTCACAAGCATTAAGAAAACTAGCAGGTGCAATTAATAAATCAAAAACGGTTTTAATATTTATTAATCAATTAAGAGAAAAAATAGGTGTCATGTTTGGAAATCCAGAAACAACTACTGGTGGTAGAGCATTAAAATTTTATGCGTCTGTTAGAATGGACATTCGAAAAGTTGAAAATATCAAACAAGATGGAGAAGTAAAAGGAAATAGAGTAAGAGTAAAAGTCATAAAAAATAAAGTAGCACCACCTTTTAGAGAAGCTGAATTTGATGTTGTATATGGTCAAGGTATTTCTAAAGAAGGTAATATTTTAGATATGGCTGTTAATTTAGATATAGTAGAGAAAGCGGGCTCTTGGTTTAGTTATAATGGAGAAAGAATTGGACAAGGAAGAGAAAATGTAAAAAAATATTTAAAAGAAAATCCAAAAATATTAGAAGAAATAGAAGGAAAAGTAAGAGCAGATTTTGAAAAAGTATTTGAAGAAAGTTTAGGGGAAGAAATACCAGAAATTGATATAGATGATGAAGAAGAATAAAAATATAGGAGCAAATAGGGGGGATTTAAATATCGCCTTTATTTGCTATTTTAAATATTTTATAGTATAATATAAAGGTAGTGCTTGTTAAAATAGAGGATAACCTTTATTACGACAAAGGAGAAAAGAAAATAATGAAAGAAAGATATAGAACTTTATCAGCAGTTATATTGATGTTAATAAGACAGAATAATGGAATAGAAGAAATCTTATTGCAAAAAAGAAAAAATACTGGATATATGGATGGTTATTGGGATTTTTCAGCAAGTGGTCATGTAGAAAATATGGAAAATATGAGAATGGCAATGCAAAGAGAAGCCAAAGAAGAATTAGGAATTGATATTGCTATAGAAGATTTAAAATTTGTTTCACTTATCCATAAAATTAATGGAATAGATACAATCTATTATAATGGATACTTCCAAGCTACTAAATGGGAAGGAATTCCTAAAATTGTAGAACAAAATAAAAATGAAGAAATAGAATGGTTTGATATTCATCATCTTCCAGAAAATGTAATAGATGATAGAAAAGAAGCAATTAAAAATTATATACAGCATGTACCATATAGTGAATTTGGATGGAATGAAAGAAAACAAAAGTAAAGGTGGAAATTATGATAAAATTATTAGCCAGTGATTTAGATGGAACAATTATTGATAATGATAATCATATAACAAATGAAGATTTACAAGTGATTCAGAAATTAAATAATGCAGATGTTAATTTTGCAGTATGTACAGGAAAAACATACTCTATGACAAAACATATATGTAGTCAATTAAATCCTACCTACGGGATTTTCGGGAATGGTACACAAATTGTGAATTTGCAAACTGGAGAAGAAATAGAAAGAAATGTTGTACCAAATTTCAAAGCCATAGATTGTTTAAAAATTGCAGAAAAGAACAATCTGCATGTACATATCTATACAGAAGATAAAATTATATCTCAACAACAATTAAAATATATGGCTTTTAGAAATTATATTTTATATAAAAACCAAGTGCAATTTAAAGTAGTAGAATCTTTAGAAACATACATACAAGAAAAACATCCAAACATATTAAAATTGGTTATATCGGGAGAAAAAGATTTAAAAAATATAAAAGAACAGATAGAAAAAGAAGAAGATTTAACAGCCATACAAATAAAAAAATATCAAGAATATAAAGATAACATTATAAACCAAGAATATGAATATCTAGATATTGTGCCAAAGCATGTAACAAAGTATGACGCCATTCAGCAATTAACACACTATTTAAATATTCAAAATGAAGAAGTAATGGCTGTAGGTGACAATATTAATGATATAGAAATGATTAAACATTCTGGAGTAGGTGTGGCAATAGGCGACAGCTATCCAGAAGTAAAAGATGTAGCAAATTATGTAACAAAAAATACAGTCAAAAATGGAGGATTTGCAGAAGCAGTCTACAAATTTATACAGTTGTAACTTAGAAAATATCTTATAAAAAGGAGAAACAATGTATACAGTAGAAGAATTTGATAAGGAAAAAACAAAAGTACTAAAATACGTGTTATATAAAAAAAGAAGTGAAAATGAAGTTAGAAAAAAATTTGAAAATGAAATACAAGAAAATTTACTAGAAGATATAATTGAGTATTTAAGACAAGCAAACTATATTAATGACAAAGAATATATTAGAAAAACAGTCAATAATTTTATAGCCTTAAAAAATTTATCTATTCGAGAAATAGAATATAAATTATATAGTAAAGGGATAAAAAAAGAAGATATAGAAGATTATATCTATCAAAATAAAGAAGAATTAAATGAATATGAAATAAAATCAGCAAGAAATATTGCCAATAAAAAAAGTACTTCATTAGAATTAGAAGAGATCAAACAATATCTGTTAAAAAAAGGATATAGAAAAGAAAATATCAATTTGGCAATTGAAGATATATAAAAGTATGAGAGAAATCAAGAATAAATAAGGAGCAAAAAATGTCATTATTAACATTAGAAACAAAAAAATATGCTATAAAAATAGAAAATTTTGAAGGACCTCTAGATTTATTATGCCATTTAATCGAAAAAAACAAGATGGATATTTATGACATTCAACTAAATGATATTACAGATCAGTATATACAATATTTAAACGAAATGGAAAAAATGAATTTAGAGATTGCTAGTGAATTTATTGTCATGGCATCTACTTTACTATATTTAAAATCCAAAAATTTACTTCCAAAGCAACAAGAAGAGGAAGAAGAATTAACAGAAGAAGAATTAATTAGAAGAATTATAGAATATAAAAAATTTAAAGAAATTAGTAAGGAATTAAGGAAAAATTATATAGAAAATGGAAATCGATATTATAAAATACAAGAACCAATACAATTACCAAAACAAAAACTACAAAAAGATTATGACAGTACGATTATTCCCCATATATATAAAGAATTAATAGAAAGAAATCGTGTAAAAATCAATCAGAATGCCAAAAACATAGAAAAAATTGCCTTAGTGGAAAATTATACAGTAGCAAGTAAAGTAAAAGAAATGTTTAAAGTGTTGGTAAAACAAAAACGATTTGTATTTAATAAATTATTTGCATTAAATAAACACAATAAACAAGAAGTGGTAACGGCATTTAGCGGATTATTAGAAATGTCAAGAAGAAAGAAAGTAGAAACCATGCAAGAAGAATTATTTGGAGATATTACGGTTAAAAAAACAAAAAAAGCATGAGATAAGTGAATGTATATAAAAATTAAAAAGAAGATTGCAATAAATATGTTTAAAAATACAATAAAAGGAAAAACTAATATAAATTGCTGAAAAAGGAGGCAAATATATTGGTTTTTCTTTTTGTTTTATGTTTCATTTTGATAGTCATACAAATGATGATAACAGCTAAAATAGAGGTAGAAATCATAAATATGGTTATCAATACACAAACGAAAAGTCATATAAATAATGCATATAAGATGATATTTAGATTAAGAATATGGGGAAAAATACCAATCATAAAATTTACGATAACAAAACAAAAAATGAGGAAAATACAAAAAACGATAAACATGCAAGAAAAAATAGAAAAGTTAGAAAAAGATATCTGGCAAAATAGAAATAAGATCGATTTAAAATTTTGGGAGATAGCAAAAGAACTAAGAAAAGCAATCCTTATCAAAAAATTATATGTGAATTTAGAATGCGGAACAGAAAATGCATTTTTAACAGCCATATTGGTAGCGATTTTTTCAAGCATATTATCTATGGGAATTTCAAGTTTACAAGTGAAACAAGATGAGGTAAATTACAAAATAGAGCCAATATATATTGACCAGAATTTTATAAAAATTGCAATTTCTGGTATATTTCAATTAAAACTGATACATATTATAAATATCATATATGTATTGAGTAAAAAAGGAGGAATGAAGAAATATGAGCGAACATCCAATAGAAGGTCTTATGACTACAGCTATGAGTAGTATTCAAGATATGATAGATGTCAATACGATTATAGGAGAGCCAATTGAAACTTCAAATAACATAGTGATAATCCCAATATCAAAAGTATCATTTGGATTTGCAGCAGGTGGAAGTGAATTTAAAGGGGAAACGGTAGATGAATATAGAAAAAAAGAAAAAGAAGAAGAGGTACAATACCGCCTACCATTTGGTGGAGGTTCTGGTGCAGGTGTGAGTATCAACCCAATTGCATTTTTAGTAATACAAGAAGAGAATGTAAAATTGATGCCAGTAAATTATAGCTCTTCAATTGATAAACTTTTAGATTGCATTCCAGATGTATTAGAAAGAACAAATCATATGATTAATAAATGTATGCAAAAACCAAAGAATAAAGAAAAGATGAAAGAAAATTCAAAAGAGGAGCAAAAGAAATCAGAGAAGATAAAAATGGATAAAAGTAAAATAGAAGAGGATTTGGGCGAAAATAGATATATCAAAGAAAGAATTGAAAAAACAAAAAAGCCAATAGAAGAAGAAATCACATATGAGTATGAATATGATGAAACATTAGATGATGAATAAAAGATAAAAGGGATTTTGGGGACAGACTCAATCTTCCTTTTTTTATGTCATAGGGAAAATCCTATTGTATAAAAAGTTACAATTGCTAGCCCTTCAAAATGTTTTTTTATTATGTAGGAAAAATCGACTTTTATCTTGACCACATATAAGATTTTTCCGTATATAACAAGGTTAAGCTTCCTATATTCGTGTAATAATTGCGAAGCAATTTTACACATGTGTGCGTCGAAATCTTTAATTTCGTTAACGCACGCTTTTCTTCTTGTATAGGAAAAATCGAGTTTTTCCTATACAAGAACATCGCTTCGCTCTAATGATTGCACACAAATTTTACTTACGTAAAATTTGGCGCCGAACAATGACGCGGGCTTTAAAATGCTATAGATAGAGAAAATGTTAAAAAAAGCCCGCTATTGTTCCAGTCAAAAACTCAAATTAGGCGAGAACAAATTAAATAAAAATTCAGAAAAACAACTTTACATAAAAATGTCTCAAAAAGAAACGTCCCTAGATGGACACAGATGGACACTAAATGGACACCTAAATGGACATGATGTCGAAAACTTGTCATAAAACGACAAAACTTCTAATATTTTACTCTTGGAAAATTATGGAAAAAAGAATATAATACAAAAAGAAAATTAAAGGAGGGCAAGATGGATTCAAAATTTTATGAAGAGGACAAGTTATTAATTTTTAGAATAACAGATGAAATCGATGATTTTAGTGTTCAAAAGATAAGAAGGAGGGCGGATTATGAAATTGAGAGATATATGCCTAAAAAAGTTATATTTGATTTTAATAGTGTTACATTCATGGATAGCGCAGGGATTGGATTAATTATTGGAAGGTATAAATTTGTAAAAATGCTAGGAGGAACAGTGGAACTTGCTAATTTAACAAACAGTATCAAAAAAATATTTGAGATGAGCGGGATATTACGATTAATACCTGTTACCAATTTACAAGTTTCATAAATAAGAACAACTACCAGATTAACAGTTAGATGATGAAAGTATAGGGATGATAGGTATCCTCTAAAAACCTAAATACATATGCAAAGGAAAAGAAAATGAAAAGTGAAATTGAAAATGAAATGAAATTAGAATTTGTTAGTAAATCTGCAAATGAAGCATTTGCAAGAATAACAGTTGCGGCTTTTGCATCGCAACTAGATCCTACAATCGAAGAATTGGCAGATATTAAAACAGCTGTGTCAGAAGCAGTTACAAATTGTATTATACATGGTTATGATAAAAAACAAGGAATTGTCAAAATATTTGCGAGACTTACAGAAAATGAGATTATGATAGAAATATCAGATAAAGGAAAAGGGATTGAAAATATTGATATAGCAAAAGAACCATTGTATACAACAAAGCCAAACTTGGAAAGGTCTGGAATGGGATTTACGATTATGGAAAGTTTTATGGATAAAGTAGAAGTGGAATCAGTTGTAGGATTAGGAACAAAAGTAACCATGCATAAAACCATAAAGAATAAATTAGAAAATGAAGAATCAGATGATGAGTTTGAAATGATTACAAAAGAATAGAGGTATATCATGTTTGAAAACAGTGTGGAAGCAATAAAAAAAGCCCAATCTGGTGATAAATATGAAATGGAAAGAATGATACGAGACAATAACGGATTGATTTGGAGTATTGTTAAACGATTTCAAGGAAGAGGATATGATTTAGAAGATTTATACCAGATTGGTTGTATGGGATTTATAAAGTCAATTAAACGATTTGATACCAATTATGATGTGAAACTATCTACATATGCAGTACCTTATATGATAGGAGAAATCAAACGATATATTCGAGATGATGGGCCATTAAAAGTAAGCAGAAGTATCAAAGAATTAGGAATGAAAATAAGAGAATTGCAAAGAGAAAATATGAACAAAACAGGAAAGGAATTAACCATTGAAGAACTAGAAAAAGAATTAAAGATTTCAAAAGAAGATATTGGACTAGCCTTAGAAGCTAATAATACAGTAGAATCCATAGATGGAAAATTTTATACAGATAATAAAGATGGAAATAGTTTGAATTTAATAGAAAAGATTTCATCAGATAAAAATGAAGAAGAATTTATCACAAATAAATTGGCAATTAAGCAACTAATAGAAGGATTGGAAGATAGAGACAAAGAAATTATACTTTTAAGATTTTATAAAGATAAAACACAATCACAAGTAGCAAAAATACTTGGAATTACACAAGTACAAGTATCAAGATTAGAAAGAAAAATTTTAGAAAATATGAGAATGAAATTGATTTCTTAAAGAGGTGATAAATTGAAAAAATTTTTTATCTATTTTTTTGCCTTTGTATGTATCTGCTTTATTTTGCCAGCAGTATTAACACAAGGAATCACAACCAGTTCAAAACCAGAAAATACAGAAAAAAAACAAGAAGAAAATACTCAAAAGGTGGAATATACATATAATCAATATGGAACAATAAAACTATTACATGCAGATACAAATGAAGTAGAAGAAGTAGCAATTGATACATATCTTTGTAATGTAGTATCAGCAGAAATGCCAGTAGATTTTGAAAAAGAAGCTTTAAAAGCACAAGCAATTGTAGCAAGAACCTATACCATATATAAAATAAATAATAAAAAGCATGACAATGCAGATATTTGTGATGATTCTAATTGTTGTCAAGCGTGGATCTCCAAAGAAGATCGATTGGCAAGATGGGATGATGACAAAGAAGCAAAATGGAATAAAATTCAAGAATGTGTAAAAGAAACACAAGGGAAAATTATCATATATAATAATGAGCCAATTAATGCCTTTTTCCATTCAAATAGCGGAGGGAAAACCGAACTTCCTGTGGACGTATGGGGAGGAGGTAGCAATATGCCATATCTCCAAGTTGTAGAAACTTCGGGAGAAGATGGGTATACACAATATAATTCAGAAGTAGAACTAACAGAAGAAGAGGTGTTGGAAAAATTAAAAACCAAATACGCAGATATTCAGATTGATTTTAATAATAATGAAGCCATAAAAATATTACAATATACAAGTAGTGGAAGAGTAAAAACCATTCAATTCGGGAATCATGAAATCTCGGGAACAGAAGCTAGAAGCATCTTTGACTTAAAATCTACAAACTTCGAAATAGAAAAAGGAGATAAAACATTAAAATTTATCGTAAAAGGATACGGGCATGGAGTAGGAATGAGCCAAACAGGTGCAGATAGTATGGCCAAAAGTGGAAGTACAGCTGAAGATATTGTAAGACATTTTTATGTTGGTGTAGAGATTAAAGATATTAATTCTCTTTAATTTAAAACTTATATCGTTTTAAGTGATATAGATTTTTTAAAAAAATTATTTGAAAATGTATAATCTTTAAATAAAAGGAAATACTTGTAATAATAAAGTATTTAAGGAGGATTATATGAAAAACGATATTCATTTAAAAAACATAAAGCAAAAAAATATAAATGATAAAATCATTTCATATGTAGTTATGGGAGCCATCATTGTTGCCATTATTATCATTTCATTATTATTGTATAGTCAAAAAATAAATCAAGATGTTAAAGATGAGACAATGACATTAGACAAAATGACAGATATCATTGGTGACACAGAAGGAAATAATCAAACAGAAAGTGCAAGTACAGAAATTGGTAAAACAGTAGAAGAAAGTCAAAAAGAAAAAGAGGAAATAGAACCAGAAAATCAAATTACACAAAATACAACAGTCAATGAAACAATTGAAACAAGTAATACAAATACAGTAGAAGATACAACCAGTGAAGAAATAGAAGAGTCTACCAATATAAAAGAATTGGCATTTCAAAAACCAGTAGAAGGAGATATCGTAAGAGAATTTGCGCAAGACAATTTGGTTTATTCAGAAACATTAGAAGAATGGGTAACACATACAGGAATAGATATAAAAGCAGATAAAACAACAGTAGTAAAAGCGGCAGAAGCGGGTGTTGTAAAATCTATAAAAAATGATCCTAGATATGGATTAACAATTGTGATTGAACATGATGATGTATATCAAACAGTATATTCTAATTTATTAACCTCTGAATTTGTCGTAGAAGGAGAAACAGTAGAAAAAGGACAATCAGTAGGAACTGTGGGAAATAGTGCTGTATTTGAAATTGCTGATGAACCACATTTGCATTTTGAAATCCTAAAAGATGCCATTGCAATAGACCCTTCTATTTATATAAAATAATTTGACTAAGAAATATAAGTGTGGTAAAATACTTTGGTAAGTTAGATTCTTACGAATTTATAAAATAGAAAAAAGCGACTTTTCTGTACAACAAATCAGAAAGCCTTAACATTTATACCATCTTTAACTTTTCTCTTTGGCTTTCCGTAAATTTGTTCTGTACCAATTTTACGTAAGTAAAAAAGTCAAAATGAAAAAATATGACGAATTTATTCTTACTTTGCATAACGAAAAGTTGTATAATGTTTTCTAAGTAAAAGAAGAGGGAATGAGAAATGAAGTTAGGAATCGTAGGTTTACCAAATGTAGGAAAAAGTACATTATTTAATAGTATAACAAAAGCAGGAGCAGAATGTGCCAATTATCCATTTTGTACAATAGAGCCAAATGTTGGTGTAGTACCTGTTCCAGATGAAAGATTAGACGTATTAACCAATATGTATCATCCACAAAAAACAACACATGCCGTTATTGAGTTTGTAGACATAGCCGGATTAGTAAAAGGTGCGAGTAAAGGTGAGGGATTAGGAAATAAATTTTTATCACATATTCGTGAAACAGATGCTATATGTGAAGTCGTTAGATGTTTTGAAGATTCAAATATTGTACATGTCGATGGAAATATAAATCCAGTAAGAGATATTGAAACCATCAATTTAGAATTGATATTTGCAGACATAGAAACTGTCAATAAAAGATTAGATAAAGCAAAGAAAAACTTAAAAGCAGATAAAAAATATCAAGAAGAAATTGACTTGCTAGAAAAAATAAAAGAAAATCTAGAAAACGGAATATCAGCAAGAGCAATTGATTTTAATGAAGATGAGCAAATATTGGTAAGAGATATGTTTTTGCTAACGACAAAACCAATTTTGTACATTGCTAATGTATCAGAAGAACAACTAAATGATGCGGAAAATGACTTAAATGTCAAAAAAGTAAAAGAATATGCAGAAAAAGAAAAAGCAGAAGTAATTCCTTTATGTGTAAAAGTGGAAGAAGAATTATCAGGATTAGAAGATAATGATAAGAAAGAAATGCTAGAAATGTTAGGACTACAAGAGTCTGGTTTAGATAAAGTGATCAAAAAAAGTTATGATTTATTAGGATTAATGTCATTTTTAACAGCTGGAGAGCCAGAAGTGAGAGCATGGACAATCAAGAAGGGAACAAAAGCACCACAAGCAGCAGGAAAGATACATTCAGATATAGAAAGAGGATTTATAAAAGCAGAAGTAGTGTCTTTTAAAGATTTAGTAGAGCAAGGTTCAATGGTAATGGCAAAAGAAAAAGGATTGGTTAGATCAGAGGGAAAAGAGTATGTTATGCAAGATGGGGATATTGTCTTGTTTAAGTTCAATGTTTAAACATGAAATATTTTGTAACAAAAATGTAAAATAAAAAAAGAGTAAAAACTATTGACTTGAAAATAAAATAAGTATATTATATTTATAAATTAAACAAATGAGGAATAGTGTGTTTATAAACTTGCAATTATTGAAAAAACGTGATATAATGATAATTGTTTATAGAGAAAGAGAAATATACTATTTGAAGTAAGGAGAGGTAATATGAAAAAATCAATTATTTTAAAAAGTTTTTTAGTAATTTTAGTTTGTGCAATGCTTGTACTTACAACTACATCAGTATATGCAGTAGAAGGATATAATGATTTGTTAACAGATTTAGATGGAAATAGTTCATCAACAGGAAATACAGGAAATACAAACACTGGTAATACAAACACAAATACAAATCGAAATTCAAGTAATGTTCAAAATATAAATGCATTAAAAAATACAACAAATAAAGTAAATACAGCTAATAATACAAATTTACCAAAAACAGGATTACAAGATTCTTTACCAACAGTATTATTAGTAGTTGTTTTTGGAATATCAGCAGTATATGCATATAAGAAAATAAAAGATTATAGAAATATCGATTAATAAGAAACTGATTCAACAAAGTAAAGATTAAGATTTTGTTGTCTATAATAACAAGGAATTGAAGATGTTATCCATCTTCAATTTTTGCTTTTATGATGATTCTATTTCCATTAAAATTATTACAGGTTATAAGCGTTAATTCATAAGAAGTCGTTAAGGTCTCATAAACAGGAGACAAATCATCTGGTTTTACTTCATATTTTTTTATCACAGAATATTTAAAGGAATGATTAGAATTATCATACAATATAATGTTATCATCTATATTTAGATTTTTTAAATCACTGAAAAATTTATCATTGTCATAATTATGTCCGGCAATACACAAATTGAAATCTTCTGTATGATTAGATTCATAAGGGAATTTTCCGTGAAATCTACAAGGGGAAGTTTTTAACAATTCATCATCTAATTCGTTAAAAATAGGGTAAGATATGTTTAAAGAGGGAATTTCAATAATACCGATAATAGAATTAGGAGAAAGTGTATTTGTATTTTCTGCGTAATTGTTATCATTTGTATATAATTTGGTTATACTATAATTATCGATTAATAAATCAGAGAAGTGTTCTTTTTTGTTTAAAGAAATTTTGTAAAAAGCAAAAATGGAAGAGATGATAAACATAGCAGTGATTGAAAGAAAAAATTGAGTGTTAAAAGTTTTCTTAGATAGTTTTCTATTTGATGGAGAAGGATTGATTTTATTTTTGCTGTTTTCTGATTGTTCAATATGTTTATCTAAATCAATATTTATAATTTGGTTCATTATGAATCCTCCATTTATTCTATATAGTTAATAGTATTTCCGGATAGAAAGAAAATATAATGTCTAAGAAATATAAAATATTGGAAATTCTAATATCTAAATCGTAACAACAAATTGAATAAAAATGATAAAAAAGCTTGAAAAATATAAAAAACGTGATATAATAAAATGCATAACGGAATAAAACGTCATATATAAAGACAATAGTTAGGACATGGTAAATGGCATAATATCTTAAAGAGAGCCAAAGGTAGCTGAGAATTTGGTAAGTAAACTCTATTTATTATCCCCTAATTGTTACTAAACTGAAATAATAGTAGGTATAGTCGTAAATCTGCGTTAAAGATAAATGAAGAGAACTAATTAAGAATAAATGTAATTGGTTAAAATAGGTGGTACCGCGGAAAGTAAGCTATTTCGTCCTAATCAGGATTGAAATAGCTTTTTTGATTATATAAAAGGAGGAATTTGTATGTACAAAAAAGTAGAATTGCAAAATGGTTTTGTTGGAATGGAAAATGATGTTGCCAAAATGTGGAAGGACAAAGACATCATAAAAAAGAGTCTGAATGGAAATCAAGGAAAAAGATATTTTACCTTTTATGATGGACCTCCAACAGCAAATGGAAAACCACATGTAGGACATATTGAAACAAGAGTCATGAAAGACTTAATTCCAAGATATAAAGTTATGAAAGGATATAGAGTTATCAGAAAAGCTGGTTGGGATACACATGGATTACCAGTAGAACTAGAAATAGAGAAAAAATTAGGGATATCTGGAAAACAACAAATTGAAGAATATGGAGTCGAAAAATTTGTAAAACAATGTAAAGAAAGTGTTTTTGAATATGTACACTTATGGGAAGAAATGACAAACAAAGTTGGTTTTTGGGTAGATATGGAGAACCCATATGTTACGTATCATAATGAATATATCGAATCTGTATGGTGGGCTTTAAAACAAATGTGGGAAAAAGGATTACTTTATGAAGGGCATAAAGTTATGCCATATTGTCCAAGGTGTGGAACAGCCTTATCATCACATGAAGTAGCACAAGGATATAAAGACGTAAAAGATTTGACTTGTATTGCAAAATTCAAAGTGCTTGATGGACAAAAATTTGAAAAAGACACATACATTTTAGCATGGACAACAACGCCATGGACATTACCATCAAATTTAGCACTATGTGTTAATAAATCTTATGAATATGCTGAAGTAAAAGCAAATATTGGAACAGATGATGAACCAATATATGAAAACTATATTTTAGCAAAAGATCTATTAGAAGAAGTACTTAAAGAAACACCATATGATATTGTAAAAACATTTAAAGGAGAAGACCTATTAGGTATAAAATATGAAAGACTAATGCCATTTGGAAAAGTGGAAGGTAAAGCATTTGAAGTGATTCATGGAGACTATGTAAAACTAACAGATGGTACAGGAATTGTTCATATTGCACCAGCTTATGGTGAAGATGATAGTTTTGTTTCAAAACAAAATGGTATCACATTTATTAATCTAGTAGACAAAGAAGGAAAATTTGTAAAAGAAGTAGAACCATGGGCAGGAAGATTTGTAAGAGACTGTAATGAGGATATTTGTAAATGGTTAAAACAAGAAAATAAATTATTTAGTAAAGAAAAACATGTTCACTCATATCCACACTGTTGGAGATGTGACACACCACTTTTATATTATCCAAAAGAAAGTTGGTTTGTTGCTATGAGTAAACTAAGAGATAATTTAGTTGAAAATAATAGCAAAGTCAATTGGTATCCAGAAACAATAAAAACAGGAAGATTTGGGAAATTCTTAGAAGATGTTATTGACTGGGGGATTTCAAGAGATAGATATTGGGGAACACCTCTACCAATTTGGACTTGTGAAGATGAAGATTGTGGACATCAAGAATGTATAGGTTCTATTGCAGAATTAAAAGAAAAAGGAATAGATGTACCAGAAGATATTGAACTTCATAAACCATATATTGATAATGTATATCTAACATGTCCAAAATGTGGTAAAAAAATGCATAGAGCCAAAGAAGTGATTGACTGTTGGTTTGATTCAGGTTCCATGCCTTTTGCACAATGGCACTATCCATTTGAAAATAAAGAAATGTTTGACAATAATTTCCCTGCTGGGTTTATTTCAGAAGCAGTTGATCAAACAAGAGGATGGTTTTATACACTAACAGCAGTAGGAACCGCTTTATTTAATAGAACACCATTTGAAAACTGTGTGGTTTTAGGGCATGTTCTAGATGAAAAAGGACAAAAAATGTCTAAATCAAAAGGAAATGGTGTAGACCCAATGGAATTACTAAATACAGTAGGAGCAGATGCAACAAGATGGCATTTCTATACTTGTAGTAGTCCATGGTTACCAACAAGATTAGGATTAGAAAATGTAAAAGAAACCCAAAGAGGATTTTTAAGTACCTTATGGAATGTATATTCTTTCTATGTACTATATGCAGAAATCGACCAATTCAATCCATTGAAATATAAAGATTTTAAAACAAACAATGTAATGGATAAATGGATTATCTCAAAATTAAATACATTAATCAAAGACATTGATTATAAATTAGATAGCTATGACATTACAGGTGCAGCACTAGAAATAGAAGAATTTACGGATAGTTTATCAAACTGGTATGTCAGAAGAAATAGAGAAAGATTTTGGAGTCAAGAATTAACAGATGATAAAATTGGAGCATATGTAACACTATATAAAGTATTAGTAGACTTATGCAAAGTGTCAGCACCATTTGTACCATTTATGACAGATGAAATTTATCAAAACTTAGTAGTTAGTTTAGACAAAACAGCACCAGAAAGTATTCATTTATGTGCGTGGCCAGAAGTAGAGGAAGAGGTAATTGATAAAGAACTAGAAAAAGAAATGGATTTAGCATATAAGATTGTAAAATTAGGAAGAAGTGCAAGAAATGCCGTAAATATTAAAAATAGACAGCCATTATCAGAAATGTTAATTTCAATTAACACACTTCCAGAATATTATGCAGATATTGTAAAAGAGGAGCTGAATGTCAAAGAAGTAAAATTAGGGGCAGAAATGTCTGAATATGTAAATTTTGAAATTAAACCAAATTTACCAGTCTTAGGAAAAGAATATGGTAGACTAATACCAAAAATTAAAGAAGAAATTGCAAAGAAAAATCAAATGGATTTAGCAAATACAGTAAAAAATGGTGGAGTCGAATACATTGAAATTAATGATACACAAATTGGATTAAATGCAGAAAATTTATTAGTTACAATGCAAGGTAAAGCTGGATTTGCATTCAGCGGAGAAGGAGAAATTGGTGTTGTACTAGATACAACTATTACACCAGAATTAGCAGAAGAAGGAATTTTAAGAGAAGTCTTATCAAAAGTACAAAATATGAGAAAAGATAGTGGTTTTGAAGTATTAGATAGAATTAATTTATATGTGGCAGGAAATGAAAAAATAGAAACCATTATCAAAAAGAATGAAGACACTATTAAGCATGATACATTAGCAGATAACATTTTCTACAATAAAGAAGGAAGAAATTATATAGATACCAATATTAATGGAGAAATTTTGAAATTGAATGTAGAACGTTAGGCTGTTAGGGACATGCCAAATCGTTCCAAAACACAAGATAATTATTTTTTAATTATGTATATAAATAGTAAAAAAGGCAATATCATTATGAATTTGATATTGTCTTTTATAGTTTGAAGAATTTTAGTTACTTAATTTTTTTTTAGGTACATGGAGAATTTTATATATAGCCTTCTTATATGCAACTTTATTTTCATATTAGCCAATTATTTCATTTCTATTGTTTGATAGTACTTACATAATGTTACAAAAGGATACACATATTTTTTAGAATGAACAAATTTGTAAAAATATATAAAAAGTAGTATAATTGTAATAGGTAACTGTAAACAGAGAATATTTAAAATGAAAAGGAGTAAAAAGATGAAAAAACGGTTATTAGCAATGGTAATGGCAATTTTAATGATGGTGTCTTTTACAGGATGTAAACTTCTGGAATTTCTGGAACTCCCGGAACCCCCGAAACCAGAAAAAGTTTCCGAAGAAACGGAGTTGGACTCTTTGGAGCTTATGAAGGGAACTACATTGACCCAAGAGCTGGAGGTGCCAGGAGAAGAGTTTAAATTAGTGATTGATTATGACACAGGTAGATATGACTTTTCAAATTGGAGGATAACCAGTAATAAGTATATTAACATGAGTGCTTATGTAAAGAATCTTCCAGAAGGAACAACTGTAATGATAGATCACATGCATGTAGACATATCTTTACAGTCGACTTTGGCACAGGTTGATGGCATGTTACAAGATAGCATGGATAATAGCTATAATGGAACTAGCCAAGATGGTTATTACATTGACGAAAATTATCGGTATAGAAATAATTTCATAATTGAAGGGTATTCACAGACTCTTATTAATGGATGGGGGTTTGTGTGTGGGAATTATGGAAATATTAATTTGTCTGAAAACCGATTAACAGAAAAAAGTTTAGTACAAAAAGGAGAAGTATATGCTAACAAAGTACAGGTGGAATATAAATTGCTTGTTAAAAATGCTGGAGAACAATATTTTCATAACACTGCTGTCGTATCAGAATTTTCTATTCCTGTCCGCTACGTAGAACCAGAACCGGAAACATCAGAAAGTAAAAATTAATATTCTCGACTAGAAGGAGAGCCAGATGGAGTATTCCGTCTGGCTTATTCCGATAAAAAGCATTAAAAAATACAGTAAAAAATGGTGGAGTCGAATACATTGAAATTAATGATCACAAATTGGATTAAATGCAGAAAATTTATTAGTTAGAATACAAGGTAAAGCTGGATTTGCATTCAGCGGAGAAGGAGAAATTGGTGTTGTACTAGATACAATCATTACACCAGAATTAGCAGAAGAAGGAGTCTTGAGAGAAGTTTTATCAAAATCAAAAGTACAAAACATGAAGAAAAGATAGTGGAAATGTATTTTAATAATCCGTGAGGACCAAAATGGTTTTAATTTCTAAAATTTATATACTAAAAAATATAATGATTAAGATTGCGACAAATAATAAAAAAATGTCACAAAACTCTTGTAAAAATAGAATTTAAATAATATAATACATGAGAAAAATGAGGACTGTCCCTTTTGGACAAAAAATGTCCATTTTGGCATGTCCCTAACGGTTCAAAGGAGGATAAAAGATGGGTTTAAAATTAGAAAATGTCTCTAAAAAGTTTGTTGGGAAACAAGCGGTAGATACGATTTCATTTGAAGTAAATAAACCGGGTGTATTTGGATTACTAGGTACAAATGGAGCAGGGAAAACCACAACCATTAGAATGCTTTTAGGAATCATAAAAAAAGATACAGGTGAAATTACTTGGAATGGAAAAAAGGTTGAAAGAAAAAGTGTAAATTTTGGATATTTACCAGAAGAAAGAGGCGTATATCCAAAAACAAAAATTTATGACCAATTGATGTATTTTGCAAAATTAAAAGGCATGGGGCAGAAAGAGGCTGATGAAGCAATTAAAAAGTGGGCAAAAGTATTGAAAGTAGAAGAATATATACCAATGCCTGCTGAAAAATTGTCAAAAGGAAATCAACAAAAAATTCAATTCATGACAGCGATTATCCACAATCCAGAGTTAATTGTACTAGATGAACCATTTAGTGGGTTAGACCCTGTTAATACAGAGATTTTAAAAAATGTCATTATTGATTTAGTAAAAGAAGGAAAATATATTATCATGTCTAGTCATCAAATGGCATCTATCGAAGAATTTTGCACAGATATTTTAATATTAAATAAAGGAAAAACAGTATTAAAAGGAAATTTAAAGGAAATTAAAGAAGGATATAAGGCAAATCGATTAGAATTATCGACAAATAAAAATATAGATGAATATATTAAACAATTAGATATGGAAATAGAGTTTTCTAAAAATAATGAGTATTCTATCAAAATTGATTCTGAAGAAAAAGCTCACCAATTACTAGAAAATTTAATTACAAACCACATAGAAGTGGATAAATTTGAAATTAAAAAACCAACATTGAATGATATATTTATAGAAAAGGTGGGTGAATAGTATGAAAGATTTAAAAACAGTTATTGCATTTTCAATTAAAGATATGGTAAAAAGAAAATCTTTTATTATATCAACATGTATTATTTTAGTATTAATTGTCATAGGATTTAATATACCAAATATCATGAAGGCTATCACAGGAGATAATGAAAATATTGGAGAAACAAAATTGTTAATTGTTGATAGCACAAATGTATTTGAAGGTACTTTACAAAGTATGAATCAAATGGATTTAGGATATAATGTTCAAGTTGCTAATAATGAGATTTCTTTTGATGAAATAAAGACAAAAATAGAAAATAATGATATTGATCAAGCCATGATGATTGAGCAAAAAGAAGATGGAACATATAAATTAAGATATATTATAGAAAACATGACACAAGCAGCTATGGTTCCAGAAGATTTAGTGAATACAATCAATATGTTATATACTAATCTACAAATTTCTAAACTAGGATTAACGCAAGAACAAATTGCAAGTCTATCTCCAAATTTTGAATTTGTAATTGAACAAACTGAGGAGCAAGAAATTAGTGGAAACTTAGCGGTCATTATGATATTATCACTTGTCTTATTCTATGCAATTTACTTCTGTGCATATCAAGTATCAAGTTCTATTACCACAGAAAAGACCTCAAAAATCATGGAAACCTTAGTGACTTCTACATCGCCAAGAACGATTGTACTAGGAAAAACAATAGGAATTGGTATTGTAGGGTTAATACAAATATGTGTGATTGTAGCAGTAGCCTTGATTTCAGCAAAAGCTTTTCTAGAACCAGAATTGTTAAATGCTGTTTTAGATATGTCTATGATGACACCATTTTTAGCAATTATGACAATTGTTTACTTTATATTAGGATATTTTGCTTATGCTTTACTATATGCTTTGACTGGATCAACAGTTAGTAAACCAGAAGATATACAGTCAGCCAATACACCTGTTGCTATATTAGCTGTTATTGGATTTTATTTATCATATTTTACTATGATGAATCCAACGAGTGAATTAAATCAATTTGCAGCAATTTTTCCAATTTCATCACCATTCTGCATGCCATTTAGGATTATGATGGGAATTGCTACAACGCCAGAAATTATATTGTCAATTGTAGTGCTAGTGGCAACAATTTTAATTATTGCACAAGTGGCAATTAAGATTTATTCAAATGCGATATTGAATTATGGAACAAAGATGACATTGAAAGATATTGTAAAAGTATATAAGGATAAAAATAATTAAAAATCATTAAAAATGAAGAAACATCACAATCAAGTGGTGTTTTTTTATACAATAGGAAAGTAACCCTTTCCTATTGTATAAAAAACGCTTCGCGCTAACGATTGCACACAATTTTACATACGTAAAATTGGCGCTGAACAAATTTACGGAAAGCCAAAGAGAAAAGTTAAAGATTGCACAAATGTTAAGGCTTTCCGATTTGTTCTGTTATAGGAAATATAAAAAACATATTGTACATAATTTTATTTGCGTAAAAGAGGACAGATGCATTGAAAGAATAAAAAAACAAATATAGTACAAAATAAAAAAGAGGTGAACAATATGAATGATTTAAAAGATAATATAAAAAAAGAGATAGAAATCTTAGAAAAAATGATAACCTTAAATAAAGAAAAAAAAGAAATAGAAAAGCAAAGAGAAAAACTAGACAAATTATTAGAAGAATATTTAAAAGAATTTTAATAAGATAAAATCATATATTATCAAAAATAGAAATGGCAATATTTAGCAGATTTTTGATTAATTTAGGGATTTTTGCAGATCAATCTATTGCAAACAAATGAAATAAATCTAAGATATATACGAAAAAAGTTCGTTTATACAAATAGGAAAATCTGATAAGATAAACAAAAAATGAAGGTGGTAATCATGAGAAAAGCAAGTACAATTAAAATTGGAAAAAAACTTCAAGCAATTAGAAAAAGTAATGGATATACACAAGAACAATTAGCAGAAAAAATAGAAGTATCTGTAAGATATATTAGTGATGTTGAACAAGATAGAGCAAAGCCATCTTATGAAGTGCTAATCAAAATCTGCAATATTTTTAAAATTAGCTTAGATCAAGTATTTAGTGAATTTTTAACAGTAACAGAAAATAAGAGTTTAGCATATCCATTAGCAGGATATGAAAAATTAGGAGAAGCAGATAAGCAAACAATAGAACATCTAATCATGTATTTTAATAAAAAATAAAACATTTGACAAATTTGACATAGCAGTATATAAATAAATAAAGATTATTTATATACTGCTATATATTTTAGGATAGAAAAAATGAAAAGGAGGAACCGTTATTGGATTTAGATATAATAAACAACATACAAGAAAAAGTAAAAAATATAGAAGGCAATAAACAGCATAGCAACACGCAATCAGAAGAAGTAGAATTGGCAAAAAAATTAAATGCTATAGAGGAATATGCTGTAGATCGATTTGAAGGGGAATATGTAGTTTTAGAAGATAGAAACACAAAGCAAATAAAACATGTAAAAAAAGACATGTTACCTCAAAATATAGAAGAAGGAACTATTTTGCAATGCATAAACGGCAAATATATATATAATGAAGAAAGAACAAATCAAGAAGTAAATAGAATAAAAAGTAAAATGGACAAATTATGGAATTAAAAATAGATAGATGAAAATAAACGATTAGAGCAAAGTGATTTTTCTATACAAGAAAATAAAAGGGGCAAGGCTTGAAAATAATTACAATTTTGGTGTCGTTAAACGTTATTTGAAATTTAATGTACAAAATGCACAATTAGTATGCTTCATAAATTTCGAACTTGTTTCATAACCAAAATTTAATTCTTTTCCAACCAGATTTGTGCCTTGAGAAAGGAATGTAATTAAAGATGGCAAGAAAAACAATGATGAAAAAAACCATATCAACAATAATTACTTTAATGATACTAGGAATTGCTGGAATATTGGGAACAAATCAAGACATCATGCAAACGATTTCTGGAGGTATAGAACAGGAAAATAAATCAAATGAACAAACTACAGAATTTGTGGCACAAGATGACTTACTAGTAGATTTCATTGATGTGGGGCAAGCAGATAGTATTTTAATTAGAAATCAAGATAAAGTTATGTTAATTGATGCTGGAACAAACGAAGCAGGCGAAATCGTTGTTCAGTATTTAAAAAAATTGGGAATTACTAAAATCAATTATCTGATAGGAACACACCCTCATGAAGACCATATAGGCGGATTAGATGATGTCATTTATGAATTCGAGATTGAAAAAATCTATATGCCTAAAATAGAAACTACAACCAAAACCTTTGAAGATGTATTAGATGCAATTGAAAGTAAAAATTTAACAGTGACAGCTCCGAGTAAAAATGATGAAATTGAATTAGGACAAGCAGTGGGAACATTTATGACAGATTCTATATTAGATAAGGATAATCTAAATTTGTCATCATTAGTTATGAGAATAGAGTTTGGAAATACAAGTTTTCTATTTATGGGAGATGCAGAAGAGAAAAATGAAGAAAGTATCATATGGCCTAAAACAGATGTGTTAAAAGTAGGGCATCATGGCTCAAATACAAGTACTTCAAGAGAATTTTTAGAACAAGTGAGCCCAGAATATGCAGTCATTATGGTAGGAAAAGATAATACGTATCATTTGCCAAAACAAGACATAATTCATAATTTAGAAGCGATAGGTAGTGAAATTTTTAGAACAGATGAAAATGGGACAATAAGATTTATTTCAGATGGAAGTGAGCTAAGAATTGATAAAAGTAAAGAGATGAACTCAATTAGAACATCAATAAAGTAAATATTTAAAAGGTACTATTTCAGTTCAGACCTTCCAAGCTGAGGGTAGTCATATGGTAAATTTTTAAGGTTCGAATGCGACCGGAATCGTTTTAGAAATTCTTATATATAA
>CAMMWP010000024.1 GCA_946500615.1 uncultured Clostridium sp. | reverse complement strand
ACAAAAGCCTTCTAGGCTAAGAGCAAACCACCAGTTTTACTGGTGGTTATGATTCAAAAAGAAGGGGTGGTGTTTAAAATGAAGATAATTAAGCAAAAACTATAATTTGAGGAAAACCTAAAACAAAGGCTTGAATTTATATGTGAGTTTTCTAAAGTTATTCCTACTTTTATTAATGGTAGTATTAGAAAGATTGAAAAAACTAACTTTACATATATTGAACCTCATCGAGTTATTATCAAAGATATTACTTTTGTAAATGTCAAGAACCTATAGAGATAGGAAGTGAAGCTATGGAAGAAAATAAATTAGCAATTCAAAATGAATTAACTAATGAAGATATAAAAAATTTAATATATACAATAAGTTTTAATATTTGAACATAATTCATAAAACATTTAGGATATTAAAATTATAATTTATATAATAAGTTATAAGGATTTCGCCATTGTCGATAAGATTAAGGAATAAAAAAATAATATTGCCACACTGCAACGGTTTCGCTTACATTTTCACAAGTAAACTTGTTCAAAAGTAATCTCAACCTAACAAGTTCCAATAAAACAAAAGCCAATGTTAAAAGTAATATTGAGAATTTAGATATTCAGAAATTTAATAAAGAATATCCTACTTTAAAAGCTGCAAAAACAAATAAATTTCATGATAGATTTATTGTTTTAGATAATTAGATTATAAATACATAAAAAGACAATGTTTTCTCTAAATTAAATTCAGACATTGTCTTTAACTTTTATTAAAACCTCTTTTTTATCCAATCTATAATAATATTTCCTATTTCATTTTCTTTTCCAATATAGAAATGATTTGTATTATCTATAATTTTATATTCGAAGTCATTACAATTTTTAGCTTTATCTTTTAATAAATCTAAATGTAAATAATTATCTGTTTCGTTTGAACCTGAGAAAGTTAATATTGGAACATTTATAGATTCAAATTGATACCAGTTTTCAGAATTACCCATAACGGGTAAATTATCCAAATTAGAATTTTTTTCAAACCAATTATAATATGTTTGAGAACTCATATACATATAATCTTCAACTAAGTTACTAAGGAGTTTAGAGGGATTGCCACTATCAATATTTTCTTTTGCTTCTTTAATAAGTTCTTTATAGTCTTTCTGTCGATATAATTGAAGTCCAACCATATCTGGTGCACTAGCTAAGATTAATCCTAAAATGTTAGGTTGTTTTTTATAATAATAGTAAATTAATTTATTACATCCATAACTATGCCCTATTAGAATAAATTTTTTATAACCTAATTCTTTGGCTTTATTAATAGCTAAATCAATATCAAAAATACAATCTTCAAAAATTTCGTACATACAACCATATCTTGTATAAGAACCATTTACCATTAAGATATCATTTTCTATGGAATGTCCTCTATTATGTTCATAAAGAAATCCTATACTATTTTTCGTCAAAATATTGCCCCATACCGTGGAAAAATAATTATCAATTATTGTTTGACACATTCCATGAATAAAGATAACACATATATTTTTTTCATCACTGTTAAAATGTACCATAGGAAGATACAATCCATCTTCTGTATAAGCATCATTAATAAATTGTATACTATTCATATAATACCTCACTTTCAAAATTTAGTTACGCTATTAATAATATTTATGTTTATTACATTTAAAAGTATATAATCACTAAATGTAGCAAAAAACTCTATCCCTATTGACACTTTCTCAACTTAGCTACGAAAAAGCCTTCATATAGATTAGAAGGACAAATACATAAAGTACCTTCTATAGAAGTAGGTAACAAATTGACATCAGAAAAAGAAGAAAGACAAATAGGAATGACCTCAACTTTTTTCAAATCGATAAACTTCTGAATAATTTCTTCATTCTCTTTTGATAAGATAGAACATGTAGAATATACCATTTCATGACCAGAATTTAATAAAGTAAGTGCTTTTTCAAACAGACTAGATTGGATTTTCGATGATCGATTAACAAGTTCTTCTGTGAAAATAGTTTCTAGATTTTTATCAAAAATTGAAATTGTGCCACTACCACTACAAGGAGCATCTAGTAAGATTTTATCAAACGAAAAAAAAGAATCCAATTTTCTAGCATCTGTTATCATGACGTTAACTCTATTAGCACCTAGTTTGTTTAAATTATATTGTAATCTTTCTGCACGAATCTTGTTTTTTTCGCAAGCAGTAATATATGCACAATTTTGAGAAAGTGCTAACATTTGCGTAGTTTTACCACCGGGAGCTGCAGTCATATCTAAAATATTTTCATTTTCTTCGGGAGATAAAACAAGTGGTGGTATCATAGAAGATAAATTTTGTAAATAAATTTCTCCATTTTTATAAATTTGTAGATTTTTAATTTGTTCTTCAAAAACATTTTCTATCATTAAAGCATCTTTGTACCAAGAAATTTCTTTATATGTATAACCCAAAGTATCCAAAATATTTTTTATATTTTGAATATTCGTTTTCAAAGTATTTGCTCTTAAAGTGACAGGCCTTTTTTGAGAATAGCCCTCAATGATTTTTTGTGTAATTTCTTTTCCATATTGTTGTAATAGTAAATTGTATAAAAAATTAGGAATGTTATAAATCATAGTATTTTAAATTTCCTTTCTTTTTGTCAATAGGGACGTAGCTTTTGACACTGTAAAAATAATTTAGCGATAAATCTGGCTAAAACTGACATTCATATTATATTACTTTTTTTAATATTAAGCAAATATGTGTATCAAAAAGTTTCGTCCTTATTGACAAATTAAAATACAATAATTCCCAAAAACAGTTGATATTTTTTAAAAATTAATATAAAATCAATAAAGACCAAAACAAGGAGGAAACGAATGATCACTTTAGAAGATGTTAGAAAAAATGAAGAGGTGGAAGCCTTAATTTTAGGAGCCCAAAAGCAATTAGATGGACTTCGGATACACAGAACATAGTCACAGACATATTTCTATTGTTTCTAAAAGAGCAGGAGATATATTAACCAAATTAGGATATCCAGAAAGAACAATAGAACTAGCCAAAATTGCAGGATACTTGCATGATATTGGTAATTGTGTTAATCGAGTGGACCATGCACATAGTGGAGCTATTATGGCATTTAACATATTAAGAGACATGGGAATGCCAGTAGAAGAAAGAACAGAAATTATGATGGCCATTGGAAATCATGATGAAAAAACAGGAACAGCGGTCAGTGACATATCAGCAGCTCTTATATTGGCAGATAAATCAGATGTGCACAGAGATAGAGTAACAAATCAAAATTTATCCACATTTGATATTCATGATAGGGTAAATTATGCAGTAACCAATGCGAATTTAGAATTAAATAGTGAAGAAAGAAAAGTTATATTAAATTTAACAATAGATACAAAATTATGTCCAGTTTTAGATTATTTTGAAATTTTTATGGATAGAACAATGATGAGTAAATATGCAGCAAAATATTTAAAAATCTGGTTTGAATTAGTTATTAATCATACAAAATTATTGTAATATGCTGATAAAATGATACAATATGGTATGATGAAGTAAAAAAATTTGTATACTAAAATAACAATAGAGAAAGGAAGAGAATAATGAAAAAAATAAAAATAATCACAATGCTTGTACTAATTATTCTAATTACAATGGTTTCAGTTTTTGGAGTATATACACAAGTACAAAATAGAATGGAAAACCAAGTCAGAGAGTATGCATTAGACATGGATTTAAAAGGTGCTAGATATGTAAAATTAGTGCCTAATACAGAGAGTAAAGAAGTAATAAAAGATGAAAATGGAAATGAAGTAGAAACAGAAGAAGAAATGACAGATGAACAATTAGCAGAAAAAGGATATACAAAAGAAAGTATAGCCAATAATAGTCAAGACAGTTTGACATTGGAAAATTATGAAAAATCAAAAACAATTATTGAAGAGAGACTAAAATCACAAGGTGTAGAGGAATATGAAATTTCTTTAAACGATAAAAATGGAGAAATTTTAATACAAATACCAGAAAATAGCGCAACAGATAATTTAGTAAGTAATATGAATACAGTGGGAAAATTTGAAATGATAGATGCAGAAACGAAAGAAGTTTTGATGACAAATCAAGATATTAAAGTAGCAAAAGTTATGTATGGAGCTAGTACATCTTCTGCATCAAATGGAACAGTAGTATATTTAAATATTGAATTTAATAAAGAAGGAAAACAAAAATTAAAAGAAATCAGCAATACTTACAAAGAAGGGGAAGTAATACCAGCTAATACAACAGATAATACCACTTCAGAAAATACAACATCAGAAGAGGGGAATACGACAAACACTTCTACAGAGGAAAATACAACGAATGAAACAAGTACACCAAAAACAAAACAAAAAGAAGTAACTATGAAAATAGATGATGAAGAAATGATGACAACAAGTTTTGATGTGGTAATAGAAAATGGAATTTTACAATTGTCAATGGGAAGTGCTACAACAAACTCAGACGATTTGCAAGAATACATTAAAAGTGCAAGTTCAATCGCAAGTGTTTTGGATTCGGGAAATTTGCCAATACAATATGATATAGATAAAAATGAATATATATTATCAGACATAACAAGCACAGAAATTGAATATATAGCAGTAGCTGTTGGAATTGTTCTTTTCATTGGATTAATTGTATTGATGATAAGGTATAGATTAAATGGTATTTTGTCAGCAATTGCATTTATTGGATTAATAAGTATATATTTGCTAATGATAAGATATACAAATGTAAACATATCTATTCAAGGAATAATAGGTATTATGATAACAATGATTTTAAATTATATTTTTGTCAATAAAATATTATGGAAAATTAAAAATAGTGAAGATAGCAAAAAAATTGAAAATATAAAACAAGGGATTAAAGATAGTTATAAAGAATTCTTTATAAGATTAATTCCTATATGTATATCAATCATAGTACTTTGCTTTGCAAGTTGGTCAACCATTAGTAGCTTTGGTATGGTTATGTTCTGGGGGATTGTTCTAATAGCAGTATACAATTATGTAATCACATTAACAATGTTAAAAGCAAAAGCAGAAAAGTAGGAGGTATTTACAGATGAAACAATTCATAAAAAGCAAACAACTAAAAATAGTATTAATTGCACTTGTTATAGTAGCAGGAATTGCGATGATTGCTGTCAAAGGTTTTCATTTTGACTTAAAGTATCAAGATACACAAAAAGTGGAATTATATTTGCAAACACAATTTAACATATCTGATATTGAGCAAATAACGAGAGAAGTGTTTGGGGATCAAAAAGTAATGATACAGAAAGTAGAAGTATTTGAAGATTCTGTGTCTATCACTACAAAAACAATATCAGATGAACAAAAAAATAATTTAATAACAAAAATAAATGAAAAATATGGAACAGAAATAACTGCTGAAAATACAGAAATAGAAAATGTAGCACATACAAGAGGAAGAGATATTATGAAACCATATATTGTTCCATTTGCAATTGCTATTGTTGTCGTATTAATTTATTTAGGTATTCGTTACCATAAACTAAGTTCAATGAAAGTCATTGCAGAAAGTGTTGGATTTATGCTATTGGCTCAAATCTTATTATTTAGTGTTATGGCAATTACTAGAATACCAATTGGAAGGTTAACAATTCCAATTGTAATTGTAGTATATTTGTCAACTTTATTTGGAATTACTAGTATGTTTGAAAAGAATTTATCTAAAAAGAAGTTAGAGGAAGAGAAGAATAAAAAGAAATAAAAGAAATTAGGAAAACAAAAGTCCAGCTCAATGAGAGCTGGATTTTAAAAATCTATTTGATTATGCTTATTTCAATGTAACAACAGTTACCCCCATTTCTCCTTCGCCAAAATTACCTAATCGAAAAGATTTTACATGAGAATTCTTTTTCAAAAACTCATGGATACCTGTTCTTAATTTTCCAGTACCTTTTCCATGAATAATTCTAACAGTTTCTAACTTAGCTAAAGAACAATCATCCAAAAATTTATCAATAACAAAATTAGCCTCTTCCACATTCATACCAATAACATTCAATTCAGTTTTCATCGTTTTAGCCTTAGAAATTTTTAAAGAAGAAGTAGCAGATGTTTTTTGAGAAAGTTCACCAATTGCTTGAAGAGCATCAATAGAAACACTCATTTTCAAACTTCCGATTTGGACTTGTACTTCATTGTCTTTAGAAACATTAGAAATGACTGTTCCAGATTGCTGAAAGGATGTAACAAAAACATCTTTTCCGGGCTGAATATCTTCTTTAGAAAGTGAAGAATGATTAGAAACATTTTTTGAGTTGCCTGTATCTAATTGTACATTTTTAATTTTTTGATTTAAGGTATTTCTTAAATGATGCATTTCTTTAGATTGCGTACTATTTGATAATGCTTTTATAATTTCATTTGCGTCTTCTTTGGCTTCTAATAAAATATTTCTAGCTTTTATTTTTGCTGTATTGATGATTTCTCTTTCCGTGCTTTCTTTTTCTGTATTTTCCTTTTGCAATTTTTCTTTCAATAAAGTAATTGTTTTAGAATCTTGAATCATCTTTTCTTTTTCTTTTTCAATCAATAGTTTGTCATCATAAATATTTTTTAGTACTTCTTCAAAATGAATATCGTCTGAAGACATAAGTGTTTTTGCATTTTCAATAATGGTTCTATCTAATCCTAATTTTTGACTAATTGCAAAAGCATTACTTTTTCCCGGAACACCGATTAGAAGTTTATAAGTTGGCGATAATGTTTCAACATCAAATTGAACAGAGGCATTTTCAAATCCAGAAGTTGTTAAAGCATATTTTTTTAGTTTTTGATAATGTGTTGTTGCGATGGTAAGAGCACCAAGATTTTTAAAGTAGTCTAAAATGGAAATAGCAAGATTCTCACCTTCTACAGGGTCAGTTCCAGAACCTAATTCATCCACTAAAATCAAAGAATATGCATTTGCTTGTTTTGTAATCTCAACAATATTTGTCATGTGAGAGGAAAAGGTACTTAGAGAATCTGCAATACTTTGGTCATCGCCAATGTCTGCAAAAATATGCTCAAATACATAAACACTAGAATGTTCATCAGCGGGAATATTTAATCCACTACAAGCCATGCAAGTAAGTAAACCAACTGTTTTTAATGCAACAGTTTTTCCACCTGTATTAGGTCCTGTGATTAATAATGTAGAAAAATCTTTGCCAAGTTCTACAGAAATAGGGACCACTTGATGAGGATTAATTAAAGGATGTCTGGCGTTAAGTAAATGAATTTCTTTTTTTGTATTAATTGTTGGCGAGATTCCAAAAATGGCTTTAGAATATTTTGCTTTGGCAAATATAAAGTCTAAAGTACCGATGATTTCAACATTTGTTTTTAATTCTTCTATATAGGGATAGAAAAGAGAGGTTAGTTGTTGTAATATTTTTTCTAGTTCTATTTCTTCTTCTAGTCGCAATTGATTAATTTCATTATTTAATTCAAAGATAGAGATCGGTTCTATAAATAAAGTTGATCCAGCATTAGATATATCATGTACAAATCCTTTTACTTGCTGGCGATATTCTTCCTTGATAGGAATCACAAATCGATCATTTCGAATGGTTACTACATTTTCTTGAATATATTTTGAAAAGGAAGTAGAGTGAATCATTGAATTTAATTTAGAACGGATTTCTTGTTCTAAATTTCTAATTTTCTTTCTGATTCTTTGCAATTCAAGAGAGGCTTTATCATCAATGGTATTTTCATCAATAATAGAAGTGGAAATTTGAGAAATAACCCCTTCATTTGTATACAATTCAGAAAATAAATTTTCTAAATGAGGAAAATCATGTTTATCAATATAGTCTTTTGAAAAATAATTTTTTAAGTCTCTCGCACAAATAAAAATAGTATTTAAATCTAATAACCCTTTTATGGTTAAACTTTGAGAACTTTCTAAATTGATTAAATAGATATCAATGTTTTGAATATCATAAAAAGAAGGTACTGAATTTTTGTATATTAGATTTACCGCTTCTTCTGTTTCAGATAACTTTTGTTTTACAATATTAATGTCGTTATAAATTGGCAAATTTAAAGCAAGTTCTTTTCCTAAATAGGTAGAACAGTGTAGACTTAAATTTTCTAATACTTTATGAAATTCTAGTTTTGATAGATAGTGTGTGTTCATACAGATAAATTCCTTTCTTCTATAGTATTAAATAACATAATATATATCATTATACAAGGATTTGATAGGATAGTCAATGAATAAACAGGGGAGCTATATGGTAGATTTTTAAGGTTTTTGGCTACCTTCCAAAAAAAGACTATTGTATAAAAATACATGTTTGTATCTGAATACAATAGTCGTAAATTATTCTTGTTCTTCTTCTGTTTCTTTTTTTTCTTTAGGTATAACAATATTTTTTGGTTTTTTATCATCTGTATTTTGTGGTTTCATAGGGCTGATATGGTCATGTACGGGAGATATATCTAAATCACTATCATCACCTGACACAATTTCTATTTTTTTATCTTCACTCATAGGAATTACCTCCTTAGTATTTTTCTTTATAGTAGCATATAAAATAAAAAAGTGCAAGGGGAAAGACTGGATTGCAACTAAGGGCTAATAAAATCCTTTGAAAAATCCTCTAAAACCCTTGACACGACAAGCTTTTTTTGACATAATATATAATAAATTCAAATAAGAAGTAGGGAAATATATGGAAATAAACAAAACCAAATCAATAATAGAAGCAATATTATTTGCAGCAGGAAGAACGGTAAAAACAAGTGAATTAATATTAGTTTTAGAAAAGAATGAAGAAGAAATTCATACCATTATACAAAGCATGCAAAATGATTATACAGCAGAAAATCGAGGGATAGAAATTATACAAGTAGAAGATGGGTATCAATTAGCAACAAAAAAAGACTTATATGAATATATATATCCAATTTTAGATAAAAGAACAAAGCCCAATTTATCAACAGCAGCATTGGAAACCTTATCCATTATTGCGTATAATCCTAGAATCACGAGAGCAGAAATTGAGGCAATAAGAGGGGTATCAGCAGATGCGTGTGTATACAAATTATTAGAATTTGGGTTAATAGAAGAAGCCGGAAAAACAGATCTACCGGGAAAACCTATGTCATATAAAACAACAGACGAATTCTTAAAAATGTTTGGTTATACCTCTTTAAAAGAATTACCAGAATTACCAAGATATAAATTAGATAGTAATCAACAAATCGTTATAGATGAATTGATAGAAGATAAACAAGAAGAAAATGAAAAGGTTGAAAATATAGATATGCAGGATAGTCATATAACAAGTGAAGAGGAAAATAACAAACCTCATAGTAAACAAGAGGCTCCAATGCCCGAAAGGGAAGGGATAAGTGAAGGGTAAGAATCAAAAAATAAATTATGAGGAGAGAGTGAAGATGAAAAATGATAAAGAATTTGTAAAAGATATCACGAATATAGATGAAAATTTCCCACAATGGTATACAGACATTGTGTTAAAAGCAGATTTAGCAGATTATACAGATGTAAAAGGATTTGTCGCTATTAAACCATATGGATATGCGTTATGGGAAAATATACAAAATTATGCAGATAAAAAATTTAAAGAACATGGTGTAAAAAATATTTCTATGCCAGTATTGATTCCAGAAAGTTTATTAAATAAAGAAAAGGAACATGTAGAAGGATTCGCACCAGAAGTAGCATGGGTAACCATAGGTGGAGGAGAAAAATTAGAAGAAAGATTATGTGTTAGACCTACATCAGAAACGATCTTTTCTACCATGTATTCAAAATGGTTAAGTTCATGGAGAGAATTACCATTTTTATATAATCAATGGTGTAGTGTATTAAGATGGGAAAAAGAAACAAGACCATTTTTACGTTCAAGAGAGTTTTTATGGCAAGAAGGACATACAATACATGAAACACCAGAGGAAGCACAACAATTTACATTAGATATGTTAGAAGTATATGCTGATGTTGTCGAGAATTTATTAGCAATACCAGTTTTAAAAGGGCAAAAAACAAAGAAAGAGCAATTTGCAGGTGCTGAAGCAACATATACAATCGAAACATTAATGCATGACGGAAGAGCTTTACAAGGTGGAACTTCACATTATTTTGGTCAAAACTTTACAAAACCATTTGAAGTAAAATTCCAAAATAGAAATGGTAATCAAGAATATGCATATCAAACTTCATGGGGAATTAGCACAAGACTAATTGGGGCAGTTATCATGGCACATGGAGATAATAGAGGATTAAAATTACCACCACTTGTAGCACCAATCCAAGCAGTGATTGTGCCAATTGCACAACAAAAAGAAGGGGTTTTAGAAAAAGCCAATCAAATAAAAGATAAATTAAGTAAAACAGTTAGAGTAAAATTAGATGATAGAGACAATTATTCTGTAGGGTATAAATTTAATGACTGGGAAATGAGAGGGGTACCAGTTAGAATTGAAATGGGACCTAGAGATATTGAAAATGGAGAAGCCGTTCTTGTTAGAAGAGACACTTCAGAAAAGATGTCTGTCAAATTAGAGGAAATCGAAGAAAAATTAGATCAATTATTGAAAGATATCCAAACATCTATGTATGAGACATGTAAAAAGAGAATGGAAGAAAAAACAACCATTGCACATAATATGGAAGAATTAAAGAACAATCTTGATGAAAATCAAGGATTTGTAAAAACGATGTGGTGTGGAAGCCAAGAATGTGAGGATAAAGTTAAGGAAGTAACAGGGGCACCTTCAAGATGTATGCCTTTTGAACAAGAACATTTAGATGATGTTTGTGTATGTTGTGGTAAACCAGCAACGAAGATGGTGGTTTGGGGAAGACAATATTAGATAGTGAAAAACAGGTAGTTAAGGTAATAACTAGTCTGTTTTTTTATACAATAGGAAATTTTAAGTTACGCAACTCAAAGTGAAAATAGATAATAAGTTTTATTTTCAAAAGAAAGTCAAGCTTTCCTATTGTATAAAAAACGCTTCGCGAACAGATGCACACAAATTTTGACTTACATAAAATTTGGTGCCGAACAATAACGCGGGCTTTAAAATGTTATAGATAGAGAAAATGTTTAAGAAAGCCCACTATTGTTCTTGAATAGGAAAAATCAAGTTTTTCCTATTCAAGAACATCGCTTCGCTCTAACGATTGCACACAAATTTTACTTACGTAAAATTTGGCGCCGAACAATGACGCGGGCTTTAAAATGCTATAGATAGAGAAAATGTTAAAAAAAGCCCGCTATTGTTCTATATCATGATAAATTCTGCTTAAATTCTTGCCTTTTTTTCTCAATCAATGTTTTATCATCGTCATCTAAATTTTCTAATGAAAATTCAAGTAACTCAACAATAGCTTTATTGAAAGAGATATTTTTTAAATCAGCTAGGAATTGAATGTCATTGACAAGGTTTTCTGGTAATCTAAGAGTTTTTGTAATTCCACTATGATTTTTTGGAATTTTTAATTTTTGCAAAATTATCACCACCAATCGAAAAAAAATAATTCTTATAAATATTTTACAATTAAAAAACAATGAAATATGCACCTAAAAATGCTTGCAAAAATATTGCACTAATAGTATAATAAAAATCGAAATACAAAATGGACGAGAGAAAAGTAAACAATAAGACGGTAATCTTAGAATGTTGAATAAACAAAGAGGTGTACGAATGAGATCAAATAATAAAGATAGAAAATATGTGTCTAAAAAATATGAAGTTAAAATTGAAGCTAACAGAAAAAGTAACACAAAAAGTGCTACAAAAAGTAGAACGAAAAAGAATTTTCTGATATCAGTGATTATGCTATGTATGCTTTTTTTTATAGTGATAAGTTTTATGCTAATAAAAAAAGGGGAGAACTTGTGTCGAACGATAACGATTAAAATAAATATAAGAAAACAAATTAAAAAATATACATAATAAATAAACGATATACATGTATAGAATTTGTAGTATTCTATACATGTACAAATATTAAAATTCACAATTTTTAGGTGTTCTAGGAAAAGGAATGACATCACGAATATTTTGCATACCAGTTAAATACATAATCGCTCTTTCAAATCCTAGACCAAAGCCAGCATGGTCACAGCTACCATATTTTCTAAGATCTAAATACCAAGTGTAACTGTCTATGTCCATGTTTAATTCTTTCATTCTAGCTAATAATTTATCATAATTTTCTTCTCTTTGACTACCACCAATAATTTCTCCAATTCCGGGAGCCAATAAATCAGCAGCAGCAACAGTTTTTCCATCTGGATTTTGCTTCATATAAAAAGCTTTAATGTCCATTGGATAATGAGTAACAAATACAGGTTTTTTAAATACTTGTTCACAAAGATATCTTTCATGTTCTGTTTGTAAATCAACACCCCAAGATACTTTGAATTCAAATTTGTCATTTGCTTTTTCTAATTCTTTAATAGCATCTGTATAAGAAATTCTAGCGAAATCAGAATGAATAACATTATGTAATCTTTCTAATAAACCTTTGTCTACAAATGCATTGAAAAATTCCATTTCTTCTTTACAATTTTCTAAAACATAAGAAAAAGTATATTTTAGCATTTCTTCTGCTAGATCCATATCGTCATTTAAATCTGCAAAACAAATTTCTGGTTCAATCATCCAAAATTCGGCAGCATGTTTTACTGTATTAGAGTTTTCAGCTCTAAAAGTTGGACCAAATGTATAGACATTTCTAAAAGCAGTGGCATAGGTTTCAGCATTTAATTGACCACTTACTGTTAAGTGAGCAGGTTTACCAAAAAAATCTTTTGAAAAATCTACTTGACCATCTTCTGTTTTTGGAACATCTGTAAGATTGAATGAATTAACATTAAACATTTCTCCAGCACCTTCTGCATCACTAGAGGTTAGGATTGGTGTATGCACATAAACAAATCCCTTTTCTTGGAAAAATTTATGAATGGCATATGAAAATACACTTCTTACTCTAAATACAGCATTAAATGTATTGGTTCTAGGACGAAGATGAGAAATGGTTCTTAAATATTCAAAAGAATGTCTCTTTTTTTGAAGAGGATATTCTAAAGAACATACATTTAAAACTTCTATTTTATTTGCTTGTATTTCAAAAGGTTGTTTTGCATTTTCAGTCATGACAAAAGTGCCTGTAACTTTTATAGATGAACTAATTGACAATTTTGTGATTTCTGTAAAATTATCTAATTTGTCACTAAATACAATTTGTACATTTTTGAAAAAAGAGCCATCATTTAATTCGATAAATCCAAATGTTTTTGAATCACGTATGGTTTTTACCCAACCTTCTAATGTGATTTCTTTGTTTTGATATGTGGTTGTATGTTTATATAAATCTTTAATTACTAATTTTTTCATGAAAGCCTCCTAATAAAAAATAATTTAAAAGCATTATACCCCAAAATGCTAAGAAATACAAGGTTTTTAGAAAATCTTTGAAAAATTGATTGGCAAAGTACAGATTATATTTAGAATGGGATAATAAAAAATGATTTGCATAAAAAATGGAAATTTCTTCTTTATCAAAAATTAATAAAAATATAAAAAAAAGACATACTAATATTACAAAATAAAAAAGGAGGAATTAAAAAAATGAAAAAAACAGTAAATATATTACTTATTTTATCAATTTTATTTGCTTTTATACTATTATTTCATACAAACACTGTACAAGCAGCGGCATTAGATGATATAGAAATTTCTACAAATAAAAATATAGTCAATCCGGGTGATACAGTTATACTTACCATCACATTTGGAAAGCCATTAGGAGCATATACATTTGATATAGCATATGACAACCAATTATTAGAATATATAGAGACAGATGGTGGAACACCAAATGACAATGGAACAAGGGTAAGAGTGGTATATTATGATGCATCAGGAGGAACAAATCCAAAAGACAAAATGACAATTACCTTTAAAGCAAAAGAAGGAATTACCACTTCTAATCCAACAGATTTAGCAGTAACAGCGGAAGGGTTATCAAATCCAGATGCCAGCGAAAATTATGATGATATTTCTGTAGCATTAGAAAAAAATATCGTAGTAGAACCAAGATATGTAGATTACAAATTTGATTTAACTTATACAGGTGGACCAGTCGTAAATAAAGAAAAAGAAATGACACTTTCTTTAACTTCAAGTATGGGAAGAAGTTATGAACACGCAAGAATAATTGCAGAAGCTACAACACCAGACGGAGGAAATGTACAACTATTAGGAACAGATGAAACACAAA
Organism: uncultured Clostridium sp.; assembly: GCA_946500615.1. Taxonomy (GTDB): domain Bacteria; phylum Bacillota; class Clostridia; order TANB77; family CAG-508; genus CAG-269. The sequence goes on along the minus strand of CAMMWP010000024.1, from coordinate 10,072 downwards.
CAGAACATGACTTGATTGATAGTGGATGGGGAGATCCATCTGGCTATAAAATTGGTGGACAAGATGTCAATAAAGTTTTAAATTTAAGAGGAATATTTGACAAAGCAGGAGAATATACACTTACTTTTAAATTAATTGATAGAGATTCATCAGATGAAATCATTGCAGAAAATAGCTTTACAATAGCTGTTACAGATACAGTAACAACACCACCACAAGAAACACCAGAAAATGGAGCAGGAGGAACAATAGAAGAAAATCAGACACAAGAAAATAAAGAAGAAGAAAATTTACCAGCACAATTGCCAAAAACAGGTATGAATCTATTTATTCCAATAGGAATTATCGTAATTGCTGTCATTAGCACAACTTTGTATATTATAATGAAAAAAAGAAACCATTAGAAAGAAAATAAGTGAAAACAAAAGACACAAGAAATAAATATATTTTTAAGATCATACAAATGGTTGTGTTTATAATAGCAGTTATGTTTGCTATCCAAATGATTATAGAAAAACAAAGTAGTCAAATAAATAAGAATATCCAAACAAGTTTGGTAGAAAATAATGAAAATCAACCACAAGAAGAAATACAAAATGTTATACAAGACACAAAACAAATAGAAGCAAATATGATAACAACCTATAAAGGATATCCAGTAATCGCAAAACTAGAAATACCAAAAATAGACTTAGAAACCTATGTAATCTCTGAATATAGTGAGCAAGCATTAGGGATATCGGTTACAAAATTTTATGGAGGAAACCCAAACGAACAAGGAAATTTTTGCATTGCAGGTCATAATTATATAACAAAAAATATGTTTCATGATTTGAAAAAGCTAGCTATTGGAGATACATTTGCCTTAAAAGATATCTATAACAATGAAGAATTTTATCAAATATATTTAGTAGAAACTGTAGAGCCAAATGAAACACAATGTTTATCCCAAAAGACAGAAGGTAGAACAGAAGTAACATTAATTACCTGTACAGCAGATTCATCTAAAAGAATTATTGTAAAAGCAGTAAAAATATAACACAATAACAGTGACAAATGAAAATTTTTAAGATATCAAGGTCACTGTTGTTGTCATACATAAAACATAATAGGAGTATCATATGATAAAAAAGAAAATAGGATATGGAATATGTGTTATCATTATCATTTTATTAATGATATATATAGGAAATCAAAAATGTGTAACAGCAGTAAATGAGTCACATGGAATGAAAAGCTTTCCAGAAAGTTATAGAGGATATTTAGAAGAACTAAAAAAGAACCATCCCAATTGGACTTTTACACCATTATATACAAATTTAGATTGGGAATATGTGATACAAAATGAAAACCAATTTGGAAAAAATTTAGTGCCTAAATCGTATCATGATAGATGGAAAAATACAACACCCGGAGAATACAATGTAGAAGTAGATGCAGGGTGGGTAGACTGTTCAAAACAAGCGGTGCTTTATACAATGGACCCACGAAATTTCTTAAATGAAGTGAGAATTTTTCAATTTGAAGAATTATCCTTTAACACAAATATTGATTCTGTAGAGGGAATTGAGAAAATATTATATGGCACAGAATTTTACAATACAATCGTAAGTTATGTAACATCAAGTGGAAGTACCATTACGATGAATAAAAAATATTCAGATTTAATTTATACAGCAGGTGTCCAGTCAAAGGTAAGTTCCTATCATTTGGCTTCAAGAATTAAACAAGAAGTGGGACCATTTTTATCTCATAGTTCTATTAGTGGAAAAGTAGCAGGATATGAAGGACTGTATAACTTTTATAATATTGGAGCAACAAGTTCATCAGAACCTATGGGAGCGATTATCAATGGACTAAAATATGCAAAAGACGGAAAAGGTGCAAGTGAAGCAACAAAAGCCAAATATTTAATTCCTTGGAACACAAAAGAAAGAGCTATCACAGGTGGTGGTATTTTTATCGGGTCAAGTTATATTAATATGGGACAAAATACAATTTACTTACAAAAATTTCATGTTCATGACACAAACAATGGACAATTGTTTTGGCATCAATATATGACAAATGTATTGGCACCATATAGTGAATCTAATATTATTTACAAAGGATATGCGAATAGTAATTTATTAGATTTAAATATCAATTTTATTATCCCAGTATATAACAATATGCCTGAGATACAAGAAGAAAGCCCAGCGATTAATCCTTCAGACTATGAACAAGATAATACAAAAGTATATGCAAATGTTGAAACCAGTTTAAATGTAAGAAGTGGTCCAAGTACGAGTTATGAAAAAATAACTAGTGTTTCCAAAAATGAAATCATGACAAGAATAGCAAAAGGTAAACAAAATGGAGAATTATGGGATAGAGTAAAGCTAGAAAATGGGATAGTAGGGTATGTATTCCAAAATTATATAAAAGAATTGCCAGAAATTGAAGTAGAAGAAATAAAAGTATCAGTGGACAATCCAGTGATTCAGAAAAATGAAATTAGTAAAATAAAAGTGGAAATTTATCCAAAAGAAGCAGAGGATCAGAGAGTAGAATATATTTCTAGCAATGAAAGGATTGTAAAAGTCGATAGTAGTGGAAATATATATGGGGTATCTTCTGGAAAAGCAACAATTACTGTAAGGTCTATTTCAAATGGTGTGCAAGCAAGTATAGATATAGAAGTATATAGTAAAGTGACAGGAATAGAAGTAAATGTGAAAAATATAACATTACAAGAAGGAGAACAGTATCAAATTCTTGTGAATATTGAACCAGAAGATGCGAACCATAAAGTAGTGCAATATGTATCTGATGATGTGAATATTGCAACTGTTACAGATGATGGACTTATGACAGCAGTCCAAAGAGGAAATACAAATATACAGGTTTTTTCAGAGGAAGATGAAAATATTAGCCAGTCAATACAAGTAAATGTAATAGAAAAAATTGCAGAAGGCGATTTGAGTTTTAGTGAAACGATACAAGTGAATGGAAATGAAATTAGTGGAATTGAAGAACAAAATAGAACAGTTGAAAAACTGTTAGAAAATATTCTAGTAAGCGAAAAATATCAAGTACAAATTGTAGACAAATTGGGGAATATATTGGAAAGTCAAAATATCGTAGGGACAGGTTCAAAAGTGCAAATTTATACAAATACAGAACCTAAAACATTAATAGCAGAGTACAAAATAATTATCTATGGCGATGTTGATGGCAATGGAAAAATCAATAGTGTAGATTTATTGAAATTACAAAGACATATACTAGAAATAGAGGAATTGGATTTTGTATCTCAAAAAGCAGGAAATATCAATAAAAATGGAAAAAAACCGACATCAGTAGATTTATTGCTAATTCAAAGACATATATTAGGATTAAAACAGATCGAGCAATAAAAAATATGTGGTGGTTATCATGGTTTGAAAAAAACAATTTTTATATCATGGAAAAAGGAGGATTGTTTTGAAAAAGGTAGGAATCTTGTTTATCATACTGTTTAGCATAGCAAGTATAAATGTCATGAGTGTTGCCATAGAAGATAATCATGAAGATTATATTTATTTACAGTCATCAAATACAGAAATAAAAAATGGAGAGGAATTTAGTTTTACAATTAATTTAGCCAATATTTCTGTGTCAGCATTTGATATCCATATTTATTTTAATCATGAATTATTAGAATATATTGCAGGACCGGAAAATACAAATGTTGTTGGAGATGAAATTATAACAGTTTGGTATGATGAAACTGGCGGAGAAAATGCAAAACAAAATTGTGAATTGGTTAAATATACATTTAAAGCAAAACAGATTGAAACTGAATATATAGCAATTCAAGGAGAATTTTATAATGCAGAAGGTGTTCAAATACAAAATTTTACAGATGGAATTGAGGTAGTAGCAAATGAAGAAGAACAAATAGAAACAATTGAAATTTCAGAAGAAAGTCAAGTGCCAAGCAATCATTCGAAGTTAAGTGTATTGCGATTAAATCATGAAGGAATGACACCTGTATTTTCTCCAGATATAACACAATATTATTTTTTAACACAAACACTATCTAGCTTGGAAGTAACAGCTATTCCAGAAAATCCAAATGCAGATGTTCGTATTACTGGAAATACAGATTTTAAAGAAGGATTAAATACCATTACCATAGAAGTGGAATCTCCAGATAAAAGTAGTAAAACACAATATATTATTTTTGTTACCAAAACAAGGAACATGGACACGGCTAATGCTAATTTAGAAACATTAGCAATTGAAAATGTGACAATAGCACCAGATTTTACAAATGATGTGTATCAATATGATGCCACAGTTTCTAATACAACGCAAGATTTAAATGTTTTGGCCATTCCAGAAAAACAGAATGCTAAAGTAGAGATAGTAGGAGGAAAGGGTTTAGCGTTTGGAAATAATTTCATAAATATTCGAGTCGTTGCTGAAAATGGATATACAACAAAACAATATACTGTAAATGTTTATAAAAGAAATGAAGAGGAACAAAAAATGGCAGAACAAGAAACGGAAAATAATATACAAAAATTAAATGCAATTTTAGAACAGCAAGAAGGAGAAAATGAAGATACGAAACATAGGGAAAATGATGTTGTTGCAAATATAAAGGAAAATATATGGTTTGTTTTTATGTATGTTGTCTTTTCGATGATTATTATAGTGGTTGTGATTGTTAGAATAAAAAAAGATAAAATGGATAAAACTAAGAAAAATGATTAATTCTTTGAAAACTATTTACGAATGGTAAGTATGTTTGATATAATGCTAGTGTGAACATGGAGGTGATAAGGATGAAGTATAGATGTATGGCTTGTGGATATATTTATGATGATGAAGCTGAAGGTGTGAAGTTTGAAGATTTACCAGAGGATTGGGTTTGTCCTTTATGCGGAGTTGGAAAAGATATGTTTGAAAAGGTAGAGGAATAGTTGCAATGTTTATTGCAATTATTTTTTATGTTATAGGAAAAATCAAAGATTTTCCTATAACATAAATCATTGCACACAATTTTACTTACGTAAAATTAATTAAGCCCATATAAATTTCCATCTACTAAAAGTTTTGCTCTCTTAGCTGTTTTTTCATCAGCATGTAATGCATTTTCTAAGAAATCTGGATGATTTATCAAAAATTGTTTCATAGTTTCATCTGGATTTTCAAAGAATTTTTCCAACATTTGTAATTGATTTTCGTTAATAATATGATTCTTATAAGCTGTTTCAAATAAAGTATTATCGACATTTACTAAAGAAAACGCTTTTACACCTTCAGCTTCAATTTTCTCTTTACCACCTTGCATACGGTCAACAACAACATAAGACCAACACATTTGTCCACCAATATTTTTGATAGCAGGTATCCATGCTCTAATATAGCTAGAAGCAACTGTTACCAAATCAGCAATATGTAATACTTTTTTATTTCCAATATTTGTTATAGATTCTGATGTTGTAAATTTGCTATCACTTACAATAGTTGATAAATCTTTGTAAATAGAAATATGTGGCTTGTCTAAAAGATAAGCAATCATATTTGAGAAAAACCAATCTCTTCTTTCTCCGCCAGAGATATAATCTATTTCTGAAATGTTTATATTTTTTATAATACATTCTTTCATTGTATCAATGACATTGTGATAAATTTCATTTTCACGATATTGTTTCAATACTTTTTGGAAAACTTTTTCTGGTAAAGTAGTTTTATCAGCTAGGCATTCGTCAATAAAAGCTAATAATTCACTCGCATCTTTTTCACTTCCATAAACAAAATGGGTATTGATAAAATATGGACCTATTTTTCCAGATGTATACCAAAAAGGTTTATCTGCTTCGCAAAATCTTACTGCTTTTGTTTCAAATAAATATGACATGATATCAGACATAAAAATTCCTCCTTAAATTTATTAGAAACATCATAATATAAAAAGAAGAATAAGTCAAGAGTGGAACATGGGGACATGCCAAAACGGACCAAAAATGGGACAGTTTAACATACTTTTTTAAGTACACATAAACTGGAGGTTGATCATGTTATGTACATTTTTTTAATTCTATGGTATAATAGTATTGTAAACATAGTAGATGTGATGGAAAACAAGGAGGAAGCAAAATGAGAAAAAAATTAGTAACAGGTGTAACTTGTGGTCTTTTAGTTTTATGCTGTACAAGTACAGCCCAAGCCACGACTATTACGGTGGGCGAGGGTAAAGACTATAAAACGATGGGATTTGCAGGAAATGAAAGTTTTCGGGAAATCCGTGAAGTTTTAGAACAGAAAGCTGTCGATGAGGCACTAAATGATCCAGTATGGATCATTAAGGACGGAGACGAATGGTATTTCTCATCTTCGAGGGAAAAAAATTCCTTAAAAGAGGAATATATCAGCACAGTTGGTGCCAAAGAAAGAATTGAAATTGGCACATTGCTAGATGTTCAAAAGGGGAATGATTTAGCCATAGAGCTAAACAATGACCCAGAAGGGGTTAGAAAATTACTAGCACCTATGACTGATCAAGAACCCGTAAACGTTCCCGAGCCGGTTTTTTGGAACATTGAAGAAGTTACAGACAATAAGTGTTTGTTGGAAGTGACTGTAGGAAAATATAAGATTGAGGAAGGAGACTGTTTGAGTATGATCGCTCAAGAGTATGGTACCTCAGTTGAGCAGCTTTTGTCTGACAACCCGAGTATCACCAATGCGGATTTAATATACACAGGTAACTACTTAGTTGTTAGGTAATCATCACAAAAAGTTCCTCAAACTGGAGGAACTAGTCCAGTAGGAATTATTTCCTACTGGGCTTTTTAGGGTATAGGAAAATCACTTTCTTTTGAAAATAAAACTTATTATTTATTTTCACTTTGAGTTGCGAAACTTAAAAGTTGCATGGTGTTTCCTATCAAGAATGTGGCTCTCCCTTTAAGTTAGAAGGACCAAACTGTAATTATTTTTAGTGCGTTTTGGCATGTTCCCCCATGTTCCACTCTTGACTTTTAAGGCATTTTTCTGTATAGTAGTAAGAGATTAAGTAAAAGGAGGAAAACATGAAACATTTAATTGATATCAAAGATTTATCAGCAAAAGAAATTGATGAACTTATAGATGTAGCAAAAGACATTATTGCCAATAAAGAAAAATATGCAAAAAAATGTGAAGGAAAAAAATTAGCAACATTATTTTATGAGCCAAGTACAAGAACAAGATTAAGTTTTGAAGCAGCCATGATGGACTTAGGAGGAAATGTATTAGGATTTTCTTCTGCAAATTCAAGTTCAGCATCTAAAGGAGAAAGTGTTGCAGATACAGTAAGAATGGTTGGCGGATATGCAGATATTATTGCGATGAGACATCCAAAAGAAGGGGCGCCTTTAGTTGCTTCTATGAAAGCAGAAGTACCAATTATTAATGCAGGAGATGGCGGACATTGTCATCCAACACAAACATTAACAGATTTATTAACCATTCAATGTGAAAAACACAGATTATCTAATTTAACAATAGGAATCTGTGGTGATTTAAAATTCGGAAGAACAGTTCATTCTTTAATTACAGCTATGTCAAGATATAGCAATATTAAAATCGTATTAATCTCACCAGATGAACTAAAATTACCAGATTATGTGAAGACAGATGTATTAGAAAAAAATCATATGGAATATGTGGAGACCAATCATATGGAAGAATATATGCCAGAATTAGATATTTTATATATGACAAGAGTACAAAAAGAAAGATTTTTCAATGAAGAAGATTATATCAGATTAAAAGATTATTATATTCTAAATGAAGAAAAATTAGAAAATGCCAAAAAAGATTTATGTATTATGCATCCATTACCAAGAGTCAATGAAATTGCAGTTGAAGTAGACGATGATCCAAGAGCATGTTATTTTAAACAAGCAAAATATGGTAAATTTATTAGAATGGCATTAATATTAAGATTATTAGACATAAAATAATAGTTGTAATAGGGTTTATAGGTAAAACCATGATAAAAACCTAAATAATAGTATATAAGGAAAAGAAGTCAATGAATATAGATAGTATAAAAAATGGATATGTAATAGACCACATAGAAGCAGGAAAAAGTTTTGAGATATATAATTACTTAAATTTAGGAGAATTAGACACATCTGTAGCCATTATCAAAAATGCAAAAAGTAATAAAACAGGAAAAAAGGACATCATAAAAATCGATGGAAATTTAGATATCAATTTAGATATATTAGGGTATTTGGATTCAAATATAACAGTTAATAAAATTCAAAATGGAGAAATTGTAGCAAAATTTCATCCAGAACTTCCAGAAAAACTTGTAAATGTTGTAAAATGTAAAAATCCAAGATGTATTACATCTATAGAACAAGAATTACCACATGTATGTGAATTAACAGATAGAGAAAAAGTGGTATATAGATGTAAATATTGTGAAGAACAAGTTAACAGATAAAAGGGAATTTGAGGACGCACTCAAACATCCCGTTTAAGAATAGCTAACAGGTATAATGACCAAAATTAAGAGAAAGGGTGTATCATAAAAATGAGATTATTATTAAAAAATGGAAATGTATTTGATTATAAAAATAAATTGAATGATAAATATGATATTCTAATAGAAGAGGACAAAATTGTAAAAGTAGAAAAAAATATTGAGGAAACAGCCGATCAAGTAATTGATTGTACAAATTTAAATATTATACCGGGAATGATAGATATTCACTGTCATTTAAGAGAGCCGGGAGGAGAACATAAAGAAACCATAGAAACTGGATCAAAAAGTGCTGTAGCAGGTGGATTTACAACAATCTGTCCGATGCCTAATACGAAACCAACACCAGATAATGTAGAAACATTAACATATATTATAAATGAAGCAAAAAGAGTAAATTTATGTAATGTGTTACCATATGCTTCTGTCAGCAAGGGAGAAAAAGGAGAAGAATTAGTCAACTTTGAAGAATTAAGAAAAGCAGGAGCAATTGCATTTTCTGATGATGGTATGCCAGTAGTGAATAGCAGAATGATGAGACAAGCTATGATAGAAGCAGATAGATTAGGAACATATGTAGCATCACATTGCGAAGAAAAATCTGTATCAGCTGGAGCGATTAACGCAGGACCTGTTGCAGATAAATTAGGTGTGCAAGGAGTATTACCAGAAGCAGAAGAAATCATGGCAGCAAGAGAAATTGTTATATCAGAAACAAATGGTGTAAGAGGACATGTTTGCCATATTAGTACAAAAACAAGTAAAGATATGATAAGAGATGCGAAAAAAAGAGGTGTAAAAATTACTTGTGAAACTTGCCCACACTATTTCACTTTTACAGTTGATGAGGTTTTAAAAGCAGGAGCAAATGCCAAAATGAATCCTCCATTAAGAGAAGAAAAAGATAAACAAGCAATTATTGAAGGATTAAAAGAAGGAACGATTGATTGCATTATCACAGATCATGCACCACATGCAGAAGAAGAAAAGAATGTAGAACTATCAAAAGCACCAAATGGAATTATCGGATTTGAAACAGCCCTTTCAGCCGAAATTATGAATTTAATAGAGCCGGGACATATAGATTATTTAGATTTAGTAAGACTTACTTCATATACACCTTCAAAATTATTACATATTGATAATGAAAGAGGTACAATGGAAGTAGGAAAAAAAGCAGATATTACCATATTTGATCCAAATGAAGAATATGTATATACAAAAGAAATGATTGTATCTAAATCAAAAAACAGTCCATTTATTGGAAAAACATTAAAAGGAAAAGTAAAATATACAATCGTAAATGGAAATGTTGTATATCAAGGGTAAACCATTTGAACATTTGGGGACATGCCAAAACGGACATTTTTTGTTATACAATAGGAAAGTAACCCTTTCCTATTGTATAAAAAGCGCTTCGCGCTAATGATTGCACACAATTTTACATACGTAAAATTGGCGCTGAACAAATTTACGGAAAGCCAAAGAGAAAAGTTAAAGATTGTACAAATGTTAAGGCTTTCCGATTTGTTCTTGAATAGGAAAAATCGAGTTTTTCCT
>CAMMWP010000023.1 GCA_946500615.1 uncultured Clostridium sp. | reverse complement strand
TAGCAGACACATCTGTAGATAGCCTTCAAGATTTGGTATTTTTTCCTAATCTAACAAGCCTTACATTAGGTGAATGGGGAAACAATATACCACCAATTGCAACAATGGATGGATTAGAAAATTGTACTAAACTAGAAAATTTAACAATAATAAATGGAATGAATAAAGATTATAGTGCTGTATCGAAGTTATCCAATTTAGTGGTCTTTTTTAGACATGGAGGAAATGATAATGAAAATATAATAGATGCAATAAGAAATTGTAAAAATTTAGAAAGTCTTACATTAAGAAATCAACAAATAACAGATATGAAGAAAATTTCAGAATTAACAAATTTAAAAACATTAATATTAACAGGTAATCAAATAAAAAAAATACAAGGCTTAGAAAATATAACAAATTTAGAAACACTTGATTTGGCAACTAATCAAATAGAGAAAATTGAAGGACTAGAAAAATTAACTAGTTTAAAAGATATATATTTATCGAACAATAATATAGAAGACATAACACCATTAAGTTTAAATACATCACTGACACATATAGATTTAAAGGGAAATACAAGGATAGATGGAAATAGAAATAATTATACAGGAGAAAAATTAGTAGCATTAAATAAAATAGGAGAAATACTAGACAGAGGAGGAAATATTTATGTAGATGTAGATAAATTGGGGTTATTCACAAATTATAAAAATTTAAACTTAGCAGGTCAAAATTTATTAACATTAGAAGTTTTAGAAAATTTAACACAATTAACAGTTCTAAATCTAGAGAATAATAAATTGACTTTAGAAGATACGAATTCACAAGAAATATTAAAATCTATGAAAAATCTAAATGAATTAAAATTAAATAGTAATAATATAACTAATATAACAGCTATTAATAGTTTGGAAAATCTAAAAAAATTATATATTAATGGGGTCAACAATAAAATAAATTTAAAAGAAATAGAAGATATTATTAGTAACTTAGATAGTTTAACAGTTTCAACAGAAAGTTTAAAGACAATAATAAATTGTGATATTGATAAAATAACAACATTAAATATAGGAGGAAGTAATTTAACAGAAATTCCAGATATGTCAAAATTTATAAAATTAACAAAACTTAGTTTGAATGCTAATCCTAATATAATAGATTTTAATAGTATATCAAAATTAACAAATTTAGAATCTTTAAATCTAGCGAATAATAATTTACATGGAAAAATGATAGATTTTTCTAAACTGACAAATTTAACAAATCTTGATATACATGGTAATACATTATGGAATGAAGATTTAGAAAACTTAAAAGCATTAAAAAACAATACAAAGTTAACAATTAATTTAAGCAATAATTCAATCATAGATGCAAGTGCATTACTTGAATTAAACCCAAATACAAGGATCAATTTAACAAACAATATAAATTTATCACAAGATTCAAAAGACAAACTAAAAGCAAGATTTGGAAGCAATGTAACATTTTAGTGGTTGGCAGTGGGGATAGAGCTTTTTGACACATTTTTAAAATAATAGAATATATTATAAATCGTATAATAAAAACTAGTCAAAAATTCCAAATAAAATTGAGAAAATTTGCCTAGCTTTTTATTATTTTTTTGAAATAATGAATCTTTTCTTAAGTTAAATTTTATTTGACAAATTATAGCAAACAATAAACTTAGCAAAAAACTTAATCTTAATAATTTTTATAAAAACAAAATATACTTGTTTTTTATCCAATTTTAGTATAAAATTATAACAATAAACAAAAAAATAGATTGAGCAATAAAAATAAAATATACAATAAAAAACGACGAAAGGAGAGAAAAATCCATTTAGAAAACCTAAAAATGGATAACATTACAAAACAATGAGAATCAGATACAAAAAATGGGCAAGACCAGAACTAGAAGCAAGTTCTTTTTACATAGACAAACCAGAAGAAATAAAAGGAAAATGGAAAACATACTTTGGAAATAATCATCCAATTCATTTAGAATTAGGATGTGGAAAAGGGCAATTCATATCAGAACTCGCATCAGAAAATATCAATATTAACTATATAGCCATTGACTTAGTAGATGCCATGTTAGGGCTAGCAAAGCGAAATGTAGAAGCCAAATACAAAGAAAAAAACATAGAGCCAAAAAATATAGTATTAACAAGGTTTGACATAGAAAGAATACAACTCATATTAGAAAAACAAGATGAAATAGAAAGAATGTATATTAACTTTTGTAATCCATGGCCAAAAGGAAAACATAGAAAAAAGAGATTAACACATACAAGGCAATTAGAAAAGTATAGAGAATTTCTAAAAGAAAATGGAGAAATTTATTTTAAAACAGATGATGATGATTTGTTTCATTCAAGTTTGTTGTATTTTGAAGAAGCCGGATTTGAAATCATAAACAAAACTTTTGATTTACATGAAAATCCGATATTCGAAAAAAATATAGAAACAGAACATGAAAAGATGTTTACAGAACAAGGAATCAAAATTAAAGCTTGTATTGTAAGGAAAGGTTAAGGTTCAAACCTTCCTATTTTGAAGTAGGTATATGTTAAATTTTTAAGTTTCTCGGCTACCCTCCAATTCCCGTTTAAGAAATTCTAATATCTAAATCGTAACAATACCCGGAAACAGGACCCTTTACGACTTATATATAAGAATTTCTAAAACGATTCCGGTCGCATTCGAACCTTAAAAATTTAACATATACCTACTTCAAAATAGGAAGGTCTGAACAATAACAAGGAAAAAAGAGAAAAAAGAGAAAAATGAAAAAATAGCTTGTATTTTATAAAAATACATGCTAAAATAGAAATAGATTAAAAAAAAACCGATTTTGTTGGAAAATTTTTTTAATCTTTTTTTAATTTAAAAAAAGCGTATTGAAAATAAAACTTAATTAGTCTAAGAAATTTAATGTTTCATAACATTTCTTTGAAAACAAAACATTGATTATTTTCACTTTACAATGCAAAACTTAAAGTTTTATATCATTTCCTATATACAAAAATCGAATCGTTTTTTATTTAGAAAGGGGTATCAAATGAATACAAAGTATATTTTTGTAACAGGTGGTGTTGTATCTGGATTAGGAAAAGGAATCACAGCAGCATCATTAGGTAGATTATTAAAAAACAGAGGGTATAAAGTAACCATCCAAAAATTTGATCCATATATTAATGTGGATCCGGGAACAATGAATCCATATGAACATGGAGAAGTTTTTGTAACAGATGATGGTGCAGAAACGGATTTAGATTTAGGACATTACGAAAGATTTATAGACGAAAACTTAACACATAATTCAAGCATCACAATGGGAAAAATTTATCAAAGTGTCATTGAAAAAGAAAGAAGAGGAGACTATTTAGGAAAAACAGTGCAAGTGATTCCTCATATAACAAATGAAATCAAAGAAAAAATTTATGGATTTGAAGATACAGACACAGATATTGTCATAACAGAAGTAGGAGGAACTGTAGGAGATATAGAAGGGCTTTCCATTATAGAAGCAATCAGACAAGTTGGCTTAGAAAAAAATAAAGAAGATGTAATCTATATTCATGTAACATTACTACCATATATCTTTGGTTCAAATGAAATTAAGTCAAAACCAACACAACATTCTGTAAAAGAATTACAAGGATTAGGGATACAACCAGATATTTTAGTATGTAGAACAGAACAAGACATTCCAGATACGATTAGAGAAAAGTTATCTTTGTTCTGTAATGTTAGAAAATCAAGTGTTATACAAAACAAGACAGCAGATTGCTTATATGCAGTACCACTAATGCTAGAAGAAGAAGGATTAGCAAGAGAAGTATGCAATCATCTAAGATTAGAAAAATATATTCCAGATAATGCAAAATGGGAAGAAATGATAGAAAACATTCGACAAATAGATGATAATAAAATTGTCAATATTGGATTAGTTGGAAAATACATAAAACTAGAAGATTCTTATATTTCTGTTATCGAAAGCTTATATCATGCAGGCTTTGTAAATCAAGTAAAAGTAAAAGTAACATTAATTGATTCTGAAAATATAACAAAAGATAATGTAGCAGAACAATTAAAAGGAATGGATGGTATTGTTATTCCAGGAGGCTTTGGAGATAGAGGAATCGATGGAATGATAGAAACGGTAAAATATGTAAGAGAAAATCATATACCATTTTTAGGAATCTGTTTAGGAATGCAAATGGCAGTTGTAGAATTTGCAAGAGATGTGTTAGGAATTAAAGATGCTGATTCAGAAGAATTTAATAAAGAAACAAACAATCAAGTGATTCATATCATGGAAGAACAAAAAAAGATTAACAAAAAAGGTGGAACTATGCGATTGGGGGCATACCCATGTGTTATCAAAGAAGGAACATTAGCACACAAATTATATGGCACAACTGAAATTTCTGAGAGACATAGACATAGATTTGAATATAATAATGACTATAGAGAAAGCCTAGAAAAAGCAGGTCTAAAAGTGTCTGGTACTTCACCAGATGGCTTGTTAGTTGAAATGATAGAAATACCAGAACATCCATATTTTATTGCAGGACAGTTTCATCCAGAATTAAAATCAAGACCAAATAGACCAGGTCCATTGTTTGTGGGATTAGTAAAATCTGCTAAGAAATAGATAAAAATCAAATGAGAATACAAATAGTTTTAAACAGAAAAGTCCAGCTCCTGTCGAGCTGGATTTTCCGATTCTCAGATATCATTTTTACTTGAGAATTAAGGGCTTTCCCGGAGGTAGGATAATGCCTCCGTTGGAGTTGCAAACCAGACAACGTCTTGGCTTGCTACTAATTCTTTTAGGATTCTAAAAGCTCTTTCCCAACCCAAAGTATCCGGTTTAGGGAACTTCGTCATATCTAATGGTTTGTAACTACGGGATATATAAGATGTTATATTAATCATATAGCCATCTTCTTGCACGTCTAACAGCACCACTAAACGGGGAGTGCTTTTAGATAGGTATTTTTCTAAAAGATACCTATGTTCCTTATCCTCTAAAAGTTTCCGGCTAATTCCAAAAGTTTCTCTTTCCATTTTTTTACCCCTTTCGCAGGCTTTACCGAGCCTGCCCTTTCTTAATTTTTATTATGACATACACATTGGTAGCCACTAAATATAGTATAGCACATTTTACATAAAATAGCAATAAAAAGCAAAAGAATACACTATCAAACAAAGTTCTGTTTTTATCAACAAAATTCACACATAAATTGTCATGTACAAAATGTTGTACAATCAATATTTTGTTAAGATATAAATATAGAAAAAATACAATATAGATATATTAAAAAATAGGAAAGGAAAATGGAGGAATTTGTTGAGATGAACATAAGAAATGAAAAGGGAGTAACAATGCTAGCATTGGTCATTACAATCATTGTATTAATCATATTAGCAGGTATTAGTATTGCCGCTTTATCGGGAGACAATGGAGTACTCACAAAAGCAGTAGAAGCTAAAAATCAAACAAAAATAGCAGAAGATACAGAAAATCTGCAACTATTATATGTACAAAAAGCAGGAGACACAAAAGATGGAGCTCCATCCATAGACGAATATCTAGACTATGTAGAAGAAAATGGATATGCAACAAAAGTAGACAATGGAGTCAGTTATGTAGAAGCAGATGGAAGTATTTACGAAGTAAGTATAGAAGATGGAGAATTAAAAATAGACTATGTAGAAGAAGGAACAATCACTGATCCAAGAATACAAAAAATAGAAATTGTAGAAAAAACCATGAACAGTATAAAAATAGCAGTCACTGCCTCAAGATTAGAAGGAGGAACATTCTATTACTATATAGGAACAAGTGAAGACCAACTACAAGAACAAGGAAGTAGTCAAGAAACAGAATTCACATTTGAAAATTTAAATCCGGGAAAAACCTATTATATTAAAGTAAAAGGTGTTAGTAAAGAAGGAAAAGAAACTGAAAAACATATAACAGCACAAATTGATTCTATACCAGATGCAGAAGGAAATATAACTTATACAATAAAATGGAATAATGGAACAGCAACCGTTACATTTAGAAGCACAAGTGGTTATACAATTGAAACAAGTAAAGATGGTATAACATATACAAAATCATCTGTGGTAAGTGATGTGCAAAATGGAGGAATTGTAAGAGCAAGATTGACAAACGGAAATTATCATGGAACAGAAATCACCGTAACGGTAATGGATTCTGAAAAACCAAAATTAACAGTAAAAACAGGAACAGTAACAAGTAAATCAATAGAATTGATTGCAACAGCAACAGATAGTGAAAGTGGTATTACCGGACAGGCATATAGCTATTATATAGGAAAAGGTGGAGAAACGAGTACACCTTCTGGAAATAACACAACAGGAAACTATACATTTGATAACTTAGATCAAAATACAACCTATGAAATCAAAGTAGAAATAGAAGACAAGGCAGGAAACAAAGCAACAGAAACCATCGAAACGAAAACACAATTAATACCATCAGCATCAAGTGCTATCAATAGAGAAGTGGTATGGAATGCAAATGGAACAGCACAAGTAACATTATCAACAACAACAAATTATACAATATTATATAGTACAGATAGAAGCAAATGGGATACATATACAAATCCATTATCTGTCAATAACGGACAAACCATCTATATCTGTTTAACAGACGGAAGAAACAGAGGAGAAGAATATGGATTACAAGTCATAGACAAAGATGGACCAGAAGTAACTGTTAGTAGAGGAACCATTACAACTAATTCCATAACTGTAAATGTAAAAGCACAAGACAAAGGTGCCGGTCTGCCACAAGGAAACACTTACAAATACTATATCAAATCAAATAATGAAACAGATTATCGATTAGTAAAAGAAGGAGAAACCAATACAACCTTTACATATACAGGATTAACTGCTCAGACCACATACAATATCCGTGTTACAACAACAGATTTAGTAGGAAATGAAGGAAAAGGGGAGATAGATGCAACAACCAATGAATTTACTTATGTAACAGGAAATATTGAATTTAGTGAAATTCGATGGGAAAACAAATCTGCCAATGTTACCTTAACAAATCATACACAAAATACAATGGAATACAAAGTCATTCTAAATGGAACAGAAGTAGATTTAGGAGGAACATGGCAGAAAGCATCTAGTACAACACAAACAGTAGGAAATTTAAAAACAGGAGACAAGATTATAGCCAGACTAAATGATGGAGTGAATACAACAGGATATGCAACGTTAACAATACAAGATACCACAAATCCAACAATAGAAGTAAAAATCAGTAATGAACAATGGACAACCACACCTGTTACCATAACTGTGAATGCAAAAGATGAGCAAAGTGGATTACAAGAGCAAGCATATAGTTTTGACGGAGGAAACACTTGGCAAGCAGAAAACACAAAAACATATGAACAAAACACAGCGGGAATCGTTATTAAAGTAAGAGACGAAGCTGGAAATATAACAACCTACAATACAATCAATATTACCAATATAGATAAAGACGGACCAACAATGAATGTAGAAACAGATACAACATCCAACTCATTAACAGTAAATATCACATCTGTAACAGATTCTGGAATAGGATTAGAAGACACACCAACATTTGTATATTATATTGCAACAAGTAGTGAAGCATTAGAAACCACTGTTGGTGCAACAAGTAAAGAAAAGACAAAAACATATACAGAATTAACGCAAAATACTACCTATTATCTAAAAGTAGAAGTACAAGATAAATTAGGAAATGTAACAACAGTGTATAAAACAGTATCAACAGGTTCACTAGATGCAAGTTCAGGAGATGTTACCATAACAGAACCAAAATGGGAAAACAAAAAAGCTAACATAACCATTACAAACAAATCAACATATGCGATAGAATATCAAGTAGTTAAAAAAGGAGACAGTTTCAATCAAGATAAAAACTGGACAGAAACACAAGAAAAAGAAATCACAATCACAGAATTACTAAGTGGAGATACAGTTTATGTAAGGCTAACAGATGGAAGTAATGTTAGTGGAACGATGATTAAAGAAATCAAAGACGAAATCAACCCAAATATCACTTCTGTAACAGGAAATAGTGAAGAATGGACAAATACAGCCATTACACTAACCATCCATGCAGTAGACAATGAAAGTGGATTACAAGAACAAGCCTATAGTTTTGATGGTGGAAAAACTTGGCAAACAGAAAACACAAAAACATATAAACAAAATACAGTTGGAATTGTTATACAAGTAAGAGACATAGCAGGAAATATAGCTACATATGACACAATGGATATAACAAAAATAGACAAAACTGGACCAAATATCAGTATAGAAGAACAAGGAACAACAACCAATCAAAGTACAATACAGGTAGAAGCCATAGACAATGGTGTAGGTATGGAAGAAACGCCAACCTACACCTACTACCAAAAACAAGCAGACGCAGAAAGTTATACAAAAATAGAAGAAAGCCAGAACACAACCTATACCTTTAAAAAATTGAAAGCAGGAACAAATTATACGATAAAAGTAGAGGCAAAAGACACGTTAGGAAATGTAGGAGAAAAGACACTAGAAATTACAACAAGAAATTTATTATATTCAGTTGGAGACATTACATTTACAGATATTGTATGGAATAATGGAAAAGCAACAGTAACTGCTAACAATCAAGTAGCAGAATATGACATGCAATATCAAATAGGGAAAAATGGAGCCAATATAAATGTAAATGGAACATGGACAACCGTAAAAGAAAAATCCATACCAATAACCAATCTAGAAGATGATGATATTATTTATGCGAGATTAACAGATGGTGTCAATGTAACAAGTGGATATGCAACTTGTAATATCAGTAATATATCTAAAGAAACCTATACAGAAGAAGAACTGGCAAAAGAAACAACAAGAGCAGATTATGAGATATTAGGAATATCTGTCAACAACAATGAAATTCGTGTACAAATTGATGGAGAAGTAGAAAATGCATCATTATATAATTACTATTATAAAACAGTAAATGATGATAAATATACATTAATTAGTACAAACACAAATTATAACGAACCAGCAGTCATAACAGATATACAAGAAGGAACCTTATATAAAATAAAAGCGACAATTGTTGATACAAATGGAAATGTTTCTAGAAGTACAAATACAGCAACAACAATAGCGTTAGGGCAAGCAACACAAAACACCGCATATGATGATAACAGAACCTATATAGATAATAGTAAAGAAGTAGAAAACACAGAAGGTGGAAAAGTAGTAGCAGGATATACGATCAGTGTGCCAGCAGGATTTAAAGTTTCAGAAACACAAGGACAAAACAAGCAAGAAGAAGGGATTGTATTAAATGACCAAAAGGGAAATGAATATGTATGGATACCAGTAAATGATGCAATATATGATGGAAAAACAGACATGCCGACAGGTACAGGTACAGCAACAAGAACTTACAAACCTATGGCAATTGCACAAAATGGAAAAGCAGGATATTATGAAAGTTTAATTTATACATTTAATGGAACACTTTCATATAGAAATTCAAGTAATACAGGAATCGGAAAGACAAGTTATAGAGAACCAAGTTTAATTACCTATCATGCCAATGACGGATATACATGGGATGTGGCAAATCCAACTGGTGTAAACTATGATGCATCAGAAGAGTATTATAAAACCATATTAGGATTTGAAAGTGCAAAACAATATGGAGAATATATAGCAAGTAGCTATAATGATATGATTATGTCAGTGGATTCTTATGGTGGATTTTATGTAGGAAGATATGAAACCACAGCAGAAGAAACAGAAGAAGGGGTTGTTGTTGGATCACAAGCCAATAAAACCGTATTAGCTAATAAAAATTGGTATCAAATGTTACTATACCAAGACAGTGAAAAATATAGCAAAAATCCATATAATACAGTTGCAAGTGTAAAAAGTAGTATGACATGGGGAAGTCAATGGGACGCGATGTTAAATTATATCTTAAAAGGAACAGACAGTTCAAAAGTGACAGCACAAGTAGGAAATCGTAAAAATATACCAAGTAATTCTGGGCAAGATGCATCAGATAAGATGAGCAATATATATGATATAGGAGCAAACCTATATGAGTGGACCCAAGAAGCAAATGCTACAAATTATAGAATCTATAGAGGTGGAAGTTATGACACAGCATCTTCGGGAAGAGCACATACAAGAAATAATATTATACCAATTGACCAAGGACCAGCAATAGGAACAAGATTAAGTTTATATGTAAAGAGTACAAATGATACAACAGGACCAGTAGTAACCATTGATGAAACAACAGCAACTTCTAATACCATTACAGTAAAAGTTACAGCAACAGATAAAGAAACAGGTGTAAGTAAATATACATATGCCATTAGTGAAAATGGAATGAATTGGTCTGAAGATGTAGAAGCAAACACAAACACACATACATTTACAGGATTAAAACAAGATACCAATTATTATATAAAAGTATCAGCTGAAGATGGAAAAGGTAATATAGGTAAAGAGGTACAAACAGAGAAAAAGACAGAAATATTGGGAAATGTATCAGCAACAGCAATCACATTATCACAAAAATATGGATCTGACGGACAAGGAATTGTTCAACTAAACTTGGAAGAAACCTATAAAAATTCGGGATATCATATAGAAACACAAGTCGTAAAACCGGGTGGAAGCTTTACAGAAAATCAAGGATGGACAGCAGGAGATATCATATACAATCTATCAAATGGAGATACGATTTATGCAACAATATATGATGGAAAAAATAAATCTGGAGATTATTTTGAATTAGAAGTAGACGGATTAGAAGAATATGCCTATATTGATGAGGAAGGAAACACATATACAGAAGACGAAGCACAACAAGAAGAAAACAAAAATCAAACGACTTATGATACAACAATTGATTATACAGATGAAGAAGGAAACACAGCAACCATTCCAGCAGGATTTAAAATTGGAATTTCTGATTCTGTAAAATATATTGATAATGGATTGGTTATTCAAGATATAAAAGGAAATGAATATGTATGGGTACCAGTAGAAAATGCAATTGAAACAGATACATCGACAACATCTGGAGAAAAGGCGATGGCAAGGTATCAAGCAGGATATAGTAGTAGTTCAACCAAAGAATTCTTCGAAGGAATTTTATACAACTTTACAGGAACAACATCAACCAAAAGAAGTAACAAAACTGTATTAGGTACAAATACATATAGAGAACCAACATTAGTAACAGCAGATGCAGATTATACATGGGATATAGCACAAAATTCTGCCAAAGGAAAGGGATATGATGTATTAGACACATATTATAAATATATGGGATTTGGAACAACTAGCGGTGTAAGGGCATTTAACAGTTATACAGAGTTTGGACAATATATGAATGAAGAATATAGCAATATGGTAAAAAGTGTTGATAAATATGGTGGCTTCTATGTAGGAAGATATGAAGTAAGTACAGAAGGAGATAATGTTACAAAAGATGCTGTAATGCAATCACAAATAGCAAAAAATCCAATTTCTAATCAACATTGGTATAAAGAGTATTATTATCAAGATAGTAATCTAAACCCAAAAAATCCATATTACAATTCAGCAAGTGTTACAACTTCTATGATATGGGGAAGTCAATGGGATGCTATGCTAAATTGGATGCTAACAGATGATAAAACAAAAGACTTTGTTACATCGATAACAGGAAATCACACAGAAACAGTGGCACAAACAGGTTCATATGCGACAGACTTAGCCAAAAATATCTTTGATTTAAGTTCAAATGTAGGAGAGTGGACCCAAGAAGCAAATGCTACAAATTATAGAATCTATAGAGGTGGATATTGTGTATTAACAACAGATAAATATAGTTATAATGCAAGCAGTCGATATACTACATGGCAAGTACCAACAATAACATATGTATATACAAATCCAACTTCTATAGGAACAGATGGCACTAAAAACTATTTAGGTTCAAGAACAGCCATGTATATTAAAGATACAACAGATTCAACTCCACCAGAATTAACAATTAATAGTCAAAAGGCAGGAACTAATAACATAGAAATAAATGTAACAGCAATAGATGAACAATCTGGAATTAGCAAATACAAATATGCAATTAGTATGAAAAATTTTGAGGATACAGATTTTAGTGAAGAAACCGACATTCTAAATGCTACAGAAGGGTATGGAAATTCCTATGTGTTTAGTGAATTAACACAAAATCAAAGCTATTATGTAAGAGTACAAGTAATAAATGGAGCTGGACAAATGACAACTGCATATACAGGAATTATAAAAACAGATGTGTTAAATGTACAAGAAGGTGCTATCGTTCAAGAAAAAGTATATGGAAAAGATGGAAAAGGAACGGCTTATTATGAAATTAGTCAAGATACAAACTTTGAAAATGAAGGATATTATATACAATATCAAATAGATAAAAAAGGAAATACTGGATACCAAGAAAATGGAACATGGACAAAAGGAAATACAGTTACTGGTTTATCAGTAGGAGATGTGATATATACTAGAATTTATGATGGCGTTAATGATTCGAAATATTATATGGCAACAAATATAACAGAGTTAGAAAGTTTTTCAGAAGTGTATAAAGAAACAACGATATATGAAGATTATGAGACAAACCCAGTAGAAGGAGAAGAAGAAACAACTACACTAGTAGGTACAGCTTATATTCCTGCAGGATTTAAAGTATCAACATCTAGTTTAACAAATAAAATTGCCAACGGATTAGTAATAGAAGATGAGGTAGGAAATCAATATGTATGGATACCAGTGGAAGATGTTATATATGATGGAACAACTCCAATATCAGCTAATTACAAACCAATGGTAAGATACCAATCTGGATATAATGAAGGTACCGAACAACAATATTTCGAAGGAATTTCATATAATTTTACTGGTATAAGTTCAACCAATTATTCACTAACAAGTAATTATGGATTAGGAAAAAGTTCATTTAGAGAGCCAAGTTTAGTAACCAATAGTACAGCAAATTATTCATGGGTATTTACAGCCGGAAATAACTATGATGCTACAAACTACAATCAATTAAGCCCACTAGGAATTAATAGTGCAACAAAAATGGGAACATATTTAAACGATAAATATACAGAAATGGTAGAAAGTATTGTAAAATATGGAGGATTTTATGTCGGACGATATGAAACAAGTTCATGGGAGACAGACAATTGGGAAGCAGGAGGAACAAACAAAGAAAATACAGGAGAAATCATAAAATCTGTGCCAAATGCAACAACAATGGCAACAACAAACTGGTATAAGATGTACTTAAAACAAGATAGTAATTATGTTTCTAATCCATATCATACAAGTTCAAGTATCACAAGCTCTATGATATGGGGAACACAATGGGATGCGATGCTAAATTACATATTAACAGGTTCAGATAAAGAAAAAGTAACAGTAATAACAGGTAACCATTCAGGAAGTAGAGCGAAAACAGGACAATATGGAAATGATATCATGAATAATATCTTTGATTTAAGCTCTAATGTTAGAGAATGGACGAGCGAGGCCAATGGGGCCAGTTACCGTGTCTATCGTGGAGGCTTTTATAGTGCTACAGACATCCATCCTTCGAGCAGTCGTTATAGCGGTACACCTACGGTTACCAGCCGCACTATCGGTTCGCGTCTCTCACTTTATTTAAAGTAGCACTGGACACGAAAGCCGTGAATATGAACATATAGATGAATTAGTGGACATAACAACATTAGAAAAGTTAGTAACTGAACATATTCTCTCTAGAGCACATGCCCTCTGATAAAAGTAGAGCAATTGCATTTGAAAATGATAGCCCTTTCCTAAATTTTCAAGGCAATTGTTCTCAAACTAGGGCATGAATATAATAAAAGTAAAAGGAAAATAAATGAAACAAGATAATGAATTGAAACTCATACCAGCATATGAGCAATATATGGAATATATGATACAACTACTCATAAGACTACCTAGAACAGAAAAGTTTAGTATAGGTACAGAATTTAAACAGGTAATGTATAGCACATTAGAAGATATCATGTTTATTACTAAGTTAGAATCACATAAGAGATTAGGTTATTTGAATCGAATTGATGCCAAATTAAATACGCAAAGAATTATGTTAAGAGTTATGAAAAAATATGCATGGATAGACATAACGAAATTTAACATTGCAATGGGAAAAATATATGAGATTGGTAAGATATTGGGAGGATTAATTAAATATTATGCCAAAAACAATTAGGAATCAATTTGATAAATATTTAACCTATGAAAAATTGTTAGAAGCACATAATAAATCGAAAAAAGGAAAATGTCGAAAACCAGAATTAATTCGATTTAATTTAAAACAAGAAGAATATATTATGTATTTGTATCATGAACTAAAAAATGGAACATATAAACATGGTGGATATACGGAATTTTATGTAACAGAGCCTAAGTTAAGAAAAATAGAAAAATCTAGATATATAGATAGAATTGTTCATAGATGGTTAGTAGATAATTTTATACTAAAAGGGTTCACGAGTCAATTTATTGATACATCTTATGCTTGTATCAAAAACAAAGGGATGCATAGAGCAGCTTTTCAAGTACAAGAGTACATGAGAAAAGCAAAAATAAATTGGGGAGAGTATTATGTTTTAAAAACAGATATTGCAAAATATTTTAATAGCATTGATAAAGAAATTCTCATAAATATTTTAAAAAGAAAAATAAAAGACCAAAAATTATTATGGTTAATTCACGAAATTTTATATGCACAAAACAGAAAAAAAGGTATTGAAATAGGAAATTATACAAGTCAAATATTTGCCAATATTTATTTAAATGAAGTGGATCAATACATTAAACATCAACTAAAAATAAAATATTATGTTCGATATTTAGACGATAGTATAGTAATTGTGAAGACTAAAAAAGAAGCGAAAGAGGCTTTAAGAAAGATACAAAAATTCTTAGAAGAAAAATTAGAATTAGAGTTAAATAAAAAAACACAAGTATTTAAAGGAAAACAAGGAATTAATTTTTGTGGATATAAAATTAATGAATATAGACTAAAATTAAGGGATAAAGGAAAAAGAAAATTAAAAAATAAAGTGAAAAAGATGCAATATCTTGTCAAAAAAGGAAGAATGAGTAGTCATGAAGCTAGAAAATATTTAGCAGGTCATATAGGCTATGTAAAATGGGCAAATACATATCATCTCATGAATAAACTGTTTTATATAGAAAATGATCAAATGCCCACAAAACATATGCAGTAGTAGTTTAGGGATAAGTCGAAAGGCCAATGGGGCCAGTAACCGTGTCAATCGTGGAGGCAATTATAGTGCAACAGACATCAATCCTTCAAGCAATCGTAATAGCAATACACCTACGAATACCAACAACAATATCGGTTCGCGTCTCTCACTCTAATACGATTTCAGATTATATGTTTTACGGAACATATACAGTAAAGTATTAGTAATAAAGAGACTTATTCCTTCCAAATTATCTATTACTTACTACGATAAAATTTATAGCGTTATAGATAAAATGGTAAAAAATGAAAGAGAATTATATGTTAGTAAGTAATTCACTGAATATATGTAATAACTCGAATAAAATAGAGGATTGTAATATGAATAGATGTTTTTTTCTAGGAAAGATTAAAGGAGAGGTAGAATTTAAATTTATCTTAGAAGGTAAAAATGATTCTATAGCAATATTTCAAATAGAACTAAGGAATGCAACTATCCTAAAAGTAATCACATTTAATGACTTAGCAGATTATAGTTATCGCAAATTGCAAAAAGAGGATATCGTATGTATAGAAGGCAAACTAGATTCTAAGTTAAATGTGATTGCTATCAAACTAGAAAAAATAACGAACGAAAGAATAGAAGGAGGAAAATGTAGTGGAAGAGAAAAATATGCAAAGACCAAAAAACAAAAAGACAAACAAGAAGAGCAAATCTATGAACATGTGGGTACTTATGGTAGTGATAATCGCTATCATAGGAATAGTAGTGATGCTTGTTCGAAATAATCAGTCTGAAAAAACAAATGGTAATGTAGCAAATGGAGAAGGAAATACATCTAATAGCTATGTAGAAGAAATTGAAGATGGCGTTAAAATCAATAAAAGTACAAAATTAAATGAGGCAAAAGAGATAGATGGTTTAACCATAGCCAATATTCAATTAACGACAGAGAGCGGGATGACAACTTTATTAGCAGATGTTACCAACCATTCAAGTGCAAAAACAGAAGTAAAGTCAATTGAGATTACTTTATTGAATGAGGATGGAGCAGAGTTGACAAAGGTAACTGGAATTATAAATGCATTGGATGTAGGAGAGTCAACACAGTTAAATATAGCTATGACTTCTGACTATGTAAATGCTTATGATTTTAAAGTTAATGTTAAATAGTTACCATATGGCTACTCTCAGCTTGGAAGCCAAAACGGTAACTATTAAGTAAGTTTTGTAATTACAAAATTTAATAGGTGTATTTACAAATATAAATTTATTATGGTATAATGGATAAAAACAACAGTACAAAAGCAATTTAAGAGGTGATAATAAAAAATGGCACTACTTACCATAATATACATATTAATACTTGTCATATTTGCACTTGTTATATATGCAGTAATGCAAATCAAAATGTTTGGAATGAAAGTAAAAGACTTTTGGGGATTTATAGAAGCAAATCAAATGTTAGATAAATTATATATGTTTGCAAAACAATACGAAAAGATGACACCACAAGAGCAAGTAATTTATTTAGCAGAAGCAGAAAAATTATTTAAAGCTTTTGACAAAGTACCAGACGAATTATGGGAAGAAGAATATGTTAAATACAAAGAAGTAGTTAATAAATACAATGATATTCGAATGCTTAGATGGACATCCAATTAAAAAAGAACAAATCGGAAAGCCTTATAATTTATGCTAATTTTATATTTTCTCTTTGGCTTTCCGTAAATTTGTGTGCAATCGTTAGAGCGAAGCGATGTTCTTGAATAGGAAAAAACAAAAAATCCAGCTTTTATCTGGATTTTTTTTGTACAATAGAAAACACCATGCAACCGTTTTATTCTTCAGATTTTTTTGAAGATTTTGTTTTCTTATCTTCTGTCATAACTTCTTTAATAGCACCTAAACTTCCTAAAGCACTTGTTGCATCAAATGGAATAAATACTTTATTTGCTTCACCTTCAGCAACTTTTTCTAAAGCTTCTAAAGATTTTAATTGTACTAATTTTTCATCAGGATCAGATTTTTTAATAGCATCATAGACCATTTGAATTTCTCTAGCTTTTGCATCAGCAACTTCTTTGATTGCTTGTGCTTCACCGACAGCTCTTCTAATTTGAGATTCTTTATCAGCTTCAGCTTCTAATATAGCTGCTTGTTTTTTACCTTCTGCAATTGTAATAGCAGATTGTCTTTGTGCTTCAGCTTCTAGAATTAAAGCTCTTTTATTTCTTTCAGCATTCATTTCTTTTTCCATGGCATCTCTAACATCAGCAGGTGGTTCAATATCTTTGATTTCCACTCTATCAATTTTACATCCCCATCTATCTGTTGCTTCATCAAGAACTACTCTTAATTTTGTATTAATACCATCTCTTGAACTAAAGGTTTCATCTAAGTCCATTTTACCGATAATATCACGTATGGTTGTAATAGCTAAATATTCAATACCTTTTTTCAAACTTTGAATTTCATAAACTGCTTTTGCAGGGTCAGTTATTTGATAAAACACAACTGTATCAATTGTGATGGTAACATTATCCTTTGTAATAACACTTTGAGGTGGAATATCCATTGTTTGTTGTTTTAAGCTAACCACACTTCTTACATGATCAAAAAATGGAATAATAATGGTAAGACCAGCGTCAGCTACTTTGTAAAATTTACCTAATCTTTCAATGATATATACCTCAGATTGTTTAACGATTTTTATTGACATAAATGCAATTATTAAAATAATAACAAGTAAAATTCCTAAAAAAATCATAAAACTACCTCCTTTTAAACATCCTTAATTTTTTATATACTATTTTTGTATTAGTGGTGAGACAATTGCCCTAACACCATCTATATTCTTTATTTCTACTTCAGTACCCTTTTCAATATTAGAACCATTAATGCCTTCAGCAGACCAAACTTCGCCTTCTACTTTAATTTGTCCGGAGCCATCAATAGAATCAATGTCTTTTATAACAATTGCTTTTTTTCCAATAATAGAAAAGGCATTTGTTTTTTGTGTATTATCTTTTTTATGTACAAATTTTTTAACAAAAGGCTTGGTTGCTAAAATTAAAACAGCAGAACATATAACAAACACAGATGCTTGAACCATCAAGTTACTTGTAAAAAAACTAACACACATGGTAATTAAACCTGCAACTCCTAACCAAAAAATTAAAAAGCCAGTTGTCATAATTTCTGCGATAAAAAATATTCCAGAAGCCACTAGCCAAAATTGCCACATAATAAATCCTCCTTTATAAAAATCACACTATATATATTATACTACAAAATATGGAAAAAATAAAGGGGTAATCACATAAAATTTAAAGCTTTTATATTTGTTTGTTACGATTCAGACGAAAAGCCGTTACAGTTCAAGGTTTCCAACTTGAGGGGAATCATATGGTATATTTTAAGATTCTCGGCTACCCTCCAATTTTCGTTTAAGAAATTCTAATATCTAAATCGTAACAATACCCGGAAACAGGACCCTTTACGACTTATATATAAGAATTTCTAAAACGATTCCGGTCGCATTCGAATCTTAAAATATACCATATGATTCCCCTCAAGTTGGAAACCTTGAACTGTAACGACTTTTCATTTAACTGTAATATTTGTAAAAAAATAACTTGTATTTAAAGAGAAAAAATGATATAGTAATAAAGAATTTAACAAAGGAGAAATCTAATGGAAGAATTAAAAAATAAAAATAGAAAAAAAGAAAAAGGAATTACATTAATTGCATTGGTCATTACAATAGTTGCTCTAATCATACTATCTAGTATTGTCATAAATATTGGAACAAATAGTATAACAGAATCAAAAGAAGATATATTGTTAAGCGAACTAGGAATGATCCAAAATGCTGTATTACAAAGAAAAACAAAAGCAGACATAACAAAAGAAACATACCCAGGACAAATCATCACAACAGCAGGAATCAATCTAGAAGAAGTCATTTCAGAAATCAATGCCAATAAAGCTTCTGAAGAGGAATCAGTAACAAGAAAAGACACAAATGATGCACATTATTATGTTTTATCAACGACAAATGGAGGATTAAAAGATTTAGGTATTACCAATTCTGAAGATGCATATATTGTAAATTATGGAACTGGGGAAGTCATCAATTATACAACCAAATTAACAAAAACAGGAAAACCTTTATATATCTATGCAAAAGAGGCAAATAAATAAGGAGGGACATCATGACAGAAAAATTAAAAAATAAGATATTACAATTAGGCATTCCAAAAGAAAATATACTATTTGATGAATATATGTCAAACCATACTTCCTTTAAAGTAGGAGGACCTGCTGAATGTTACATAAAAATTGATAATACACAAGATTTAAGACATATATTAAAGTTTGCAAAAGAGCATGAAATACCTGTAACTGTGTTAGGAAATGGCAGTAATGTATTAGTGCTAGATAAAGGCATCAAAGGAATTGTTTTAAATATACGATTAAATAAAATCGAAATGGTAAATCTTGACGGAAAAATTTTTGCCAACATTGGTTCTGGAATTAAAATATCTGTTTTTGGACATTTACTTTTAAAAAATGAGATCACAGGATTTGAGGAACTATCTGGAATACCGGGTACAATTGGTGGAGCAGTTAGAATGAATGCAGGCGCACATGGCAAAGAATTTAAAGATATTGTAAGTACAGTTACCTGTATGGATTATGATGGGAATATAAAGCAATTTGAAAACGAAGATATGCATTTTGAATACAGAAAAAGCATGCTAAAAGAAAACCCATACATTGTATTAGAAGTGCATATGCAATTTGAAAAAGGGAAAGAAAACGAAATAAAGCAAAAGATGGAAGAATATGCAGTTTATAGAAAGGAAAAACAACCGATTGAATATCCAAGCGCAGGAAGCACTTTTAAAAGAGGGACAGATTTTATTACAGCTAAATTAATTGATGAAGCAGGATTAAAGGGATACCATATTGGAGATGCAGAAGTTTCTGGTAAACATGCGGGATTTATTATAAACAAAGGAAATGCAACTGCAAAAGATATATTAGAATTAATTGAATACGTAAAACACAAAGTACAAGAAAAATTTAATAAAGAGATAGAATTAGAGATTGAGATTATGGGAGAGAAATAAGATGAATGGTTTTATGCATTGGTTTAAATCAAGTACAAAAATGAAGAGATGGATATTCCTTATTTTGATAGGAATTATATTATGTTGTTATGGAATAGCAGAAATATTAGTTATGAAAGAAATCTCTTTTCAAGAAGTAGGAAAAGTTGTTAGTATATTTGTTGTCGGATTTGTTGCAATTGTTATTGGATTAGTATATATCAATAAAAGAACCTTAGAAGTATTGATTGAATCAACAGATGAGAGAATGGAAAACAAAAAAAATATCAATATCAATTCACTAATTTTTAACAAAACCGTATATGATAAAGGACCAAATATTGTTGTTATAGGAGGGGGAACAGGATTAAATACCGTCCTTTCCGGATTAAAAAATTATACAAGTAATTTAACAGCAATTGTAACAGTTTCAGATTATGGAGAAACAATCACAAATTCAAGAAGAGAATTGCAAACCTTACCATTAGGGGATATAAAAGATAGTATTGTCGCATTAGCCAAAAAAGAGGAACAAGTACAAAAGCTATTCAATCATGAGTTCCAAAGTGGAAAATTAAGAGGGTTAGATTTCTCAGACATTTATTTCCTAGCCATGAAAGAAATTAATGGAAATTTTGAAGATTCTATCATAAAAAGTAATGAAGTAATCAATATGATAGGAAAAGTTATACCAGTTACATTAGACGAGATGAAAATTACAGCAGAATTAGCAAATGGATATATTGTAGAAGAAAAATCAAGAATACCAGAAGTGGTTTCTGAAAAAATAACAAAAATTAATAGAATTACGATAAGTCCAGCAAATTGTAAGCCAGCACCAGGGGTGGTAGAAGCCATAAAATCAGCAGATTGTATTATTATAGGACCAGGAAGTTTGTATACAAATGTCATACCAAATCTTCTAGTAAATGGTGTTAATAAAGCCATTAAAGAAAGCACAGCAATAAAAGTATATATTAGCAACATTATGACAGAACCAGGACAAACAGACAATTATAGTGTGGCAGACCATATAAATGCGATTACAGAACATTGTGGACAAGGGATTATGGATTATTGTATCTATGATACAGGAGAAATCATTCCAGAATTTATCAAAAAATATAATTTAGAAGGACAAGATATTGTAGAACAAGATATCGATAAAGTAAAAGGCATTAAATTTTTACAAAGAAATTTATCTATGGTGGATGGTGAATTTATTAGACATGATCCTAATTTAGTGGCAGCATCTATTATTGAGTTAATTTGTGATGATTTGAAATATCAAGATAAACAAAATGACCCACAATATTTAATGTTAAATACAAAATTACAAGAAGAAAAACGTATCAATAAAAAGAAAAAAATCATGGAAAGAAAACATAAAAATGGTAAAAAGGTTCATGAAAAACATGTAAGGGGAAAAAGTAAATTTAGCAATAAATATAGTGAGAGAATTGCATCGATTAGAGAAGCAGATGAAAAAGCAAGAATCAAGACAGAAAACATGAGAAGAAAAGCAAATAAATTGCATAACAAAAACACAAAAGAAGAACCAAAAACAACAAAACCAAAAAGTGCAAGAGGAAAAGGCAAAAGGATGAAAACAAAAACAGAAATAAGAGAAGAGATGATGAAAACATTAAATGATAGTAATTATAAAAAAGATATAAAATCAAGATAATATTTTTATGCAAACGTTATGTATTAAGAAAAAATATAAATATACGGAGGAAAGTATGAAATTTACGAAGGAAAATTTAAATTTGGAAACAGGAATCACAAAAGAATGGCTAGTAACAAATGGAATTGGAGGATTTGCATCTTCTACGATTATTGGAGCAAATACAAGAAAATACCATGGATTATTGGTAGCACCATTAAATCCACCAGCTAATCGCTATGTGATTTTATCAAAATTGGATGAATCTATGACAATAAGGGGAAAACAATATGATTTATATACAAACATATGTGAATCATATATTTCTCATGGATACCAATATCAAGAAGATTTTGAAAAAGAATATTATCCTACTTTCAAATATAAAGTGCAAGGAACAGAAATCGAAAAAAGTATTTGCATGGAATATGGTAAAAATACAGTAGGTGTATATTATAAAATTAAAAATGGAAAATATAAAACAAAATTAACATTAGCACCAATTATGAATTTTAGAGATTTTCATACCATGAATACAGGTCATCATTTTGATATAAAACAACAAATAAATGGCACAAAAGTAAGAGTTGTCATAGATGATAAATCACAGACACCAATATATATGAATTTATCAGAAGGGACGTATATCCCACATGAAAATGATGATTTTAGACATATGTTTTATGTTGAAGAGGAAAAAAGAGGATTTTATCCAGAAGAAAATCACGCAGTTCCGGGTGTTTATGAAATTGAGATAAAAGCAAATGAAGAAAAAGAAATTTCATTTGTGTGTTCATTGGAAGAAAACATAGATGAAAAAGATGTAAAAGAAATGTTAGAAAAAGAAATTTACAGAATAGATACAGAAATAAAAAGAACAGGACTTATTTCAGAAAAAGAAGATAAAACAAAAAAAGAAATCAATCAAGATGAACTGATAAAAACATATGTAAAAGCAATTGATAATTTTATTGTATATAGACCAAGCTTTCGATTACACACAATTATTGCAGGATATCCATGGTTCTTAGATTGGGGAAGAGATACATTAATAGCCTTTGAAGGACTTCTATTGGTAACAAAAAAATATGATATTGCTAGAGAAGTATTATTAACCATGGTAAGAGATATCAAATATGGATTAGTACCAAATGGGTATTCTGGGTATGACAGCAGACCTCTATATAACAGTGTGGATGCATCTTTACTATTATTTGAACAAGTGCAAAAATATCTAGAATATACCAAAGATTATAAATTTGTTAAAGAAAACATGTATCCCAAAATGGAAGATATTATAAAAAATTATGTCGAAGGTAACAATGTAGATGGTAATAATATCTATTTAGATAGAGATGGATTAATGGTTTCTGGAACAGAAGATACACAAAATACTTGGATGGATGCAAAAGTAGGAGATATAGCAGTTACACCAAGGAATGGAAAAGCAGTAGAAATTAATGCCATGTGGTATAATGCCAATATGATTATGGCAAACTTAACGTTAAAGATTGGCGATCTGTTACAAATAAAAAAATATAAAGACTTAGCAAAAAAATGTAAAAAAGCGTTTGAAGAAAAATTTTATAATCCAAAGACAAAATGTTTGTATGATGTATTAGGAGATAGCAAAATCAGACCAAATCAATTATTTGCTTTAAGTTTAACATATCCTGTAATAGATGAAGATTCAGAAATAGCAAAAAATATGATAAATGTCATAGAAAAGAAATTATTAAATCCATATGGATTAAAAACATTAGCAAAAGGCGAAGAAAATTATGTAGAAATCTATGAAGGTGACAGCTTTAAAAGAGATAGTAGCTATCATCAAGGAATTACATGGACATGGTTATTGGGATTATATTATAATGCATTAATAAACATGGAAAAGAAGGCAAAGGAAGAAGAGAAAGAAGAATTAAATAATAAGATAGATAAATTTGTAGAGAAGACAAATAAAACCTTTAAAAAAGAGCTCAATGCAAATGGTTGTATTGGCAATATAGCAGAATTATATGATTCTGTGAAACCACAGATGCCAAAAGGAACAATTGCACAAGCATGGAGCGTTGCAGAGGTATTTAGAATTATTATGAGTCAAAAAGATTAAGAACATTTTGGAAACAAAGAAAACACATGCCACCATTCAGCCTTTCCGACGCAAGGGAGGTATATCTTATATTTTTAAGGTTCTCGGCTACCCTCCAATTTTCGTTTAAGAAATTCTAATATCTAAATCGTAACAATACCCGGAAACAGGACCCTTTACGACTTATATATAAGAATTTCTAAAACGATTCCGGTCGCATTCGAACGCTTAAAAATATAAGATATACCTCCCTTGCGTCGGAAAGGCTGAATGGTGGCATGTGTTTTTTTTCATTGAATAGGAAAAATCGAGTTTTTCCTATTCAAGAACATCGCTTCGCTCTAACGA
>CAMMWP010000022.1 GCA_946500615.1 uncultured Clostridium sp. | reverse complement strand
GCACATAAAAATAATATTGTCCATAGAGATATCAAACCACATAATATTATTATAACAGAAGATGGAATAGCAAAAGTAACAGACTTTGGCATCGCAAAGGCAGTTTCAAATTCTACCATCACAGCTTTTGGAACGACAATTGGTTCTGTACATTATTTCTCACCAGAACATGCTAGAGGTGGATTTACAGATGCTAAATCAGATTTATATTCATTAGGCGTTGTCATGTATGAAATGGTAACAGGCAGAGTTCCATTTGATGCAGACACACCAGTTTCTGTTGCACTAAAACATATGCAAGAAGAACCAGAAGAACCAATAGAATTAAATCCCAATTTGCCATCAGCAGTGAATAGAATTATTATGAAAGCACTAAAAAAAGATACGACTTTAAGATATCAATCTGCAACAGATATGTTGTCAGATTTAAGGCAAGCCTTGAAAAATCCAAGTGGAGACTTTGTAGAAGATAGAGATTATGACGTAACTGCAAAAACACAAAAAATTAATACAGATTTATATGGAAATATAGATGAAGGAAATGAAAGACAAGATAGAAAGAAAAAAGATAATAAATTTGTAGCATTTATTAAGAAGCATAAGGTATTAAGTGCCATTATAGGATTAATCTTATTATTTGCTATCAGTTTAGGGGGAACATTAGCGTTTTTAAATATAACCAACCCTGCTGAAGTAGGATTACCAGAGGTAGTTGGCATGTCAAAAGAAGAGGCTCAAAAAACAATAGAAGATTTAAAACTGGTTTTTGAGGTAGCAAGTGAAGAATTTAATAAAGATGTACCAGAAGGATATATTATCTCTCAAGATCCTACATATATTGCTGACTATCATGTAAAAGAAGGTAGTACTGTAAAAGTTGTTGTAAGTAAAGGACAAGAAAAGACAACAGTTCCTAAAGTCGTAGGAATGAAGAGAGAAGAAGCAGTAGATGCTTTAGAAGAGGCAAATTTAAAAGCAGAAATTGTAGAAGAAACAAGTAAGACAGTGGAAGAAGGATATGTTATTTCTCAAGAAACAGAGGCTGATTCAGAAGCATATGCAGGAGATACAATTAAAATTCATGTAAGTACAGGAACAGGAATTAAACAAGTAACAGTTCAAAATGTAGTAGGGCAAACAGAGGCAAATGCTAAGTCAACACTAGAGGGGCAAGGATTAAAAGTAAGTATTACTTATGTAGATGCTACATCAGATGATGGAAAAGTTACAAAACAAAGTGTAACAGGAGGGACAACGGTTGATGAAGGTACAACTGTGACCTTAACAGTTAATAAAGTTGCTGAGACAAAAAATGTATCTGTTATTATTAATTTGAAACAAATAACAGGAGGCTATACAGAAGATGATGAAGAAGAGAATGTAAGTAGAACCGTAAATATTAGTGTGAATGGGGAAACTAGAACAGGAGTTAATAAAAATGAAACAACCTATTCTGCAATATCATTATCTGGAAAAGATGGAGAATCTCTTGATATAACGGTAACTATTACAGATCCTAAAACAGGAAGTCAAATCTATCGTTCAACAAAAACAGTGACATTAGGTTCTCAAGATTCTGTAACATTTAATTAAATAAAAATACCACTTAGAATAAGTTTTAAAAGCTTAATTTTAAGTGGTATTTGTGTTTTCGTAGTAACACAACAGATGCACACAAATTTTACTTACGTAAAATTTGGCACTGAACAATAGCACAGGCTTTAAAATGTTATAGATTGTTCTTAATAAAATAATTCAAATAGAATTGCAAAGTATACATTTTTTATATATAATAATAAGGAAATTGTCCAAATAGAAACGTCCCTAAATGGACATAAATGGACACTTAAATAGACAATGAGGAAAAGGAGAAAGAATGCAAGGAATAATTATAGAAAATGTTTCTAATTTATATCAAGTGAAAACAGAGTCTGGAATATATGAAACAACAGCAAGAGGAAAACTAAAAAAAGATGAGATGATTCCTGTGGTTGGCGATAATGTACAGATATGCATAACGGATGAACAAAATAGAAAAGCTGTTATTGAAAGGATACAAGAAAGAAAGGTATATATAAAAAGACCAAGACTAGCCAATATTACACAAATGATACTTGTTGTTTCGAGTAAGGATCCAAAACCCGATTTATTAATGCTGGATAAACAGCTAGCTTTTGCAGAATTTATAGGAATAAAGCCACTTATAGTACTAAATAAAATAGATTTAGATAGGGCAGACGATTTTCAAAAAATAAGACAAATATATAGTAATATAGGGTATATAGTGATGATAACAAATGCTAAGAAAAAAATAGGAATAGATAGACTGAAAGAAGAATTGAAGCATCATATAAATGCATTTTCGGGAAATTCTGGAGTGGGAAAGTCTACATTAATTAATGGGATTTTTGATGAAGACATGACACAAGAAGGAGAAATTAGCAAAAAGAATAAAAGAGGCAAAAATACAACGACAGCGGTTACTTTATATGAAATAGATAATGACACATATATAGCTGATACACCCGGTTTTTCAACATTTGATATATCAGAAATAGAGAGCAAAGCATTATATCAGTATTTTAAAGAATTTGAGCAATTTGAAGAAAATTGTGAGTTTATAGGTTGTACACATATAAAAGAAGAAAATTGCGGAATAAAAAAAGCAGTGAAAAATGGAGAAATTGATAAAGCAAGATATGAAAGATTTTGCAAAATATATCAAGAATTAAAAGAAAAGGAGGAAAGAAAATGGTAGAAGTATCAACATCAATTCTTTCAGTAAAAAAAGGAGAGGAGTCAAAAACGTTTTTTGCATTAGAAACAGCGAAAACAGATTATTTTCATATTGATGTTATGGATGGTGAGTTTGTAGAAAAAAATACATACCAAACAATGCTAGAATATGCTTCTTATATTAGAAG
Source organism: uncultured Clostridium sp. (assembly GCA_946500615.1). Lineage (GTDB taxonomy): Bacteria > Bacillota > Clostridia > TANB77 > CAG-508 > CAG-269. The sequence continues at coordinate 25,628 of CAMMWP010000022.1, read as the reverse complement.
GATATCAAATGCACCATTAGATGTGCATTTAATGGTCAAAGATATTAGAAAAGCAGTAGATGATTTTTGTGCAGTAGAACCAAATATGATTACATTTCATTTGGAAGCTTGCAAAAACGAGGAAGAAGTATGGGATATGATTGAATATATCAAAAAAAATAATTGTAAAGTGGGGATATCTGTAAAACCAAATACAAAAATAGAAGAGGTTTATAAATATTTGCCATTTATTCATATGTGTTTAGTCATGACTGTAGAGCCGGGAAAAGGTGGACAAAGCTATTTAAGTGAAATGACAGAAAAAGTAAGAACTCTAAAAAAATATATTGAAGATAAGAATTTAGAAATAGACATAGAAGTTGATGGGGGAATTAATTTGAGGACAGCTCCAGAAGTAAAACAAGCAGGTGCCAATATTTTGGTTGCAGGAACAGCGATTTTAAATGCAGTGGATTTTAAAGTGATAATTGATGAACTGAAAATGAAATAATAAAAATACGGATTCTGACAATGCAGATTCCGTATTTTTATACAATAGGAAAGGGTTACTTTCTTTTGAAAATAAAACTCATTTATTTTCACTTTTTGTCTTGTTCTTCTTTTTTATTAACTCTTTTGTTTTTCATAGTTTTTCCAGAAGCGTCATTTGTCTTTTCTTTTTTTAATTTATTAGAATTCTCATTTTCAATTTTTCCAGAATCATTAGCTTTTTTAGATGTAATCTCTTTTTTCTCTTTCTTTTCCTCAGAAACAGAAAGTTCTTTATCAGAGTTTGTATTTTTTTCATCAGCTTTTTCTTTTACTAAAATACCATAAGAGATACTACCAATTCCCCATATAGTTGCTAACACTGAAATAACGAATCCCACATAAGGAATCAAAGTCAATAGCCAGAAAACAATTGCAGTAATAATCAAAAATCCTAACTTATACAAGTTCTGTGTGATTTTCAATTTGTTACAAATCATTGTATTAAGATTGATAATAGCAACAGAAGTACTAATAAAGAACAATATAGCTAATATGCAAAGTAATAGTATCATAAGTTGGCTAGTAATAGGGATTAGCAAAATAATAATTCCTAATAAAGTAATGATAATAGGAGTCAATATACCTAAGCCTATAATTTGTAAAACCTTTTTTAAAGTCATAGAAGTATTTTTATTATGTAAAAACTTTGGAGTAATCCATAAGCTAAGCAACCATATAATCGTAGCAGAAGCTAATGTAGCCCCCAAAGAATACATGTAGCCAGAAATGCTTGTAGTGCTTACGATGTTTTTTGCTAAAGAAGTAAAGTGTGTTTCTCCAGAAACAGCATCTTTAGGAATTTGTATTTCCTCATCAGAAGAATAGTTTAAATTTCCTTGAATAGTTCCGTAAGATGCGATACTAGGAGTATCCTCTGTATCTGGCTTTTCTTTAAAATTGATAGAAGAACAGTTGGCAAAAACATTTCTACCAATCATGCTATTGATGTTAAGCGTATCACACATACTTTTAACATCTCTATAGACAAATCCATCAATGGTTAAAGAATTAGAAATAGAATAAATGTCATATACGACCCCTTTCACATTAATTGTAGAGGCACAGGCGAATACGTTACTATAAATATAAGCATTTTTTTCAATGTTGATTGTATTAGCACATATAAAGGCATCACCACCTATTTGAGAATTAATCGTAACTGTATTTGCAAAGATAAATAAATTTCCATCAATAGGCGTATCTATATTTACAGTATCTTGAAATAAATATTCATCCCCTTCTTTTATTGATACAGATTCTTGAGTTTCATTAATGGGAACTGCTTCGTTTGTGGTTTCGTTTTCAGCATTTACAATTGGTGTAAATAAAGAAATAGTCAATATAATAATTAAAGAAATTGTTTTTATTTTCTTTTTAAACATAATATCCTCCTTTTAAATTAATATTAATAGAAATATATAACGTAAAAAGGATTTTGTCAATGGTGTCCATTTTTTTGTCCATTTTTTTGTCCATTTGGGGACGTTTCTCTTTGAGACATTTTTGTGTCCATTTGGGTGTGTCCATTTGGGGACGTTTCCTCTTGAGACATTTTTATGTAAATCTAAAGTATTAATAATAAAACAAGATAAGTATTTATTTTTTATATAACTATTCATTATTTATAGATAAAGTGAGGGAAGATTTACATAAAAATGTCTCAAGAGGAAACGTCCCCAAATGGACACACCCAAATGGACACCCAAATGGACAAAAATGCATACAACTGGTATTATTAGTCGTTTTTCTTTTTTGATTTATCAACAAAGTAAGCACATTCACTTGTTGTTGAAAATATGGTAGGTGTGATACTAGAATAAGAACACTTGCCATCTTTCTGATAAATACAATTTTGTGAACAATTAATATTTGTCAAAAAATCACCTCTATGTAGTAGTATATAGAAAACACAAATAAATATACAAAATATAATAAAGTTTTTAGTATGAACCAAAAACAAAGCGTATGTATGACTATGATTGACAATTTACATAAAATGTATTAAAATATAAGTACCTAGATGGCATGAATTAAGTGTGTAAGATATAAACAACAAAAAAATTTGGAGGTATAAATAAAAATGACTTTAAAACAATACATCAACACTTTAGACAAAAACAAAGCATACTGGCTAATGAATGAAGGAGATTTAGAGCGGCTTAACAATATACAGGTTAATCCGAGTAATTTATACATAGTGTTTGAATGCTCTGAATGCTCTGACATAAAACAAGAAACGGTTTTTCATGCAGTACCATATACTCAAATGCAGAGAGATAAAGACGGGTATGTAGTATGCTGTCCGCAGATGAAAAATGGACCGTACCAAACATGGGTATTTGTTGATAACATACCAGAGGAATTAAAAGAAATTTTTAATAAAAGTACTTTTAAAAATTACGATTAATAAAAATAATAAATCTTACACACACACTAGTTTTAAACTAGGTAAAGAAGGAATCTGACAGTGCAGATTCCTTCTTTTGAAAAAATAGAATAAAAAGTATAAAATTAATTATATAAATAAATTAGATTTCAAACTATAAATAAAGTACTATAAGCAGATCAAATGTACGTATGAAATCTTTCAATTTCTTAATGGATATTTTTTATATAATGTTTACAAAAATCTTTAAAAGTTTTTAGTATGAATCAAAAAAGAACGTATGTGTGACTATGATTGACAATTTACATAAAATGTATTAAAATATAAGTACCTAGATGGCATGAATGAAGTGTGGGACTATGGAGGGAAGAAAATGGAAAAAACGTTTGATTTAAAAGATTACGTTGACGAAAAATACTCTTGGTGGATCGCCTTTTTAGGCGAGCTAACCAAAGTAAATGACACTAATCCTAGTCCGGAGAATATCCGGATAATTTATTTGTGTAGTATGTGTAATGAGGTACATGTTGTACAAGTGCAAGATATCAAGTTACATGAGGATGGCTACTATGATTTATGCTGTCCGAAGTATAACCTAAAGAAATTTTGCGGAGAAAATATAAATCCCGAAGAAATCCCAGAAGAACTTAAAGAAGTCTTTTTAAAGACTTCTTTTGAAAAAAATTACTAAAATAAAAAATTTACCCACACTAAAAAACTAGTTTTAAGCTAGGTAAAGAAGGAATCTGACAGTGCAGATTCCTTCTTTTGGAAAAATATAATAAAAAATATAAAATTAATTATATATATATATAATTAGTTAGATTTCATACTATAAATAAAATCTATAAGCAGAGTAAATGTATGTATGAAATCTTAATTTATGAATGCATATTTTTTGTATAATGTTTACAAAAATCTTTAATTGTACAAGTATCACATTTCGGATTTCTAGCAACACAAGTATTTCTACCATGCCAAACTAGTAAGTGATTAATATCTTTTAAATAATCCTTTGGAAAAAGTTTAATTAAATCTTGTTCTATTTTTTCCGGCTCTTTTTCATTAGACAAACCAATCAAATTAGAAATTCTTTTAGCATGTGTGTCAACAGCAACGCCTTCAGCAATACCAAAGACTTCTAGCAATACAACATTAGCTGTTTTTCTACCAACACCTGCTAAGCTCATTAAATCTTGCATGTTATTAGGAACAATGCCATTGAAATTTTCCAACACCTGTTTAGCACACAATTTAATATTTTTGGCTTTATTCTTAAAAAAACCACAAGGATGGATTAAATTTTCAAGTTCATGTATATCGATATTTACAAAATCTTCTACAGTTTTACATCTTTTAAAAAGAGCAGGGGTTGTCTTATTTACTCTTTCATCTGTGCATTGTGCAGAAAGAATAACAGAAACAACTGCTTGAAAAGGTGTTTCAAAATCTAAGCTACAAGTAGCATCTGGATATGTTTCTCTTAAAATTTCTATCATTTTTATACTATCTTTTTTGTTCATAAATAATCCCTTCTTAATTATAAATCATATATATCTATGATATATTTTAAATAAAAAAGAAAGAAAAGTCAATTTTTCGTGTCGACAAATCTTTATGTTTCTTTGCGAACTTAAAAATATATAGTTAAATTAAAAAAGTAAAGAAAAGTTCTCGAGAAGCGAGATTTATTCTTAAATAGAAAAAATATTAAAAAAGCCCGCTATTGTTCTGGAATAGTTACCATAAATGTAACATAAAAGAAAAGATAGAATATAATAATACAAAAGAGAATGGAGGTAATAAACATGGTAAAGTTATTTAGAAAGACACTTGCAATTTGTTTAATAGGTCTTGGGTTAGGCATATTGTTAGTTTTATTACTTCCTATAACAGGTTGGTTATTTATTATTGGAGTAGCTGTAGTATGCATTGGCTTTATGTGGCTAGCATGTTAAAATAAAGGAGGGATACATAGATGACAATAGTAGTAAAAAAAGTTCCAAAATTTTTAAGAGGTTTTGTAAGGTTGATATTTGGAATAAAAGACAAAAATTAAACATTGCATATACTAAATGTAAAGTTTAAATTAGCAAAGTCTTAAAAAATAATAAATAAGAAATAACAAAAAAGAGCATGTAATAGCGGAAACTATTATATGCTCTTATACCAAAAAAAGAGCTTAAGCTCTCTTTACTTTTCCATCTCTTAAACATTTAGCACATACATAGATTCTTTTTGTTTCACCATTTTCTGTAACTTTAACACTTCTTAAGTTTGGTTTCCATGTACGTGGTGATCTTTTACTGATATGAGAACGTGTAATGCTAAGTTTGTTTCCATGATTAACTGATTTTTCACATATTGCACATTTAGCCATTTCTGAATTGCACCTCCTAAATAAAAAATAAACTGACTATTAACAAGTTTAACACAAAAGTATCAAAAAAACAAGTATTTTTCAAAAAATATTTAAAAATCCTTGCAAAATAGGAAAAATGTGGTATAATAATTAAGCTATATGAATAAAGAAAGGATTGAAAAAGAATGGAATGTAAAGTAGAAAAAACAAAAAACGCAAATGAAGTAAAATTAAATGTAACGATAGAAGCTTCAAAATTTGATGAGGCAATAAAAAAAGTATATTTTAAAAGTGCAAAATATTTTAATATACCGGGATTTAGAAAAGGAAAAGCACCAATGAATATTGTTGAAAAATATTATGGAAAAGAGATATTCTATGAAGATGCTTTTAATGAAGTTGTCCCAGAAGAATTAGAAAAAGCAATAGAAGAAAATAAATTAGAAGTAGTTAGCAGACCAGACATAGACGTTACACAAATAGGAAAAGGACAAGACCTAATTTTTACAGCCGTATTCCAAACTAAACCAGAAGCAGAACTTGGAAAATATAAAGGTGTAGAAATTAAAAAAATAGAATATAAAGTAACAGATGAAGATATAGAGCATGAATTAGGACATATGCAAGAACATAATTCAAGATTAATTTCAATAGAAGATAGACCAGTAGAAAAAGGAGATATTGCAAATATTAATTTTGAAGGATTTGTAGATGGTGTTGCTTTTGAAGGTGGAAAAGCAGAAAATCATGACTTAGAAATTGGAAGCAATACATTTATACCGGGATTTGAAGAACAAATTATTGGAATGAAAATCGAAGAAGAAAAAGATATCAAAGTAAAATTTCCAGAAGAATATTTTTCAAAAGACTTAGCAGGAAAAGATGCTACATTTAAAGTAAAGGTCAATGAAATCAAGAAGAAAGAATTACCAACATTAGATGATGAATTTGCAAAAGATGTTAGCGAATTTGATACATTAAAAGAATTAAAAGATAGCATTAAAGAAAAACAACAAAAACAAAATGATGAAAGAGCAAAATATGAAACACAAGATGCAGTTATCAAAGCTGTATGTGAAAATGTAAAAGTTGAAATTCCATCAGGAATGATAGAAACAGAAACAGAAAACATGTTAAAAGATATGGAACAAAGATTGGCATATCAAGGACTAAAATTAGATCAATATCTTCAAATGATGGGAAAAACAAAAGAAGACATGCAAAAAGAATATGAACCTCAAGCAACAGAAGCAATTAAATCTCGTTTAGCATTAGAAGCAGTCATTAAAGCTGAAAAAATAGAGGTAGCAGAAATTGATATTGATGAAAAAATAAAAGAAATGGCTAAAAATTATGGTAAAGAAAATGATGAAGAATTCTTAAAAAATGAAAATGTAAGAAACTATATTAAACAAGGATTAGAATCAGAAAAAGCAATTGAATTTTTAGTAAAAAATGCAAAAATAAAATAAAACAATAAATGGAAAAAGGTTGGGGTGTTAAATGTCATAGTTAAATTTTAACCCCAGCTTTTTTGACAATTATTATGAGGTAGCATATAGTAAATATAATTGTCAATTAGAAATAAAGAAAGAATATTGTAAATTTTTTGATACATAGTGTTGAAAAGATTACAGGTATTTTGATAATAAATTTTAAGGAGGAAATCAATTATGTTAGAAAAAAATAGTTTAGTACCATATGTTATAGAACAAACAAGCAAGGGAGAAAGATCATATGATATTTTCTCAAGATTATTAAAAGACAGAATTATATTTTTAGGAGAAGATGTTAATCCAACAACATCAAGTTTAATCATAGCCCAATTATTATTCCTAGAATCAGAAGATCCAGATAAAGATATTAATTTATATATCAACTCACCGGGAGGATCTATTACAGACGGAATGGGAATTATAGATACAATGAACTATATCAAATGCCCAGTATCAACTATCTGTATAGGAATGGCAGCCAGTATGGGAGCAGCACTGTTAGCAGCAGGAGAAAAAGGAAAACGTTTTGCTACACCAAATGCTGAGATTTTAATCCATCAACCATTAATTGGTGGTGGTGGACTTTCTGGACAAACAACAGAAATTAAAATTCATGCAGACCATTTAGTAAAAACAAGAGAAAAATTAAATAAATTCTTAAGTGAAAGAACAGGTCAAACAGTTGAACAAATCCAAAAAGATACAGAAAGAGATAATTACATGACAGCAGAAGAAGCTTTAAAATATGGATTAATTGATGGAATTATGGACAAAAGAAAATAGATAAAAATAAGTGTATAATAAATAGTAAATTTAATATAATATAAGGAAAGTATGTGTCAGTAATATCAAAAATTTTGATGCAACAAATGTGAAGAATGCTTTGCAGTTACTTCACAATATAACTTACCTTATTGCATATAAAATTCGATATGTGGTAAAAATATATTTGTTTTTGAAAATAAAAATTATCTATTTTCCCTTTGAATTGTAAAGCAAAAAATTATATAAGTTTTCTATGCAATAAAGGAAAAAGATTTTAGGAAGGAATGAAAGAACGAATGGCAAAAAATGATGTACCAAAAAGTGTAAGATGTTCATTTTGTGGTAAGGCACAAGAAAATGTTAGAAAAATTGTTGCAGGTCCCGGTGTATATATCTGTGACGAATGTGTAGACCTTTGCACTAGTATTATAGAAGCAGAACTATATGATGATGATAAAGCAGGATATACTTTAAATGAATTAAATGAAATCCCAAGCCCAAGAGAAATCAAAAAAGTATTAGATGATTATGTAATAGGCCAAGAAGATGCTAAAAAAACATTGTCTGTTGCAGTATATAATCATTATAAAAGAATTGCCCATGAAGAAGCAATAACAAAAGATGATGATGTGGAAATTCAAAAAAGTAATATCTTATTATTAGGACCAACAGGATGTGGAAAAACATTATTGGCAAGGACGCTAGCAAGAATTTTAGATGTTCCATTTGCCATAGCAGATGCAACGACTCTTACAGAAGCTGGATATGTGGGAGAAGATGTTGAAAATATCTTATTAAAACTAATCCAAGCAGCAGATGGTGATGTACAAAAAGCAGAAAAAGGAATTATATATATAGATGAAATAGACAAAATTACCAGAAAATCAGAAAATCCTTCAATCACGAGAGACGTTAGTGGAGAAGGTGTGCAACAAGCATTATTAAAAATTATTGAAGGAACAATTGCATCAGTGCCACCACAAGGAGGAAGGAAACATCCAAATCAAGAATTGATTCAAATCAATACAGAAAATATATTAATTATCTGTGGAGGAGCGTTTGAGGGATTAGAAAATATTATTAAAGATAGAACAGGTAAAAAATCCATTGGATTTGGTTCTAAAATAGAAAGTGCGAAAGAAATTAGTAAATATGAGGTATTCAAAGAATTATTGCCACAAGATTTATTAAAATTTGGTCTGATTCCAGAATTTATAGGAAGATTGCCTATTGTAGCAACTTTACAAGAATTAGATAAAGAAGCATTAATTGAAATATTAAAAGAACCTAAAAATTCATTAATTAAGCAATATCAAAAATTATTTGAAATTGATGGGGTAGAATTAATTTTTGAAGAAGATGCAATTGGAGCAATTGTAGATAAAGCAATTGAAAGAAAAACAGGAGCAAGAGGATTGCGTTCAATTATAGAAGAAAGAATGAGAGATATTATGTTTGATATACCATCAAATCCAAATATAGAAAAATGTGTTATTACTAAAAGAACAATTCTAGATAATGAAGCACCAGATATTGTTGTCAATCATAATAAACCAAAACAACAAAAAGGAAAGAAAAAAAGGCAAGTCCCAAATAGTGAAGAAAAAGAAACGGCATGATAATGTTAATGGGGACGGAGATGAGGGAAACTATTTTAGGATACCCACATCTTCGTCCCTATTGACACCTATTGAATTTTCTGTTTTAAACTTTTAATTCTTTATCATTATAGATATCAACATTTTTATATTTATCTAATTCCATTTCGTCTAAAGAATTTTGGATACAACTAACAATAACATTATTAAAACTCATATTTTCTTTCTTAGCAATTTTTTTCAACATTTCATTCATATTTTCCGGAAGTCTGATAGAAATTTTTACATTGCTTTTTTTATATTTAGAGATTTCAAACATATATATTCCTCCAATTATTAAAAGTTTTATATATTTTCTCATAAAAACGCCATTAAAAATACCAGACAAAAGTATTGCACTTTTAAAATTTTATTGGTATATTTATAGTGTGAAAAATAAATACTAACAAATGAGGAGGAAAAGAGAAAAAATGAATATATGTTTTAATAGTAAAAGGGGAATTACATTAATTGCATTGGTTATTACAATTATTGTATTATTAATACTAGCAGGTGTAACAATAGCCACATTAACAGGAGAAAATGGAATATTAACAAAAGCAAGTGAAGCAAAAATAGAAACAGCAGTAGGAGCAGTAAAAGAATCCATACAGTTAGAACAAGTAGAAAAAAGTATAGAAGGAAAACAAGTAAATCCAGAGACATTATTAGCAGATGGAAGAGTACAAAGAACAGTACAGAAAGCAGAAGATGGAAATTATTATATGTATTATGCATTAAAAGAAGAAGCATATGAAGGAATGCAAGGACTAGGAAAAGGAAATTTAACTAGTTTAAAAGATGTATTTTTAATAGATGATGATTTAAATGTAAAGTATATAGGAAGCAACGGAAAAGAATATGGAGATAATATCAATAATAAAATTTTAGAAGATGAAACAGAAATAAGGTTTAGCAGTAAAGCATTTAGTGAATATATATCAAAAATATCTGGTGTAACAGAAGAAGAGATGAAATTCAAATGGATGAAAAATCAAACAAGTTTGACAATAGCAGACACATCTGTAGATAGCCTTCAAGATTTGGTATTTTTTCCTAATTTAATAAATTTAACATTAGGAGAGTATGGAAGCAATATACCACCAATTACAACAATGGAAGGAGTAGAAAATTGTACTAAACTAGAAAATTTAACAATAATAAGTGGGGTTAATAAAGATTATAGTGCTGTATCGAAGTTATCTAATTTAGTGAAGTTTTTTAGATATGGAGGAAATGATTATGAAAATATAATAGATGCAATAAGAAATTGTAAAAATTTAGAAAGTCTTACATTAAGAAATCAACAAATAACAGATATGAAGAAAATTTCAGAATTAACAAATTTAAAAACATTAATATTAACAGGTAATCAAATAAAAAAAATACAAGGCTTAGAAAATATAACAAATTTAGAAACACTTGATTTGGCAACTAATCAAATAGAGAAAATTGAAGGACTAGAAAAATTAACTAGTTTAAAAGATATATATTTATCGAACAATAATATAGAAGACATAACACCATTAAGTTTAAATACATCACTGACACATATAGATTTAAAGGGAAATACAAGGATAGATGGAAATAGAAATAATTATACAGGAGAAAAATTGGTAGCATTAAATAAAATAGGAGAAATTTTAGATAGAAATGGAACCATATATTTAGATGTAGATAAATTAGCATTATTTACAAATTATCAGAAATTAGATTTAACAGGGCAAGGATTAACCACATTAGAAATGCTAGAAGGAATGACAAAGCTAAAATATTTAAATTTGTCTAATAATAAAATAACACTTGAAGATACGAAATCTCAAGAAATATTAGGAAAAATGAGTGATTTAAATGAATTAAATTTAAGTGAAAATTATATAACAAATGCAACAGCAATAAATAATTTGAAGAAATTGACTAAATTATCAATTTTAGGAAATAATAACAATATTGACTTATCACAAATAGAAGATATTATTGCCAATTTAGCCTTTTTGAGGATTTCTAATGAAACTTTAAAAACTATAAAAAACTGTGATAGCGAGAAAATAACCTGTATTCGTTTAAATACATCATCATTAAAAGAAATTCCAGATTTATCTAGTTTTACAAAACTGAAAATACTTGATTTAGCTAGTAACTCGAATATATCAAATTTTAATGAAGTATCGAAAATATCAAATTTAGAAAATTTAAAATTAACTAGTAATAACTTGCATAATAGAATGATAGATTTTTCTAAATTAACAAAATTAACAGATCTTGATTTAAGTAGTAATACATTATGGAGTGAAGATTTAGAAAATTTAAAAGCATTAAAAAATAATACAAACTTAACCATTAATTTAAGTAATAATTCAATCATAGATGCAAGTGCATTACTTGAATTAAATCCAAACACAAAAATCAATTTAACAAATAATATAAATCTATCACAAGATTCAAAAGATAAATTAAAAGCAAGATTTGGAAGTAACGTAACATTTTAGTGTCAATGGGGACGGAGATATTTGACACAACTTTGTAAAAATGAAACATTATGCAACTTTTGTACACAATGTAAAATAAAAAACAATTTCTATTTTCAAAAAAATCATGGCTTTATTATATATTAAAAAATATATAAAATCCATGATTTTTTTCTTGTTTTTCGAGATTTAGTGAAATTACGAAATTGTGTCAAATATCTCCGTCCCCGTTGACATAATTTTATAAAAATGAATCTTGTGAAAACAAAAAAAATTTGATATACTTACCATAGAAAAAAAGGAGAAAAAAATGGTAGCAGAAGTCATCATCAATCGAGGAGCAAAAAAATTAAATAGAACATTTGACTATAACATTCCAAAGGAACTAGAAGAACTAATATTAGTAGGAAGTAAAGTATTAGTTCCATTTGGGAATGGAGAAAAACTAACAGAAGCATTTGTTGTAGGAATCAAAGAAACATCAGCATATGAAATAAAGCCAATTACAAAACTAGAAGAAAACTTAACCGATAAGCAAATTGCCTTAGCAAAATGGATGGCAAAGCGATACTTTTGCAATGTATCAGACTGTATTAAACTCATGTTAACGCCCGGAACAAGAAACAAAAAGAAAGAAAAAAGAATACAAGACAAAACGATAAATGCAGTGTATTTAAAAAAAGATATAGAAGAAATACAAATGGAAATAGAAACAGGAACAATCAAATCAGAAAAACAAAAAAGAGTTCTGAACTTTATAAAAAATAATGAAGGAACAACCATACCAGAAATCGAAATGTTGACAGATTGTGGAAGAGGGATTGTTAATACTTTAGTAAAAAACGGATATCTAGAAATCATAGAAAAAAAAGTAGAAAGAAATCCACTATTGGGGAGAGAATGTGAAAAAACCAATAAACTAAACCTAACAGAAGAGCAAGAAAAAGCTTATAAAAGAGTAGAAGAATCAATCGATAAGAATCAATATCAACAATTTTTGTTATATGGCGTCACAGGTTCTGGAAAAACAGAAGTCTATTTACAATTAATTGAAAAAGTATTAGGAATAGGAAAAAATGCGATTGTATTAGTGCCAGAAATCTCCTTAACACCACAAATGTTAGACAGGTTTATTTCTCGATTTGGAAAAGAAAACATTGCGATTTTACATAGCAAATTATCCATTGGAGAAAGACATGATGAATGGGAAAGGATACGAGAAAAAAAAGCAAGAATTGTTATAGGTGCAAGGTCTGCTATTTTTGCACCTATGGAAAATATTGGCATGATTATTATAGATGAAGAACATGATAGTTCATATAAATCAGAAACCAATCCAAGATACCATGCTAAAGAAATAGCTAGCATCATAGCCAAAGAAAATCAAGCACCCTTAGTATTAGGAAGTGCAACACCAGATATGACAACATTTTATCATGCAATTAACAAAGATGTATCTGGTAATACCAAAATACAATTATTAACGTTGACCAAAAGAGCGAATCAATCTTCACTTCCTAAAGTAGAAATTATTGACTTAAAGCAAGAATTGGCAAATGGAAATCGCTCAATGCTTAGTATGGAATTATATAGTAGTATAGAGGAAAATTTAAAACAAAAAAGGCAAACCATTTTATTTTTAAATAGAAGAGGATATTCTACCTTTATTATGTGTAGAAATTGTGGGTATACAGTAAAATGTCCTCATTGCAATATTAGTATGACATATCACAGTTATGAAAGAAAATTAAAATGCCACTATTGTGGACATGAAGAAAAACTGGTTACCATTTGTCCAGAATGTCATAGTGATAAAATTCGATATTTTGGAACAGGAACACAAAAATTGGAACAAGAAATCCATAAACAATTTCCAAGAGCATCAACCATTCGAATGGACATTGATACAGTAACCAAAAAAAATTCGCATGAAGAAATATTAGCGACATTTAAAAATGAAAATATTGATATTTTGATAGGAACACAAATGGTAGTAAAGGGACATCATTTTCCCAATGTGACATTAGTTGGCGTGGTAGCAGCAGATAGTTCTTTAAATATTGATGATTATCGAGCAAATGAAAGAACGTTTCAAATTTTAACACAAGTAGCAGGAAGAGCAGGAAGAGAAAAATTACCCGGAAAAGTAGTAATTCAGACATATAATCCAGACAATTTTAGTATTTTGTGTGCCCAAAAACAAAATTATAACATGTTTTATGAGACAGAGATAGCACTAAGGAAAGAGTTGAAATATCCGCCATTTTGCGATATAATATTAATTGGATTAAATAGTTATCAAGAATTAGAGATAAAAAAGGTATCAAGTAAACTATATCAATATTTAGAACAAAGGCTAAATAAAGCAGAATTTAAAGTTTTAAAGCCAATGCCTTGTCCAATTGACAAAATTCAAAATCGATATAGATGGAGAATTATTATAAAAGGACGTATGACAGAAGAAGCTAATCAAATTTTAAATACTTGTTTAAAAGAAATATATCAAGAAAATATCAAAGATACAAGAATTTCAATTGATGTTAATCCAAATACTATGAGTTAATGAAAGATTGAAAAAGATCTTTTCCAATCAAATTTGGGGCTTAAGAAAGGAATGTGAGTAAATATGGCAATTAGAAATTTAAGATATCAAGGAGATGAAATTTTAAAGAAAAAATCAAGAGAAGTTCCAGAAGAGGATATTCCAAGTGAAAAAATACAATCTTTAATTGATGATATGATAGAAACCATGCATAAATATAATGGAGTAGGACTTGCAGCCGTTCAAGTAGGGGTTCTAAAAAGAATAGTTGTCATTGATTTATATGATGATCGTGGACCGATTGTATTGATCAATCCTGTGATTATAAAAACAAAGGGAGAACAAGAAGTGGACGAAGGTTGCTTAAGTTTTCCAAATGAATTTGCAAAAGTAATAAGACCAGCAGAAGTGGTGGCAGAATATACAGATAGAGAAGGAAAGCGAATGAGAGTGAAGGCTAAAGAGTTATTAGCACAAGCAATTGCTCATGAGTTAGACCACTTAGAAGGAGAGTTGTTTATTGATAAAATTGTTCCGGGAACATTGGAATATATGGAACCTGAGAAGTAAGGAAATCATGCATAACAAAATCAAGAAATTTTATCTATAGTTATAAAAGGAGAGAAGGTTGAAAAATAATTACAATTTTGGCGTCGTTAAACTTCATTTGAAATTTAATCAACGTACAAAAAGTACGCCTCATAAATTTCAAACTTGTTTGCCTAGCCAAAATTTAATTCTTTTCCAACCGGATTTGTGCCTTAGGAAGGAATGAAATTAAGTATGAAAGTTGTATTTATGGGAACGCCAGATTTTGCAGAAGAAAGTTTAAAAGCCATTTATAAAGCTGGGCATGAAATTGTAGGAATTGTAACAAATCCAGACAGACCGAAGGGAAGAGGAATGAAAATGCTTCCAAGTCCAGTAAAAGAATTTGCAATAGAAAAAAACTTAAAAGTTTTACAACCAGAGAATGTAAAGAATAATCAAGAATTTATAAAAGAACTAAAAACTTTATCACCAGAAGTTATTTGTGTAGTTGCATATGGACATATCTTACCAAAAGAAATTTTGGACATTCCACCATATGGTTGCATAAATGTGCATGCTTCTTTGTTGCCAAAATATAGAGGGGCAGCACCTATCCAATGGGCAGTATTAAATGGAGATAAAACAACAGGGGTAACAACTATGTATATGGATGTTGGAATGGATACAGGGGATATGATATTAAAGCAAGAGGTAGAAATTAATAGAGAAGAAACAACAGGAGAACTTTGGGATAGGTTAAAAGTTGTTGGTGGAGGACTACTAGTAGAAACATTAAAGCAAATTGAGAAAGGGACAGCTCCCAGAGAAAAACAAGGAAAAGATTTTACAGTTGCACCAATGTTATCAAAAGAAATAGCAAAAATTGATTGGAACCACAAGACAGCAGAAGAAATAAAAAATCTAGTTAGAGGTTTAAATCCTATTATGGGGGCATATACATTTTTAAAAGGTAGAAAAATAAAGTTTTGGAAAGTAAAAGTGGCAGAGAAAAATGAAATATATGCAGAAAATATGGACTTTTTGAAAAATGGAACGGTTATTGTTTCAGACCCTAAAGATGGTATATTTATTAAATGTAAAGAAGGGATTTTAAAAGTAATAGAAATACAAGGTGAAAATGCAAAAAGAATGACAATTCAAGAGTATTTAAGAGGAAATCCTATACAAGAATTTGACATATTTAAAAACCATATTTTCTAAAAAAATGTAAATATTGTGAAAACAGTTGTAAAATTAAGAAAAAATTGATATACTTATATAGATTTTAAGTATATCTTTTTTTACATTATAGGAAATTACATTTCCTATAATGTAAAAAAGTCCGTTATAATTCAGTTAAAGGAGGAAAGATGATGGAAGAAGAAAACAAAAAAGTAGAAAATGGGGAAGTAGTAGAATTAGAAGAAGAAATAAAAACAGAAAACGAAGGAATTCAAATATCAAATGATGTCGTAGCTGTTATTGCAGGAGTAGCTGTTTCAGAAGTACAAGGCGTATCTGGAATGTCTGGAGGATTTGCAGGAGGAATCACGGAAGTATTAAGTGGAAAGAAAAATTTAGCAAAAGGAATCAAAGTAGATATTTTAGATGATACTGCTAAAATAGATGTCAATATTATAGTAGAATATGGTTCAAGAATACCAGACGTTGCATTTGAAATACAAAACAGAGTAAAAAAATCAGTAGAAAATATGACAGGACTAAAAGTAGAAGAAGTAAATGTGCATGTACAAGGTGTTAACACAGATGCAGTTATGGAAGAAAAAAACATAAAAGACGAAAATACACAAGAAACCACACAACAAAATGAAAATAATGAATAAAAAAATATATCATAAAAAGGAGAAAAATGGAAATGAAAATTTTAGAAAAAATCACATTAATTATTTATTCTTATGTTATGTTAATAGTAGCAATATTAGCATGTTTATTAGTATTTGGATGGCTAGATACAGAATTAGTAGGAGGAATTATAGAAGGAGCAATCGTAAGTGATGTATGGGGAAAAGTAATATTAGGTGTTAGTGTTATATTTATATTACTTTCTATTAAATGCATATTTTTTGATTCCACATCAAAAGAACAAATAAAAGAAAGACAAGGTGTTTTGCTAGAAAATGAAAGTGGAAAACTAATGATATCTAAAGAAACAATTGAAAATTTAGTCAATTCAGTAGCAAAAGGATTTGAAAGTACAGAAGATGTAACAACAAGAGTAGAATTAGACAAAGAAAACAATGTAAAAGTATATGCTAATCTAGTTGTTAGTTCAGAAGCAGTTATAAAAGATTTATCTGCAAAATTACAAACTAGTATAAAAGACAAAATCAAAAAAGCAACAGATTTAGAAGTAAATGAAGTAAATATAACGGTTAAAAAAGTTGCAGAAAAACCACAAGAAGCATAAAAGTGTTCTAAGTTTGAAGTTTGAGAAAGGTTGTGAAAGTATGAACAATTTTAAAGATTTTTGGAATCAATATAAAGGTGCTATTATTGGTGTGATATTGGCAATTTTAATTTTAGTTACAAGATTAGACAAATTAATTTTAGCAGTCGTTGTATTATTCTTAGGAGCTTTTATTGGAAATTATGTACAAAGAAATAAAGAAGATGTAAAAACAAAATTAAAAAGTTTTATAGATAAAATGTAGAAGGGAAAAAATATGAATAGAACAGCGATAAGAGAAAAAGCTTTTAGATTAATATATAGTTTAGAAATACAAAAATATGAAAGCTTAGAAGAACAAATTAATGTATATTTTGAAAGTGAAAACATAGAAAACATAGAAGCAAAAACATATATAGAAGATGCCGTTTTAGGAATAGAAAAAAACAAAGAAGAAATCATTGGCTTAATAGAAAAAAATCTAAAATCAGATTGGAAGATAGAAAGAATTTCTAAAATTGATTTATCTATATTAAAACTTGCTATTTATGAAATAAAACATAAAGACATACCTTTCAAAGTAGTTATCAATGAAGCAGTAGAATTAGCAAAAAAATATGGAGAAGATTCATCCAAAAATTTTGTTAATGGAATATTAGCAAGTATTGTAAACAAATAGTAAAAAGGCAGGGATATTTTTAAGAATACAAATTTCAAAAAAGTATCCCTAGTTTCAGTATAAAGGAAGAGTTGTATGAAATATGCGGAAATGGCAATTAGTGTAACAGACTTAAACAAATACATAAAAGATAAATTTACAGAGGACGAGTACTTAAATAATGTTTTGATAAAAGGTGAAATTTCTAATTTCAAACACCATTATACAGGACATTTATATTTTACATTAAAAGATGAAAATTCATTGATAAAATGTATTATGTTTAAATCATATGCACAAAAATTACATATTGAGCCAAAAGATGGAATGAAGGTATATATATTAGGAACAGTTTCTGTATTTGAAAGAGATGGTGTTTATCAAGTTTATGCAAAAGCAATAGAAGAAGATGGAATGGGAGATTTATATACCAAATATCAAAAACTAAAAGAAGAACTAGAAAAAAAGGGGCTATTCAAAGAAGAGCATAAACAAAAAATCCCAATGATGCCAAAAGTAATTGGAGTATTGACTTCACAAACAGGCTCTGTCATAAGAGATATCATCAATGTCGCGACAAGAAGAAATCCCAATGTATATATCAGATTATTACCAGTACCTGTGCAAGGAGAAGGTGCAGCAGAAAAGATCGTGCAAGGAATTGAATACATGAATCAACATAAATTAGCAGATGTCTTGATATTGGCAAGAGGTGGAGGCTCGCTAGAAGATTTATGGCCATTTAATGAAGAAATGGTGGCAAATAGTATCTATCACTCTGAAATACCAGTGATATCAGCAATAGGACATGAAACAGATTTTTCAATATCTGATTTTGTTGCAGATTTAAGAGCACCAACACCTTCAGCGGCAGCAGAGCTTGCTGTGCCAGATGTATATGAAATAAAACAAAAAATAAATACATATCAAAATCGATTAAAAATGGCATTAACAAAAAAATTGGAAATCATGAAGCTAAGATATGCAAAATGTATGTCTAGTAGTGTATTTAAAGAGCCAACAAGAAGAATCAATGAAAACTATATAAAAATAGATGCTTATATCAAGCAATTAGAAAATACAATCAATAAAATAAAAGAAAAACACAAAAATAAATATATAGAACTGGTTTCCAAATTAGATGCACTAAGTCCATTAAAGACCCTAACAAGAGGATATTCTATTATAGAAAAAGAAGGTACAGTCATAAAAAGTGTATCTGAACTAAAAACAGAAGATTGTATTTCTTTAAGATTACAGGATGGAAAAAAACAGGCAAAAATTATTTAGAATTTTTAGGACTTAAGAAAGGAATGAAATTAAAATGAAAAAAAGTTTTGAAGAACAAATTTCAGAATTAGAAAAGATTATTAATGAATTAGAAAATGGCAATCTAAATTTAGATGATTCTGTTGTAAAATTTGAAGAAGGAATGAAAATTTCAAAAGAATGTAATCAAATGCTAGAAGATGCAGAAAAGAAAATAACCATATTATTAAATGGTAAAAATGGAGAACTGAAAGAAGAAACATTTCATGCAGAATAATTCATGAACATGTAAGGGGGATAATAAAAAAATGAATGGTTTTATGGAATTTATCCAAAATAAATATATATATGTACCACTATTATTGTGGTTTGGTATACAGTTATTTAAATTAATATATGATTTGGTAAAAACAAAAAAATTTAATTTTAAACGAATTCTGGGAGCAGGTGGAATGCCAAGTTCACATTCAGCAGTAGTAACAAGTTTAGCAACTTTGATTGGAAAATATGAGGGAGTTGACACACCACTATTTGCGATCGCATTTGCATTTGCTTTTGTTGTTATGTATGATGCATGTGGGGTTAGAAGAGCCGCTGGAAAGCAAGCAGCGTTATTAAATAAATTAATAGAAACACCGGGACTTACAGGTATGCAAGTATCAGAAAAATTAGTTGAAGTTTTAGGACATACACCTGTTCAAGTTTTAGTTGGAGCTTTAATTGGTGTAGTAGCAGGAATCCTTGTGTAATAAAGACAAGGTGAAAAGTTGAAAAATAAGGAATGAGATTAAAAATGAAAAAAGCAGAGAGACTAAAACAGGTAGAAATTTTATGTAAGCAGAAAAAGTCACAAAAAGAAATGGCACAAATCTTACAGGTGTCCATAGCAACAATTAGTAATGATATAAGAAAACTAAAAGCAGAAAAAAATATTCAATATACAACAGTTGCACAAAAGCGACATCAAGATACACAAAAAGAGGTACAAGCTTTATGGGAAAAAGGAAGAACAAGAGAAGAAATTGCAGAAGAGTTAGAAAAGTCATTTAATAATGTAGGTAGCTATTTAAGAGAAATAGCAGATTATACAATAGAAATAGAACAACAAAAAGAAGAAAGAAAAGAAACGATACGCACTATGTATCAAGCTGGAAAAAGCCAAAAAGAAATAGCCAAAGCATTAGGCGTAACCTACCCTAGAGCAAATATTTTAATCAGAAGAATGTGTGAAGAAGAAGGGATTGAATATCAATCAGATAATCAAAGAAAAAAGAAAATGTATACAGCTAAAGTAAAAGGATTATTAAAGGCAGGTAAATCAACAGAAGAAATTATGCAGGCAATTGGCTTACGTGAGTCATCTACTCATAAATATATTGTAGCAGCAAGAGAAGAAATAGAAACAGAAAAAAGAAAGACGTATATGCAAGCATGCAGAATAGATTTACAGAATGGAACATTAAAAGAAGAAGCATTACAACATATGAAAGAAATAATTATAATAACACATGATTATCGAGATATGATTACATATGTAAAAGCATGCATTCAATGGACAAGGTTCGAAGATGCAAAAAAGATATTAATAGAACATAGAAATAGTAAAAGATTTTCAGCTGAACAAAAACAAAAAATTAAGCGTCTAATAGAATATCTAGAAAAAATACAGATAAGACAACAAAATGTTACACACAAAAAAGGAATAAATAGAGTTAAAAGTATGGGGAATAATTTAGATCAGAATCCAAAAGGAATACAAAAAGATTCAACTAAAGATGGTCAAAGATAAATAATAAAAAATATATAATAAAGGAGTGAATGAAATGACAGATATAGAAATTGCAAGAAATACAAAATTAGAAAATATTGTGGAGGTGGCTAAAAAAGTAAATGTAGAAGAAGAGGATTTAGAATTATATGGAAAATATAAGGCAAAATTTTCTTCTGAATTGTATGAAAAAGTAAAAAATAAAGAAAATGGAAAATTAATTTTAGTAACAGCGATTAGTCCAACACCATTAGGAGAAGGAAAAACAACAATGTCTATTGCCATTGCTGATGGACTAAGAAAAATTAATAAAAAATCTATTTTAGCCTTAAGAGAACCATCTTTGGGACCTGTATTTGGAATAAAAGGTGGAGCAACAGGTGGAGGAAAAGTACAAGTTGCGCCAATGGAGGACATTAATTTACATTTTACAGGAGATATTCATGCCATTACAGCAGCAAATAATTTGTTGGCAAGCTTGATTGATAATCATATCTATTTTGGAAATGAATTAAAATTTAAAGAAGTGGTTTGGAAAAGATGTGTAGATTTAAATGATAGACAATTAAGAGTAGTAGATACAGGTCTTTCTGGAGAAAGCAAAATTGTTCCAAGAAAAGATAAATTTGATATAACGGTTGCTTCTGAAATAATGGCTGTATTATGCTTATCAGAAAATATAAAAGATTTAAAAGAAAAATTAGGAAATATTTTAATAGGCTATAATGAGGAAGATAAACCAATTTATGCAAAAGACTTAAATGCACAAGGTGCAATGGCAGTTCTATTGAAAGATGCATTAAAGCCAAATTTAGTGCAAACTTTAGAACATACACCAGCTATTATTCATGGAGGACCATTTGCAAATATTGCACATGGATGTAATAGTATAATGGCAACAAAATTAGCTTTAAAACTAGCAGACTATACAGTTACAGAAGCTGGCTTTGGAGCAGATTTAGGAGCAGAAAAATTCTTAGATATTAAATGTAGAAAAGCAGGAATCAAACCAAATGCGGTGGTAATTGTGGCTACTATCAAGGCAATTAAATATCATGGAGGAATAGAAAAGGACAAAATACAAGAAGAAAATATAGAAGGTCTTGAAAAAGGATTAGATAATCTATATAGACACATTTCTAATATCAAAGATAAATTTGGATTAAATGTTATTGTTGCAATTAATAGATTTAATTCAGATACAGAAGCAGAAATTGAAGTTTTAAGAAAACATCTAGAAGAAAAGGGCGTAGAGTTAAGTCTAGTAGAAGGTTGGGCAAAAGGCGGAGAAGGTGCTATGGATATTGCTCAAAAATTAGTTGAATTAACAGAAAAAGAAGAAAATTTCCAATACATGTATGAATTAAATGAAGGAATTAAAGAAAAAATAGAAAAGGTTGCAACTAAAATCTATGGAGCAAAAGGTGTTATATTTGAAGAATCAGCCCAAAAAGAAATGCAAAGAATTGAAAATTTGGGATATGCAAATCTTCCAGTATGTATTGCCAAGACACAATATTCTTTCTCAGATGACCCTAAAAATCTAGAATGTAAAGATGAATACAATATTACTATTCGAGATTTAGAATTAAAAACTGGAGCAGGATTTATCGTAGCACTTGCAGGAAAAATTATGACAATGCCGGGATTACCTAGAATACCAGCAGCAGAAAGTATCGACATAGATGAGAATGGAGAAGTAGAAGGAATTTTCTAAAGGAGTTCAATTTTGAACTTCTTTTTTCTCATTTCCATGTATAGCTGAATTTTCATAGAAGAATTATAGAAAAAAACAGGAAAATATGATATACATATAATAAATACCAGAAAGAAAAGAGGGATTGCTATGAAAGAAAGACATGCTGTACGTTGCTTTTTGATAGAAAATAGAAAAGTTGTGGTAACAAGGTATAAAGAAAATAATCTAAAAGTGGGATATTTTGAAATTCCAGGTGGAAAAATAGAAAAAAACGAATATCCGAGAGATACTGCAATCAGAGAATTTAAAGAAGAAACAGGAATGTACATAAAAAATCTTACATTTAAGGGGAAAATGATAATAAAATATCCAGATAGAAAATTTTATTTTGATTTGTTTCGAACAAATACATATCAAGGAACACCGCAAGATTTTAAAGAAAATACTTCCCAATGGATAGATATACCAGAATTATTAGCAAAACAAAAACGATTAGCAACAATACTTCTTTTAGATAAACAATATATTTCTTATCTATTAGATGATAAAAATATAATTAACATGTATGTAACAGTAGATGAAGCTGAAAATATATTAGAAACAAAATTCGAAATAATTGATAATCAAATAAATTTAGAATTACAAAACTATATAGAAACAGAAATCTTTCCTTTATATGAAAGAAATGAGGCATCTCATGGTATTAATCATATTTTTACAGTTATCAATCGCAGTTTACGTATTGCAAAAGAATATGAAGTGAATAAAAATATTGTATATACAGTAGCTACTTATCACGATTTAGGACATTATATAGATCCTAAAATACATGAAAAACTATCAGCAGAAATTTTTATGAAAGATGATAAAATAAAAAAATGGTTTACAGAAGAAGAAATTCAACTTATAAAAGAAGCAATTGAAGACCATAGAGCGTCAAGTGACCATGAACCTAGAAGTATCTATGGAAAGATTGTCAGTACTGCTGACAGAACGATAAAAAGTATAGATAATTGTATAAAAAGAACCTATTTATATGGTAAGAAGAATTCCCCAGAGTTATCAACAAAAAAAGAGCAAATTAATAGAATATATGAACATTTAAACGATAAATATGGTCAAAATGGATATGCAAAAACGCATCTATATGATGAAGAATTTGAATTTGCTAAAAAGAAATTTATAAAAGCATTGAGTGACAAAGATACATTTATAAAAAGAATAGAAAAAGTAATAGAAAAAATGGAGGAAAAATAAAATGATTCTTTCAACTTTATGTTATATAGAAAAAGATGGAAAATATTTGATGTTACACAGAACTAAAAAGAAAAACGATATTAATAAAAACAAATGGTTAGGAATTGGTGGTAAATTTGAAAAAGGGGAAAGTCCAGAAGAGTGCATTGTGAGGGAAGTGAAAGAAGAAACAGGACTTACATTAAAAAGTTATCAATTGAAAGGAATTGTTACTTATGTATCTAATCAATGGGAAACAGAGTATATGTATGTATTTACTGCAACTGAATTTGAGGGCAAAATAATAGAATGTGATGAAGGCGATTTAGAATGGGTAGAAAAAGAAAAAATACATACATTACCTACATGGGAAGGAGACTATATTTTTATAGAAAAATTACAGAAAGATAATGGATTCTTTTCTATAAAATTCGAATATGATGGGGAGAAACTAATAAGATATAATTTAAAAGAATATGGACTTTAGGACAGTTCTTAAAGTTCATGAAAATTAGTTTTATTCTTTCTTTTTCCTATATAAAAAATAAGCACTAAGGACTATCCCTAAAGTAATGATTAAAAACAACATAAAATTGTATATAATCAAGAACCTTGTACATAATAAAAATAAATTATATATAAGGAGGAAGATTATGAAACTTACCATATGTGAATTAAGTTATCTAAATGAATTGATAAGTAGTTGTGTAAATACAATTACATGTTTATCTCTATTCAGAAATCAAGTGAAAGATGAGGAACTAAAGAATATATTAAATGAACAATTTCCAGTTCATGTTGAGGACTATAATTTAAAAGTAGAGTTTGTAAAAAATGTAGATACAGCAACCGGAAAACTAAATGTTCCAGAACTAAATACGAACCTATTTACAGATAATATATGTCAAACTAAACCAGCAGAACCTATAACAGTAAATACGAATGTACAAACTTTGAATGATAGAGAAATTGCATTATCCTATTTTCTTACATTAAAAAGAGCCGGCAAAGAATATGCTATTGCTTCAATGGAAGCTACAAATCCAAAATTAAGACAATTTTTGAAAGATGCATATACAATGAGTTGTAATCATTCATTTGAAATATATGAATGGATGGCAAAACATAATTATTATCCTATTGTAATAGCAGAAGGAAATCAAACTGGTGAAATAGCAAAAATATATAATACAATTTAAAAGATAGTTATGAAAATCGTTATATATGTTGATATTAAAAATAGATAGTAAAAATTTTAAAAATAGTTTATAAAAAGATATGTGGAAAAAACATCTAATAGTATGAAAATATTATTAGATGTTTTTTCTATTAAAAATATTTCTAAAATGAACTTTCAATATTTATAAAACAGCACTTAATATTAAAATACCAATATTATCATTATATATTTCATCAAATTGTGAAATTGGTAAAGGATTTTCTCCGATACCTGCTTCTATTGTATATCCAGGACGGTTGTAGTTTTGGATAAACCAATCCTTGTATCCTGCAAAGCTAGAATTGTATGGTGTTTCAGCTAGTCTATATCCACTGGATTGAGCAAGTTTTTGACCAATTTCTAGACTATTTGGGGGATTAAAGTTCTGAAATTGCCAGTAAATTTCTTGACCTTGTGTATGATAAGCTAATACTAATCTAAAATCATGCATTAATGTAAAGTTATAGATAGTTAAAGCTTCTGGTTCTGTCAATGGACCAAAACCTACAAAATCACGAGGAGCAGGTTGATTAAATCCTTGTGTATATTTGATTTCTTTTGCTTGTTCCCAACCAGCAGGGAATTGTAAGTTTAAGTCTACACCTGTGGATTTAAAAATATACCAACCAGAAATTAATTTAATAAAATGCAGTA
>CAMMWP010000021.1 GCA_946500615.1 uncultured Clostridium sp. | reverse complement strand
GAAGGAAATTATATTAGTACCAAATATGTAACAGCATACGAAAATGGAACAAGTTCATCAGTTAATAATGCATATGATATATGTAAAGTAGGGGATGCAATAAAAGAGGTTCGTACTGGCAACAGTACTGCTTCTGCATGGTTTAGAAACTACTCTTACTTCGCGTATTCGAACGTTCCGTTCTTCATACGTGGAGGGGGGTACAATAACGTCAACGGTGCAGGTGTATTCTGTTCGTACTACAGCAATGGCTATAGCAGCGGTTACTACGGAATCCGTGTAGCTCTTTGTCCGTAGTAATTAACGTGTAAAACAGAGTGATTAAAGTTTGCTATTAACATGGAGAGGTTAAGAAAAAGAGGACTAGTATATCTACTAGACCAGTATACAAAAGTACATATTGAATGTACAAATTGAACCACTTGAATGGTGGTATGAGAGGGAAAAAACACATTAAGTGTTTCCTCTACTCGATTATATGAACCAATATGAAACTTTAAATTTTGCAAATCAAAGTGAAAATAGACAAGTTTTATTTTAAAAAGAAAAAATCAATTTTCCATACCATAAAAAACAACAAATACAGAAAAGTTGTTATGTGATTTTTTACGATGGTAAATCTTTGGTTTTTCTGACAAGTTAAATAAATGCAATTGAATTTAAAAATTATAAAAAGGCTCTTCAAATGAAAATCTTGTATACAAAAACAATATAATAAATGTAAATAAAAACAAAAAATAAAACAAAAACTTCTTTGAATATTATAATCTAAGTAAAAAAACAAGAAATATAATACGATACTGTACGAGCTTAATATTGTAAAATAAATACAATAAAAAAAGATTAAATAAAATTATTTTTGTAAATAATAAAACATTCAAAGATAAATAGTATTATTAGAATAAGAAAGGAAAGAATGTAAATACTATTTGCAAAAGAAAAATAAAAAGAAAAGCAAAAGATAAAAAGTAATAGAAACAAAGGAAGGAAGAAATAAAAAGAATGAAAAATAGAGAAAGAAAAAGTATGGAAAAGAATAATGGTATTACACTAATTGCATT
Source organism: uncultured Clostridium sp. (assembly GCA_946500615.1). GTDB lineage: Bacteria > Bacillota > Clostridia > TANB77 > CAG-508 > CAG-269. The sequence continues at coordinate 30,853 of CAMMWP010000021.1, read as the reverse complement.
AGTTATTACAATTATTGTGTTATTAATTTTAGCAGGTGTAACCATTGCTACAGTAACAGGAGAAAATGGAATATTGTCAAAAGCAAGGGAAGCAGATGAGAAGACTGAAAAAGCAGAGAAAGATGAAAAAATAGATTTAGCCAAAATAGAAGATTTGATTAATGGATATGTAGATGGAATAGAAGTGGAGCAAGTAACAGATCAATATCCAGGAAAATTAGAAATTGATTCAACAAGTGAAAATACCTATATGATTAATAGTATCGAGGACTTAGTATTCTTTGCATATGATGTAGCAAATGGAAATAATTATGAAGGAAAAATTGTAAAACTAGCTCTTAGTTTAGATTTTAATTCAGATAAATCATATGTAAATCCTTATAGAACAGATTATGCACAATATGGATATGATGGAGAATTAAAAACTTTATTAACGTCGAAAGAGGGTTTTATACCAATTGGAATGCTATCAACAAGCAATGAAAATACTTTTTTAGGAGATTTTAATGGTACTAATTATAGTATATTAAATTTGTATATTAATAGAAATATTCGAAATGGTATCGATTATCAGTCATATGGATTATTTTCTAGAAATGATGGTACAATAAAAAACATAAATGTTAGTGTAGATATAAATTTTGAATGCGATAAAAATAATATCATGATTGGAGCAATTACAGGACTAAATTACGGAACAATAGAAAATTGTTCAGCTACTGGAGATATATCGATTATGGGCCATCAACAAAATCAATATATAGCAGTAGGAGGAATAAGTGGACAACTACAAAATACAGGAACAATAAAAGGTTGTCGTAATGGATGTGCTATTAATGGTAAAAGTGAAATATTGTACTTAGGAGGTATAGTTGGTAGTAATAATGGTGGAAATACATTAAATTCGTATAACATAGGTTTATTATTTGCACATGGCGACAATATAAACATGATTAGAGTAGGTGGAATTTGTGGAAGTATAGATATTAGAAATTCAAGTGTCACAAATTGTAGTTATAATAACCAAAGTATATTAGGAATAGGTGGAGAAGTAAATAATTCCCCATTCACAGATGAAACAATAAATGATAGTACATTAACGATTGAAAAGATATTAGAAATTTTAGGATAGGATTTAATATTTTATTAATATTTGTATATAACTTTTTTATAAAACACAATATGGTATATATACTTTTAATATATAAGTATACATTGTTTTAATAAGATAATATCTTGTGTAAATTGTATAATAAAACTAGTCAAAAGTTCTCAAGTAAAATTGAGCAAATTTGACTAGTTTTTTCTTTATCTTTTTCATGTGAATTATCAAGCAAAAATTAACAAAAATTCTCATATCAAACTGAGCAACTATTCTCAATTTACAATACAACGTAAAAAAATAGATATATTTTCAAAAGAAAATGAACAAAAATGAATAAATTTCTTAAAAATACTGTATTTTTTAAAAATATATGATAGAATATCACTGGTAAAATAAATTAAGGAGAGTGGAAAAATTGTCAGAAGCAAAATATAAAAGAGTACTATTAAAATTAAGTGGAGAAGCACTAGCAGGAGAACAAAAAACAGGAGTAGATGCAAAAACCGTAGGAAACATATGTGACAAAATAAAAGAAGTAGTAGACATGGGCGTACAAGTAGCAATTGTTGTAGGTGGAGGAAACTTCTGGAGAGGAAGAAACGGACATCAAATGGAACAAACAACAGCAGATTATATGGGAATGTTAGCAACAGCTATGAATGGACTAGCATTGCAAGACGCATTAGAATCAAGAGGAATTCACTCTAGGGTGCAAACAGCAATTGAAATGAGAGAAATCGCAGAGCCATTTATACAAAGAAAAGCAGAAAAACATTTAGATAGAGGAAGAGTGGTTATATTTGCTTGTGGTACAGGGCATCCATATTTTACAACAGACACAGCAGCAGTATTAAGAGCAACAGAAATAAAAGCAGACATCATTTTACTAGGAAAAGCAATAGATGCGGTATATTCAGCAGATCCAAAAATCCAACCAGATGCGATCAAATTTGAAGAAATATCATATTTAGACGTTCTAAATAAAGATTTAAAAGTAATGGACTCAACTGCAACCGCTATGTGTAGAGATAACAATATACCATTATTGGTATTTGGAATTGCAGACCCAGAAAATATTGTAAGAGCAGTAAAAGGAGAAAAAATAGGTACAATCGTTTCTTAATAATAAAAAAAGATGATAAAATTTTACTTAAATATTCAAACAAAGAAAAGGAGAGAAAAATTATGGAATATGAAAATTTAAAAGAAAGAATGGAAAAAACCATTAACAATTTTGCAGAAAAATTAGCAGAAGTAAGAGCAGGAAGAGCAAACCCTGCCATATTAAACAAAATAAAAATTGACTATTATGGAACACCAACACCAATCAATCAAGTGGCAGGAATATCAGTTCCAGAAGCTAGACTAATCGTGATACAACCATGGGATATGAGTGTATTAAAAGAAATTGAAAAAGCAATCTTAGCTTCTGATATAGGAATTAATCCAAATAATGATGGAAAAGTCATAAGACTAGCCTTTCCTGAATTAAATGAAGAGAGAAGAAAAGAATTAGTAAAAGACATAAAAAAGATGGCAGAAGAAGCAAAAGTAGCAATCAGAGCCATTAGAAGAGACGGAATCGAAGAAGCAAAAGCAGAACAAAAAGAAGGAAATATGACAGAAGATGAATTAAAACAAGCAGAAAATGAAATTCAAAAAATGACAGACACACATGTAGAAGAAATAGATGAAATATTAGGAAAAAAAGAAAAAGAAATTATGAGTGTATAGCATATTAGAGAAAGGTTGAAATCAAACATGGATTTTAAAGAAGAATTAAAAAAATATCAAAAAATTGTAAATGAACAGTTAGAAAACTATGTCCAAAAAGAAAAATGTCCAGAAGAACGTTTAAATCAATCAGTAGAATATAGTTTAATGGCAGGAGGAAAAAGATTAAGACCGATTCTAGTAATAGCAACATATGAACTTTTCAAAAAAGACATAGAAACTTGCATGCCATATGCAATAGCACTAGAAATGATACATAATTTTTCTTTAATACATGATGATTTACCGGGAATCGATAATGATGACTTTAGACATGGAAAACCAACAAACCATAAACAATTCAATGAGGCAACAGCTATCTTAGCAGGCGATAGTTTATTAAACAATGCTTACATTGTGATAAGTAAAGATTTAGAACAAACCGAAAAAGAGCAACTAACTAAAAAGATAACCATATTAAAAGAATTTTCAAAAGCAGTCAATCAAATGATTATTGGAGAATTTGTAGACACAGAATTTGAAGGAAAACAGATTACAGAAGAATATTTAGAATACATACACAAAAATAAAACAGGAGCTTTGCTAACACTTGCTGTTAGAATGGGAGCAATATTAGCAGATGCAAAAGAAGAAGAACTAAAAAAGCTAACAGAATATGCAGAAAAAATTGGATTAGCATTTCAAATCAAAGATGATATCTTATCAGAAGAAGGAAATCAAGAAGTGTTAGGAAAACCTGTAGGAAATGATAAGAAATTAGGCAAATGTACATATGTATCGAAGTATGGACTAGAAAAGTCTAAAGAAATGTTAAATAGTTTCATAAGCGAAGCCATTAAAATATTAGAACCATATGGAGAGAAAGCACAATTTTTAATGGAATTGGCAAACTATATAAAAAATCGTAATAAATAGGGGAGAAAGTGAACATGTTTGATAAACAATATATGCCTAGACATATTGCTATCATTATGGATGGAAATAGAAGATGGGCGAAAGCACAGGGAAAATCTGCTAGTTATGGACATAAAGAAGGCGCAAAAACACTAGAAAAAATCGTAAGATATGCAAACAAAATTGGATTAGAATATATAACGGTATACGCATTTTCAACAGAAAATTGGAAACGAGCAGAAGAGGAAGTAAAGGCACTAATGATGCTTTTGCAAAACTATTTAGATGACTATGCTAAAAGAGCAGATACAGAAAACATAAGAGTAAAAATATTAGGCGACATTTCTGCCTTGTCACAAGGAATGCAAAAAAGTATTAATCATTGTATGGAAAGAACCAAAAACAATACAGGCGTAACATTTAACATTGCATTAAATTATGGTGGAAGAGATGAAATCATAAAAGCAATAAAAAGTATTGCACAAGACGTAAAAGAAGGAACAATAGAAATAAATGATATATCAGAAGAAATGGTATCAAATCACTTATATACTAGAGGAGAGATTGATCCAGATTTATTAATTAGAACAAGTGGAGAATTAAGATTAAGTAACTTTTTACCATGGCAATTGGTATATACAGAATTTCTATTTATCGATAAAAATTGGCCAGACTTTACAGAAGAAGACCTAGACAATGCTATTGTTGAATATCAAAAAAGAACAAGAAAATTCGGAGCAAATTAGAAAAAAAGAAGAGGAGTAATTATGGATATAAAAAGGATAACATCAGGATTATTAGGATTTCCACTTGTATTAATTGTATTAATTATAGGAAACAAATATATTGTTGACATAGCATTGACAATGATAGCTATATTAGCAATGGATGAATATTTTAATGCGATATCTAAAATATCAAAACCTGTCAAATGGATAGGATATGTTAGTTGCATCAGTATAGCATTCATACATATGATACCAGAAGAATATATCATGACAGTTTCCACATTAGCGATACCAATATTACTACTAATACTATTTGTACAAGTGATTGTAACAGAAATGAAAACCAACTTTAAAGATATAGCTTATACATTTTTCGGAATTATGTATGTGGTAATGCTATTAATGTTCTTTGCAAAAATAAATGGAATGGAAAATGGAAATATTTTAATTTGGTATGTAATATTTGCAGCATGGGGAACAGATATCTTCGCTTATTTTATAGGAAGATATTTCGGAAAACATAAATTCAGTAAAATTAGTCCAAAAAAATCTATAGAAGGATGTATAGCAGGAACAATTGGAGCAATACTAATTATGCTAATCTATACATATGCAGTCAATACCTTATGGGGAATGCAATACTCTTATATAACCATAGCAATCATTGGTTTAATCCTAAGCATAATCGGACAAATAGGAGACTTTGCAGCATCTAGCATTAAGAGATATGTAGATATCAAAGATTATAGCAACTTAATTCCGGGACATGGAGGAATGTTAGATAGAATTGACAGTTTAATATTTTTAGCACCTTTTGCATATGCATTATTTATGCTTATATAATATCCAATTATGTCCAATTAGGGACGTTTCTGTTTGGACATTTTATGAAAAATGAGGAGGAAAGATTTGATAGCATTTATCATAACCATTATAAAAATCATTATATTATTGGGTTTTTTAATTATGATTCATGAACTTGGTCACTTTATAGTGGCCAAACTTTGTAAAGTTAAGGTAAATGAATTTTCTATAGGATTTGGGCCGGGGATATGGAATAGACAAGGAAAAGAGACAAAATATTCCTTAAGAGCAATACCTTTAGGCGGATATGTAAGTATGGAAGGAGAAGATGGAGCATCAGAGGATAAAAATGCTTTTTCAAAAGCGAGCATTCCCAAAAGAATAGCTATATGCATGGCTGGTGCTATTGTCAACATCCTATTTGCAATTATTGTATATTTTATCCTTATGGCAGTATCGGGAGTATATATATCAAATGAAGTAGATACTACAATTTCTGGAGGTTCAGCAGAGCAAGCAGGAATTCAAAGTGGAGACAAAATTATAGAAATTAATGAACAAAATGTGAACAATAAAACAGATCTAGATAAGATTATGCAAAAACAAGATGGGAAGGAATTAAAAGTAGTTGTAGATAGAGAAGGAGAAAAAATACCCATCTATATAACACCAATGGAAGTAAAAACAAAATCAACTGGAATGTATTTAGATGAAAATTGTAAAGTCATGATGGTTGAAAAGGGAAGCAGTAGTGAAAGGCAAGGAATACAAGCAAATGATGTTATTGTAAAAATTAATAATGAAGAAACTAATGGGAATACTAATAAAATAATCGAAATTTTACAAGAAGAAGGAACAGGTACAATCTTGTTAACGATTAAAAGAGCAAATGCTGAATTAAATGTGGAATTTGTACCAGACTATATTTCAACATATTATTTGGGTGTGAATATGAAAATGGCGCCAGATACTTTTGGAAATAGATGTATTTATGGATTTATGCAGACAAAGGAATTTCTATTTTCTATTGTAGATAATATGAAACAATTATTTACAGGAAATATAGGAATAGATCAAATGACAGGGCCAGTTGGGATAGGAGAAATGGTTTCTAAAACAAATAGTATTAGAGATTTTATTTATTTGATGGCTTTGATATCGATATCTTTAGGGGTAACAAATTTACTACCAATTCCAGCACTGGATGGAGGAAAGATTTTAATTTTAATCATAGAAGCTATTAGAAGGAAACCAATGAAGCCGGAAAATGAGATTAATATACAATTATTAGGATTTTCTATTTTAATTGCTTTGTCTATCTATGTGACCTATAATGATATATTACGTTTGTTTTAAGAATAATCGTGTTTTTTAGTTGCTAATCAGCAACTTTTTTGTGTTATAGGAAAAATCAAAGATTTTCCTATAACATCAACCATTGTACACAATTTTACTTACGTAAAATTGGCACACGAACAATGACGCGGGCTTTAAAATGTTATAGACAGAGAAAATGTTCAAAAAAGACCGCTATTGTTCTTCTTGTATAAGAAACATTACGTTACAATTCAATCCTTCCAATTTGAGAGTAGTCGAGAACCTTAAAAATCTACCATATGGCTACCCTCAAATTGGAAGGATTCAATTATAACAAAATTACTTCTATTTTAAATTTTAATGAATAAAAATTTATTGACTAAAAAAAATGCTAATGTTATAATGAGGGTGTCTAAAAATAGAACAAATTGTCAGAAAGATAAATCAGTATGATTAATAAAAAATAAAGATTTTTAAGAAAACAAAGGAGGAAAATATGAAAATAGGAACAAAAAAAATAATATGTACACTATTATGTTTGGTAATACTAATTTTTCTAGCACCAAAGGCACAAGCAGCGGGATTAGTGATTGCCTTTTCTGAATCAACAGTAGAGGTGGGAGATACTGTAACCGTCACAGTAACAGGAAAAGAACTATCTGGAACTGTAAATTTAAGCGTATCTGGGGAGGCAACATTATCACAAAATACAGTTTCTCTAAATAATGGTTCTGCTAGCGTAACAGCAACAATCAAAGGGGAAGGGGCAATAAGGATTACCGCGACAGCAGGAAATATGGCAGATACGACAACATCAGAAACATATACAGGAGCAACAGGAGGAACAATTACAGCAGTAGGTAACAAACAGCAAAACAAAAATGATAATACAGATTCTAAAGAAAAAAGTAATGCTAACTTAAATAATTTAGGAATTAGACCAAATGACTTTTCGGGATTTAGCCCTAGTAAGTTGACATATGATGTAACAGTTCCAGAAGATGTAGACAGTGTAGAAGTTTATGCAACAGCGCAAGCATCAAGTGCAACAATTTCGGGAACAGGGATGAAAACATTAGAATATGGAGAGAATGCATTAAATGTTGTTGTCACAGCCCAAGATGGAACTGTAAAAACATATACAATTAATGTTACAAGAGAAGGAGAAACAGGAGAAAATACACAAGAGAATGTAGAAACACAAAAGGGATTGTCTAATATTAAGATTGGTAATTTGGTATTAAATCCTTCCTTTGCAACAAATATCTATGAATATACAGTAAAATATATAGGAAAAGATACATCATTAAATATAGAAACAGTTCCAACTGAGCCGAATTATACGGTAGAAATATTGGGGAATGAAGAATTAAAAGAAGGAGAAAACACAATCACAATTTTAGTTTCTGATAGTGAAGGAAATAATGTTGCTACATATCAATTAACAGTTAACAAATCATTAGTAGATGAAGAAGCATTAGCAAAAGAGAAAGAACAAAAAGAGCAAGCGGAACAAAGAAAAATGTTGATGATGGCAGGAGGAATTGTGGCTGTAATTTTCATTATTGTGGTTATCATTCTTGTAAAACGTAGAAGAAATAGAGCATATGCAGAAGAATTTTCTGGGATACCATTTGCCGGAATAAATGATGAAGAATATGATGATTATACTGAAAATAAATATGAAGAAGACAATAAGGAAGAAATGGAAAATGAAGATTACTCATTAGAAGAGGAAAAGGATAAAAATGAGGATACTTTGGAAGAAAACGATTATGTTATAGAAAAGGTAGAAGATGAGGATAACCATCAAGAAATAGATGAAAAAGAAAGAGCTAAAAGAGAATTTCTAAGTGGATATAATTTAGATAATGAGAGTCATTTTGAAGATGAAAAAACAAGAAAAAGAAGAAAAGGAAAACGATTTAAATAAATATCATAAAAGAGGGATTATTAAAAAATAGCATTCTAAACCATTGATTTTAAAGCTAAAAATCCCTCTTATTTGTTCTTGTATAGGAAAAATCGAGTTTTTCCTATACAAGAACATCGCTTCGCTCTAACAATTGCACACAAATTTTGACTTACGTAAAATTTGGCGCCGAACAATAACGCGGGCTTTAAAATGTCATAAATAGAGAAAATGCTCAAAAAAGACCGCTATTGTTCTAAATTTTATTGAAAAAAGGATCATTAATGTGGTATAATAAGAAACATGAAAGATAAGAATAATATAGATAAATTAAAAATAGATATAAAAAGTAAACTATATAAAATTCCTAAAAGAACAAGAATAGTGATAGGAATTTTATTAATGCTATTATTATTGATAGGATTGATAGCAACAATCATTATACAAAGTCAAAAACAAAAATACGAAATATATACAGGAAAAAATTTAAATGAAAGTAAGTATCCGGGATATAAAGAACAGATTGATACATTACAAGAAAAACATCCTAATTGGACATTTACTTTGTTTTATACAAAGCTGGACTGGGAAGAAGTAATAGAAAATGAGGGACATCAAGATAATACAGAATATCCATTAAATTTGATTCCAGATTCTTCAAAATATCCTAACAGTTGGAAATGTGATATAGATAAAGACAAAACTTTTGATAATGGAACATGGTTGTGTGCTTCAGATAAAGCTATTAAATATCAAATGGATCCTAGAAACATTTTGAATGATGAAAATATCTTCCAATTTGCAGAATTAAAATATGTAGAAGGTGCACAGACAAAAGAAGGGATTCAAGAAATAACAAGTGGTTCATTTTTAGAAGGAGATACCATTTCAGAGGCACTGATACAAGCAGGAAAAAAAGCTAATTTAGATGTATATTTTATAGCTTCAAGGCTTATTCAAGAACAAGGAAGAAATGGAACTGTATTATCTAGAGGGTGTGAATATCATGATACAATTGTATATAATCCATTTAATATAAATGCAAAAGGAAATTCACAGGAAGAAATTATTCAAAATGCTGTTAAATATGCTTATGAACAAGGATGGGATACATTGGAAAAAGCACTAATAGGTGGTGTGGATTTTTTAAAGCAAGGCTACATAAATGTAGGACAAAATACATTGTATTTACAAAAATTTGATGTAGTTAATCAAGATGACAGCTTGTATAGTCATCAGTACATGCAAAATTTATTAGCTCCACAGTCAGAAGCAAATAATATGAAAGAGGTATATGAGATTTCTGATACAGTGGATACAGCTTTGAATTTTATTGTTCCATTATATGAGAATATGCCACAGCAAGTGTCAGAAAAATAATATAACATATTTATACAGTAATAATTGACAGTATGGAATTTTTAGGATACAATTTGTTCTTGTATAGGAAATCGAGTTTCCTATACAAGAATATCGCTTCGATTTAACGATTGCACACAGTTTTATATGCCACTATAGCTCAGTTGGTAGAGCAACGGATTCGTAACCCGTAGGTCAGCAGTTCGATTCTGCTTAGTGGCTCCAAAAATTACTCCCACGAAATTCTGAAATTGTTTAAAGTAAACAGTTTTAGGATTTTGTGGGAGTAAAATTTATAATTGAAAATCTAAAAAATTTGAACAGTATTATATATGATAAAAATTGATTTATGGTGTTTCAATAAATATAAAATAATTTTATTGAAAATATTAACAATAATATGTAGTAAAATTTTAACTTTAATGTTATAATAAGAATTGAAAGAGAGGAAAATATATGAATAATATAGATTTAATGAATTATTGGATTGAAAGCTCTGATGAAGATTATGATACAATGATGTATATGAAGGCTGGTAAAAAAAACACATGGTGCTTATTTATGGGACATTTGGTAATAGAAAAATTATTAAAAGCACTTTATGCAAAAAATAATAAAAATGCACCTTATGCACCTAAAAGCCATGATTTACTTCATCTAGCAGAAAAGACGGACCTTGAACTTACTGATAAACAAGAAGATTTACTTGATACAATTACAAGGTTTAATATGAATGCTAGATATGATGACTATAAAAAGGAATTTTATCTAAAGTGCACAGATGAGTATACAGAACAACAACTTAAAAATATTGAGGAGGTTAGGATATGGTTGAAAAATCTACTGACAACAGATTAATAATGGAAATAGTACAAAAATATGTAGAAAAAATTTGTGAGAATTATAATGTATATGCAATTATATTGTTTGGTTCTTATGCAAAAGGGACAGAACATGAGGATAGTGATATTGATATTGCAATTATTACAGATGATATTGAAAACGATATATTTGAAGAAGAATTAAATTTAATGAGATTAAGAAGAAAAATAGATACCAGAATTGAGCCACATTTAATCAGAATTGAAGATTATAAAAATGTAGAAACACCATTAATTCGAGAAATTATTGATACTGGAATAAAAGTAGCTTAGATAAAAAGTATTATGTATTAATTTTAGCAGTTGATGAATCAAGTTATTTTTTTGAGAAAATATGGGAGGAACACTTTGAAAATTATACAAATTTTTCGCAAATAACCTCCCTAAACGCTCCATTTGAAAACAACTTACAAGCTTTATAGTTCGTAAGTTGTTTTTATTATATAGGAAAAATTGCAAGATTTTAACGGCTATAACAAGAAAAGTGCAGTACAAATTTAAACCCACATAGTGTATTCAATGAAACACTTTTCCTATAATTTATTGTTTTAGATAATAAAGAAATGTATCATTTAGGAGCTTCAATAAAAGACTTGGGCAAAAAATGTTTTGGAATTAATAAAATAGAAGATATTGGAATTATAGAAAAAATTATTAATTTATAGCATTTCTATAAAGAATTACTGGGATTATATCTGCAAGATTCAATTACTCTATTAATTATAAGTGACAAACTTTTATTTATATGCTAAAATAGTTATAGATTAACTGCAAAATAGAGGGAGAAGAATATATTTATGGAAGAATTATATAAAAAATATGGACGGTATTAGAGCAATAAAAGTTAATAATATAATTAATGAAGATTTAACCTTCAAATTTGATGGACATCCTGTTGACACAGCATTAATTTCATTTAGGAATAAAAAATACGCACAGCATGAAGCTGACTTTCGCACATAAAGGACTTAAGTTATTATTATATGATTTATTAAATTAGTTGTACATAAAATAAATTCTTTTGTCAAATAAATTATACAGATAATTAAAGAAAAATTCATGATTTTATAAAGATTTCTAAAATTAAAAAAATAGAATAGAAAAAAACAATAAAAAAGGAATGGAGGAAAACATGAAAAACACAACAAAAATAATAACAATCATAATATTAACCATCATTGCAATCGGACTCATAGTAGCACTATTTATCACGCAATATAACAAACAAAATAAGAACACACAAACAGATAGCACAATATTTGCTAAAAATATTATAGACCCAGATAGAATTGTATATAGAAATGGAAAAGGAGAATATTATCAGTTTGAGAAAGGAACGCAATCCTATAACCAAATAAAAGAAAGTATTCAAAAAGCAATAAAAAATTATAATGAAAGTGGAAATACAGTATCAGAAAATGAAATAGACAGCATTCATGAAAAATCCTTTATAGAATTTGATTATGAAACAGTTAGTAAAAATTACATTATTCCGTTAGAAGAGAATGAAAATGCCAATATGATTAAGTTGGGAAACACAGGCGGAATGATAGTATCTAGTAACCTAAAAAATTTAAAAGAAATGATTATGATAGCAGATGAACAAACCCAAAATGCACAATCATATAATTTTGAATATAGAGAGTTACTATCTAGAAATACCATTACTTCAATGGAATATAAATATTTGCAGAGGTTTAAACAAATCAATTATAAAATTTATCAAACCAAAATACAAGATATAGAAACATATGAACTATATAAAGGCATGTGTAATTTAGCTTTTGATGAGGAAATTAATGAAGAAATTTTTCAAAATAATGATTTAATTTTAACGGTTTCATTGGTCCCTAAAATTACTGTAAAAGTTAACATTGGAAACATTCAATATACATATGAAAAAATGAATGATGTAGATTATCAATATACAGCACATTTACTAATAGTTAGTAAAATAGTTAATACAGACTGTATATATAATACAGACTTAACAGAGATTGAAGCGCAAGTGGATAGAGACCAGTTTGAAGAAACATTTGATGCGCAAGTAGATAAATTAAATACACAAATTTTTGTCAAAGACTTTGACAGCTTTTATCAAGAATACCAAAATGCCTTAGGAGAAATAGCAAAAGGAAGAGCAGAAGAAATTGCAGAAGTAGGATTTGAAGAAGCCAAAAGAGTGGTAGGAGAATATGATAAAAATACACAGCAATGTAGAGAAATAGAAGTACACCCAAATAATTTTTTTACAAGAAAATATACACAAAGGGACCAAACAGCATCATATACAGTACAAGTATATGCTATATCAAGGCAAGATGAAATGGGAAACGGTGTACAAATTTATGTAGATAAAAAGCTTGGAAAAATAGTAGGTGCGAGTGCTTTTGGAGACTAAAAGTAAAAAAGGAATGAGAGGAAATATGAAAAAAAGAACAGAAACGATAATTCTTATAATTGCCATGATTTTATCAATTGGAACATCATTAATGTTTTTAACGCCAATATATATGTTTGTATTAACGACTCTATATGAACCAAATTTTCATCATATAGCAATGATACTAACCTCTTTAATATTGTTTGGATTTTTAGTTTATATAGTAGATAAATATTTGTTAAAAATAATCAGCTTAATCCAAAAAAAGAAAACCATAAAAGCTATATGGCTAATAGCTGTGATAATAATAGTCATAATAGTGGGAATATTTTTAAGATTAGAGGCCAATACATTTCTAGTAAATGTACTTATGCCATTTATATACATAGTAGGAACAATTTCAATCCCTATTATGATAATAGGGATGATGATGTTAAGCAGCGATGTAAATAAAAAAATGAAAATGATATGGACCATTATATTTATAGTAATAACCATAGGCATATATAGTATACAATATACATATCTAATATCAGCAACAGAAGAAGTGATAAAAAATACACAAAGCTTTTGGAAAGCCAAAACAGAAAAAGTAAGTAATTCATCAGAATATAATCTAATTTATCTAGAAAATTATAAACAAAAAATGGAAAGAGAAGGATACCTAGATAAATATGATGTAGAAAATATTTTGAAAATAGTAGATAGTCGAACAGACCATATTCTTGTTCATTATCGTAATGCAGAAGAAAATTTTGACTATAACAATGTTGATAATGAACTAATGGATGAATTGGGAAAAATATTAGAAGGAAATTATTATCAATTCCACTATACACATAAAAATGGACAAACAGATATTTATTTCGAAAAATATCAGAATGAAGAATCTAAAACAGAAGAGAAAAATGCAGATATATTTGTAGGGGTAGAACCTAATTATGAAGTCACAAATACAAAAGCAGAATATGAAAATGAATATGATGAAAGTTTTCTGTTTGAAAATCGAGTCAATTTATCAAAAGGAACAGATACAACAATTGATCATTTGAAAATATTATTTGCTTTTGATGAACAAAGACATAATTATATACCTAGTGTAGAAAATGAACAATTAAAAAATATAGAATCTTACCAAATCTATTCTTCTGGAATGAAAATTACTTTAAAAGAAGGAATATCATTAAATAAAAAAGATTATACACTTAGAATCAATCGATATAACGAATACCTTGTGGTAGACGGTAAGCAACAACCTTTCTATGCATATAAATTTGAGCCAGTTGTAACAGAGACTAGAAATGGACAAGGGAACACAATAATAGAAATTGATTTTGATAATACATATGCTTTGGGAGAGCTAAAAAACATAGAAATTATATTTTAACTAAATATAATGTTACATATAAGAATTTCTGAAACGATTCCAGTCGCATTCGAACTTTAAAAATATACTATATGAATCCCCCCTCAAATTGGAAAGAACGAATTGTAACGATATAAAAAAAGATTTGTCGAATTTTAAATAATACTTGGAAAAAAAGAAAAAAAATGGTATACTAGTAAAGGAAAATAAATAAAAGGAGTAGAAAAATGGAAAATATCAAAATCTTTGCCTGCAAAAGTGCAGAAAATTTCACAAAAGAGATATGTAACTATCTAAATTTACCAGTAGGAAAAATGGACATATTAAAATTTAAAAATGATAATACCTTTGTACAAATTAAAGAAACAGTAAGAGAACAAGACGTATACATTGTACAAACAACAACACCACCAGTAAATGAGAGGGTTATGGAATTATTAATAGCAATAGATGCATTCAAAAGAGCATCAGCTAGAAATGTGAATGTTGTTTTACCATATTATATTTACTCAAGATCAGATAAAAAAGATCAACCAAGAATACCAGTAACTGCAAAACTAATGCAACAATTATTAGAAGCAGCAGGAGCTACAAGAGTCATTACATGTGACTTACATAATCCAGCTATTCAAGCATATTTTAATATTAACTGTGATAGACTATCAGCACAAAATATCCTACAAAAATATTTTAAAGAAAAGAACCTAAATGATATGGTAATCGTTGCAACAGATGCTGGAAGTTCAAAAAAAGCATATAAATATTCAGAATATTTTGGATGTCCAATAGCATTAATAGATAAAAGAAGAGCAGGCAATGATGATAGAGCAATAGCAACAACGGTTATAGGAGACGTTGAAAATAAACAAGCAATTATATTTGATGATGAAGTAGATACAGCAGGGTCATTAATTGAAACAGCTAAAATACTAGAAAGATTTAAAGCAAAAGAAATCTATGCAGGATGCACACACGGTGTATTATCAGCAGATGCTGTAAAAAGAATTGAAGAATCTCCAATAAAAGAATTGGTTATTACAAATACGGTTCCATTACCAGAAGAAAAGCAAAGTGAAAAAATAAAAGTATTAACAATTGCTCCATTATTTGCAGAAGCAATTAGAAGACTTAATGAAGCAAGACCATTAGGAGAATTATTTGTTTTAGAATAAATATTAGAAGATTTACCTATAAATTATAAAATTTAAATAAGAAAAGAGAAATTTCAAATGAACGGATATTTCTCTTTTTTCTTATATATATTAAATAAAAAAACATATAAACTTGAAAATTTACATAATATGAGATATAATAGAAGTAAGTTGTAAAATGCAACTAGCCACATATCTTAAAAGAGAGGTAATGAATATGTATGAAAGAAGAGTGAACATTCAAAATCTGATAAACTTAAACCCAAAAGGTCATAAAAAAATTGATGAATTCGAATTAGTTGCCGAAGCCGAGCGGCTATATCGAAGCATTAAAATTATAGGACTTGAAAGAACGCGGGTATGTTATGAAGATGAAAGCGGGAATATGAAAACCCAATACGCAAATGAGCTTCCAGAGATTAGGAGAGCTATAGCGGCTTTCATAATGGTTATAATATACCGCTGGGATGACACAAACTCAGGAAGATTAGAGCAGCATTATGGGCTTCCGACTAAAATCAACTATATTCTTGGAGATGTTAAAGTATTCAAGAATAGTCATGCAGGAATGGAATGTATATGCGTAAAAGATTTCATCGATGCATTTACAAAATAAAAATTAGGTAACTATTTAATTTGATTTTTATGTGGCCGAAAAATACACCAGCGTAATGCTGGCTTTTTTCGTTGTATAGGAAAAATCAAGTTTTTCTATTCAAGAACATCGCTTCGCTCTAACGATTGCACACAAATTTTACTAAAGTAAAATTTGGCGCCGAACAATGACGCGGGCTTTAAAATGTCATAAACAGAGAAAATGTTAAAAAAGCCCGCTATTGTTCTAGTAATTGCCATAGTAACAACGATTTTATGAGAAATCAAATAAAATATTGAAAATAATGGAAAAATCAAAAGAAATATGGTAAAATAATAAAAGTAAAAACACAAGAAAATAAAAAAGTATAAAAGAAAGGAAAATGTTATGGGATTCTTTGATAAATTAAAAAACGGGTTAAACAAAACAAAAAAATCATTTGATGAAAAAATCAGTAATGTATTTAGTAGTTTTAGAAAAGTAGATGAAGACTTTTTAGAAGAATTAGAAGAAATATTAATTATGTCAGACATAGGAATGGACACATCAATAAAAATTATAAATAACTTAAGAGAAAGAATCAAAAAAGAAAAAATTGAAGAGGAAGAAGATGTCAAAAAAGCATTAAGAGAAGAAATGCAAAAAATATTAGAAATAACAGATATCAACTTACACTTAAACACGAAACCATCAGTCATATTAGTAGTTGGGGTTAATGGGGTAGGAAAAACAACTTCTATTGGAAAAATAGCCAATCGATTAGCAAAAGATGGAAAAAAAGTAGTTGTAGCAGCAGCAGATACATTCAGAGCAGCAGCAGTAGAACAATTAGAGATTTGGGCAAAACGTTCAAGAGCAGATATAGTAAAAAGAGAAGAAGGGGTAGATCCAGCATCTGTTGTATATGATGCCATAAAGATAACAAAAGAAAAGAATGCAGATGTTCTAATTGTAGATACAGCAGGAAGACTTCATAATAAAAAATACTTGATGGATGAATTAAACAAAATTCAAAAAGTTATTAATAAAGAAATGAGTGAAGCTGACAAAGAAGTTTTACTAGTAATTGATGGAACAACTGGTCAAAATGCCATATCACAAGTAAAAGCATTTAAAGAAGAAGCGGATATAACAGGACTTGTACTTACCAAGTTAGATGGTACAGCTAAAGGTGGGGTAGTCATAGGCATTGTAGAAGAAAACAAAATTCCAGTAAAATTTATTGGTGTTGGAGAACAAATTGATGATATGGAAATTTTTAATGCAGAAGAATTCGTGAAAGCAATTATTTAAAAAGCCACAAAGAGATATAGCGAAAGTAAGGAGGAGTTATATTGGAAGAACAAAAACAAGAAGAATTAACAAAAATAAACACTGAAGAAAAACCAAAGAAAAAGAGCAAAGTAAGGATGATATTAGTTATATTATTCATTTTCGTATTTGCCATTATTACATATATACAAGCTAGAGGAAGTTATTTAGAATATCTAGAATTGGGAGAAAACTATGTAACTGTATTTTGGACAAATATTGCATATAGATATTCTATTATGGCTATTAATTTTGTATTTCTATTTTTTATCATCTATATGACCAATCGCGGGATCAAAAAGGGATTAAAAGCATTTTTTGAAAATGAAAAAGTAGACATGCCAAGATTAGTAAACAAATCGATAGCATTAGTTTTTTCAATTATTGCAAGTGTAATTATGTCAGATATTATGATGCAAAAGATTATGTTAGTGATAGGAAATACATCATTTGGAATCACAGATCCTATTTTTGGATTAGATATTGCTTATTATATATTTCAAAAACCAGTCATTGAAATGTTTGCCTATTACTTTTTAGGAATTGTCATAGCCCTAACAATTTACATGGCAACTTACTATATTATAGTATTCAATCGATATTTCGATGGAGTAGATAGCAAAATGTTAAAAGAAAGCCTATTCATGAAAAAATTAACAAGAAATGTATTATTCATCATTATAGGTGTAGCCATTATTACCATTTTAGGAACACAAAATTTAATGTTTGGAAAAATTTTGACAATTGATGACAATATAGAAATCACAGGTGCAGGTATAACAGAAGCTACTATAAAATTATGGGGATATATTTTATTTGCTTTTATTATCGTTATATTTGCTTATCGAGCTTTAAAAAGTTTTAAAAAAGAAAACACAGCAAAAGTTTTAAAAAATTTGGCTATTATACCAATTTATTTAGTATGTCTATTTATAGTTATGATTGGATTTGATTTAATTTATGTAAATTCAAATGAATTAGACAAAGAAAAAACATACATTGCCCAAAATATCGAAAATACCAAAAATGCTTACGGATTGGAAATAGACGAAAAAAACATAGAATATTCGGGAACAGTTACAGAACAAGAATTAAATGTGAACAACAATGTTGTCAATAATATTCCTATTATAAGTAAAAATGCAGTTTTAACAACATTAAAAAACAATCAAACAAGTACAGGATATTATACATATAGAAGTGCAAATTTAGCAAAATATAGAATAGGCGAAGAAGAAAAAATTGTATATATATCTCCAAGAGAAATTACAAGTTCAGATAGAACCTATAGTAATAAAACATATGAATATACACATGGATATGGAGAAATTATAACATCAGCAACAGAAAGTACAGAAACAGGAAATGTAGAATATATACAAAAAGATGTTTCAAGAAAAGATGAAGTTATCAAAATAACAGAGCCTAGAATTTATTTTAGTACAGATGATAATGCAAATGTAGCTACAAATACAAAAAATAAACAAGAATATGATTATACAGACGAAAATGGAAATGATGTAACATCAAGCTATGACGGAAAGGCAGGATTACAATTAAACTTTTTAGATAGGATAGTTTTAGGAATTTATAAAGGAGATATTAATCTAGCATTTTCTACAGAAATGACAAAAGATAGTAAAATATTAATCAACAGAAATATAATAGAAAGAGCAAAAAAAGCATTACCATATTTAATGTATGATGAAAATCCATATACAGTTATAGGAGAAGACGGAAAAATATATTGGGTCTTAGATGCATATACAATATCAAGTAGTTATCCATACTCACAATATACAGAAATCGAGCATGAAGGAGAAACAAGAGATATTAATTATATAAGGAATTCTGTAAAAGTTATCATAGACGCTTATGACGGAACGATGAAATATTATATTACAGATAGAACAGATCCGATTGCTATGGCATATAGAAATATATATAAAACATTATTTGTAGATTTAGATGAACCAATAGCAGAAGATATTTCAGAACATTTTGTATATCCAGAATTTTTATATAATGTGCAAGCTGAAATTCTAAAAGTATATCATAATGTGAAGCCAGATGTATTATACAGATCAGACGATTTATGGGATTTTGTTAAATACAATAATCTAAATACAACAAAATCATCGGGAACATATTTGAAGCCATATTATACAATGGTAAAAAATAATAATGGAGAAGAATTAGGATTAATTCAAATATATACACAAAATGGTAGACAAAATTTAATTTCATATCTAGTAGGAACAACAGAAAATGGAGAAAATAAACTTAAATTATGCAAATTTTCACCAGATAGTAATATTGTTAGCCCTATGCAATTAGATCAACAAATAGAAGAAGATGAAGCAATATCTTCAGAACTAGAAACTCTAGAAACAACAGGTACAAGAATTACAAAAGAAATGATTATTGTGCCAATAGAAAATACATTATTGTATGTTGAACCAGTTTATCAAACAATGATTAATGAGTCAGAAATACCAATATTGAAAAAAGTAATTGTAGCTTCAGGAAATAAGGTGGCAATAGGAGATACAATGCAAGAAGCTTTAAAAAATCTACTTTCTAATTATGCAGTAGACATAGAGATAGAAAACACAGAAGATATAGATGGCATTATTGATTCCATTATTAAAGCAAATCAGAATTTAAAAGATTCAACCAATAATAGTGATTGGGAAATGATGGGAAGTGACATCGAAAGATTACAAACATTAATTGACTCATTGGAAAAAATGAGAAAAGAAGAAAGTTCTCACACAGATAATACAGAGAATACACAAAACACAAATCATATAAATATAGAAAATAGTACCACAACGAATAAAAATAAAGACCAAAATATAATTTTAAATGAAAATGTAAATTAAAAATAAGGTATAAAATTTTATAAAAAATCCACTCTATAAATAAGGTGGATTTTTTATGTTAAGATTTTTTAATAAAATAAAAAGTAAGCAAATAGAAATATTAAATACTTCTATCAATCATTTGATAGAAGCATTTCAAAAATCCAATATTGAGGAATGGACATATATATTGGGAAGTAAAAAAGAAATTATAAAAAGAAACCTAATTGCAGGAATTTTTAGAGGCGTAGGAATTGGTATAGGGGTAACAATAATCACTGCAATTTTGATTATTTTGTTACAAAAAATTGTTGCTTTAAATATACCAATTATTGGAGAATATATTGCAGATATTGTAGAAATTGTACAAAAAAGTAGATAGAAGGAAATGCTTCGCAACAGATGTACACAATTTTACATACGTAAGATTGGCGCCGAACAATAACGCGGGCTTTAAAATGTTATAGACAGAGAAAATGTTTAAGAAAGCCCGCTATTGTTCTCAATTTATAAAACTTAGGTGGGCAAAAATTTTCTTCCTGCATTAGTTTTATAAACCATATTTATTTTTCTAATTTATAAAATACTTTTTTTCCTTTTTTCAAAATAGCATACCCTTGTGAAAAATCATGCTCAGAAAGTAAATAATTTATATCAGAAATTTTTATATCATTTAAAGAAATACCACCTTGTGAAATTAATGTCTTAGCTTGTCCTTTAGAAGGGGCGATATTTGATTTTATAATAGCATCTACTAATGAAATTGTTGTTGAATCTAATTTTATAGTAGGCATATTTTCTAAACTTCCATTTCCATTAAATAAAGCATTAGAAGCTTCTTCTGCTTTTTTAGCTTCTTCTTCACCATGAATAAGCTTTGTAATTTCGTAAGCAGCCACCTTTTTTGCTTCATTTATTTTTTCATCTTTCAAATTTGATAATTCATGAATTTGTTCAATAGGAAGAAATGTTAACATTTTTAAAACAGTATCAACACTGCTATCTTCAATGTTTCTCCAATATTGATAAAATTCATAAGGGGATGTTTTATTAGGGTCTAACCATAAAGCACCTTTTTCTGTTTTACCCATTTTCTTACCTTCTTTGGTTGTTAAAAGTTTAAAAGTTAAACCATAAGAATCATCTTTGCCAATTTTTCTAATTAATTCGACACCACCAATGATATTTGACCATTGATCATTTCCACCCATCTCTAGCTTACATCCGTATTTATTGTACAAATACCAAAAATCATAAGATTGCATTAGCATATAACTCATTTCAAAAAAAGTTAATCCAGTTTCTAATCGTTGCTTATAACATTCAGCAGAAAGCATTTTGTTTACAGAAAATAAACTACCAATTTCACGAACAAAATCAACGAATTTTAAATCTAGTAACCAATCTGCATTATTAACAATGATGGCTGCATTTTTACCTTCAAAACTTACGAATTTCTCTACTTGTTTTTTGATACAAGCCACATTGTGATTAATCTCTTCTCTAGATAACATTTTTCTCATATCTGTTTTTCCAGAAGGGTCACCTATTGTTGCTGTACCACCACCAACTAAAATAATAGGTTTATGACCATATTTTTGCATATGGCTAGCAACCATTAAAGAAACAAAATGACCTACATGTAAACTGTCAGCAGTTGGATCAATTCCAATATAAAAAGGGACAGATTCTTTACTAAACAATTCTTTAATTTCTTCTGGATGTGTTAATTGTTCGACATATCCTCTTTCGTCTAAAACATCAAAAACATTTTTCATTAAATTCATTCCTTTCATTTATAACATACCATATATAAGA
This sequence comes from uncultured Clostridium sp., assembly GCA_946500615.1. Classification (GTDB taxonomy): domain Bacteria; phylum Bacillota; class Clostridia; order TANB77; family CAG-508; genus CAG-269. The sequence goes on along the minus strand of CAMMWP010000021.1, from coordinate 8,631 downwards.
TTTTTCCGTATACAACAAGGTTAGGTTTTAAATTTTGCTTAGGCTTTCCGTAAATTTGTTCTGTGCCAATTTTACGTAAGTAAAATTATGTATATTTGTTGCGCGAAGCGTTTATTATACAATAGGAAAGGGTTACTTTCTTTTGAAAATAAAACTTATTGTTTATTTTCACTTTGAGCCTAAGTAACTTAAAGTTTCATATTGTTTCCTATTGTATAATAAAAAACGGAGAAGATTCCGTTTTAAAATAAATTAATCTAATTTTATATTTCCAATCGTATTTTTTTGATTTTTTTCTGGCTTATATGGTTTGAAATCTTCATAATTTAAAAATCTATTTAAATTTTTTACTGAGACACCAATTTGACCAGAAATCTTGTCTAAAGAATCATCTAAACCATTTTCTTGTATATAATTTATAAAATTAGAAAATTCCATACCATCTTTAGCACTACATTTTGGACAAACGTTGCCTTGTGATATATAAAAACTTCCACATCTACTACATCTATTAAATTCCATAATTTACTCCTCCTAAACTTTTTCTTTTGATGATTAAAATCGTACACAGTATATCATAAGTTAATAAAAAAATAAAGAGTTTTATAGGAAAAATTGACAATATATGAAAGATTGTATAAAATAAAAAGCAAGGAGGAAAAAGAAATGAATATATATACTGAACAATTACCAAAACTCTTGCAAGAGTATTTTAAAATTTTATCACCAGAATTTCCAACATTTTTAAATGAATACATAAATACACCAGAAATGCAAAAACAAGCTAAAATTAGTGTTACATCAGGAACAATATATTCAAAAATGTTTAACGAAATATGGTATTCTAGCTTAGATCATAGTATAGCAGTTGCACTTATCGTATGGAATTTTACAAAGGACAAAAAGCAGACGTTATCAGGTTTATTTCACGATATAGCAACTCCCGTATTTAAGCATTGTATCGATTTTATGAATGGGGATCACGAAAAACAAGAATCAACAGAGGAATTAACAACACAAATTATACAAAATTCAAAAGAAATTATGGATTTATTAAATAGAGATGGCATCAAAATAGAGGAAGTATGTGATTACCATATATATCCAATTGCAGATAATGAAACCCCACAACTTTCAGCAGATAGACTAGAATATACTCTATCAAATGGATTAGGTGTAAGAGAAAAAATATGGGATTTATCCACAGTAAAAGAAATCTATCAAGATATTGAAGTCCAAAAAAATGAGGAAGGAATACAAGAACTAGGATTTAAACATAAAGAACCTGCTGAAAAATTTGTAAAAACAATGAGTAAGTTGTCTTGTGTATATGTAGGTAATGAAACAAAATATTCAATGCAATTGATTGCAGATATTGTAAAAAAGATGTACCAACAAAATTTAGTTACAAAAAAAGATTTATATACATTGAGTGAAAAAGAAATTATTGAAAAAATAGAGAATTGTCCAATAGAAAATGTGGCAAATTGTTTTAAAAAGTGGGAAGAAGCTACTCAAATTAAAGAAAGTAATGAGTTAATAATGGACAAGTATTGTGTTAATATAAAAGTAAAACAAAGATATATTGTTCCTCTTGTAGAAGAAGGGAATCAATATGTGAGGATAGACAAAATCTCTGAAAATGCAAAACAAGATATTAATAACTTTTTGAATTATCAACCAAAAAAATATGCTTATTTAGATTTTAATTTATAGTATAGGAGAAAATAGAAAATGTTTGAAAATACAATGTCGATACAAGAAATATTTTCGACAAGGAATATCATTATTTATTTCATAATGATTAATATTATTGGATTTCTGATTATGTTTATAGATAAACAAAAGGCAAAAAAAGGAGCATGGCGAATTCCAGAAAAAACATTATTTATTATAACGGCTTTGGGAGGAGGAATAGGAACCATTGCAGGAATGTATACGTTTAGACATAAAACACAAAAATTGCAGTTTATCGTTGGATTGCCTTTGATTACGATTTTAGAGATTATATTAGCAATTTATTGGATATTTTTTTAAAAAAGATACATGTGTAGAAGATATAGAAATTTAAGAAGTATCATGAGAAGGCGTTAGTAGGTAGAGAATATACAATTATTAATAGTTTCATAGCATAAAAATGTTGTGAAACTATTTTTTTGTACAATCCTTTCCTATTGTACAAAAAATGCTTCGCAGCACAAAGTGAAAATGAACAAATTTATTTTTATATAATTGGTACACATAATCAAAAAAATAAATACTTCAAAAATAAAGAAAAGAACAAAAAGAAAAATAAATGTGAACAACTCGTGAACGGAAAAATAGTAATTTCAGTTATTCACAAAGTTATCCACAATATCCACAGTTAAAGAAAGTGGATAAATATGACAAAAGAATAGTTAAAAAGATATACATAATGTTAGAATTATCATCAATTTGTCATCAATATGACAAAAGAATGTAATAGAATGTTGCGAAAAATGATGAATATGTGAGAAAAATGAATAAAAACATGAAAAAATAGCAAGTTTTGAAAGATAAAATGTATATATTTGAAATAAAAATGTAAACAGAACGTCATCAGAAAAAAGTAAAATAAGTGTAGAATTTGTAGAATTATACAATAAAAGAACTGTGGATAAAAATAAAATATGTGGATAACTTCAAATTTCAATAGTAACAAATTTTGTATAATGCTTGATGGGGTAAGAAAATGTTTGATTTTTGTTTTGAAAATAAAACACATTTATTTTATACAATAGGAAAGCAATCCTTTCCTATTGTATAAAAAACGCTTCGCGCTAACGATTGCACACAATTTTACATACGTAAAATTGGCGCTGAACAAATTTACGGAAAGCCAAATAGAAAAGTTAAAGATTGCACAAATGTTAAGGCTTTCCGATTTGTTCTTGAATAGGAAAAATCGAGTTTTTCCTATTCAAGAACATCGCTTCGCGCTAACGATTGCACACAAATTTTACTAAAGTAAAATTTGGCGCCGAACAATAACGTGGGCTTTAAAATGTCATAAACAGAGAAAATGTTAAAAAAGCCCGCTATTGTTCTTTTGCGTTAGGAAACTTAAAAGTTGCATAGTGTTTCCTATAACAGAACAACTGTCATTTTCATAGAATATAGTATATAGAAGACAAAAAATCTGAAGAAAATACAAAAATATATATGAAATGATGATAGAAGGAGAAAAGCAATCAAATGATATAAGAAGCTAAAATGGAGGATATAGAAAATGATGCGTAAATTAAAAAATATAATAAAAAATAAATGGAATAGACAAATACAAGAAAATGACATTGAATTAAAACAATTAAAACAATTTCAAAATGATGGAGCTATTATTGTGGATGTAAGAAGTCCACAAGAGTATCAAGAAGGACACATCATCGGAGCTATTTCTATTCCAGAATATGAAATCAAAAGAGAAGCAGGAAATAAGTTAAAAAATAAAAATGATACGATAGTTGTATATTGCAGTTCGGGAGGAAGAAGCAAAAAAGCACAAAAAGTATTAAAAAAATTGGGATATCAAAATGTATATAATTTATATGAAGGATATAATATATAGTATCACTACAAACAGAACTATAACTGAAACAATGGAAAATTAAGGAATAAGAAATAGAAAGTATTGAGATTTCTGTTAATGTATGTTAAAATGACAATGATTAAAAAAAGATGGAGGAAACATGGATAACAGACAAGCAAAAATTAGAAATTTTAGTATCATTGCACATATAGATCATGGAAAATCAACACTAGCAGACAGACTAATTGAAATGACAGGCGTATTGTCTAAAAGAGAAATGGAAAGTCAAGTACTAGACAACATGGAAATTGAAAAAGAAAGAGGTATAACAATAAAATCACAAGCCGTTAGAATGATATACAAAGCAAAAGATGGACAAGAATATACCTTTAATTTAATAGACACACCGGGACATGTAGACTTTAACTATGAAGTATCTAGAAGTTTAGCAGCATGTGATGGAGCGATTTTAGTAGTAGATAGCAGTCAAGGGGTAGAGGCACAAACACTAGCAAATGTATACTTAGCCATTGACAATAATTTGGAAATATTGCCTGTATTAAATAAAATTGATTTACCAAATGCAAGAGTAGATGAAGTGAAACAAGAAATTGAAGATATTATTGGTATACCAGCAGAAGATGCACCATGTATTTCAGCAAAAACAGGATTAAATGTAGAAGAGGTATTAGAAAGAATTGTAACAGACTTACCAGCACCAAATGGAGATGAAAATGCCAAAACAAAATGCTTAATTTTTGATTCGTATTATGATAATTATAAAGGTGCAGTAGCTTATGTAAGAGTTATGGATGGAACAGTAAAAGTGGGAGATGAAATCAAACTTATGGCAACAAACAGAACCTTTACAGTATCAGAAGTAGGATATTTTATTCCCGGTTCTTATATGCCAGTATCAGAAATAAAAGCAGGAGAGGTAGGATATATTGCAGCCAGTATCAAAAGTTTATCAGATATTCACGTAGGAGATACCATTACGTTAAAAGATAATCCAGCAGATGAACCATTAAAAGGATATAAAAAAGTAACACCGATGGTATATTGTGGATTATATCCAGTAGATGGTAGTCAATATGAAGACTTAAAAGAGGCGTTAGAAAAATTAAAACTAAATGATGCAGCTTTAGAATTTGAACAAGAAACATCAGTAGCATTAGGATTTGGATTCCGTTGTGGTTTTTTAGGATTATTACATTTGGAAATCATCGAAGAAAGAATTGATAGAGAATTTGACTTAGGATTGATTACAACAGCACCATCTGTTATTTATAAAGTCTATAAAACTACAGGAGACGTAATAGAACTATATAATCCAGAAGAATTGCCAACACCACAAGAAATATCCTATATAGAAGAGCCTTATGTAACAGCAAATATTCTAACACCAAAAGAATATGTAGGAAATATCATGGAATTATGTCAAAGAAGAAGGGGTATCTATATAGATATGAAATATTTAGATGAGAATAGAGTGACATTAATCTATGAAATGCCACTAAATGAAATTATATATGATTTCTTTGATAATTTGAAATCAAAAACAAAAGGATATGCTTCTTTAGATTATGAGTTTAAAGAATATAGAAGATCAAGTCTAGTAAAACTAGATATTTATATTAATGGAGAACCAGTAGATGCATTAAGTTTTATTGTTCATAAAGATAGCGCTTATGATAGAGGAAAGAAAATGGTAGAAAAACTTAAAACCGTTATTCCAAGAAAATTATTTAAAATTCCAATTCAAGCAGCTGTTGGAGGAAAAATTATTGCAAGAGAAACCATATCTGCTATGAGGAAAGATGTGTTAGCAAAATGTTATGGTGGAGATATTACGAGAAAGAAGAAGTTGTTAGAAAAACAAAAGCGTGGTAAAAAGAAAATGCGTGAAATTGGAAATGTGGAAATACCACAAGAAGCATTTTTGAGTGTTTTGAAACTAGATGATGAATAATATTTTATAAAGGAGAAAATAAAATATGAGTAGAAAAGAACATAAAATAAAGGAGCAACCTGATTATCCCAAAACATTTGATGATCAAGTAGAAGGAAGAAATGCGGTAATAGAACTATTGGAAAGTGGTAAAGATATTAACAAAATATTTATCACAAAAGGGGAAAAACATGGTTCAATCAATAAAATCATTAGCATGGCAAAAGAAAGAAAAGTGATTCTTGTAGAAAAAGATAAAAGGCAAATGGAACAAATGGCGCAAAATCAAAATTATCAAGGTGTCATTGCAATTGTACCGCCTTTTGAATATTGTGAAATTGAAGATATTTTAGATAGAGCGGAAGAATTAAAAGAAGATCCATTTATATTGATATTAGATGGAATAGAAGATCCACATAATTTAGGGTCAATCATAAGAACAGCTGAAACAGCAGGTGTGCATGGAATTATCATTCCAAAACGAAGAGCCGCATCAGTAAACAGTACAGTAAGTAAAGTATCAGCAGGTGCAGTTCAACATATGAAAATTGCTAGAGTAACCAATATAACAGATTCAATAGAAAAACTAAAAGAAAAAGGATTATGGATTTGTGGGACAGACATAAATACAGATACATATTATTACAATCAAGACTTAACAGGGTCTTTAGCAATTGTCATAGGAAATGAAGGGGATGGAATTAGTGACAAAGTAAAGAAAAATTGTGACTTTTTAATAAAAATACCAATGAGAGGAAAAATTACATCTTTAAACGCATCTGTTTCTACGGGAATAATTATATATGAAGCTATGAAGCAGAGGATAAAGTAAAGGGAGGAAAAACATATGATGATGCCAAGAAAGAAAAGAAGAACCATAATGCTAGTAATTATATTAAGTATAGTCATAGTATTATCTGTAATTGCTTATATACTGTACACATCTACAGATATGTTTAAATCCAATTCCACATTGTTTAGTAAGTATGTAAGTCAATTGTTGGAAAATGCACAGCCAATTCTACAAGAAGAAACAAATGAAATTGAAGAAGCTTTAAACAATCATAAGATATCTTCAAATACCAATATAACGGCAACCTATCATAAAGAGGGGAATATTGGAAATGAAATGAGCCAGCTTCAGATGAATATAAAAGGAAATATTGAAAAAAATACAGGTTATCACTATCAAGATGTAAAGATGATGAAAGATGAAGAGATATTGGCAGGTATTGAATATATAGAACAAGAAAATGTTTCTGGAATTAGATTAAATGGAATAAAACAATATTTATCGACAAATATTCAAGAACAAAATGATAATCCAATTCGAGAAATCTATGATTTAGTAAATACAGATTATAAAGAGATAATAAAAATTACATCTGAAGAATGGCAAACATTACAAAATAAATATATGCAAATTATTGTAAATAACATGGCAAATGCAAAATATTTGAAACAAAAAGATATCGTGCTAAAAATAAGAGGCGAAAGATATCATACAAATGCATATAGTGTTACACTTACCAAAGAGCAATTTAATCATATATATATTAAAATATTGGAAGAAATGAAACAAGAAGAAATAATTTTATCAAAATTAGAAAATATAGATAATGTAATGGATAAATACAATAACTTATTACAAAATACAAATATTTCTAATATACAGCAAACTTTTATAAATGATATAGAAGATAAAATAGAAACAATTCAAGATTCTAATATTGGTAATGAAGAAAGAACAATTACCATCTATGAAAATAATGGAAAGGCAATCAGTTTAGCGATTGAAACAGAAGAATATTTTATAGGATTAGATATTCTTAATACAGATAAAAATAATTTTATAAATGTATTAGGAAACAAAAAAATTGATGAAGGTAAAAAAGAAAATAGTTTTGATTTAAAAATAGAAAGAACTTCTAATGAAAACGATAAACAAATAAAAATAACTTACAATACAGTTGAAGAAGGAGACGAAAATGCAAATGAAATTACTATAAATCAGAAAATGGAAAACGCAACTGTAGTGAATAATGAATGTATGATTACAAGGAATGTAGGAACAAATGATTTAACAGTGACAATAAAAAATACAATGGAAATAGTTGAAACATTTGATGAAAAAGAAGAGCTAGTAGAAAATGAGAATAATATTATAATAGAAAAACTTACAGAGGAACAAGCAGAAAATGTAAGAAACAATATTCAGAATAATATAGCAGGACAATTGAATAAAATAGAACAAGTAGTTTCGTTTCAGAAGTTAAAAGATATGTTGATAGAAATGAATCTTTTAGAAGAGGATTTGGAAAAGATATCTAATGAAATGATAACAGAAGCAGAAAGAATTAGATTTAATTCTGATTTTGAACTTTTTGAAGGAGATAATATAAATAAAGAAAGAATTATTGAATTATTAAATCTAAAAAAAGACAATATACAAAATATTACGGTATCAAAATATCAAGAACAAACATATTCTGAAACTGAAAAAATCCCATTGGAATACCAAGTGGAAATTAGTAGAGATGAAGGAAATACAGAAAAAATAGAAAGATTTATAAATATTTTAAACCAAAATCAATATGATCGTTTTTCTGTAAAACTGCAATATGACGAAGAAACAGGTCTTGTAAATAATATATATATCACTATTAAATAATAATAGAACAATAGCGGGCTTTTTTGAGCATTTTCTCTATTTATGACATTTTAAAGCCCGCGTTATTGTTCGGCGCCAAATTTTACGTAAGTCAAAATTTGTGTGCAATTGTTAGAGCGAAGCGATGTTCTTGTATAGGAAAAACTCGATTTTTCCTATACAAGAACAATAGCGGGCTTTCTTAAACATTTTCTCTATCTATAACATTTTAAAGCCCGCGTCATATGTTAAAAAAGTATTAAAGATCTAAAATATATAGAAGAGAATATTTCATACCATGTCCTTTGAAATAATATTGTTTATTGAATTTGAAAAATATGAACAAAAAATATATAAATAATGATAGAAATTCATATAAAATGGTGCTCAAAAAGCTATCAATTCTAAGAGTAAAAAATTGTCAAAAAAAAAATGGTAAATTGTAAAAGTAAAATATAGTTTGTAAAACTAACATCAAGTGTA